>CBIGPO010000012.1:0-115136 GCA_966191635.1 uncultured Luteibacter sp.
GGGCAATTAAGTAAACGGCCGCGTTGGGCGGCCCTTCCAAAGCGGGTCGCCGCAGCGTGGCCCCGAGGGTGAGACCCGCCGGCTCTTGCGACGCAACGCGAGCCGTGCAACAGCGAGGCCAAAGGCGAGCCCGCCCCCTGAAATGCGCGAAGAAAGTCTGTTCTAGCGACCCTGTTGCGAACGAAGCAAGTCACGGATTTCCGTGAGCAGCACCACGTCGGCAGCCGGCGGAGCCGGGGCTGCTTCTTCGCGGCGGGTGAGGCGGTTGATGGCCTTGACCACCATGAAGATCGCGACGGCGACGATGAGGAACTGGATCAGCACGTTGATGAAGACGCCGTACTGGATGGCCACTTCGGCCTTCTTCGCGACGGCATCGGCTGGTTTGAGGACCCACTTCCAGTCGGAAAAATCGATGCCGCCGATCAGCCAGCCGATGGGCGGCATGATGATGTTGTCGACCAGCGAGGTGACGATCTTGCCGAATGCCGCACCGATCACGACACCGACCGCCAAGTCGACGACGTTACCGCGTAGAGCGAATTGCTTGAATTCCGCGACGAAGCTCATCGGTCTTTCTCCTTATTGGCTGAGCGTGGAACGTTGGAAGCTAGCGGGATGAATGTCGGCAAGTTGCGAAGTCAGCTTACGCGGCCTTCGAGCGTCGCGACGCCGTCGAGGGTCGCACGGAATGTATCGCCACGCACGAGGGCGGATACGCCAGCCGGCGTACCCGTATAGACGATATCGCCCGCCTTCAGTTCGAACAACTTCGACAGCGCGCTGAGGATCTCGGGGACGTCGAGCAGCATGTCGCCCAGCGTGGCCTCCTGCCGCAGCTCGCCATTGATCTCCAGCGCGATGCGCGTGGAAGCGGTCGGTGTCACTTCCGACGCCTGGACCAGGGCCGAGATGGGAGCCGAGTGGTCGAAGCCCTTGGCGACATCCCATGGCGCGCCCTTGGCCTTGGCCTGCGCCTGCAGGTCGCGGCGGGTCAGGTCCAGGCCCACGCCATAGCCCCAGACCAGCTTGCCGGCCTGCTCGACGGAGAGGTCCGAACCGCCGGCACCCAGGGCGACCACCATTTCCACTTCGTGGTGGAGGTCGCTGGTTGCCGAGGGGTAGGGCACATCGGCACCGTCGGTGACGACGGCATCGGCGGGCTTGGTGAAGAACATCGGGTTTGCCTTGTCGACCGAGGCGCCCATTTCACGGGCATGGTCGGCATAGTTCCGGCCGATGCAGAAAATACGGCGGACCGGGAAACGCGCGGTCTGGCCGACGACGGGGATGCTCGGCTGGGCCGGCGCGGGGATGATCGTATTCATCGCATCAGGTTAGCAGGTGACACCTGTCACGGCAGATGACTGATGGGCGGAAGTGGTGCAGCGTCGCCCCGGGTCGCATGATCCTGCCATCTGGTGGGACCGCAGGGGACAGAGGGAAGCATGAACTCGAACGCCGAGCTGCTGAGGCAGCTGAAGATCGATAAATCGCACAAGGAAGCCCACGGGGGTGGGGGCGGCGGCAACGGAGTCCGGCTCGCGCTAATCGCCGCCGGCGTGGTGGCAGTGCTGCTCGCCGTCGGTGCCGGTGCATGGGTCTTCGTCGCCCATCGTCCGGTCGAGGTGAAGACCGCTACCGCCGTGTCGCCTTCTGCCAATGCAGAGGCCGGAGCGGTGCTCCAGGCCACGGGCTATGTAACGGCACGCCGCCAGGCCACCGTCTCCGCGCAGATCACCGGCACCCTGACCGAGGTGTTGATCGAGGAGGGTGACCGGGTGAAGAAGGGTCAGGTGCTCGCCCGTCTCGAGGACAACGCGTTGCGAGCCAGCCTGGATGCTGCCCGGGCGAGTGCGGCGGCGGCTCGCGCCACCGTGGCCCAGACCCAGGCCCAGCTCGACCAGAACCTGCGTGACGCCGACCGCGCCGAGGCGCTGGTCGGGCGCGGCCTCGTGTCCAGGCAGGTATCGGAACAGGCTCGTACCCAGGCCAATACCTTCCGGGCGCAGCTCAACACGGCGCGGCGCCAGGCCGACTCCGCCGATGCACAGGTCCAGGTGGGGCAGGTCAACCTCGACTACACGGTGATTCGCGCGCCCTTCGATGGCGTGATCACGGACAAGGCTGCCCAGGTCGGCGAAATCGTGTCGCCTCTCTCGGCCGGTGGTGGTTTCACGCGTACAGGCGTCGGCACCATCGTCGACATGGACTCGCTGGAGATCGATGTCGACGTCAACGAGGCCTATATCGGGCGCGTAAAGCCGGACATGCCCGCCGAGGCCGTGCTCGACGCCTATCCCGACTGGAAGATCCCCGCCCATGTGATTGCTATCGTGCCGGCCGCCGACCGCGGCAAGGCCACGGTGAAGGTGCGTGTCGCACTGGAGAACAAGGACGGACGTATCGTGCCCGACATGGGTGTGCGCGTGTCCTTCCTCGAGCGTCGTGCCCCCGCGCCATCCGCGGCGCCGAAAGGCGTGTTCGTTCCCGCCGCTGCCGTCGTTACTCGTGACGGACACGACGTGGTCTTCGTCGTTGCCGACAGCACGGCTCATCGCCGGCTCGTGACGTCCGCGAAGCAGGGCAGCGGCGACATGCGCCTGGTAAGCGACGGCGTGACCACGGGCGAAACCATTGTCGTCGCACCACCCGAATCCCTCGCCGACGGCACGGCCGTCAGCGTCGCCAAAACCACACCCTGACGCGTACGGAGACATAACGATGGCCACCCTGATCGACATCCAGGATCTCTCCAAGGTTTACGAGCGCGGCCGGCAGAAGGTCGAAGTGCTGCATGGTGTGAACCTGAAGATCGAGGAAGGTGACTTCCTTGCCCTGATGGGTCCCTCGGGTTCGGGCAAAACCACCCTGTTGAACCTGATCGGTGGCCTGGATACGCCGACTGGCGGCAGTATCACGGTGGCCGGCGAGCGCATCGACCAGTTGGGCTCCGGTGCGCTGGCCAAGTGGCGCGCCGCGCACGTCGGCTTCGTCTTCCAGTTCTACAACCTCATGCCGATGCTCACCGGTCAGCGCAACGTGGAACTGCCCCTGCTCCTGACCAAGCTGTCGGCGGCGCAGCGCAAGCAGAATGCGTCCATCGCGCTTCAGTTGGTGGGCTTGTCCGACCGTGCCACGCATAAGCCTTCGGAGCTTTCCGGCGGACAGCAGCAGCGCGTGGCGATCGCGCGTGCCATCGTCTCCGATCCCACACTGCTGGTCTGCGACGAACCGACCGGTGACCTGGATCGTCAGTCCGCCGAAGAGATCCTCGGGCTTCTGCGCGAACTCAATCGCGAGCATGGCAAGACCATCGTCATGGTGACGCACGATCCCAAGGCTGCCGAGTATGCCAATCACACGCTGCATCTCGACAAGGGCACCCTTGTCGAGCAAGCCGTGGCCTGAGCGAGGAAGCCGGCATGAAATACATGCATCTCATCTGGGCGGCGCTGTTCCGGCGCAAGTCCCGTACGTTCCTCACCCTGGTGTCGATCCTCGCCGCCTTTCTGCTTTTCGGCATGCTCGACGCCACGCGTGCGGCCTTCGACTCCGGTGACAGCGTGATCGGTGTGGACCGCCTGATCACTACGTCGCGTTATTCGATTATCCAGTCGCTGCCGGCAAGCCTGCAGACGCGCATGGAGGCCGTCCCTGGGGTGAAGTCCGTGGGTTACGCCAACTGGTTCGGCGGCATCTACCAGGATCCCAAGAATTTCGTGCTCAGCTTCGCCGTCAGCGACAACTACCTGGACATTTACCACGAGATGGAATTGCCGGCGGACCAACGCAAGGCCTACGAGACCACACGAACCGGTGCCATCGTGGGCGAAGCCTTGGCGAAGCGCTACGGCTGGAAGGTGGGCGACAAGATTCCCCTGCAGTCGACGATTTTCCCGCAGCTTAACGGCGACAAGACCTGGCCCTTCGACATCGTCGGCATCTACACGCCGGCCAAGGGCGCAGCCAACGGCACGGACCAGCAGTTCTTCTTCCACCACAAGTACTTCGAGGATGCCAACGCGTTTCATAGCGTCGGCACCACGGTGGGCTGGTATGTGGTGAAGCTCACCTCCGCCGACAAGGCCGACAGTGTGGCCAAGGCGATCGATGCGCTATCGGCCAACTCGGACCACGAAACCAAGACGCAGACGGAGCAGGCATTCAATGCATCGTTCGCCAAGCAGCTGGGTGATATCGGTCTTATCGTTTCGGCAATCATGGGCGCGGTGTTCTTCACGCTCATCCTGCTGACCGGCAACACCATGGCGCAGGCGGTACGAGAGCGCACGAACGAGCTCGCCGTACTGAAGACCATCGGCTTCTCCAGCCAGAGCGTGCTCGGCATGGTGCTTGCCGAAGGCATCCTGCTGCTGGTGCTGGGCGGTGTGCTGGGGCTGGCGCTGGCCGGCATCGTCGTACCGATCGTTGCCAAGGGCAGCGGTGGCATGCTCAACCTGCCGCCGATCGGTGCATCCACGTGGATCCTCGGTTTCGTACTGATGGTGGTGATCGGCGCGCTCGTCGGCGCCCTGCCAGCCATCCGCGCGATGCGTCTCAACATCGTCGACGCGCTCGCCGGGCGCTGAGGAATACGACATGAAATCCATGAAGAAACTCGGCTTCGGCCTGTTGATGTTCCTGATCGTTGCCGCCTTCCTCGCGTTGTGGATCGCGCTGCCATGGCAAGGTGTCGTAGCGCTCGCCGTGATCCTCGTACTGTGGATGGCACTGACCCGTCGGGGCCGGCAGACCTGGCAGGTCACTCGCGTGGGACTGGCGACCGTGACCCAGCGACTGGGTTCGTCCTCCGTCGTCGTGGTTGGCATTGCCGGTGTCGTCGGCGTGCTCGTGGCCATGCTCGCGATGAGCGATGGCTTCGCCGAAACCCTGCGATCCACCGGCAACGATCGCACCGCGATCGTGCTGCGCGGTGGCTCGCAGGCCGAGCTCAATTCCATTCTCGATCGTGACAGTGCCAACGTGGTAATGCAGGCGCCGGGCGTGAAGAAGGATGCGCAGGGCAAGCCCATTGCCTCCGGCGAGCTGGTGGTAGTGGCCAACCTGCCGCGCAAGGGCGACCCGAACAGCGATTCCAACGTTCCGATTCGTGGCGTCAGTGAGGATGTCTGGAAGCTCCGGGACCAGGTGAAGATCGTCGAAGGTCGGACGTTTCGGCCAGGCCTGGGCGAAATCATTGTAGGCAAAGGGGCGAAGGCGCAGTTCGACGGTATCGATGTCGGCAAGACCCTCCGTCTCGCCGGCCAGACCTGGACGGTGGTCGGCGTGTTCGAGTCGCACGACGCGCTCGAGTCGGAGTTGTGGGCCGATACGCAAAGCGTGGCATCGGCTTATCGCCGAGGCAGCAGCGTGCAGTCGGTCACCGTGCTACTGGATTCGCCGAAGGCCTTCGATACGCTCAAGGCCAACCTTATCGCCGACCCGCGGCTCAAGGTGGACGTCAGTACCACGCAGGAGTATTTCAGCAAGCAGTCCGAAGGCCTGACGAAGGTCCTGCGTGCGGTGGGCATCACCGTCGGTATCATCATGGCCATCGGCGCCATCTTCGGTGCGCTCAATACGATGTTCGCCGCCATCCAGGCACGGGCTCGGGAGATCGCCACGCTACGTGCCATCGGCTTCCGTGGCGTTCCCGTCGTGGTCTCGGTGATGCTTGAAACCATGATGCTCGCCCTGCTGGGCGGACTCATAGGGGCCGGGGTGGTGTGGATCATCTTCAATGGCTACACCACGTCCACGCTCGGTGCCAATTTCAGCCAGGTGGTCTTTCGCTTCCACGTCAGCGGCGAACTGCTCTGGACAGGCATCAAGTGGGCACTCGCTATTGGCTTCATCGGCGGACTGTTCCCGGCACTGCGTGCGGCGCGCGTGCCGGTGACAACGGCACTTCGCGAACTCTGAGGCAGCTGGCTGCGCGGAGCCCTACAAGGCTTCGCGTGGCTCGCGCACACCTGCCTCGCCTTGCTCGATGCAGGTGTGCGCATGCATCAGCCAGCGACCGCCGCGGTCGAGGCAGGCGTCGTACTCCAGGTAATCCGCCACGGGCGATGAGATTCCCTTTGATGGCTTTTCCTGAAACGTCTGGCACGAGGCCACGGCCAGGATGGCGATACCGAACAGGGTGCCGCCGCGGGCGGCGCACAGGTACACGCGTCGCGAACACCGCGACGATTTTGGGGTAAGCCGGGACATGGGACGCTCCTCCAACTGAGGAGCCCGAGCCTAGGTCTCGTTATCGCTGACCAACATCGAATAATTCTGAAAATACTTGGCGCGAAGCCGTAGTGAGACCTGCGTCACACTGCGCCGTCTTCAGGCCTTGCGCACGCGCATCATCGTGATAATGCCAACGCCGATCAGGATGATCGCCATGCCGGCGAGGTCGAAGGGTCCGACATGTTCACCGGCCAGTGCGACACCGAACAGCACGGCCACCGGCGGATTGACATACGCATAGCTGGTAGCCAGCGCGGGACGTACGGTCTTCAGTATGTAGAGATACGCGCTGAAGGCGATGATCGAGCCGAACACGATGAGGTAGGCGACGGCTGCCGTGGCGCTGGCCTCCGGATGTGCCGGAAAGCGCTCGCCATGGAGCAGGGCGATGATGCTAAGCGAGACGCTGGCGCAGAGCATCTGCGCGGCGGTGTTCATCGGCCCCTTGGGCATGTCCTGGCGCTTGGACCATACGGATCCGAACGCCCAGGCCATGGCGGCGCAGATCAGGGCAATGGCACCCATCGGGGAGCCCGAAAGGCCCGCGCCGAGGTTGAGCACGATGACGCCAACAAAACCCAGCAGCAGGCCAGCGGTTTCCCCCCGTGTCGGCCATTCGCCGTAGATACCGCCGAATACCGCGGCGAACAAAGGCATGCTCGCCACCGCGACGGCGGCGATACCGGAGCTTACCGATTGCTCGGCGAAACAGACCAGGCCATTGCCGCCGGCCAGCAGCAGGGTGCCGACGATCGCTGCGTTCTTCCATTGGGCGGCGGTCGGCAGTGTCGCTCCGCGCACGCGCAGGACGGTGAACAGCAAAACACCGGCAATGGCGAAGCGAATCGCCGCGAGCATGAAGGGTGGGTAGCTCACCAGTGCATAGCGGATGCCGAGGTAGGTCGAACCCCAGATGACGTACAGCGCGAACAATGAAAGCGGAACCATCCACCGTGGGTCGGTGGCGACGGTAGCGGGCGCGGGCGTCGTGGAACAGGCAGGGTCGGACATGGCAGATCCAGGCTGAATCCGGAACGATATCGTCGCTACGCGGAACGCGGTAGCGAAACGTTCGAAGGTCAGCCTTGAGCAGCGCTCATGGCACGCTCGGTGGCGAGGAGTTGTTGCTTGATTTCCAGTCCCCATCGCCAACCGCCCAGGCTGCCGTCTTCGCGGATGATCCGATGGCAGGGGACCAATAGCGCAAGCTTATTGCTGCCGCATGCGCGTCCGATAGCCCGCGCGGCTTTAGGTACGCCGAGCTTCGCGGCCAGTTCGCCATAGCTGAGGGTTTCGCCGCGCGGAATGCGCGTCAGCGCATCCCAGACGCGCCACTGGAACGCCGTCGCGGCGACATCGATGGGCGGCATCGCCGGCGTATTGCCATCGTCCCAGCCGAGGTCGTGGGTGACGCGTGCGATCACGGCATCCAGCCATTCGTTGCGACCTTCATCCACGCGTTCGCGCTCGGCCAGCGGGAACTCCTCCGCGAGCCGCGTTTCCAGTGCCGTGTCGTCGTCGCCGAGCGTCACCGAGCAGATACCCTTCGCCGTGGTGGCGACCAGCAGCCGCCCGAGCGGCGTGCCGGTGGTGGTGTAGCGGATCGAGGCGCCTGCGCCGCCCGCGCGGTAGCTGGCCGGAGTCATCCCCAGGCGGCGGTCGCTTTCCTCGTAGACCCGGCTGCCGGAGCCGAAGCCGGCCTCGTAGACCGCGTCGGTCACAGGCGCGCCGTCACGGAGGGCCTCGCGCAGCTGTCCGAAACGCCGCGCGCGGGCGTACTCAGCCGGACTGACGCCGTAGCGGCGCCGGAAGGAGCGTTGCAGGTGGGTGGGGCTAAGCCCCGCGACGGCGGCGAGGGTGGCTAGATCGCTGGTGCCGTCCTCACGATCGAGCGCGGCACGGACACGTTCAAGGGCGTCGTCGGTGGCGGGGCGCATGAGCTGGACCTGGGTTTTCATCGTGGCCTCCAAGGGTTGGAGGTCAGCGTAGGCGGGGTCGGGTCCCGTCACCATCCGCTTCTTGCGCGGAACTGCTTGCGAGGATGCTTAGTGGTGAACCGGATCGCGTTGGTGGATGACCACGAACTCGCCCTCGAGCACCTTTGGATCATCCTGCATGGTGTGCGCGGCCGACGGCGGCGGCGTGGTGACGCCTCCGCGGGCGAGCTTCCACTGGCGCACGGCCAGGAACACGATGCCACCGGCCAGCAGCACGCCGATGACGACCACACCGAACACCAGCAGGACGCCGAGCACGGCCAGACCGGCCACGATGGACAGGGCGCGGGCTAGCGGATTTCGCGAGCGGCGAGTGGGCGGGAAGACGAAGCGCATTGGTTAAAAATCCGTATGGCACAATGACATGCGTGGTTCCCCTTTACCTTGGGGCAACCTATCCTCATAGACAAGTGCCATGACTCCTAACGCCGACACCCCTCCCCTTTGCCTCCTGGCCGACATTCCCGATGGCAATGCCATCGAGGTCGAAGCCCTCGTCAACCGTGAGGTGGAGTCGCTTATGGTTTACCGCCACGGCGACGAGGCCCGCGCCTATTTCAACGTCTGTCCGCATGCGGGCCGGCGGCTCGACTACGCGCCCGGACGGTTCCTGGTCCGCAATGGGACGATCATCTGCGCGGCCCACGGCGCCACCTTCACGGCCGACAGCGGCGATTGCACAGCCGGGCCGTGTCGTGGCGATCGGTTACGCGCCGTGCCGGTGGCGGTGCATGACGGCGTGGTAAGGCTGGCCTGAGAAACTTCTTAGCCAGGGGCCGTCCTTTACCGGTCGCCGTTCATCGGCCGCCGTTTATCGGTACATGAAGTTGATCGTGACCAGGGTCAGGGTAAGTACGATGAGCGTCAGGGGCAGGCCGACGCGCAGGAAATCCTTGGCGCGATAACCACCGGGACCGGCCACCATCATAAGTGCCGGATGGCCCGAAGGCAGCAGGAACGTGTTCGACGACGACACCGCCACGATCAGCGCGTAAGCCGACGGGTTGCCCCCCGTGCTCACGGCCACGCTGATGGCGATCGGCACCATCATCACGGTGGCACCCACGTTCGACATGACTTGCGAGAACATCAGGGTGAGCACGGCAATGGACAGCTGCAGTGTCCACTGCGGCGCATGTCCAAGGATCGCCAGCACTTCCTGGGCGATCCACGAGGCGGTGCCGGTGGAATCCATCGACCAGCCCAGGGGAATCAGGCAGGCGGTGACGAAGATGGTCTTCCAGTTGATGGCCTTATAGGCCTCGTCCATGTTCAATACGCCGGTCAGTAGCATGCCGACGGCGCCGGTCATCATTGCCACGGACAGGTCGAGGTGGGTGAACAGGGCCAGGCACTTGGCCAGTACGAAGAAGAAGACCGCCTGCCAGATCTTGCCGGGACGCGCTTCGTCCTTGGGTACGTCGGTGACCACCACGAAGTCGCGGTCTTCCTCGGCCAGCATCAGGTCGCGCCACTTGCTGTGCAGCACCAGCGTATCGCCGGCGCGCAGGGTCACCGCACGGACGTCCTCGCGGAACACTTCGTCGCCGCGATTCACCGCAAGCACGGAGATGCCGAAGCGCTTGCGCAGGCGCAACTCGCCCACGGTCTGCTTGATGAAGCGCGAACTGGGCGGTACCACCGCCTCGGAAATACCGGCCCGCGTGGTGTTGAACTGCTCGCCGAGTTGGCGCAGGCGCATGGACACGCGGCATAACTGGTTGTTGGCGAAGGCATTGATGGCATCGCGCGGAGCCAGCACGCCGAGCACCGTGCCCACCCAGATCATCTGGTCGGACGGCGGTGCCACGCGGCTCTCGTTGCCGTTCTTGATCGCCAGGATCAGCGGTGCGCCGTGCAGCTGCTCCACTTCGCCAATGCTCATGCCGACCAGCGGACTCTCCGCCGTGACGGTGAGCTCGGCGGTTTCACCGGCGATGCCGTAGGTGTCGGCAAAGTAGCTCTCCGTACGGCCGGGCGTCACCTTGAGCCGTTCGTCTTCCCGCTCGGGCAGCAGCTTGCGGGTGAACAGGTAGAAGAACAGCACGCCGACCACGGCGAGCACGAGGCCCACGGGGGTCACGCTGAACAGGCCGAACTTGGGAATGGTGTGCGCGCCCGGTGGCAGGTTGCTGTTCGCGCTGGCGATGAGGTCGTTGAGTACGATCAGCGGCGAGTTGGCGATCAGCGTGGTGTTGGTGGCGGTGAGGATGCAGAACGCCATGGGCAACAGCAGGCGCGACATCGGCACGCCCGTGCGCGCGGAGAGACGGCTGGTCACGGGAATCATCAGTGCCGCCAGCGCCTGGCTGGGAATCACCGCGCTGAACAGGCTGGTCACGCTGTTGACCACCACGCCCAGCCGCGACTCCACGCCACGCGCCATGCGCATGACGAAGGCCGCGGTGAGGTTCAGCACGCCGGCGCGGTCGAGGCCGGCGCCCATGATCATGATGGCGATGATGGCGATGACGGCGTTGCCGGCGAAGCCATTGAACACCTGGTCGCCCGGGATCAGGCCGGTAAGGCCGATCGTGACCACGACGAGCAGGGCCACCATATCGGCCCGGATCCACTCCAGAACGAGCATGAGCATGGTGAAGCCCACCAGGCCCAGTACAAGCATCATTTCGGGAGTGAGGGTAAGAGCCACTAGCCGGCTATCCGGATCCGGTCGGTTGGGACGTGCGGTGGCATGGTCTTGCCAGGCGGCGATTGATGCCGCAGGAGTATACGCGTTGGGGGTGGCTCCCGGCTGAAGCGGGCCGCATCGCAGCCCGCTTTTCCCAGACCAGCAACGTCCCGGTCAGCGGCTGAGGTTGCTCAACGCGAGGTCCACGATCGAATCGCCGCGTCCGCTCATCACCGCCTTCAATGCGTAAAGGCTGAAACCCCTCACCTGTTCGGCGCTGACCTTCGGCGGCATCGACAGCTCAAGGCGATTGCTGACCACGTCAAGCAGGGCGGGTCCCTCGTGCGAAAGCACTTCCGCGACAGCCGATGGCAGATCACTGGCACGGGTGACGCGGCGGCCATGGATGCCCATGGCATTCGCCATCGCGGCGAAATCGGGGTTCTTCAGCTCCACGCCCGTTTCCAGCAGTCCTGCGGCCTTCATCTCCAGCTCTACGAAGCCCAGGGTGCCGTTATTGAGCACGATGACCTTCACCGGCAGCCCCTCCTGGGCGAGCGTGATGAAGTCGCCCATCAGCATGGAGAAACCACCGTCGCCGGAGAGCGAAACGACCTGGCGTTCCGGATGCGACGCCTGCGCTCCGATCGCCTGCGGCATGGCATTGGCCATCGAGCCGTGCACGAAGGAGCCGAGCAAACGTCGCTTGCCGTTCATGCGCAGGTAGCGTGCGGCCCAGACGGTAGGTGTGCCCACATCGACAGTGAAGATCGCATCCTCCTCTGCAAGGTCGCTGACCAGCCGCGTGAGCTGTTGCGGATGAATCAGGTCGTGGCCGGGTTCGATCGCGGCAAGTTCGTCAAGATCCTGGCGCGCCCGGGTGTAGTGCGCGAGGCAGCGGTCGAGGTGCCCGCGTACGCGCTTGGGTTCGATACGGGGAAGCAGGGCGCGGATCGTCTCACCCACGTCGCCGACCACGCCGAGGTCCACACGGCAACGCCGGCCGATGTTGCCAGGGCGCAGATCCACCTGGGCGATCTTCGCGTCCTCGGGATAGAACTGCCGGTAAGGAAAATCGGTGCCGAGCATGAGCAGGGTGTCGCAGTCTTCCATGGCGTAATAGCCGGAGCTGAAACCGATCAGGCCCGTCATGCCGACGTCGAAGGGGTTGTCGTACTCGACATATTCCTTGCCGCCGAGCGCATGCACGATCGGAGATTTCAGGGCATCGGCCAGGGCGATCAGGTCGTTGTGGGCGCCGGCCGTGCCGCGGCCACAGAGCAGGGTGATGCGCTTGCCCGCGTTGAGCAGGGCCGCGAGCGCATCGAGTTCACGCTCAGCCGGAATCACCTTGGGCTTGGGCGGCAACAGTCCGGCCGCCGGCGTCGCTGCCTTCACCAACGCCTTGCGCATGGCCACGTCGCCAGGGATCACCACCACGGCCACGCCGCGCTCGCCCACGGCGGCACGGATGGCCGAGTCGAGCACATGCGGCATCTGCGCAGGGTTGGACACCATTTCGCAGTACACGCTGCACTCGCGGAACAGCTCGGTGGGGTGGGTTTCCTGGAAGTAGCCGCTGCCGATCTCGGCGCTGGGAATATGCGCGGCAATGGCCAGCACCGGCGTGCGTGAGCGGTTGCAATCGAACAGGCCGTTGATGAGGTGCAGGTTGCCGGGGCCGCAGCTGCCGGCGCAGACCGCGAGTTCGCCGGTCAGCTGGGATTCGCCACCGGCAGCGAAAGCGGCGGCTTCTTCATTGCGCACATGGACCCAGTCGATGCGCTTGCGTTCGCGCAGGGAATCGGTGATCGCGTTGAGGCTGTCGCCGACCAGCCCATAGATGCGGCGGACACCCGCTTCTTCGAGGGTTTCGGCAATCAGATCGGCCACGCTTGAAATGGACATCGGGGGCTCCGTAATTAGGCACGAAGCCCCCTTATGCCAGTTAAGCGGTCAAGGTGTCGTGGTCAAACCGCGCCATTCGTACAAATAATCCCAGACACCGTGGCCCAGCCGCGTGCCGCGACGCTCGAAGTGGGTCTCGATGCGCCATGCAGGACGCTCCGCGCTCACGCCAGGCCCTACGCGGTTATGCCAGCCCGCGGCAGCTTCCATGGTTTCGCGCATGTGTTCCGCATAAGCTTCCCAGTCCGTGGCCAGGTGGAGCAGGCCGCCCGGTGCCATGCGCGAGGCCAGCAGCTCGACGAACGCCGGCTGGACCAGTCGACGCTTGTTGTGGCGTTTCTTGTGCCAGGGATCCGGAAACCAGATGCGTACTTCGGACAGGCTGGCCGCAGGGATCTCGTGCTCGAGCACCTCGACGGCGTCGTGTTTGTACACGCGCACGTTGCCGGCCTCGCGTGCAGCCAGCGCGTTCATCAGGCGGCCGACACCCGGGCTGTGCACTTCCACGCCGATGTAGTCGCGAGCCAGATCGTGCTCGCTGGCCCAGGCCAGTGCTTCGCCGTTACCGAAACCGATTTCGAGCACGCGCGGCGCCTCGCGGCCAAATGTAGCGCCGAGATCGCGTTCGCTTGCGTTGTAGTCGAGTCCGAAGCGGGACCAATGGTCATCGAAGGCGCGTTGCTGCGCCGTCGTCATCCGTCCTTCGCGCAGTACAAAGCTGCGGATACGGCGGAGGTAGGGTGCGTCGCCCGTGCTGTCGTCGTCGTGCGTCATGTCAGCCGACCAGTCCGTCGACGGGGCTCGATGCCGAGGCGAAGCGCTTGCGCGGAATGCGGCCGGCGTGGAACGCGGCGCGGCCGGCTTCCACGGCGAGTTTCATCGCATGCGCCATGAGTACGGGATGCTTCGCGCCAGCGATGGCGGTGTTCATCAGCACACCGTCGCAACCCAGTTCCATGGCGATGGCGGCATCCGAGGCGGTGCCGACACCGGCGTCGACGATGACCGGCACCTTCGCGTTCTCGATGATCTCGAGCAGGTTGTAACGATTCTGGATGCCGAGGCCTGAGCCAATCGGCGCGGCCAGCGGCATGATCGCGGCGCAGCCGATTTCTTCCAGGCGACGCGCGAGAATCGGATCGTCCGAGGTGTAGACCATGACGTCGAAACCGTCGGCCACGAGCTTTTCGGCGGCGACCAGGGTCTGCACCACGTCGGGATAGAGCGTGCGCTCGTCGCCGAGTACCTCGAGCTTGACCAGGTTATGGCCGTCGAGGAGCTCGCGCGCGAGGCGGCAGGTGCGGACCGCATCGTCGGCCGTATAGCAGCCGGCGGTGTTCGGCAGCAGGGTGAAGCGATCCGGCGGCAAGGCATCGAGCAGGTTCGGCTGGCTCGCATCCTGACCGATGTTCACGCGACGAATGGCGAGGGTGACGATCTGTGCGCCGGCGGCTTCCGTCGCACGACGGGTCTCGTCGAAATCCTTGTACTTGCCCGTGCCCGTCAGCAGACGCGAGTGGAATGTGCGTCCGGCGACGGTGAGCAGGTCGTCGCCAGCGGGGGAATAATGGTTCATGCGGGGTCTTCCGTCGGTGGGCGCGGCTCAGCCGCCGCCAATGGCATGGACGATCTCGACCCGGTCGCCATCGGCGAGCAGATGGGTCGCGTGTGCGCTGCGCGGCACGATCTCGAGGTTCACTTCCACCGCCACGCGCTTGCCGGCATAGCCGGCGGCATCGAGCAGAGACGACACGGATGTGCCGGGCGCGCAATCACGCGCATCGCCATTGAGGGTGATATGCATCCGGCCATTGTAACGGGCGGCCGTGGCCGTCGCGAACCGGATGCCTCAGCGGCCGCGTCCGTAGCCGTAGCCGTCGCCATTGCGGAGGGGAACGCCCGTGCCCGGCTGGTTGCCCGTGCCCATGCCGGTTCCCGGCTGCGAGGCGCGATTGGCGTTCACGCCGGTATTGGCGGGAATCGGCTGGGGGTATTGGTTCCAGCCGTGGTTGCCGTTGTGGTTGGAGTCGCGGTCCTGCCTGGGCGGTGGAGCGACCCTGACGGCGGGCTTGCCGTTTGGCGGATTGGGTTTCATGCCGACGCTGACCGAGTTGCCAGGAGGCTGATATCCATTGCCGCCGTGGCCACCACCATTGCCCGGGTAGCCGCCGTGGTCGTGGTCATGGCCGTAGCGGTTATTGCCACCGTTGCCGGGGTAATTGCCGTTACCTGGATAGTCGCCGTAGCCGCCTGAGTAATAGCCACCGCCGCCGTAACTGGCGGTCTGGTCGTTATAGCCGCCGTTGCCGTAGTTGCCGCCCTGACCCTCGTAGCTGCCGCCCGAGACCTGGCCGTTCACGTACAGCCGGGCGGGCTGGGGCAGGGTGCCGGTACTCACGGTTTCCCGGCGCTCCGGGGTGGACGGGCCAGAGATATAGCTGACCCCGGGCTTGGGCATGTCGGCCGTGGACACCGTTCGGGACTGGGCCGAGGCGTTGTCGGCCGCGGCAAACGCGAGGCCGGCGACGACAGTAAGCGAGAGCATTCGATGCATGGCCCGGTCCTCGTAAGAATTCCCTGCCACGATTATGCGCCTGCCGACGGAGGCCGGCGGCGGCGCTCCCTTGAGCATTCAGCCGGGCGCCACCTTTCCCCTCACCGTGCGGACGTATTACCATCCCCTGCCGACGCGGGTGTAGCTCAATGGTAGAGCTGTAGCTTCCCAAGCTACTGACGAGGGTTCGATTCCCTTCACCCGCTCCATGTTCTCTTGCGCATCGTTCATGGCGAAAGCGCTGCTTCTGCACGTCCCTCGGGTAAATTCGCCCGCTTCCTCGTGCCCTTGAATCGCTGCCCCGGAGAACTTTTCGGTCTGCCGGGGCAGCGGGACATCAGTTGCTTTCGACGAAACTGATGTGGGGCGTCGAACCGCCGGTGGCGGTGCAGGTACCGAGCGTCAGATTATTTTGCTCATAGGTGGTGCCGGCATTGCCCAGGCAGGTCGGCGCATTGGTGGTGCCGTCGTTTACCGCCAGGTTCACCGTGACGTGCGAGCCGCTGTTGAACGATACGACCGGGTTGTCACTGCCGTTGCCGAAGATGTTGAACTCCGACTGGTTCCAGATTCGGTTGATGTTGAGCGTAGTCGCGGTTTGGCTCACGCTGTGAGCTGTGCCGTTGACCGAGAAGGTCACCGTGTCCACGCCGCCGGAGGTGGCTGAGCCGGTCAGGCGGATGCTGCCGATATTGGAGACGGCCACCAGTGGCACGCTGACGGCGTTGCTGTTGCGATAGCACGCCAGCTGCGCGGGATAACTGTACCAACCCGAGGGACAGCCGACGGAGTTGTACTGCGACTGGCTGCCAGCAAAGAACCAATCCTGGATGAATGCCACCGGCGTGCGCCCATTGCTGGCGCTGCCGTCACTGTCGGTCGAATAGATGAATTGTTCCCAGGTTTGGCAGGACGAGTATCCGAACTGCGTGCAGGTGGTGGGATTGCTGCCGATGTTGGTGTTGATCTGCAGCGAATAATCGGCTGTCCCAGTGGTCACACCCGTGACGGTGGGGAAGGTGCCGACCGCAGAGCGTGTCAGGCTGCTTGTGCGTGCGGCGTAATCATTGCCATTGCCGACGGTGAACACGCTCTCGCTGCGTGCGGTCGTCGTCAGGCCGTTTGCGTTGGTCTCGGGAGGCACGGACACGAACGACGGAGGGGCTTCACAACGCTCCGACACCCACGCGGCGTTGGGGAACGATGCACGAAAACAGCCCTCAACCGAAGGCGCCTGCTGTTTGATGGTCTCGTGCCATGACGACAACGCCTGCGCTTGCGCTGCCGCGGCAATATCGAACGTGTTAGACATTGCGGCGGCGGGAGCCATCGCTCCAACGGCGCTGACTACGGCGCCCCCGAAGACGGACATCAGCCCTTTCCGAACGACATTCCTAATTGGATCCATGCGACTGCCCTCACAAGGTAGTTGAGATGAACGATCGATTCCCCTTTGCCCCCAGCATCTGGTGTATCACCTCATCGCGAGTTCGTTCCACGAGCGCAATCACATTTCTCCGAACGTCGAAAAAAAACCCGCGTTGGGGACGCGGGTCATGGGGAGATTCGGCAAATCTGATTGTCTTCGGATCGCCGCCGGAAGTGGCGGTGTTCTTGTGCTCCACTCATCCTTCCGGACATTTGGGTGGTCAGCCGTCCATGGCTGGCCAGCCCTGTTCCGCTGGGCTACGCGACTTTAGAAGTCGTAGGTGAGGCCGAAGCGGACGTAGCGCGGCGTGCTGCGGTACAGCGCGCTGTTGTAACGCGACAGCTGAGCGTCGGAACTGCCGTAGTAGGGATACGCCGTGGTCACCTGGGTCTGGTTGGTGATGTTGTAGACCGTGACGTTGAAGGCAAGCTTGTGATCGGCGAAGGCCGGACGATACTCGGCGTTCAGGCTGAGGATCTTCTGCCACGGGTAGCGATACGTGCCCGGAGGCGACGGCTGACCACCGCACCAGTGGTAGTACGGCCCGGCGTAGGCAGGCGAGGTTTCATCCGGACCGTAATAGCCGAGGCAGGAACGCGGCTTGCCCGACGCGATGCTGAGCACCGCACCCACCAGGAACTCGGGAGTGATCTGGTAGGAGCCGTACAGCTTCAGCACGTGCTTCTGGTCGTTCGACTGCGCACCATTGGAGTAGCTCATCAGCGATGCGAAGTCCCAGTCCTGTGTTGCCGAAATATCGTCCTGGCCGATATCCGACTTCACCTGGCCTTCGGAGTTACCGTAGCTGCGGCTGAAGGTATACAACGCCTTCGCCTGCCACTTGCCGTCGAACGGATGCTCCAGGCTCAGGTCGAGTCCGTAGTACTTGCGCTTCAACTTCGGGAAACCGAAATCTTCGTTGCTGACGGGAACGTTGTAGTAGCCCCCGTTGCCGTCGGAGATCTTGAAGGTGTTGGAACGGCCCGGATTGAACAGGTAGCCGCCCTGGACGTTTGCCGGGTCGACGTCGTAACCCAGCGACACAGCCTTGTTGTAGATCGTGTCGGCGTCAGCGACGTCGTCGATCGCGTTACGTAGCTTGCGCCACGTCAGCTTCGCGCCAGCCACCCAGTCGGGGCTGAGCTCTGTCTGGAAGCCCAGGATGGCCTCGTCCTGAAATTCGGATTTCAGGTTCGACGCCGCGGCCGTCTTCGGGTCGCGTGGCTGGCCGTACTCCGCGTTGCCCGATACCGGGCCGCCGGTCGAACTGGCGATCGGGGTCAGGCCCGTCGGGTTACCCTGGTTGTCGATACCGGCGTAAGTGAAGTACTCATTGGTGTACAGCGAGGAACCCGCCGAGCGCAGAGCCACGCTTGCCGGCAGCGCAAGGTAATAACGGCCGATATTGGCGAAGATCTTGGTCGACGAATCGCCGTTGACGTCCCACGTGGCACCAATGCGTGGCGCCCACTGCGGGCTGGTGAGCTTGAGGTAAGCCACGCCATCCGGGTTGTAGTTGGTGAACTGGTCGTTGCGCAGGCCGATCTTCACCAGCCAGCGATCGTTCACCTGCCACGAGTCTTCGATGTACTGGGCGCGCTGCTGCACGCGGACGGATGCCGCTGTCTGGTAGATCTGCTTGCTGACGGTGTAGCCGCCGGCGCCGTTGGCATAGCCGCCTGGCGCATCGACGAAAGCGGTGCCGTTATCCAGGATGGGGGTGTCCGGGGCGACCTGTGCGTAGATCCACTCGTAGCCGGGGCCTGACGTGGTGTCGCCATCGTTCTCGTCATGCACGTCCTGGTTATCGATACCCGCCGTGATCGTGTGATCGCCGATGTGGTACGACACGTCGAAACGCAGGTTGCGGTTGGTCGACTTATGGCGCGGATCGGTAAAGGTGGCGACAGTCTGCGCATTGCCGATGTTTGTGCCGATCGCCGGATTCTGCTGGTCGCGGCCGGCGATGTATGCCAGCGTCGGATCATAACCGGGGATGGTCGAGAAATAGGTTGACTTCAGCTTGCCATAAAGGGCCGAAATCGTGAGGTCATCCGTGATGTAGCCCGTATATTTCAGGACACCCAGGTCGCCGGAATTCTTCAACGATGTATCACCGCTGTTGTAGTCACCGGTCGTGCGAGTCTTGTAGTCGAAGTCATACAAGTTGCCAGCGTACTGGTCCTTGCTCGAGGCGAAGGTAGCTTCGAGGTGGTGATCATCCGTGATGTTCCAGTCCAGCTTTCCGTAGTAGCGCGGGTCGCGGTAACTGTACTTGGTGTTATAGGGCAGGGTTACCGCGCCGACGCTGTTACCTTCGGTCTTTTCGTACTCGGCCGCGACGAAGAAGAACAACTTGTCCTTGATCAGGGGGCCGGATGCGTAGGCGCTGGTGGTGGCGACCCATGACTTGTTATCGCTGAACTGGCGGTAGATCTTTCCAGCGTTCGGGCCTTCCGTGTAGTAGGTATTCTTCGGGTCGCCCTTCAGCGAACGCGGGGTCCACAGCATCTGCGCACCGAAGTGCCATTCGTTGGTACCGCTCTTGCCGATCTGGTTGAGCACGCCACCATCGGATCGGCCGTAAGCGGCACCGTAGCCGCCGGTCAGCACTTCCTGCTGGTCGATCACGTTGTACGGCAGGGTGATACCGCCGAAGCCGCTGACCGGATCGGTCGTGTTGAAACCGTTGATGTAGTAGGCGTTCTCGGTCACCGATGAACCGCTGAAGGAAACCAGCGCGTTACGGGTCGGGCCCTGGAAGTACGAACTGCCCGGAACGACGCCCGGCGCGAGTAGCGCAATGGCCTCGGCCGTGCGGCCCAGCGGGTATTTGGCCAGCTCCTGCGACGTAACCACGGTACGTGAGTCGACGCTGGAGACGTCGATGGCCGGTAGTGCGTTGGCAGAAACGGTGATGCTCTGCAGGTTCTGCGTCTCGGCGGCGCCTGCAGCAGCTACGAAGGAGATATCGATACCACGACCGACAACGACGTTCACGTTCTCACGCGAATCGACGACGGCACCGTCCTTGACCAACGAGACCTTGTACTGGCCAATCGGCAGCTGCGGCAGGGTGTAGCGTCCGTCAGCACCGACGGCGACCTCGCGGCTTTGGCCGGTGCTGCTTTCGATGCGGATCGTTTCGCCGGCAACGGCGGGTGCCTGGCCATAAATGGTGCCGGTCGTGGCCTGCGCGAACACGGCGGCGGACGGCAACGTCAGTGCCGCGGCGACGGCGGCGTAAAGCAAAGGACGGCTGAAGACGGCAGCCCTGCGCTGCCGAATCGATGAAGACATGTAGGATTCCCCTGAAAAATTGGCACGACAAAACGTCGCACGGATCGGTCGGCGGCAGCCCCTCCCTACAGGGCCTCGCCGGATTGCAAGCGAGGCGGGATGAGTCATCTCGATCGCTACGCGGACTCGTTTTTAGTCGGCGTTGTTGCGATGTGTCAAGCCTGTTTCAAAACTTTTTGCGAGCACGTCCACTGAAAACCGACGGTTTCGTAAGTTTCAGAAGATATGCTGGCGAGCGATTCGTTTGGCCGTCCATTTGACACGATCGCGTTTCGTTGAGACAAAGGACGAGGCAGCACGGTACGTCGGCGTAACGGCTGCTACGGAAAATGGCGCCATAGCGCCATTTAGGGGGCTTACTACCGGACCGGGCAGGTTCCGGCGCGGCGACGTCGAGGGGCGACCGCCGTGGGTAAGAAGGAGTAGATGTGTGATTTCGGGATATGGTTGCGACAGTCCGGATAAGAATTTTTCTTACGCGGGTAAACCCGACAGCTCGGCCTCGAACGTACTGGCCGCTCGAATACGTCAATTACGGACTGCGTGCGGAAAGTCGCTGCAAGATCTTGCGGATGCGCTGGAGCTGTCCAAGTCGCACGTGCATCAGCTCGAGCGTGGCACAAGCGCGAATCCATCCTTTTCGGTGCTTCGCTCGCTGTCGGCATATTTTGGTGTGTCGATCGGCTTCCTCGTGGGCGAGGTGGAGGCCGATGAGGTGGAAGAAGTGCGTTTACTGACCCGCTGGTTCGTCGAGGCGAGCCAGCGCGACCGCGGTGCCGTGATGGCGCTTCTTCGCTACCAGCGCGGCACGACTGTCCGTTGATAGGCTCGGGCCGCCGCCGATCTTCACGTCCAGATCTCCCGCAGCGGCCTTGGCCGCGAGCGCCGCTTCGATTCCGTCGGTGACGAAAGGGAGGGTCGTTCCGCCTTCGCGCTTCGCTGAGTTGATAGCTCTCTGTGACATGATGAACGCAAAAGTGGATTTTCGATGAGGCTGCGATCCCGCAAGCTTGTGCGGATACTTCGCATTTTCACGCCGTTCTCCCGGGATATTTCTGCAGGTAGACTTTTGCAGAATCACGGAGAGATACATGATGCATCAGTCACGCCGGAGCGTTTTGTCAGGTTGCGCCAGGACGACCCTCCTCACCATTCTGTTGTGCATCGGTGCCCCGGTAGTCAAGGCACAGGATGTTCAAGCTCCGACGTCACCGCCAAGCGATGAACAACTCGCTAGCGCGAGATGCATCTCGGGCATGGAGAAGTTCGTTCCGGGTGACTACTTCTATTGCCTGGCAGCCCAGAGCTACGGCGAAAACAAACATCGCTATGCGGACAAGTTCTTCAAGGAGGCGGCAAGCTGGGCCAGCAAGCCTGCGCAATACGTTTTGGGTGTCATGGCTTTGAACGGAGATCAGCAGCCAGTCAATCGACCGCTGGCTCTTGCCTGGTTCGCGTTAGCATCCGAGCGGCATACTCCCCGGTTTCAGGCGCCTTACGACGAACTAAAGGGTCAGCTGAGCCCCGCGGAGCTGACGAAGTCGGACGACTATCTTGCATCGCTGAAGAAGACCTACGCGGATGCCGTTGCCGCACCGCGTGCCGAGCAACGTTACCGCGATGGCGTCGGCCGCCTGGTGGGCCCGGCCGCCACGGGTACCTATTGCATGGAGGGTGTTCGGAATACTAGCGACATCGGCGGCTCAGGGAGCATGGACGCTGGCGCGATCAGCTCATTGGCTGCTTCCTGTCCTCCGTCACCCGTCGTTGTGAAATACGTCGACAGCAAGGCTGCCGATGTGTTTGAGGACTGGAGTGGGCATGTCAGTGTGGGTGCCATCGATCCGGTGTCGCGCCCGGGCGCCAGGTCCGGTACCAGCTCGACCACGACGCAGTAGCAAGGCATCGGCGAACGCAACCATTCGCGACGCTACCGGCACTACCTGCTTTTAGCCTGGGTCGCCGTACGCAGCATGGAATTGGGCCGTACCAGGTATCGCAATATCCAGGGCCTGCGTGCCGTCGCGGCCCTGATGGTCCTGGCAAGCCATTTGTTCTGGGACATCGTGCCCATGCGGACGCACTGGGCAAAACCCTGGGTTACGGCCATAGGGCTGTCGGGTGTCGATATCTTCTTCGTGATCTCGGGCTTCATCATCTATCACGTATCGAGGCGGTCGGCCCGGCAGGCGGTCCTCATCGGTCGACGCGCGGCGTTCTACGAGTTCGCGATGAAACGCTTCATCAGGATCTATCCGCTGTACTGGATTGTGTTTGGTGTTTCCACCGTAATGATGATCTGGCTGCCGCTGGCGAGTTGCTTCGTGAAGAAGCCCGAGATCGAGCTGCTCTTCCTGGTCAACAGCCTGCCCAACTATCGCGTCCAGGCGGCGTGGACCCTCACGTTCGAGGTCTATTTCTACGCGGTCACGGCGCTCAGCATGCTTTTCTTTCTGAGGCGGATCTACGTGGGCGTGACCCTCAATGCCTATCATCGAGATGGAAGGCAATAGTCGGAAAGGTCTTCATAGATTTCTTGTGGCAGCTCCAACCGCTTGTTGCGGTGCCGCTCGACTACTTCCTTCAGGAACCCACGGTCGGCGCCTTGCTCAAGTAGATTCGCGCAGTCAACGACAAGAACGGAAAGCACTTCGTGTCGCGATACCTCCTCCAGCGCCTGATTATAGCGACCGCCGCCAGAGACGATTAGAGACCCGCTGTCCAGTGCTTCAAACAGGTGATAGCCCCGATCGGAGAACGCATATAAGTAAACGAGGCGAGCTACATGAGTACCAGCCAGCTGTTGTAGCTTACTCAGAGCTGTCGTCGTTCTTTCGGTGGGATTGAAGGTCGCTGTACCAAAGACGCTATGAAGCAGGCCGGTTTGGCAGAGCACTGAACTGCAGCCCCACCGGTTGAGAACTGCATGGGTGCCCGCCAAATGATCGAATAGCGACTTCTCATGATGTCTCATCTCGTGACAACCTGAGAATAGAAGAGCCACCTTAAGAATCCGGTCGCTCAGATCACGCTCGTCGCGCTCCAGTCCGGGCGGATCTGAAATGGAGACGGTGCTCCAGTT
Source organism: uncultured Luteibacter sp. (assembly GCA_966191635.1). Classification (GTDB taxonomy): domain Bacteria; phylum Pseudomonadota; class Gammaproteobacteria; order Xanthomonadales; family Rhodanobacteraceae; genus Luteibacter. The sequence goes on from CBIGPO010000012.1 coordinate 23,143, forward strand.
CTCAATCTTCTCGATGTAGCGGACGCGTCCAAATAAGACCCGGCCGAGTTCGGCGGGCTTTTCGAGTACGTCGCAAAACATGGCAAGAGACCCGCGGTGTAGCACCAAAGTCCCTCCATCAGATGAGGTCGGGTCAAGAATCTCCTCCAGTCGTCTCGCGGTACTGACAGCGACCGAGGCGCCAGCAACGAGAGTTGTGACGTTGCCACTAAGGACAACGTCACCCAGGGCTGTGACTTTGTCGTCCGCATCTAAGACTATTCCGTTCCAATGGTTGGACGTTGTCACTGTCAGTGTCCCGCTCAATGCATGAATGCGCCGAAGCTCGGTACAAGACCCACCGGTACCCAGCGAAGCCAGGCGGTACTGTTCTGGTTACGCTGCGAGTTCTCAACCAGATGAGTAACAGTCATACGCGATTTCCTCAGCCGGTCCTTCAGTGCGTCGAGTAAAGGAGCATCGACCAATGCCGAAAACTCCTCAGGTATCAGTCCTTGATTCAGGCAGTCAACGATTCTTTCCAATGCCAAGTATGACGGCATGTGCGTGGAGGCACTGTCGATAAAGAGCGAGCCATTGGCGGATAGTCTGGGAAGTATATGAGCGACCAACCGCAGACACATTCGCGGTGAATGATCAAAGTCTGCGAAGACGAAATCGAACTTCTCATCCGCTGAATAATTCAGCGTAATTTCACTTATCCTTGTCTCAACATGCAGTTGCGCGTCTACTGCTTCGAAGACCGCCCCGAGGTATTCCAGATAGCTCAGGTCTTTGTGCCAGCTCACGAGCTTCTTCGTGGTCTCGCTAAGCGAGGATAGGAAAAACTGAGTCCGGGGGTCGGAGAAATGTCGTCCATTGTCGACGGTTACTAGTGTTCCGGAGCCATTCTCCTTTAGTGCCCTGGCAATCCACGCAGACGTTACACCTAGGCCCGTACCCAACTCCAATAGTGATTGGGGTTTTTCACGTCGGACAATGCTGTACAGAAGAATGCACAAATCCTCGCTACCAAAGACTGGGCCTATCTCCCAACGAATCGTGTCGAGCGCCGCCCAAGGATTAGATGACATACTTTTCTCAAGTGAACGATAGTCGGCCGCATTTAAGGCGCGGAAGATATGCTGTCTACGTACTTCCTGAGGTCTGGTCGAAAGTTGCGATGTCCGACTGCGGTCGCAAGATGAGGCGAGAAAGAGCAAAAAAGAAAGTTTTCGTCTGACTCTGCATACATAAGGACTTCTCCTACGTCACTTCGGAATATATCCCGAAAGGCGGACACGAAAGCAGCCGCGCTGGCTGGATCAATGGCTACTTCATCTTTCGGAAATGTCACTCTGAAAGTGTCGCCGATGAAATATACAACGACTGGAATACCGGTTGGCCTTTCTACAAAAAAACGACTGAAGTTCGCTTCCGATGATGGAAGATTGTGTTCGGTCTGCCAATCAGAGTACGACCATATCGACTTCTGAAACGGACTCGTCATCCGCTCAATGTCGGCCGGCAGGTCCGCGAATACGTAAGAGAAGTTCGGTGTCTTCAGTTGTGGCAGGAAAGCCTGATTTACGGAATGCCATTGCAGATGCAACGGTAGAATGCTCTTGGCAACCCCCCGGACACCTATGTCATGCGCAAGGCGCGCTCCCCGTCGCCCAAGCTGCTTCAGTAAGATGAACCCCCAGCGATCGCTGAAGTCCAGGTTCTTCAAGTGCGACAGAAGTTTGGTATTCTCAAGTGAGAAAACTCGGTTAATAATATATTTATTCTCGAACTGTTCGCCTAAATGCAGCTGTAGAGGGCTATCTGATCTGTGGTATTGCCAGATATCGTCTTTAGTTAGGAGATAGGGTATCAGCTCATCGACGTGGACCGCAGTGCATCCGAACTGCAACAACTCTTTCGTGACCGGGTCGAGCGCGTCGGAGTAGAGGAGCAGGTGATTATCCGTAGTCATGCTACCTCCAAGTGTCGGCTCCTGACAGCATTCACAACATGCTGTTGAGTCTCGTCGATCATTCGCACGAGTTCTGCTCGTGCGGCTCCGTCGGCGATCAAACAGTCACTCACCCTATCGACGAGGAGAAAGCCGCTAGCGAAGTGCGCAGAACGACTTGAAAGGCGATCGACCTCATCAGTGCTCATATCCTTTTCGCGCATTACGCGCCACTTTTCAAAGAATCTGAAGCAGACATAGTAAACAAATACAGCGTGCGCGAAGGACGCATTCGGAATTGCATTTCCAGACCAGGGGGACACTGGTCGAAAGTCACCATAGTTATGAGAAAGCTTCTCACGTGCGACGCATTCTTGTAGCGCCATCATGCAGTGCATCGATTCGTGGAGCAAAGACTCCACCATCTGGTCTTGTGTCTTCTGTGCCAAATGCGGATTTAAAAGGCGAATAGATCCGGGGTACTCAAACGTGTGCTCAGAAGCAAGTATAGGCTGCCCAGGCTTCAAGTCACTTTTGTCATTTATCGACTTTCGCACAACAATGCGGCGATTGAAGTTCCGAATCATTGCTCCGTACACGGGTTCGATCTCGTCGATCACCGAGAGCGCGGCGGAGAGTTTTTCAATCACGAGGTCCTTTTCGTCATCGGTCAACTCCTTCCTGGGCTGACTTAGAACGCCACTTCGAGCTTGGTAGCTCGTGGCCAGCGGGCTAGCGAAGTCTACGACTATCGAGCCGCCAACGATCGGTGCTGCAAAGCATTCATGAATGCCGGCGGCAGACTTGTCGATGAAGGCATCTGCCATAGGAGTCCAGAACCCTGATTCTGCAGTAAGCGAAGTCAGGAACTCCTCGTCAACGTTGCCTAGAATAAACTGCTCCAGGGCGCGTTCGTGTTTGAGTGAGTTGCTCAGCTCCTGTAGTTCAGGTTCACTGAGGATCAGATCCAAAGTGCGCAAGTCGTGGCAACGAAGAATCGCGCCAATGTCCGAGCTAAGAAGAGCGCGTACCTGGTGAGCTGGTGAAAGCGAGCTGTACGACTCGAGAATCTCACCGATGAAAGGTGATGATTCACTTTTGCAGAGTGCGCTGACCAACCGAGACCTCACTAGCTCGACGCCCTGCAAGAGCAGCTGGTTCATCACGTCAACAGCAGATATCTCTGCGTCGAAAATCTTCTGCAGATCGGATAGCGGCAACATGGCTAGTCCTTTGATGAGAGGATGGACCGTCCGTACTTGGTCCATCCTCGAACTTAACTACGGTAGGTTAAACGTCGAATTTTCGCGCCATCGTCGAGATCTCGGAGCCGTCGCCATCTTTGCGCGGACGGATCGACGTGTGCATATGCGAAATCGATCCATCGCAGTCAACGGTGTGCGTGTGATCGCTACCGCAGTCGGCGTCGATTATGGCTGGTTGTTCCACGGGAGGATCATTGTTTACCGGCTGTTGTGCAGCCCACGCTGCCATATCGGCGGCAGAAATTGACGTGTTCACGTCTGGCGGGACAGGCACGGACTGTGCGTTTGCCGTCGACAACGAGCCCGCTATCAAAAGCGTCAGAGCCGAGACTGGAACTGAAATTTTCTTGATCATCAAAGTTATCCTTTTCCAATTGAGCAAGTTGATTGCACTGAAGGAACGAATCTGATCGCTCTCCCTCCTTTATGGCCGTAGAGGGAGCCATACATATGAGGCCCTCACTTATGCTGTCAATACGAGGATGTTGTTAAGAAGCTGTATTTCTTGCAGTCGCGGCCGACCGCATAGGACGCGATTCACGTTCGTTCGTCTGAGTATTTGTGCGGTCGCGAGGGCATGGACATCGCTTCATATCGGCCTAGTACGTTCTCTAAGGCGCGGTGCGTAGACGAGTGACAGCGTCGTCAACGAGTGCGCAAGTTCTTGCCTGAAGCGAAAGAAATGGCGTTCCTGTAAGTAACGGACTACAAGAATTTCGGCGGCGGCTTACAGCTAATGTTGCGTACTCCATGGGCATCTGTCGTCGGAAAAACCGAGCTTGGCGGCAGGAACGAGCCGAATCCAGTAGTGGGTTGTACCGTCCCATTTATCGTGAGGTCGATCGGGGTGGCTTTCGTCGGCGTGCCATCGATTCAGTGTCGCCCGCTGGCGCCAGGTTTGGCACGAGCTCGCCCACGACGCAATAGCAAGGCGCTGGTGGACGCAACCATTCATAGGGTTATCGGCACCGCCTGCTTTTAGCCTGGCTTGCCCCAAGGATCATGAAACTGGGTCGCACGAGCTACCGGAACATCCGGGGCTTTCGCGATCGCGGCCCTGATGGTCCTGGGGAGTCATCTGTTCTGGGACATCCTGCCCATGCGGACCCATTGGGCAAAGACCTGGTTCACGGTCGTCGGGCCTTCCGGGGTCGATATCTTCTTCGTGATTTCGGGTTTCATTATCTATATCTATCGCGTGACGAGGCGTTCGGCTGGCCAGGCCGCCCTCGTCGGTCGGCGCACGGCATTCTTCGAATTCGCGATGAAACGCTTCGTCAGGATCTATCCCCTGTACTGGATCGTGTTCGGCGCGGCCACCGTGATGATGATCTGGCTGCCGCCAGCGGTCACCTTCGAGAAGAAGCCTCAGCTTGAACTGCTCTTGCTAGTGAACAGTATTCCCAACTATCGCATCCAGGCGGCGTGGACCCTGACGTTCGAGGTGTACTTCTACACGGTCACAGCGCTCAGCATGCTTTTCTCTCCGAAGCGAATCTACGCAGGTCTGTTCGGGTGGTTCGCGACGGTCGGGATCGTTGCCGTCCTCGCTACGATGTTCAGCCTGAGCATCCCGTTGAACTACGTGTTCGCGCCGATCCTGCTCGAACTCCTGCTGGGCATCGACGTTGGCGTTCTCATCGAACGCGGTGGACGCCGTTTCCGCCTGCTCGCGCTTTGCCTCGGCGTGACATGGTTGCTCCTCGGCACCATCCTATTGCAGGCAGATCCGCTTTCGTATCTCCTGCGCCTGGCGTGCTGGGGATTCCCGGCCACTCTTATCGTTTACGGGACGGCGGCGTTCGAACTCGGTATGTCGCGTGTCATGCCCGCCTCGCTACAGTACCTGAGCAATGCGTCGTTCTCGGTCTCTGGCACGTGGTGATCTTCACCGGCATTGCCGCGGTGTTCGATCGCCTGGGATGGGTAGGGATGGTCAGCCCCTCCTTCCTCGCCCTGGTCCTGGGCCTCATCGGGCTCGGCGTGGGCCTACCCAGCTACCACTCCCTCGAGAAGCACCTGTTGCGGGGACTGGGGAAACGCTTTCTCGGACGACCCGTCGCCTCCCATTCGTTGGAATCGGCCGTCGCCGCTTCCGGTCGCTGACGAAACCCTGACATCACACCGGCGAGGATGGCGCCTCCATGACAAAGCCGGGAACGCAATGTCCGAGACGATCTTCGAAGCCCTCCGCGAGAGCCACGCCATCCAGCGCTCACTGATGCGCAAGCTCACGCGCTCCGACCCGGGCGAGCACCGCGTGGAACTGTTCAATGCGCTGCGCATCGAACTGGCCGCGCATGAAGCGGCAGAAGAGCGCTTCCTCTACGTACCGATGTTGATGGACGACCGCGGCCTGCACTCGTCCCGCGATGCGCTGGCCGACCATCACAAGATGGACGACCTCGTGGAGGAGTTGCAGACGGTAACCCATGCAGGCCGCAAGTGGACCGCCAACCTCAGCAAATTGTCCGATGAGCTGCACGACCATCTTCGCGAAGAAGAACGCAGTTTCTTCCAGCTCGGCGGCAAGATTCTTACCGATCGGCAGAAGACCGGGCTGGCGAAGAAGTATCGGAAGGAGTACCTCACACTGCACAGGCGACTCGCCAGCGAGTAAGGGTCAGCGCTGCTGGAGAAAACCCTTTACCGCGCTCGTGAATGCCTGCGGCTGCTCCTGGTAGCTGAAGTGGGCGCTTTCGTCGAGCTCGACGAAGCGGCCGTTCTTCAGCTCCTTCGCGAACGCCTTTAACGGTGTAGCGCCGACGGAGAAATCGTACTTGCCGACGATGACGAGTACGGGCATCGGCAGCGCCGCTGGATCCGCGCGGTAGCAAATGAAGTCGGACTTGGGACCGAACACAGCGGCGGCGACGTCGCCCGAGCTACGGAATCCACCTTCGGCGTCTATCCGTTTCTGCTCGACTTTGCCTTCGGGTTTGCGGAACTGCTGCATCGTGTAGAACACCGTCGGGTCGGGGAGCTTCTCGGCAGCGTCCATGACGAAAGCGAACCGCGCCTTGCTCAGGGCGCAGCGGCCCTTCGGATCAGTGGCGGCAAGGGCGCGCCCGGCGTCAGAGGCCTGTTTGGCTTTCCAGGCGTCTGGCTGGCTGACCTTGAGTGCGTCCATCCACGCGCCCATCGCCGCCGGCATATCGATGGCCGCATTGGCCAGGATCAGGCGATCAACGTGCGCCGTGTACGTTGTGGCATAGGTGGCCGCCACGGCCCCGCCGAAACTATGGCCCATGGGGATGATGCGATCCACGCCCAGGGCCTTGCGTACGCCTTCGACGTCGGCGGCCATGGCGCCCAGCGAATAGTTCTTGGAGATCGGATGCTCGCTGGCACCGGAGCCGCGCTCGTCCATGTAGACCATGGGCGCATCGCCTTCGAGCAACAGCCCCTCAGTGCGACGGAAGCTATAGCTGTTGTAGCCAGGCCCTCCGTGCAGGAACACCACGGGCGTGTCCGTGGGCTTGATGTCGCGGGAGGTCCAGTAGGTGATGCGTACGCCGTCCACGACGACGTCGTGGCGAGCCTGTTCGGCGTGGGCGGAGGCGACGGCAAACGCCGCGAGAGCTACGACGGCTTTGAGCATGATGCTTCCTTTCCCCTGGACCCGTGCTGGGCTCGAACTCATCGTAGGAGCTTGCGATGGTCGGCAAGCGTGCGATTAGTCATGCCATGCCCAATGGCATGGCGGCGCGGTACCCTTGGCTCCTGTGTCCCGTTTTTCTGCAAGGAATTCTCCGTGACCGATCGCAAGAACGTTGCCTGCTGGCTGACCGACATGGACGGCGTACTTGTCCATGAGAACAAGGCCCTTCCGGGTGCACCCGAGCTGATCCGCCAGTGGCGGGACAACGGCACGCCCTTCCTGGTGCTGACCAATAACTCGATCTTCACCCCGCGCGACCTCAGTGCGCGCCTGCGCACCTCGGGCCTGGATGTGCCTGAAGAGCAGCTGTGGACCTCGGCGCTGGCAACGGCCACCTTCCTCAAGGATCAGTCGCCCGGCGGCTCGGCCTTCGTCATGGGCGAAGCCGGCCTCACCACGGCGATCCATGAAGCAGGCTTCATCATGACCGACACCGCACCGGACTATGTGGTGCTGGGTGAGACACGCACTTATTCCTTCGCCGCGATCACCAAGGCGATCCGCCTGATTGGCAATGGCGCGCGCTTCATCTGCACCAACCCGGATGCGACCAGCCCGAGCGCCGAAGGTCCCTTGCCCGCGACTGGCGCCGTCGCCGCACTCATCACTCGCTGCACCGGCCGCGAGCCGTACGTCATCGGCAAACCCAACCCGATGATGTTCCGCTCGGCCATGAACAAGCTCGGCGCGCATTCGCACAACACCGGCATGATCGGCGATCGCATGGATACCGATGTCGTTGCGGGTATCGAGGCGGGTCTGCACACGGTGCTGGTGCTCAGCGGTATTGCCACCCGGGCGGACGTGGAAGGCTATCCGTTCCGTCCCGCGGAGATTCTCGATTCGGTGGCCGATCTGCTCGGCTGACCGGCGATTTGCTACCTACCGCCCTACGCAGCCAGGGGGGCATCGCTTTTCTCGAAAGCCAGATAAACGAAAGACGCCGCAAGGGCGTCTTTCGAAGAGGTCGTCAGGTGTGCGTCACGACGAGTCGCGCTGCCCACATGATCCTGACGTTTCGCGAATGATGGTCCCAGCTCCTACAAACCTTGTCAATAAGGCTGATGTCCGGGCTCCGTAGGCGTCGCTATCCTGTCGTCTGAACCACATGGACGCCAAGGATGACGGAAGAATATCCTGGACCTATCGTGAGACTGCTCTCGGCGGAGCGACTGGTCGCATTTGTAAGAATGTCAGGAACGGAACGTGGCGCGCTCACACTGCACGACCACACCATTCGCATCGCTTCAGCTCTGATGCCGGTGATCTGTCTCCTGGAAATCGCCTTGAGAAACGCCGCGTGCGAGCGGCTCCGGGCAGTTTTTGCGACTCCCGACTGGCTGATGTCACCTCCTCGGCCATTTGCCTGGAGGGATTCCGAAGGCAAGAAGCTCGTCGATGCTGCAAGGCAGGCTCAGCAGGCTTCCTATGCGAAGCTCACGGAGTCCGAGAAGAAGCGCCTCGACGGAACTGCGTTTCCGAGCGGAGTACCCCGAAATACGGGGCACATGAGACGCTCCCAAGCACGCCAGCGGACGCTGGATGTTACGCACGGTCAGCTTGTTTCACAGCTCACCCTGTTTTTCTGGAAGCGACTGTTCTCCGCTGACTATGAAGACGCGCTTTGGAAGCGCGGGCTCAAGGCGCTCTTTCCTGATAAGACCGTCGGTCGTTCTGCAGTGGCGCGTCGTCTTGAGATTATCTATAAGGCGAGGAACAGAATCGCGCATCACGAGCCTATATATGGTCCTCGTCTCGAGGAACTCATCGCCGCAATCGAATTCCTTGTGGTTCGGCTTGAGAATAGGGCCTGCGACGAGGGCTCAGCACTTGCGAAGCTTACTTTTTCTCACCGTGTAAACCTGAAGGCCGTTGCTAATGAGGCGTCTGACTCCTTCTCTCTGGTCGTGGTGGATTCGGATAACGTAATTGGAGCCGTCGAGGCATAAATACCGTCCTTACCGTATTCTGGAGGCCACGTCCCGTACCTGCTTCTTTATCGCGCGGACGGGTGACTCGCCCGCTAGCGAATCGTGGATGGTTCGATTTAACGAGGCGTTCGCTCCGGTGTGGGCAATCGATGCGCTTCAGGCACGGTCATCAATTGTCGACTTCTGGTTCACGGTCGGAGAGGCGGTTGTCAGAAGTTAGCGCCGATCGATAGCGTGGCAAAGTCATGATCGGCGAGGGTGTCGTAGGTCGGGTGGCCGAGGTAGTTGGTGTAGGTGAGATTGACGAACCAGGTCTTGTTGAGCGTTGCGCCAAGGCCGGCGGTGACCTGCTTGCGGCCGCCGACGAGTTGATTGTCGACGGAGTAGCCGTGCACGTCTTCGCCCAGACCGAGCGACGGACTGAGCACCCAGCCGTGCGCCAGCGGGTAGGCCAGCGTGCCCTTCAGGCGGTAGCCCCAGGCTGAGCGGGTGTAGTAGCCGCCGTTGCGGCAGCCTGTCGGATTCTGAATCTCGGGGCAGGCGCCGCCATAGCCTTCGCTGGAGAAGCCCCAGTGGAAACCGCGTCCGTAGCGGACATCGGCGATGGGGGGCAGGTCGGTATGGCTGTAGGCAACTTCGGCCGCAAGCGTCGCCGTCTTCGCGCCCAGCACATCGCTGAATGCGCGAGTGGTGTTCAGGAGCAGCTGCGTGCGGTCGTATCGGTCGTAGCCGAGGAGATCGCCGCCGGGCGGCACTGCCAGATTTCGGGCGCCGATGGGGCCGCCGCTGCGGGTGAGCGCGGCGAACATGTCGGCCGTGTTGATCTGTACCGGCAGGTCCTGCGTGTAGCTCAATTCACCGGCCACTTTCCATGCGCCCAGCATGGTGCTGCCGGAAAGGCCCCAGAGACGAATGTCGTTCGGGTATTCCCAAAGCACCTTGATCGAGGACAGCCGCGCGGAAAGTTGCGCATCGGCCAGCGGTACGCCTGCGGCGACCAGGGTCGGTACGAGACTGTTGTTCTGCAGCGCCGGGTCGATCGTCGTGGCGTCGAGGATCGGATTACGTGAGTTGTAACGCATGTAGTACGCAGCGACGTTCGTTGCCGGACGGTCGAACGAGTAGCGCAGCGTGGCGCCGTACTGGCCGTGGTCCTTGCCATCGAGCGTATTCGCGCGTGGCAGTACGCCGCCGACCGAGTACTGGTAACCGTCGCTGAGCCACTGGCCCGCACCGGGGCTATACGCGTTGATCGGGTAGTAGGCGTTGCTCTCGATGCCGCCACAACCGTGATCGATGCCGAGATCGGTGCCGGAGAAGAGCGTGCCGCAAGGATCCAGTTCCGACGGCCGCCATTTCCACTGGTAGAAGCCTTCCGCGCTCCAGTGCTCGTCGAAGGTGAGCTTTCCCCACAGCATCTCGACCGGCAGTTGCGCTTCGGTGGCCGGATCGGTGCCGGGGCGGTGCAGGGTGGTGTAGTCGGTCGGATTGACCTGGTTGATGCCCTGCATGAACAGGCCTTCGCCCCATTTCACCGTCTGCTTGCCGAGCCTGAGATCCAGCGCGCTCTCGTCACCGAGTTTGAAATGCCCGTAGGCATAGGCGTTGAGCCACATGAAACCCGAGAAATGGTTGGATTTCGACAGCCCCTGGTCGTCGAGGGGGCGGTTGGCGGCAAACGAACTGGCGCCGCTCCCCTGGGACACATTGTGGTTTTCCAGGGTGTTGTCGTACCAGGCCCTGGCGCTCGCGGTGATGCCGACGTTCTCGTATTTGAGATCCAGTGCGCTGGTAACCTTGAACAGGCTCGAATAGATATCGCCCTTACCGTAATTCAGGTTACCGTCGTCGGCAGTGTCGGCGCCGTCACCGCCCTTGGCCTTGCCATCGGAGCGGAAACCCTTGCCGACAAGGTGTTTCGACGGGTCGTTCAAGCGTACACCGGTGCCTGCAACCACACGGGTTTTCAGTGTTCCCTGAACGTCGCCATCGGCGAGCTTGAAGTCGGTAGCGTGCAATGCGGAAATGGAGAATGCAGAGAGCGACGCCACGGCGAGTATCCATCGGCGTGGTGACATCGGTGGTCCTGTCGAAAACTTGACCCCATTCTAGACATGACAGCTATATTGCACGCAAGGCCGTATGGACGTCCGTCCACTACAACTTTGGTCGCACATCACACTTTTCATCATCGGGACTATCGTAACCACCCATGAGCGCAACCCTCGAAAGTACGGATCGCCGCACGCTCAACCGCAGCGACGTGAAAACGCTGCTCCTGTCTGCGCTCGGTGGCGCGCTGGAGTTCTACGACTTCATCATCTTTGTCTACTTCGCGAAGACGATCGGCCACCTGTTCTTTCCGCCAGGCACGTCCGATTGGCTCGCGCAGCTGCAGGCCTTCGGCATCTTCGCTGTGGCGTACCTTGCGCGACCGCTTGGCGGCATCGTCATGGCGCACTTCGGCGATCGCATCGGCCGCAAGCGGATGTTCACGCTGAGCGTGTTCCTCATGGCGGTGCCGACGCTGCTCATCGGCGTGTTGCCGACGTATGCGACGCTGGGTGTGCTCGCACCACTCCTGCTTACGCTGCTTCGCGTGGTGCAGGGGCTGGCCATTGGCGGTGAAGTGCCGGGGGCCTGGGTGTTCGTCGCCGAGCACGTACCGCAACGCCGCGTGGGGCTGGCTGTTGCCAGCCTTTCCGCAGGCCTCACCTCCGGGATCCTCATGGGATCACTGCTGGCGGCATGGCTCAATGCGAGTCTTTCCGAGGCCGACTTGCTCGACCACGGCTGGCGGATTGCCTTCATTCTCGGTGGCGTCTTCGGCTTCATCGCTGTGTACCTGCGACGCTGGCTGAGCGAGACGCCGGTCTTCGCGCGCATGCGCGAGCGCAAGGAACTCACTGAAGAACTGCCGGCGTTGGTCGTCGTTCGCGACCACTTGCCGGGGGTGTTGTTGTCGATGACGGTCACCTGGGTGCTGACCGCGGCGATCGTCGTGGTCATCCTGATGACGCCGACGCTGATGCAGACAGCTTTCCATGTCGCCCCGGCGCGGGCCTTCACCGCGGGTAGCGTGGCAGCGTTCACACTTTGCCTGGGTTGTATCGGCGCTGGGTTGCTGGTGGATCGCATCGGGCGCGCATGGGCCATGCTCATCGCTTCCGTGGGACTCGCTCTCAGCACGTATGCGCTGTATTTCGACCTGCAGGCGGGCGGCGCGAACCTGTTCCCGCTCTATGCGCTGGCGGGTTTGTTTGCCGGCGTGGCGGGTGTCGTTCCAGCGGTTCTCGTCGCATCCTTTCCCCCGGCTATCCGCTTCTCGGGGATCTCAGTCTCCTACAACGTTGCCTACGCGATCGCCGGCGCGGCAACGCCTGTGCTGGTGGGCTACCTCGCGAGGACGGCCGGTGGCCTGGGCCCGGCCCACTACGTGGCTCTCGTCTCGCTGGCCGGCGTCGCCGCGTCGATCTACATGATGGTCAGCGGGCGGGGTTCCCTCAGCCGTTGAGGACCCCCGGTGGCCCCAGACTGTTCACGTCGATTTCATTGGCGTGACAGGTCTGGGGCGCCCATTGATCGTGCCGGTTGAAACCCGGCACCACCTTCGGCATGCTTTTGCATCCGGACCGTTCCCCCGGTCCACCGCCGTCCCCCTACCTTCGCACCAGACCCATGACTGATGTCATCACCCTAGGCTGGCGCGAACGGCTCGCACTTCCGTCGCTCGGCATCCCTGTCCTCAAGGCCAAGCTCGATACGGGCGCGCGCTCGTCGTCGCTGCACGTCGAATGGCTGGAGACCGACGAGCGCGAGGACGGCACATGGCTGCGCTTCCAGGTGCGTACGACCCGCAAGGGTGGCGTGTCCGCGCCTTGCGAGGCGAAGGCCATCGGCCAGCGTACCGTGACCGATTCCGGCGGCCATGCGACGACGCGCTGGTTCATCCGGACCGAGATCGAGCTGGCCGGGCAGTCCTTTCTTGCCGAAGTGAACCTGACCGACCGCCGGCACATGCTTTTCCCCCTTTTGCTTGGCCGGACAGCGCTGAACGGGCGCTTCCAGGTCGATCCTTCGCTTTCCTATTCACAGACGCCGCGCCGCGCCGTCCGGGAACCCACATGAAGATCGCCATCCTGTCGCGCAATGCGCGGCTGTACTCCACGCAGCGACTGGTGGAGGCGGCGCGCAAGCGCAAGCACACCGTGCGCGTGATCGATCCGCTGCGCTGCTACATGAGCATCGCGCCGCAGATGTTTGCCATTCACTTCAAGGGCAAGCCGCTGGGGCCCATCGACTGCGTGATTCCGCGCATCGGCGCCTCCAGCACGTTCTACGGCACCGCCGTGCTCCGCCAGCTGGAGCTGATGGGCGTCTTTACGCCGAACCCGTCGGACGCCGTGCTGCGCGCCCGGGACAAGCTGCGCAGCCTGCAGATGCTGGCGGTCAAGGGCGTGGACATGCCTGTGACGGCCTTCGGTGATAACCCGGACGACACCTCGGACCTGCTTGCCATGCTGGGCGACCCTCCGCACATCATCAAGCTGAACGAGGGAACCCAGGGTGCCGGCGTGGTGCTGGCCGAGAAGCGCTCGGCTTCGCAGAGTGTGATCGAGGCTTTCCGCGGCCTCTACGCCAACTTCCTGGTCCAGGAGTTCATCCGCGAGGCTAACGGCAGCGATCTGCGCTGCTTCGTGGTCGGCGATCAGGTGGTGGCAGCCATGCAGCGCTCTTCGGCGCCGGGTGAGTTCCGTGCCAACCTGCACCGGGGTGGCTCGGCGGCTGCAGTCGAACTGTCTGACGACGAGCGCCGCGTGGCCATCCAGGCCGCCTCGGCCCTTGGCTTGGAGGTGGCGGGCGTGGACCTGCTGCGTTCGTCCCGGGGGCCGTTACTGCTGGAAGTGAATGCCTCGCCGGGCCTGGAGGGCATCGAGGGCAGTACCGGCGTGGACGTGGCAGACGCCATCATTGCCCACTGCGAAAGCCGTCTCGCCGCTCGACCCGTGGTCGCCAAGGCCCGCCGCCCAAGGGCGCCGAAGGGATTAACAGCGATTTAAACGGCGCTCGCCTATAAAGGTTCCACTGTGATTCCGCGACGCGGGGTGACGGTATCGGGGCAGTAGTTCTTTCGGCCCGGGCGGGTTTTCCGTCCGGGCCTCTCTTTTACTGCTGTCCGCTTCACGGATTCGGCGTTAAGCTTCCGGTCGCAATACTGATAAGACTCACCCGCGACCGCACAATGGAGTGCCGAATGCGCGTTCTGGTCATCGAAGACAACACCGACATCGCGACTAACATCGGGGATTACCTCGAGGATCGCGGCCATGTAGTGGATTTCGCCGGCGACGGCGTCACCGGGCTACACCTGGCTGTCGTACACGATTTCGACGTCATCGTGCTCGACCTGACCCTACCGGGCATGGACGGGCTGGATGTCGCCAAGAAACTCCGCCACGAGGCGCACAAGCAGACGCCAGTGCTGATGCTCACGGCGCGCGACTCGCTGGAGCACAAGCTCACCGGCTTCGAGTCCGGTGCCGACGACTACATGACCAAGCCCTTTGCCCTGCAGGAACTGGCGGCGCGCCTGGAAGTGCTGGCACGTCGCGGCAAGGGTCCACAGAGCCGCGTGCTCAAGGTGGACGGTCTCACCTACAACCTCGACACCCTTACCGTGACCCGCGAGGGCAAGTCGATCCAGCTCAACCCGATCGGCCTGAAGTTGTTGCAGGCGCTCATGGAAGCCAGCCCGTCCGTCGTGACGCGGCAGGATCTCGAGCAGCGCGTATGGGGTGAGGAACTGCCGGATTCGGATTCGTTGCGCGTACACATTCACGGGCTGCGTGCGGCCATCGACAAACCTTTCGAGAAGCCGCTGATCCATACGCGTCACGGTATCGGATATCGCATGGTCGATCCGGATGCGGTCCAGACGTAAGCTTCGTTTTCGCCTGATAGTCACCTTTACGCTGTTCGGCTTCAGCCTGAGCGCTCTTTTCGCGTACGCGGCGCTCAACATTCGCGAGCGCGTCGAAGAGCAGTTGATCAACTCGGCACTACAGGATGAAGCGGACTCGCTGAACGAACAGGTGCGCGCGAACCCACAAGAGCGGCCGCAGTTCAAGATCATCAAGGCCGCCACGTTCAGTGACCGCACAATCTACAAGGCGCCGTTAAATTGGCAGTCGCTCGACACGGGCGTGCACGATATCTACGAGACGGGCAAGGACGGTAAGCCGTACCACTACAAAGTGGCGGTTCGCCACGCCGGCGGCATCATCAATTTCCTCCAGTTCGACGTCTCGCGCGATGAGCTGGGCAAGCGCCAGCTTGTCACTAGCGTTGTGGCTGCGGTGCTGCTGTTTGGACTGTTCTCGCTGGTGATCGGCGTGTGGCTATCCTCGCGCGTGCTGCGTCCGGTGACCGACCTCGCGCGCCGCCTGCGCGATTTCCGCCGCGTGGGCAAGGCCGAAGCGTTAGCACCGCACTTCGCCGACGACGAAGTGGGTGAGCTGGCCGTGGCACTCGACGAATACGCCATGCGCCTGACCTCGGTGGTGGAGCGCGATCGCGAATTCAATTCCGACGTGAGTCATGAGCTACGCACCCCGCTCGCGGTGATCGCCAGCACGACGGAGCTGCTGCAGGGATCGCCCGATCTCACCGACAAACTGCGTGAGCGCCTGAAGCGCATCGAGCGCGCATCGCGCCAGGCCACCGAGCTGATCGAAGCGCTGTTGTTGCTGTCGCGCGCCGAACGGCGTGGCCCCACGCGCGGTGAAACCACCGACGTGGCCAAGGTCGCGTCGGATGTGATTGAAAGCCAGCGCCCGCAGATGGGCGGCAAGCCGATCGAGATCGAACTGATTTCCGATGGCTCGGTGACAGTGAACGCACCCGCTTCGGTGCTTTCGGTGGCGTTGACGAACCTCATCGGCAACGCGATCAAGTACACGATGGAAGGCAAGGTCACCGTTCGCGTACTCGACGGTCGCGTGGATGTGATCGACACCGGTCCCGGCATCAAGCCCGAAGATGCGGAGAAGCTGTTCCAGCGTGGCATCCGCGGCGAAAGCGCAACCGGTGGTGGAGCGGGTCTCGGTCTGGCGATCGTGCGTCGCCTGTGCGAATTGTACGAGTGGGATGTCTCTCTGCGGCCGCGGCCCGACATGGCTGGCGCGATCTCGACGATCGATTTTCGCTGAGCGAAGCAACCGGGCGGCTTTAAGAGCATCGCCGCTGAAGCGGCTCCCACAGGGCATCGTCGCTTTCTGTGGGAGCCGATTCATCGGCGATGCTTTTGCCTCAGAGGGCTTCGAGCCAGCCCCAGCTGTCGGCGGTCTTGCCGCTGAACAGGCCGAAGTAGAGCTCCTGCAGGCGACGGGTGATCTGGCCGCCCTTGCCATTGCCGATCTGCTTGCCGTCGACCGCGCGGATCGGCGTGACTTCCGCCGCCGTGCCGCACATCAGGATTTCGTCGGCGAGGTAGAGGTACTCACGCGGCAGGTCGCGCTCGACCACCTCGATGCCATCTTCGCGGGCGAGGGTCATCAGCGTGTGGCGGGTGATACCGGTGAGGATCGACGCACTGGCCGGTGGGGTATGCAACACGCCGTCGAACACGAGGAACAGGTTCTCGCCGGCGCCTTCGCTGAGCAGGCCGGTCGAGGCCAGGGCGATGCCTTCGCCAAAGCCGAGACGACGCGCTTCACGCGCGATCAGCTGACCGGAGAGGTAGTTGCCGCCGGCCTTGGCACCGGCGGGGATGGTGTTCGGCGCGAAACGCTGCCAGCTGGACACGCAGGCGTCGATGCCGTTTTCCAGCGCCTCGGGTCCGAGGTAAGGGCCCATCGGCCAGGTGGCCACGGCCACGTCGGTGGGGCACTCGGCCGAGAGGCCGAAACCACCGAGGCCGCGGAATGCCACGGGGCGCAGGTAAGCGGCTTTGAGGTCGTTCTTCTTGACCACGTCGCGGCAGGCCGCGGCGAGTTCGTCGATCGAGTAGGGGATCTCGATGTCGTAGATCTTGGCCGACATGTACAGGCGCTTGAGGTGGTCGGTGAGGCGGAAGATCGCCGCGCCGTCCGGCGTCTCATAGCTGCGGATGCCCTCGAACACCGAGGATCCGTAGTGCAGCGCATGTGCCATCACGTGGACAGTGGCATCGCGCCAGGGCTTGATCTGCCCGTTCTGCCAGATCCAATCGGGGTAGTTCTGCATGGGTACGCTCTCCTGGGGACCGCCCATGATAACGCGCAGCTCGGCCCCTGCCATGGCGCGACGCGTCAGTGCGCGGGCGGATGGCGGGCCGTGCGGGCCCTCGGGTCAGGCCGGCGGGCGGAGCCAGAGGCAGCCTGAGTCTCGCACCACGCTGAAATGGGCGCGGCGGGTAGCGGCCTCGTGCCCGGGTCCGGAGGTGACGGCGTCCAACCCGCCGGCTTCATTACCCTCCACCGCCAGCAGGGGCTGGCGGACCAGCGCGTCCATGTTTCGGATGTTTTCTACCGCGCCGCCGCTGCCATAGCCGTTCCACAGGATCAGCCCGCCAATGCGATTGGCGTCGCGGTTGGCGAAGGCCTGGGCGATGCCCTCGCGCAGCCCGGCTACGTCCTTCGCACAGAGGAGGCCGGTGCTTGGGCCGGCAGATACGTCCGCGGAGCTGGAGCTGGCGGCAGCAGGCGCTGGCGGCATGATCGAGGTTGCACCGATGCTCGTGCATTGCTGGTCGGAGAACACGGGGCGACCGTCTGTGCCGACGCAACGATGGATCGTCGTCTGCGCGGCGGCAGGCAGGACAATCAGGAGCAACAGCAGGGCGAGGGCACGTTTCACGGTAACGGCATGTTTGGCGGCGGTGCGCCATCATCCGCGTACGCGCTTCAGCGGAGAGTGACGGCGCGCACGTTTAGCGCGCCGCGAGTCGCTCCAGCACGCCGATAGTCGCCTTGGCCCGGTTGATCGTATAGAAGTGCAGGCCCGGCGCGCCGCCGTCGAGCAGGCGCTGGCAAAGCTCGGCCACCACGTCGGCACCGAGGTCGCGTACGGAGGCTGCATCGTCGCCGTGCGCCTGCATGCGTTTGACGATCCAACGGGGAATCTCCGCGCCGCACTGTTCAGAGAACCGGCGAAGCTGGCTGAAGTTCGCGATCGGCATGATGCCGGGCACGATCGGGACCTTCACGCCGAGACGGGTCACGTCGTCGACAAAGCGGAAATAGGCGTCCGGATTGAAGAAGTACTGAGTGATCGCACCATCGGCGCCGGCGTCCACCTTGGCCTTGAAATGACGCAGGTCGACCAATGCGTTCTCGGCTTGCGGATGGGTCTCCGGATAGGCGGCCACTTCGATGTGGAAATGGTTGCCGCTGTGCTCGCGGATAAAGCTGACCAGTTCCGCGGCGTACCGAAAGTCGCCGGGCGAGGCCATGCCCGAAGGGAGATCGCCGCGGAGGGCGACGATGCGCCGGCAGTCGGTGGCTTTGTAGAGGTCGAGCAGGGCCGCGATTTCGGCGCGGGTGCCGCCCATGCAGGACAGGTGGGGCGCCACCGACAGGCCATGCTCGGCACGCAACCGTTTCACGGTTTCGTCGGTGTAGCTCAACGTCGAGCCGCCCGCACCGAACGTCACCGAGACATAGTCCGGCGCGTGTTTCTTCAGCCGGGTGACGGCAGCGTCGAGCTGGGCGCGCTGCTCGTCGGTCTTGGGCGGGAAAAACTCGAAACTGATGGCGGGCATGGACACGGTCCCCGGAGCGATGGCCCGAGTATATATCTTTCCATCCAGATGGAAAGATGGCTAATTGAGGTCCTTTGCTGATGATCCCTGTGGGAGCCGCTTCAGCGGCGATGGGTGCTCGCGACGAACCGGCCCGCTGCCGCGGGATCGCCGATGAATCGGCTCCCACAGAAAGCTCCATGAATCGGAGGCCTGAACGAAAAAGGCGCCCCGAGGGGCGCCTTTCCAATCTCGCAATGACGCGACTCGATCAGTAGCGGTAATGGTCCGGCTTGTACGGGCCTTCCACCGGCACGCCGATGTAGTCGGCCTGGTCCTTGGTCAGCACGGTGAGCTTCACGCCGATCTGCGCCAGATGCAGGCGGGCGACTTCCTCGTCGAGCTTCTTCGGCAGGCGGTAGACCGTCTTCTCGTAGGTGTCCTTGTTGGCCCACAGGTCGAGCTGCGCCAGCGTCTGGTTGGAGAAGCTGTTCGACATGACGAAGCTCGGGTGGCCGTGCGCGCAACCGAGGTTCACCAGGCGGCCTTCGGCCAGCATGTAGATGGCGTTGCCCTTGGCGAAGGTGTAACGATCGACCTGCGGCTTGATCGTTTCGCGGGTGACATCCTTCGCGCCGTTGAGGCGATCCATCTGGATCTCATTGTCGAAGTGGCCGATGTTGCAGACCAGGGCGTTGTTCTTCATCGCCGCCATGTGCTCGAGCGTGATGATGTCCTTGTTGCCCGTGGTGGTGACATAGATGTCGCCGAGGCCGAGGGTGTCTTCGATCGTGGTGACCTGGAAACCTTCCATCGCGGCCTGCAGGGCGTTGATCGGATCGATTTCAGTGACGATCACGCGGGCGCCGAAGCCCTTGAGCGAATGCGCGCAGCCCTTGCCCACGTCGCCGTAACCGCAGACGACGGCCACCTTGCCGGCGACCATCAGGTCGGTGGCGCGCTTGATGCCGTCGGCCAGCGACTCACGGCAACCGTAGAGGTTGTCGAACTTGCTCTTGGTCACCGAGTCGTTGACGTTGATGGCCGGGACCAGCAGCTTGCCGGCTTCGGCGAGCTGGTAGAGGCGATGCACGCCGGTGGTGGTCTCTTCGGAGACGCCGCGCCATTCGGCGGCGACCTTCTTGAACCAGCCCGGACGGGCGGCAGCGGTACGCTTGACAAGGTCCTTGATGACCTGCTCTTCGTGATTGCCGCTGGGCGTGTTGACCCAATCGCTGCCGTCTTCGAGTTCGACGCCTTTGTGGATGAACAGGGTGGCATCGCCACCGTCGTCGACGATGAGCTGCGGGCCGAGTTCACCCGGGTGGGTCAGCATGTCGAGCGTGCAGTCCCAGTATTCCTCCAGCGACTCGCCCTTCCAGGCGAACACCGGCAGGCCGCCCTCGGCGAGCGCCGCGGCGACGTCGTCCTGGGTGGAGAAGATGTTGCACGAAGCCCAGCGCACCGAGGCGCCCAGCTCGCGCAGGGTCTCGGCGAGGACCGCGGTTTCCTTGGTCACGTGCAGCGAGCCGGACAGGCGCACACCCTGGAGGGGCTTCTCTTTGGCGTAGCGCGCACGGATCTGCATCAGGCCCGGCATTTCCTCTTCGGCCATGCGGATGCGGCGGCGACCGAGGGCGGCCTGCGCGATATCGCGGACCTTGAAGTCCTGGAAGGAGGTGTCTTTGGTGACGGCGTTCATGGGGCGTAGCTCCGATTGGTTACGGGGGCGCCGTTGTACAGGAGGCCGCGCCGAGCCTGGCCTATGGGAGACCCCATGGTCGCAGCGCCCCTCGGCGGGCAAAACGGTCTCCCATTGTATCGCGGAATCCGGATGCAGGGATGAACACACGTTTTTAGGTACTCTCGGGGTTTCGATGACTGCAGAGAGCCCGATGGAAGCCGCACGCGATCCCGAATTCCTGCCCCATGACGGCCCCCTGCGCGAGGACGTACGCCGCCTCGGCACCCTGGTCGGCCAGATGCTCGCCGAGCAGGGCGGCCAGGCCTTCTACGAGCGCGTCGAACATGTGCGGACCACGGCGATTCACCGCCGGCGCAGCGGCGCCGCTGTGGACGCGCTGGCTGAACCGCTGACCGGCCTGGAAGCGGCCGACGCCGAGTCGTTGGCCCGCGCCTTTGCCACCTACTTCCAGGCAGTGAATACCGCCGAACGCGTCCATCGCATTCGCCGCCGTCGCGACTACCAACGGGAAGGCGGCGCGGCCCAGCCCGAGTCGCTGGCTGCCGTGCTCACCCGCCTCAAGAAGGACGGGGTCAGCCGCGACGAACTCACGGCGCTGCTCGCTCGTCTGGATGTCGAGCCCGTGTTCACCGCGCACCCCACCGAAGCGGTGCGCCGCTCCTTGCTGGAGAAAGAGCAGGAGATCGTGCGCGCCCTGGTCGACGAATTCGACCCGACGCGTACGCCGCAGGAACTTCGCGACGATGACGCGCGCATCCTCATGGCGCTGTCCGCTGGCTGGCAGACCGCGGAAGCCTCGCCGGTTCGGCCCAGTGTGCAGGACGAATTCGACCACGTCGGCTTCTACATTGCGCGGCCCATCTATCGTGTGCTGCCGGCGCTGTACGAGGCGTTGGAGCAGGCCATCGCGGAAACCTACGGTGAAGGCGTGACCATTCCGCGCCTGCTGCGTTTCGCCACCTGGGTGGGCGGCGACATGGACGGCAATCCGAACGTCAACGCGGAGACCATCGCGGCAACGCTCGGTGCGCAGCGTTCGCTGGTCCTGGAGCGTTATCTCGACGACACTGCGGAACTGGGCCGACTGCTCAGCCAGACCGACGACCGCGTGGCACTGGACGATCGGCTCGTGCGCCGGCTGGAGCGTTATCGCGACGAACTCCCTGAAGCCGCGGCGCGCATTCGGCCGCGGCATGCGGATATGCCGTACCGAAGCTTCCTCAAGTTCGTTGCCGCGCGGCTCGAAGCGACACTGCACGAGCAGCCCGGTGCCTATGCCTCCGCCGACCAGTTCATCGAAGATATCGGGCTGATCGAAAAGAGCCTCGTTGCCCATGGTGGCAAGCATGCCGGCGCCTATGCCGTCGGCCGCCTGCTCTGGCGCGCACGCACGTTCGGCTTCCATCTGGCTCGTCTGGATGTACGCCAGGATGCGCGCGTGCACGACGAAGCGTTGTCCGCGCTGCTCGATGACGCGGAGTTCGCGAATCACGACACGCCCACCCGCGTAAAGACCTTGCGTCCGTACGCAGCCGGTGAGCGCAGCTTCGTGGCCGGCGACGATCACGATGCCGCGACGATGCTGCGCGAGGTGTTTGCCACGCTGGCGGATTCGCGCAAGCGCTACGGGCAGGAAGCCACGGGCCTGTACATCATCAGCATGGCCGAAAGCGCGGCTGACGTGCTTGCCGTGCTGGCGCTGGCGCGTCACGGCGGGCTGGTCGAAGACGGACGCGTGCCGCTCGACGTCACCCCATTGTTTGAAACCATCGACGATCTCGCCGGCGGCGCGGAAACCTTGCAGGCCTTGCTGGACGATCCGGTCTACCGCGAGCACCTCAGGGCACGCGGCGATCGTCAGTGGGTGATGCTCGGCTATTCGGACAGCGGCAAGGACGGCGGCACCCTGGCGTCGAAGTGGAGCTTGCAGCGCGCCCAGGTCGACCTCCTCGACGTGGCGGCGAAGGCGGGCATCCGCGTGGCTTTTTTCCATGGTCGCGGCGGCTCGGCCAGTCGTGGCGGTTCACGCATCACGCCGGCCCTGATGGCCTCCCCACGCGGTTCGGTCGGCGGTGTGCTGCGTGTGACCGAGCAGGGTGAAGTAATCCACCGCAAGTACGGCATCCGTGCTCTTGCCGTGCGCAACCTTGAGCAGACGCTGGGCGCGGTGATGCGCGCATCGCTGCGCCCGCGCGAGGTTGAGGTGCGCGAATCGGCGTGGAAGGACACCATGGCCAGGCTCTCCGCAGAGAGCCGCAAGGCGTACCGGGCATTTGTCGACACGGAAGGCTTCGTCGACTATTTCCGCGGTGCCACACCCATCGACGTGATCGAGCGGATGACGCTGGGTTCGCGCCCGGCGCGCCGCCGCAGCATGAAGGGCGTGGAAGATCTCCGCGCGATCCCCTGGGTGTTCTCCTGGACGCAGTGCCGTGCCGTGCTTACCGGCTGGTACGGGCTTGGCAGTGCCCTCGACGTCGTGGCGAAAGAGTGCGGCGAAGAACACCTCGTGCACATGGCGCATGAATGGCCATTCGTTTCCACGATGCTGGACGACGTGGAGATGGTCCTGGCCAAGGCGGATATCGACATCGCCGAAGCTTTCTCGAAACTCGCCGGGCCCCTGCATGAGCGCTTCTTCCCCATGGTCCGTGCTGAGTTCGAACGGACGGTGGCCTGGGTACTGAAGCTCAAGGGAGCCGATGAACTCCTGGCGGGTGACCCGCGCCTGGCTACGTCGATCCGCCTGCGCAATCCGTACGTGGACCCGATGAGCCTGCTCCAGGTCGACCTGCTCAAGCGCTGGCGCGCGACCGATGGAAAGGATGACGCCTTGCTCAATGCGCTGGTGGCCTGTGTCAACGGCGTATCCCAGGGTCTGCAGAACACCGGCTGAGCGATTTGCCATACAAATTGGTGAGACGACGGCATTCGTCGTCTCACCGGCCCCAGAGAATGCGTGCCTGAACCTAAAGTCCGTCGAAAGTCTGCCGACAACGCCGGTGTAAGGACATCCGCAAGGGATGCCTGCTGACTTCGCATAGGCTCAGTATGAACAGGATTTTTAGTCGCGCTTCCGCGCGCAGCATGAGCGTGGGTGCCCGCCTGACCCTGCTCGTGGTCGGCATCGTGGCGCTGGGCATTGCGGTGCTCACTATTGTCGTGACCACCATGGTCTCGCGAGAACTTGAGACCCGCGCACGCGACGACCTCGAGCGTGGCAACCGCGCCATCATCGCCACGGTGAACACGTTCAGCAGCGCGTTGCTGGCCGAGTCGGACCGCTTCCTCGGCGTGTTCGAGAGCTACTACCCCGGCACGTTCACGGTGGACGACAAGCACCGCGTGATGATGGGCGGCCACACCGTGCCCACCCTGCTGCACGATGGCAAGACGCTCAATGGTGACTTCGCCCAGGTGGACGAGTTCTCGGCGCGCGCGCACGTAGTCGCGACGCTGTTCGTGCGTGACGGGCCCGACTTCATCCGTGTCAGCACCTCGCTCAAGAAGGAGGATGGCTCGCGCGCGGTTGGTACCTCTATCGACCATGCCCACCCGGCGTTTCCGCAGCTGCTATCCAACAAATCGTACGGTGGTCCTGCTGTCCTGTTCGATCGTCCCTACATCACGCGCTACGAGCCGATCCACGACGCCTCGGGCAACGTGATCGGTGCCTGGTTCGTTGGCGTCGAGATCACCAACGAAATGGCCAATCTCTCCCAGGAGATCGCCGCGATCCGGATCGGCCAGAGCGGTTACTACTCCGTCATCGACGCCAGCGCCGGCAAACGCTATGGCACGTTCATCGTGGACCCGATGATGAAGGACGCTGCTGCGAGGGCCGATGGTGCTGCCCTCAAGATGATGGATATCGACGGTCAGCCAGTATTTGGCCGCATGTTGTCCGGCAAGCACGGCGAGCTGCGTTACAGCGCGAGCGTGGACGGTCGCACGGTGGACCGTCTCGCTATCTACGCCACTGATCCCGCCTGGAGCTGGCTGGTCGCCGGCACGGTGGACATGGACGAGCTTTATGGCCCGGTGAGGCATCTGCGCATGGTCGCGATCGGCACCGCCATCGGCATGGTCGTGGTGCTTTGCATGCTGCTCTTCATTGCGATTCGTGCGCGTATCACGCAGCCGCTTTCGCACGCGGTAGAGGCGGCCAGGCGGTTGGCCGAGGGCGATCTCACGGCGCGCCTGGAGACCACGCGCGGCGACGAGATCGGTCAGTTGATGCGTTCCATCGACGGCATCGGCGACGGCCTTGGCGATATCGCCCGTTCCGTGCGCAAGGCCGCGGCGAGCATGGCGGGAAGCACGTCGGAGATCGCGGCGGGTAACGCCGACCTGTCTACGCGTACCGAAACCCAGGCGCACGAGTTGCAGATGACGGCGTCGAGCCTCGACGAGCTGACGCGCACCGTGCGTGATAATGCAACCAACGCGGCGCGGGCCAGCACGCTGGCCGAGCATGCAAGTGTTGCTGTCCAGCAGGAAGCGGGTGCGATGCAGGAAGCGGTTGAGGCCATGAATGGCATCCAGACCTCCGCCCAGCGCATCGCCGACGTTATCGGCATCATCAACGGCATCGCCTTCCAGACCAACATCCTGGCACTGAACGCGGCCGTCGAAGCAGCGCGCGCAGGCGAGCAGGGCAGGGGCTTCGCGGTGGTCGCCGAAGAGGTTCGCAATCTCGCCCATCGCAGCGCGACGGCGGCGAAGGAAATCGAATCGCTGATCACTGAATCGGTCGAGCAGGTGGACGCGGGCCACGGCCTGGTGACCGAAGCGGGTCGCAACATGGCTACGGTGCTTGGCCGCATTCGCGACGTCGCCGATCTGATGGGCAACATCAGCCGTGCGACGAACGAGCAGTCCGAGCAGATCGGCCGGATCAACCACGCCGTGTCGCGCATGGACGATTCGACCCAGCAGAATTCGGCGCTGGTCGAGGAGGCTGCTGCGGCGGCGAAGAGCCTGGAAGATCAGGCGGGTGAGCTGGCGCGGGTTGTGGAAGTGTTTCGGTTGTAGTCAAAAGCATCGCCGCTGAAGCGGCTCCCACACAAAGCCATCGCAGGTCTCGTGTGGGAGCCGCTTCAGCGGCGATGGGTGCTCGCGATCACCCTTCCCTGGAAATCAGCCTTCGAGCTCTTCCCACCGCGCAAACGCCGTATCCAGCTCGGCCTGCACCCTGGCAAGTTCCTCGTTGCCGCGAGTGATCGTCGCGGCGTCCTGCTGGAAGTATTTCGGATCGTTCATCGCCGCGGTTCGCTTCGCAATCTCTGCCTCCAACTGCTCCAGCTTCGCCGGCAGCAGGTCCAGCTCGCGCTGTTCCTTGAACGACAACTTCTTCTTCGGTGCGGTGACGACGGGTGCCGTGACCACCGCGGGCGTTGCCGCGGGCGCCACGTTGGCCTTCGCGTTGGACGCGCGTGCTGCTTCGATGATTGGCTTCTGGCGGAGCCATTCGGTGTAACCGCCAATGTACTCACCGACCTGCCCATCGCCTTCAAGCACCAGGGTACTGGTCACCACGTTGTCGATGAAGTCACGGTCATGTGACACGAGCAGCAGCGTACCGGTGTAATCGCCGAGCAGCTCTTCGAGCAACTCCAGCGTCTCCACGTCGAGGTCGTTGGTCGGCTCATCCATCACCAGCAGGTTGGACGGCTGGGCGAACAGCTTGGCCAGCAGCAGGCGGTTGCGTTCACCGCCGGACAGGCGGGTGATCGGTGCACGCGCGCGCTCCGGCGAGAACAGGAAGTCCTGCAGGTAGCCGATGATGTGCTTGCGCTGGCCGTTGAGCTCGATGTATTCACGGCCCTCGGCCACGTTGTCCAGCGCGTTCATGCTGTCGTCCAGCGTGGAGCGGTGCTGGTCGAAATAGGCGATCTGCAGGCCGGTGCCCAGCGTCACTTCACCCTGTTGCGGCTTGAGCTCGGCAAGCAGGATCTTCAGCAGCGTGGACTTGCCCGCGCCGTTCGGGCCCATGATGCCGACGCGGTCGCCGCGCATGATCGTGGTCGAGATGTCGCCGAGCAGCGTGCGGCCGCCGTACGCCTGCGTGATGTTCTTGGCATCGACGACCTTGCGTCCTCCCGCTTGCGCGACCGCAAGCGTGATCTTGGCCGTACCCGACTGCTCGCGACGCTCAGCACGCTCGTTGCGCAGCGCCTTCAGCGCACGCACGCGGCCTTCATTACGGGTGCGTCGGGCCTTGATGCCCTGGCGGATCCAGACTTCTTCCTGGGCCAGCTTGCGATCGAAATGCGCGACCGCCTGGGCTTCCGCATGCAGGCGCTCTTCGCGGCGGCGCAGGTAGTTGTCGTAGTCGCCCGGCCAGCTGGTCACGTTGCCGCGGTCGATCTCGACGATGCGCGTGGCCAGGGAACGCAGGAAGCTACGGTCATGGGTGATGAAGACGATGCTGCCGCTGAAATTCTTCAGGAAGGTTTCGAGCCACGCGATCGCCTCGATGTCGAGGTGGTTGGTCGGCTCGTCGAGCAGGAGCAGGTTGGGATCGCGCACGAGGGCCTGGCCAAGCAGCACGCGACGCTTCATGCCGCCGGAAAGATCGGCGAAATCGGTATCGGCGGGCAGCTCCAGCCGCTCGATTACCTGCTCCACGCGGGACTCGAGGTCCCAGGCGTTCAGCGTTTCGATCTTCGTCTGGACTTCGCCCAGCGCGTCCATGTCGCCCTCTTCGAGCGCGTGATGGTAGCGGGCGAGCAGATGGCCCAACTCGCCGAGGCCATCGGCCACGACGTCGAAAACGCTGCCGGTGGTGTCCTGCGGGACTTCCTGGGTCAGGCGGGCGATCCGCGTGCCGCCCTGCAGGCGGATCTCGCCGTCGTCGGCATGGATTTCGCCGGCGATCAGCTTGAGCAGGGTGGACTTTCCGGCGCCGTTGCGCCCGACGATGCAGACGCGCTCGCCGGCATCGAGGGAAAGATTGACCTGTTCGAGCAGGAGCGGGCCGCCGACGCTGTAGTCGACGTTGAGGAGTTGGATAAGGGACATCCGCCCATTCTACCCGGGTTTGATGTGGGAGCCGCTTCAGCGGGCCATGTGGGAGCCGCTTCAGCGGCGAAAAGCCAACGGAGCGGTTTAGCTGGTGAGGCCATCGCCGGCATAGCCGGCTCCCACAGAGAGCCGAAGCCCACAGAGAGCTGAAGCCCACAGAGAGCTGAAGCCCACAGAGAGCCAGATCCCACAGAGAGCCGAAGCCCCCGGCTCGCCTCAGGCTGTATCGACGCGGTAGCGGGTGTGCTGGCGCCAGATGACGCCCGGCCGGAGGATGGCGCCCTCGGACTCCGCCGAATTGATCTGGTCCGGAAAGGCCTGGGCCTCCAGTGCGAAGCCGGCGAAGGGGCCATAGGGCTCCTCGTCGCGGCTGGGCTGACCGGTGAGCTTCTGCCCGCTGTAGAACTGCAGTCCCGGCCGGTCGGTCTCAACGGTCAGGCGACGGCCGCTGGACGGCTCGGTGACCACCGCTACCGTCCGCAGCGCCGAGCCCGTCGGACCGCGCGGGATGTAGCAGTGATCGAAGCCGCCGACGAGGCGCAGTTGCGGATCAGGCCAGTGCAGCCGTGAGCCGATCGGTGCCGCGTCGCGAAAATCGAACGCCGTGCCCGCCACATGTTGGCGGCCAACAGGAATCGCTCCGGCATCGATGGCGAGGAACTCGTCCGCGTCGATCCGGATCACATGGTCGCGGATATCCGGACGGCGGTCGTTGAGATTGAAATAGGGGTGCGCGGTGAGGCTGAGCGGCGTCGGTGCATCCGAGGTCGCCTCGTACTGCACGTCCAGCGTGCCGTCATCATCGAACCGGCAACGGAGTTCCACACGCACCTCGCCAGGAAAGCCACCGTCGCCTTCCGGTGAGACCAGGCGCATCACCAGCGACTCGCCCTCCGGTTCCACATCCCAGCGTTGCAGGTGAAAGCCGTACTGACCGCCGTGCAGATGGTTCCCGCCATCGTTGCGGTCCACCTTGTAGTCGATGCCATCGAGGCGAAAGCGGCCGCCGCGAATCCGGTTCGCCCAGCGGCCGACGATGGCGCCCATGTACGCGTTTGAGTCGACGTACTGCTGCGCCGTCGCATGACCGAGCAACACCTCACCCACGCGGCCCTGGCGATCGGGCGATTGCCAGGAGAGCAGGGTGCTACCGAGATCGGCGATGTCGATCTGCGCATCGCGTGCGTTGCGCAAGGTCCAGCGATGGAGCGGTCGGCCGTCGGGAAGTTGGCCCCAGGCGGTGGCATTGGATACGGGCATGGATGAAGCGGTCCCTGCGGGCAACGATCAGGTTGCCGCCGTCTTGCGATGGAGGTCGAGGTATTGGCGCGGCGTACAGTCGTACTCACGCCGGAATACCGCATACATGTATTGCAGCGAGGTGAAGCCACAGCGCAGTGCGATGTCGGCGAGCGGTACATCCGAGTGGGTGATGAGGTCGCAGGCCGTATCGAGCTTGTGCGTGAGGATCACCTGGTGCACGGTCTGCTTGAGCTCGCGCTTGAAGTGTTCTTCGAGCACCGTGCGCGATACGCCGACGTAGTCGGCCACTTGTTCGGTCTTGATGCCGAGGCAACCGTACTGGCGAATGTAGTGGCTGGCGCGCATCACGTGCGGGCTACGTATCGGGTGGAACTTGCTCGATGCCTGCACGTTGATGCCGACCGGTGGCACCAGCACACGTGTGCCGGCGCAATCCATGCCGCGCAGCATCTGGTGCAGCAGGTGGGCCGCCGTGCGTCCCATCTCCTCCGCGCCCTGGATGACCGAGGTGAGTGGGATACGCGTGAGCAGCTGCGCCATCGGATCGTTATCGATGCCGACAATGGCAATCTGCTCCGGCACGGCGACGCCTCCCATCACGCAAGCCTGCAGCAACTGGCGGGCGCGCGCATCAGTCACGGCGACGATGCCGATCGGCTTGGGCAGTTCGGCGAGCCAGGTCACCAGCTCTTCGACGGCCTGCCCCCAGCCGCCGGCACTGGTCGGCGAGCCCTGATAGACCAGGCCTTCAACCGACTCTTCTTCGACGATGGCGCGGAATGCGTGCTCGCGTTCGTGGGCCCAGCGGCTGGTGGGATGCGGCGGCAAGCCATAGAAGGCGAACCGGGTGAGGCCCTGCTCGATCAGATGGTCGTAGGCGAGGCGGATCAGCCGCGCGTTATCGGTGGCGATGTAGGGCACTTCGGCCGGATAGTTCGCCGGGTCATGGTACGAGCCGCCGACGGCCACCACAGGGATGTGCAGGTCGCTCAGCGCGTCCGGTGCTTCGGGGTCGTCGAAGTCGGCGATGACGCCGTCACCACGAAACTGGCTGATGTCGCGCATTCGACTGCGGAAATCCTCTTCCATGAAGAGGTCCCACTCGACGCGAGTGCTATTGAGGTAATGCCCAATGCCGGCGATGACCTGACGGTCATAAACCTTGTTCGCGTTGAATAGAAGGGCGATGCGATGGGGTGCCATGGCCGGGGAAATTACCACGCCACGCGTTAAACGGGTCATGACGCACCGCGGCAAAGAAAACCACGGGAACCGCGAGGGAAATCGCAATTGCGCCGTATGCCTCCTGATCGTCAGCATCGTCGGGATTCGTCCCCACGTTCGTCAAGGAATTGTTATGTCGTACTTTTCCAACATCCCCAAGATCGCCTTCGAAGGCGCCGGCTCGGACAACCCGCTGGCGTTCCACCACTACGATGCCGGCAAGCAGGTCCTGGGCAAGAGCATGGCCGAGCACCTGCGCCTGGCCGTGTGCTACTGGCACACGTTCGTCTGGCCGGGTTCGGACGTGTTTGGCGCCGGCACCTTCGACCGCCCCTGGCACACCGCGGGCGATCCGATGGACAAGGCCCGCGAAAAGGCCGACGCGGCGTTCGATTTCTTCAGCCGCCTGGGCACGCCGTTCTACACCTTCCATGACACCGACGTGGCCCCGGAAGGCGCCAGCCTCGCCGAGTACAAGAACAACTTCGCCGCCATGGTCGACGTGCTCGAGAAGAAGCAGGCCGAAACCGGCGTGAAGCTGCTATGGGGCACGGCTAACGTGTTCAGCAACCCGCGCTATGCCGCCGGTGCCGCCACCAACCCGCAGCCGGAAGTCTTCGCCTACGCGGCGACCCAGGTGCGTCATGCCATGGAAGCCACGCATCGTCTTGGCGGCGCCAACTACGTGCTGTGGGGTGGCCGTGAAGGCTACGAGACCCTGCTCAACACGGATCTCAAGCGCGAGCGCAACCAGCTCGGTCGCTTCTTCCAGATGGTGGTCGAACATAAGCACAAGCTCGGCTTCAAGGGCACGATCCTCATCGAGCCCAAGCCGCAGGAACCGACCAAGCATCAGTACGACTACGACAGCGCCACGGTCTACGGCTTCCTCAAGGACTTCGGCCTTGAGAACGAGGTCAAGACCAACCTCGAAGCCAACCACGCCACGCTCGCCGGCCACTCATTCCAGCACGAGGTCGCCACCTCGATCGCGCTGGGCCTGTTCGGCTCGATCGATGCCAATCGCGGCGACCCGCAGAACGGCTGGGACACCGATCAGTTCCCGAACAGTGTCGAAGAGCTGACCCTCGTCACTTACGAGATCCTCAAGGCCGGCGGCTTCACCACCGGTGGCTACAACTTCGACACCAAGGTTCGCCGCCAGAGCAGCGCGCCGGAAGACCTCTTCCATGGCCACATCGGCGCGATCGATGCGCTGGCGCTCAGCCTGGAGCGTGCGGCGAAAATGATCGAGCGCGACGCGCTGGCCGACTTCAAGGCAAAGCGCTACGCCGGCTGGGACGCGGATTTCGGCAGCAAGATTCTGCAAGGCGGCTTCACGCTGGCTTCGCTTTCGGACGAGGCAATCTCCCGCGACATCCATCCGAAGCACGTTTCGGGCGGTCAGGAGTTGCTGGAGAACATCGTGAACCGCTATATCTATGGGTGATATGAAACCCGACACGGACGCTTCGGCACGTATGTACCTCGGTATCGACCTCGGCACCTCCTCCGTCAAGGCGGTGCTCGTCGACGACGCGGGAGAGGTGCGCGCCAGCGCCACCAGCCCGCTTGAAGTCTCCCACCCCAGGGCACGCTGGTCCGAGCAGGATCCCGCGACCTGGTGGTCGGCAACCGAGGCCGCCGTTGCGGATGTTCTTAAAGGAACCGATGCCCGCCGCGTGGCGGCCATCGGTCTCTCAGGACAGATGCACGGCGCTACGCTGCTCGATAAGTCCGACAATATTCTCCGGCCGGCCATTCTCTGGAACGATGGTCGCTCGGACGTTGAATGCATCGAGTTGGAAAAGGTCCCCGGCTTCCGCGAGATCACCGGCAACCTGGCCATGCCTGGGTTCACGGCGCCCAAGCTGGCCTGGGTGCGCAAGCACGAGCCTGAGGTGTTCAGCCGCGTCGCCAAGGTGTTGCTGCCGAAGGATTACCTGCGCCTGCGTCTTACCGGCGAGTACATGACCGACGCCTCCGATGCCGCCGGTACGTTGTGGCTGGATGTCGCCAGGCGCCAGTGGAGCGACGTCATGCTTGCGGCCACAGGGCTCGATCGGTCCCACATGCCGGAGGTGTTCGAGGGCAGCCAGCCCGCTGGCCGACTGCGCAAGGAGCTGGCCGAGCGCTGGGGCATGGACACGGTGCCCGTGGCTGCCGGAGGCGGTGATAACGCGGCAGGGGCCGTCGGTGTCGGCATCGTCCGCCATGGCCAGGCCATGCTTTCACTGGGTACGTCGGGCGTCTACTTCGCCGTATCCGACGGCTTCCGCTCCAGCCCCGAGCAGGCCGTGCACAGTTTCTGCCACGCCTTACCGAACACCTGGCACCTCATGTCGGTGATGCTCAACGCCGCCAGCTGCCTGGATTTCACGGCGCGCCTCACCGGGCAGAAAGACGTGCCGGCACTTCTCGCCGAGGCCGAAGCACGCGGCCTCAAGCACGACGGCCCGATGTTCCTGCCTTATCTCACCGGCGAGCGCACACCCCACAATGACGCCCACGCCCGGGGCTCTTTCACCGGCCTGGGCCCCGAGACCGATCGCGCCGATCTCGCCAACGCCACGCTCGAAGGCGTCGGTCTCGGCCTCCTGGATGGCCTGCTCGCGGTGGAATCCACCGGACTGGTTGCCGAAGAGATCACGGTTATCGGCGGTGGTTCACGCAGTGCCTACTGGATCCGCATGCTGGCCGACATTCTCGGCAAGCGGCTGGTCCTGCGCAGCGGCGGCGAGGTTGGCCCAGCCCTCGGAGCGGCTCGTCTGGCCCACCTTGCGGTGAATCCACAGGCAACGCTGGAAGAGGTCTGCCCGATGCCTGCGGTGACGGCAACCTACGAGCCCGATGCAGCGCGTCATGCTTATTTCCTGCAAACGCGCCACCCTCTGTTCCGCCGTACCTACGAACAGTTGAAGTCCCTGACTACCGACGCCGCTCGCGGCGACGATTTCCGCCCCTCCTGATGGGCGATTCCATAAGCACGGAGATAAGCATGAAGCAGAAAGCCCTACACACGGTGCTGGCCGTATCGATGATCGCCGCAGGTGTTTTCGCGACTCCGCAGGCGCATGCGAGCAAGGAAAAGCCGGTCATCGGTTTCTCTATCGACGATCTTCGTGTCGAGCGCTGGACCAAGGATCGCGACTACTTCAAGGCCGCTGTCGAGGCCAAGGGTGGCACCGTCTCGGTGCAGTCCGCCGATGCCAACGAGCAGAAGCAGATTCAACAGATCGAGAACCTGATCTCGCGCAAGGTCGACGTCATCGTCATCGTGCCGTTCAACGCCAAGACGCTCACCACCGTGGTCGCCGAAGCGAAGAAGGCCGGTATCAAGGTCATTTCGTATGACCGCCTGATCCTCAACGCCGATGTCGACGCGTACATCTCGTTCGATAACGACAAGGTCGGCCAGATGCAGGCCCAGGGCGTGGTCAACGCCGCACCGAAGGGCAATTACTTCCTGCTCGGCGGCGCGCCGACCGACAATAACGCGAAGATCCTTCGCGAAGGCCAGATGAAGGTCCTTGATCCCCTCGTGAAGAAGGGCGACATCAAGATCGTCGGCCAGCAGTGGACCAACGAGTGGCTCGCCTCGAACGCCCAGTCGATCATCGAGAACGCGCTGACCGCGAACAAGAACAACATCCAGGGCATCGTCGCTTCGAACGACGGCACCGCCGGTGGTGCCATCGCCGCACTCAACGGCCAGAAGCTGGCCGGCAAGGTGGCTGTGTCGGGCCAGGATGCCGATCTCGCCGCGATCAAGCGCATCAAGGCCGGCACGCAGACCATGACGGTCTACAAGCCGATCAAGACGATCGCCACGGATGCTGCCAACCTGGCGATCGACCTCGCCCAGGGCACGACGCCGCAGTTCACTTCCAAGATGAACAACGGCAAGGGTGACATCAACACCATCCTGCTCACCCCGACCCTGCTGACCAAGCAGAACGTCGACCTCGTGGTGAAGGACGGTTTCTACACCCAGGCCCAGGTCGGCCCGTAAGCTAGCGTTAGGCGTAAGATCGGCGACGCCCCGCCTCACGGCGGGGCGTCGCCCTGCTAAAGGAAATATTGGTGAGCGAATACCTGTTCGAGATGCGCCAGATCGTCAAGGAATTTTCCGGCGTGCGCGCGCTCAATGGCATCGACCTGGCTGTCCGGCCGGGCGAGTGTGTCGGCCTGTGCGGCGAAAATGGCGCCGGTAAGTCGACCCTGATGAAAGTCCTGTCCGGTGTGTATCCCTACGGTACCTGGGAAGGCGAGATTCTTTTTGACGGCAAGCCCCTGCGCGCGCACTCGGTGCGTGATAGCGAGGACGCCGGCATTGTCATCATTCACCAGGAGCTGATGCTGGTTCCACAGCTCTCCGTGGCCGAGAACATCTTCCTTGGCAACGAGATCCGCAAGTACGGCGGGCTGATGGACTATGACGCGATGTACGCGAAGGCCGACGCGCTGCTTGCCCGGCTCAAGCTGAAGGATGTCAACGTCGCGGCGCCCGTGATGAACTACGGTGGTGGCTATCAGCAACTGTTCGAGATCGCCAAGGCGCTGGCCAAGAACGCGCGCCTGCTCATCCTCGACGAACCCTCCTCGTCGCTGACTTCTTCCGAGACCGACACCCTGCTGTCGATTATCGAGGACCTCAAGCACGAGGGCGTTGCGTGCGTGTACATCTCGCACAAACTCGAGGAAGTCGCACGCGTCTGCGACACGGTCACCGTGATCCGCGACGGCAAGCACATCGTCACCAAACCGATGAGCGAGATGACCACCCATTCGATCATCACCGCGATGGTCGGCCGCGATATCGAGAACCTGTTCCCGAAGGTGGACCACGACATCGGCGAGGTGATCTTCGAGGCGAAGCACGTCACCTGCTGGGACGTGGCCAACCCGAACCGCAAGCGCGTTGACGATATTTCCTTCGAGGTGCGTCGCGGCGAGATACTCGGCATCGCCGGCCTCGTGGGCGCGGGCCGTACCGAGCTGGTCTCGGCGATCTTCGGCGCTTACCCGGGTCGTTCCGAGGCCGAGCTGGTCCTTGAAGGCAAGCCGATCAAGATCAAGAGCCCCGAGCAGGCGATCAAGGCCGGGCTCTCGCTCGTGCCTGAAGATCGTAAGCGTCAGGGCATCGTTCCATTGCTGGGCGTGGGCGACAACATCACCCTGGCTACCCTGTCGCATTATGCGCACGCGGGCCAGATCGATCGTCAGGCCGAGCTCCAGGTCGTCGAAGCCGAGATCAAGCGTCTGCGCGTCAAGACGGCCAGTCCGGAGCTCGCCATCATGGGCCTGTCCGGAGGCAATCAGCAGAAGGCCGTGCTGACCAAGATGCTGCTGCCCGGTCCCAAGGTGCTGATCCTCGACGAGCCGACTCGTGGCGTCGACGTGGGCTCCAAGTACGACATCTATAAACTGATGTTCGAACTGGCAGGCAAGGGCGTTGCGATCATCATGGTGTCCTCGGAGATGCCCGAGGTACTCGGTGTGAGTGATCGCGTCCTGGTCGTCGGCGAGGGTAAGCTGCGCGGTGACTTCAAGAACGTCGGCCTGACGCAGGAGCAGGTGCTCGCCGCCGCGATCTCGCATGCCGCCGAGGGGCCCGCACACGCGGCCTGACCCTTAAACCTATTCACGCGTTACCAGGAAGCTCCTCCATGCAGTCGCAGCAAATCCAGCAACTGTTCGTCCGTTACAAGATTCTCGCGCTGCTGATCGCCGTCGCGATCATCTGGGTGTTCTTCCACATCAAGACCGATGCGGCCTTTGTCACACCGGGCAACCTGTCCAATCTGTTCCGACAGATGGCGATCACCGGCATGCTCGCCTGCGGCATGGTCTTCGTCATCATCGCCGGCGAGATCGATCTGTCGATCGGCTCGCAGCTCGGCTTGCTCGGTGGCGTGGTCGCCATCCTCACCGTGAACCAGGGTTGGGGCACGTGGCCCGCCATCGGTGCGGTGCTGGTGCTCGGCCTGCTGATCGGCGCGGTCAATGGCTACATAGTCACCAAGTTGCGCGTGCCCTCGTTCATCGTCGGCCTGGGCGGCATGCTCGCCTTCCGCGGCATCGTGCTCTACATCACGGGCAGCTCCACGATCGCTCCGGCACCGGATAACCTCATCACGATCGGGCAGGGCTTCGTCCCGCCTGGCGTGTCGGTGTGGATCGGCGGCTTGATCTTCCTGGCGATGGTTGCGTTGACGGCACGCCGTCGCGTGCGCCGGGGCAAACTCGGCCTGCAGCAGGCTGCGTTGTGGATGGACATCCTGAAGCTGGTGGCGATCGGCGCCTTCATCTTCGGCTTCGTGCGCATGCTCAACGACGCCAACGGCATCCCTGTTCCGGTGATGATCCTGCTCGGCCTGCTTGCCGTATTCACCTACGTCTCCACACAGACGGTGTTCGGCCGCCACATTTACGCGGTCGGCGGCAACATGGAAGCCACTCGCCTTTCAGGCGTGAACGTGGCCCGCGTCAAGCTCGTCGTGTTTGCCATCATGGGCCTGATGTGCGCCTTCGCCGGCATCATTACCGTGGCGCGTACCGGTTCGGGTTCACCGTCGGCCGGTACCGGCGGCGAGCTGGACGCGATCTCGGCTTGCTTCATCGGCGGCACCTCCATGCGCGGCGGTTCGGGCACGGTCTATGGCGCGCTCATCGGTGCGCTGGTCATGGCCAGCCTCGACAACGGCATGCAGCTGATGGACGTCGACAATTCCTGGCAGATGATCATCAAGGGCGTGATCCTCGTCCTCGCCGTATGGGTTGACGTGCTCTCCGGTTCCAACCGCAACGGCTGATCCCCAAAAAGCATCGCCGCTGAAGCGGCTCCCACACAGAGCGAGCCCGTGCTCCCTGTGGGAGCCGCTTCAGCGGCGATGGGTGCTAGCCCCAAACTCCGGAAATATCATGGAAGATCTCGAGCTCCTCCAGGGCACCTGGACGCAAACCCGCTTCGAAGAAAACGGTGTCATCGATCCACCGGATGTCCACGGCGGCAACGGCGCGATCACCACCATCGACGGCGACACATTCGCCGTCCATCTGCCCGACGGTGAGCTGCTGCTCGCAGGGCGCTTCATCCTCGATCCGAACACCATGCCGCGCTCGATCACATGGATCGACAGCATGGGCGATGATGCCGGCAAGCTACTGCCCGCGAGCTATGTGCTGGAAGGGGATTCGTTCGTCTTCATCGCTGGGAATGAAGGCAGCCCGCGACCGGTCGAGTTCGTTACGTCGCCGGGGCTGACGTTGCGTGGCTTTGTTCGGCGCAGCGCTCCGTAGCAATCGCCGCTGAAGCGGCTCCCACACACAGCCGGTTCCTCCTGCTCCCACACAGAGCGAGCGCTTGCTCCCTGTGGGAGCCGCTTCAGCGGCGATGCTCTTGCTCATGTAGGAGCCGATTCATCGGCGATGGGTGCTCGCAATCACTTCCCGCTATTCAAAGCCCTCGCCATCTTCAGATGCTCCTTCAGCGTCGGCAGCGTCTTCGTAGCAAACGCCTGCAGCTCTTTGTTAGACCCCTTCTCCGCTTCGACCTCGAAGATCGCGACCGCCTTCTGGTGGTCGGCAACCATCACCTTCGCGAATTCCTTGTCGAATGCCGCGCCGTTGAGCATCTTCAGCGCGTCGATGTCCTTTTGGTTCGCCGGTGGTGGCGATTCGGCCGTGGCATAACCGCGGTCCCCCGCGGCGAGACTCTTCAGCTCTTCGCCTGCCTTGGTGTGGTCGGCGACGATTTGTCGGGCGAAGGCTTTCACCTTGTCCGAACCCGCGTTGGTCTCAGCCAGTTTGCCGGCTTCGACTTCTGCCAGGCCGGCACCACTGGCATTGGTGACGAAGCCAGCGTCGGTCGGCGTGCCACCCTTGGAATCGGTGTGCTGGGCGAAGGCGATCATGGGCATAGCGGTGACGAGGAACGCTGTGGCAAGGATGTGGGGCAGGGCGAGGTGCATGGCGTCTTCTCCGGTAACAAGGACCAAGGTTTCGCATCCGCGCCATGAAGTCTCTGTGACCTTCGCGGCTATGCAGCTTCCACGGGAGGCTGGTGCAGGGGGATTGCCGCCCGATACGATGTCGCCTGGGGAGGGGACTCATGACTGTCATGGACACATTGCCGGAGAACGGCACACATACGCTTCGCTATCGTTCGCGGCGCGTGGAAATCTGGCGGATGTACTGGCGCGCCTGGAGGAAGAAGTTATGGGTGATCCATGTGCTTCTGGCTGCCGAGGGTGCATGGCTTTGCAGCAACAACACCCTGCCGTCGATCGCAGTGTGGTTCGTCGCGTGGCTGCCCGTCGTCGTCGTCTGCCTCGCGGCATTTCCCCAGATCATGTTCAAGCCGCACGAGCGCATGCTGCACCTGACACCGGAAGGATGGTCGAGCACGATCGGAAGCAAGTCCGGGTCGATGCCCTGGACGTCGATCCGTGACCTGGCCGATACGCCCGAAGGGTTCCTCATCGTAGGCGTCAACGGGAACGCGATGGTGGTTCCGCAGCGTGCCTTCATTGACGTGTCACATAGGGCCACGGTGCTTGCCGACGTGAGGCGCTGGTTTGGCGCATCGCGGGCGTTGGGTTGAGTCTTCCTCGGATGACATCGCGAGCACTCTATCGCCGCTGAAGCGGCTCCCACAGGGGCGGGGTCGCAACGAAAAGGGGCGCCCTGAGGCGCCCCTTTCATCTTGCATCGTGCGAATCGCTTACTTGACGCGGGCAACCTTCACGCCAAGACCGGTGGCGTCGCGCAGGATCTCGGCCTTATCGGTCTTCTCCCACGAGAACGCCGTGAACGTGTTGCCGTTCTTGTCGGTGACTTCGTAGGGCTTGCGACCGAAGTGACCGTTCGAAGCGGTCTGCTGGTACATCGGATGCACGAGGTCGAGCATCTTGATGATGCCGAACGGGCGCAGGTCGAAGTGCTTGCGGATCAGCTTCTCGATCTTCTCGTCGGGAATCTTGCCGGTGCCGAAGGTGGTCACCGAGATCGAGGTCGGCTCGGCCACGCCGATGGCGTAGCTGACCTGGATTTCGCAACGGTCGGCGAGGCCGGCAGCGACGATGTTCTTGGCGACGTAACGCGCAGCATAAGCAGCCGAACGGTCGACCTTGGACGGATCCTTGCCCGAGAACGCGCCACCACCGTGACGGGCCCAGCCGCCGTAGGTGTCGACGATGATCTTGCGGCCGGTCAGGCCGCAATCGCCCACCGGGCCACCGATGACGAACTTGCCGGTCGGGTTGATGTGGAACTTGGTGCCCTTGTGCAGCAGCTTCGCCGGCAGCACGGGCTTGAGGATCAGCTCGCGCACGCCTTCGATGAGGTCCTTCTGCTTCACGTCCGGATCGTGCTGGGTCGAAAGCACGACGGCGTCGATAGCGACGGCTTCGCCATTCTCGTAGCGCAGGGTGACCTGGCTCTTCGCGTCCGGGCGCAGCCACGGCAGCGGCGAGTTCTTCTTCTTGCGGACCTTGGTCTGCTGCTCGACGAGACGGTGGGCGTAGTGGATCGCCGCCGGCATGTATTCGGTGGTTTCGTTGGTGGCATAGCCGAACATCAGGCCCTGATCGCCAGCGCCCTGTTCTTCGGGCTTTTTGCGATCCACGCCCTGGTTGATGTCCGGGGACTGCTTGCCGATGAGGTTCAGCACGCCGCAGGTCTCGCCGTCGAAGCCGACTTCCGAGGAGTCGTAGCCGATGTCGAGGATGACCTTGCGGGTGAGCGCTTCGAGGTCGATCCAGGCGCTGGTGGTGATCTCACCCGCGACGATGGCGACACCGGTCTTCACCAGCGTCTCGCAGGCCACGCGCGCGCGCGGATCCTGGGCCAGGATGGCGTCCAGAACGGCGTCGGAGATCTGGTCGGCGATTTTGTCCGGATGGCCTTCGGAGACCGACTCGGAGGTGAAGAGGAAGTTGCTCATCGGGGGTATATATCCTTCTTTACGGATAAAGAGATAAATGGGGGCGCGCCATGATACACGGCCTTTGTCGGGTTTGCAGGGGGAAGGGTACGCCCGGGTGGTGACGATTGCATGGATGTTCAGGCGCCCGGGGTGGATTGCCCACCCAGGGCCACCCTCAGCCAAAAATGTGGGAGCCAAAAGAGTGTAAGAGCCAAAAAGTGTGGGAGCCGCTTCAGCGGCGATGCCCGGCGGGAGCCGGGCTACGGGGGCCTGAGACCAGCACCCATCGCCGCTGAAGCGGCTCCCACAAGGGGGTCAGGCCACGGCGGCTAGCCGCTCCCGGGCCGCCCTTGCGACCGCCACCATGCCCTTGAGGGCCTCGGATACCTCAGGCCAGCCACGGGTCTTCAGGCCGCAGTCGGGGTTCACCCATAGCTGGTCGGGGCGAAGGACCTGGAGTGCGCGGGCCAGCAGATCGGCCATTTCGATCTCGGTCGGCACGCGGGGCGAGTGGATGTCATAGACACCTGGGCCGATGCCATTGGGGTACTGGAAGCGGGTGAAGGCATCCAGCAGTTCCATGCGTGAGCGACTGGTCTCGATCGAGATGACATCGGCGTCCATCGCGGCGACGGCCTCGATGATGTCGTTGAACTCCGAGTAGCACATGTGGGTGTGCACCTGGGTGGCATCGCTGACCCCGCCGGCCGTGATGCGGAAGGCGTCGACCGCCCAGGCCAGGTAGGCATCCCAGTCGGCACGACGCAGGGGCAGGCCCTCGCGCAGGGCCGGTTCATCGATCTGGACGATACCGATGCCGGCTTTCTCCAGGTCGTGCACTTCGTCGCGCAGGGCGAGGGCGATCTGTCGGCAGACCTCGGAACGGGCGAGATCGTCGCGGACGAAGGACCACTGCAGCATCGTTACCGGGCCGGTGAGCATGCCCTTCATGGGCTTCTCGGTGAGCGACTGGGCATAGGCCGACCACGCCACCGTCATCGGCGCGGGGCGCGCGACGTCGCCGTAGATGATCGGCGGTTTGACACAGCGTGAGCCGTAGCTCTGCACCCAGCCGAGCGACGTGAATGCATAGCCGCTCAGCTGCTCGCCGAAGTACTCGACCATGTCGTTGCGTTCGGGTTCGCCATGCACCAGCACGTCAATGCCGACATCTTCCTGGAAACGCACGACACGACGTACTTCATCGCGCAGGATGCTAGCGTAAGCGTCATCGTCCAGTTTGCCCGAGCGATGCGCGGCGCGGGCGATACGCAAGTCACTGGTCTGCGGGAACGAACCGATCGTGGTGGTCGGCAGGTCGGGCAGGTCGAAACGTTCGCGCTGCACGGCGGCGCGGAACGCGAAGGCGGAACGACGCTGGCCGAACTGCGGCGTGAGCTGACGCACACGGGCACGCACATCGGCACGGACGACGTCGCTCGAGGTCTGGCGGCCGGCGACGATCTCGTGCTGGCGGGTCAGCGTCTTGCGTGCCGCTTCATTGCCGGCGACCGCGTCGGCATAACGGCGCAGCTCGGCGATCTTCTGTCGTGCGAACGACAGCCACTCGCCCAGATGCGAGGGCAGGTGCTTCTCTTCGGAAACGTCGATCGGTACGTGCAGCAACGAGCATGACGTAGACAGCCACAGGCGATCGTTGCCGAGACGGGCAAGCAGGCGATCCACACGGGGAAGGATGATCGCCGGATCGCTCAGCCATATGTTGCGGCCATCGAGAATGCCAGCGGACAACACGCGATCCGCCGGCAGGGCGTCGAGCACCGCTTCCAACTGGTCGGGCGCGCGTGCAAGATCGATGTGCAGGCCAGCGACCGGGAGCGACGTGGTCAGTTCGAGGTTGGCACCAAGCTCACCGAAGTAGGTAGCCAGCAGCACACGAACGCGACCGTGCGCGGCGATGGCGGCATACGTGCGCCGAAAGGCTTCGCGCCAGTCCGCGTCCAGATCGAGCACGAGGGTCGGCTCGTCCACCTGGATCCAGTCGGCACCTGCTTCGGCCAGGGCGTCGACAACATCAAGCCACGCCGGCAGCAAGGTGTCGAGAAGGGCCAGCGGGTCGCTGCCGTCGACGGTCTTGGACAGACGCAGGAAACTCACCGGCCCTAGCAGTACAGGACGCGCGACGTGACCGTCCGCGATGGCCTCGCGATATTCGGCGACGACCTTGTCCGGCCTCGCTGCGAATGACTGTCCTGCCTCGAGCTCCGGGACGATGTAGTGGTAGTTCGTGTCGAACCACTTGGTCATTTCCAGGGCGTGCAGGTCGGCGTCGCTGTCCTGGTGGCCGCGGGCCATGGCGAAGTAGCCGGCCAGGGCATCGCGCTCGGCGAGTCCGCGGTAGCGCGCGGGAATGGCATCGACCAGCACGGCGGCATCGAGCACGTGGTCGTAGAGTGAGAAGTCGTTGACCGGGACACTGTCGGCCCCCGCGTCGCGGGCGAGCTTCCAGTGACGCTGGCGCAGTTCACGCGCGACGGCGAGCAGCTCGTCAGCGTGGCTTTCTCCCTTCCAGTGGCTCTCGAGGGCGCGCTTGAGTTCGCGGCGTCGGCCGATGCGAGGGAAGCCCGGATAAGTTACGTGTGGCATGGATGATTCCTCTTCGTGGCAAAGAGGAGGGAAGGGCGGTTCGTCGCCGACGCAGCCGGTCCTGCCGCAACAGGTCACGGCAGGGAAGAGGGCGTCATGCGGGCTAGCCGTCGACCTTCGCCCCCGCGGGCGAACCGGATGCTTCCCCTTTCGGGGCGGCGATCCAGGTCGGGCAGACCGTTCGCGCTCATGACGGCGCGTTCGGTCCGGTCGGCGGCAGGTCTTCGGGCTCGTGGATGTGGCACCAGGCTGGTGCCGCCTTGTCCGTCGCTTCCCGGATCCCGATCGATCCAGTGCCTTGTGACGGGTTCGTCTCCACATACCGCTGCGGGGCAGCGCCGGATTCCCACCGGCTTCCCTCTTAGCTTTATCTTTTCATTCGAATAAAGAGATAAAGACCGCTAACCGCCGGGAAATTAGCCGTATGGACGCCCAAAGTCAATCGGCGGCAAAGCATCGCCTCACCATTCGGGTGGCTGCGATGGGGCGATGGCGATGCTCCCTGTGGGAGCCGCTTCAGCGGCGATGGGTGTTCGCGCTTACGCAGCCACTCCGGCCTTCACCCCATAACGCGAAGCCGGCACCGATTTCGACAGCTCCGGGAACAGCGCACGGCGTGCTGCTTCCAGCCCGTCCACCAGCGCTGTCGTCTCCACCGAAGGAATCGTCACCATCTCACCCGCATCGAAGCCGGCCAGCGATGCGTCGACCATGTCCTCGGCACTCATCACCCAATCCTTCGGCAGGTTCTCTACGGCCGAACCGGCGACAGGCCAGAAATCGGTCGCGGTCGCACCCGGCAATACCGCCTGTACCTTGATGCCCTTATCGGCGAGCTCGTGATGCATCGACTGGCTCAGGGCGAGCACGAAGGCCTTGCTGCCGCCGTACACGCCATTAAGCAGCTCCGGAGCAACAGCAACGATGGAAGCGATGTTGATCACGGCACCTTGGCCGCGCGCAACGAACGCAGGCACAGCCTGGTAGGCGAGGCGCGTTGGCGCGGTGACATTGAGGGCGATGAGGTCGGTCATCTTGGCAATGTCGGCCTGCAGAAGTGGCGCGGTGGCACCGACACCGGCGTTGTTGACCAGCAGGGTGAGACCCGGTGTTTCAGCGATGACCGCTTCAACCCGGTCCAGATCGGCATTGCGGGTCAGGTCGGCAACGACGATGCGCACGGTGCGCCCGGTGGTTGCGGCGATGTGCCTCGAGAGCGCAGAAAGTTTCTCTTCACTTCGCGCCACAAGGATGAGGTCGTACCCGCGCTTCGCAAGACGGTCGGCATAGACGGCACCGATGCCGCTGGAGGCGCCAGTAACGAGGGCGGTACCCGGATTTACATTAGTCACTGTGAAGATCCTTAGTAGTAGTGTGTATGCACATATAGGAGCAAAAAAAGGTCAGGCCTCACGGCCCATCTGATGCATCGTCTCACGGGTAGCCGTTGCGGCGGCAACGCCGAATTTCGCCTCGAACTCAGCCTGGGCGGTGGCCCATAGTTCTCCTGCCTGTGCCGCTTTCTCGTGGCCGGCGGGGGTAAGCAGGTAGACGTTCTGGCGCGAATCATCGACCGACGGCGCCACGGCCACGAAGCCGTCACGTTGCAGGGGCTTCAGCGCGCGTACCAGGCTGGTGCGGTCCATGACCATATCTTCCGACAGCTCGCGCATGCCGATCCCAGGCCGGTCTTCCA
The DNA here is from genome assembly GCA_966191635.1 of uncultured Luteibacter sp. Lineage (GTDB taxonomy): Bacteria > Pseudomonadota > Gammaproteobacteria > Xanthomonadales > Rhodanobacteraceae > Luteibacter. Next base: position 67,103 of record CBIGPO010000012.1, read on the forward strand.
GCAACACCAGCAGCGTGAACTGCGAACTGGTCAAGCCGCTGGGAGCCAGATGCCGCTCGTACGTCCGCGTGATCGCGCGGGCTGCCTGACGGGCAGCGAAACAATTGCAGAGGTCGATGCGGGTGGCCATGGAGGAATCATGATCGTGCATACGCACACCTGTCAAGCCCTTCCTCAGGAAGGAAGAGCTCGCCGATGAAACGGCTTCTACAGAAAGCAGGTCGGCGGTTACTCGAAACCTTCGACAGGGTGGGGCGCGTAAGCCTTCTCCAGCGTCGCCGTTTCTTCTTCGGATAACACCAGGTCGATCGCGGCGACGGCGTCGTCCAGATGATGTGGCTTCGAGGCACCCACGATCGGCGCGGTCACGCCGGAACGATGGGCCACCCACGACAGGGCGACCTGAGCACGCGGTAGACCCCGGCCTTCGGCGACCTTCTTCACAGCGGCGACAATCGCCTTGTCCGACTCGACGGTGGCGTTGTAGAGCGTGCTGCCGAACACGTCGCTCTCCTGCCGTGTGCTGCTTTCCTCCCAGTCACGCGTGAGGCGACCACGTGCAAGCGGACTCCACGGCAGCACGGCGATGTTCTGGTCCTCGCAGAACGGAATCATCTCGCGCTCTTCTTCGCGCTGGAGCAGGTTGTAGTGGTCCTGCATGCTGACGAATTCCGTCCAGCCGTGCAGGCGCGAGGTGTAGACCATCTTCGCGAACTGCCAGGCGAACATGGATGACGCGCCGAGGTATCGCACCTTGCCGGCCTTGACCAGGTCGTGGAGTGCTTCCAGTGTCTCCTCGACCGGGGTGGTGTGATCCGCGCGATGGATCTGCAGCAGGTCGATGTAATCCGTGCCGAGCCGGGCGAGACTGTCGTCTACCGAGTGGAAGATCGCCTTGCGCGAAAGACCCCCGCCGTTCGGTCCCTTGCGCCAATGGAAGAAGGTCTTCGTGGCGATCACGACTTCATCGCGCCGTGCAAAATCCTTCAGCGCCCGGCCGACGATCTCTTCCGATGTGCCGTCGGAATAGGCGTTCGCGGTGTCGAAGAAGTTGATGCCAAGATCGAGTGCTTTCCGAATGAAGGGCCGGCTCGTTTCTTCGTCCAGGGTCCACGCATGGTTGCCGCGATCGGGAACGCCGTAGGTCATGCAACCCAGGACTAGCGGGGAGATGTCGAGGCCGGTGCGGCCGAGTTTCACGTAGCGCATGGAGAACTCCGTTGAGGACTGGTGCAAGTGTGATCCCTCGGAGGGATGCGGGAAATGAAACTTCTTTAACCTTGCCACCTCTGTCGCCGCTGAAGCGGCTCCCACAGAAAGTGGCTCCCAGAGAAAACGGCTTTTAGAGAAAATGGCTTTTAGAGAAAATGGCTCTCAGAGAAAATGGCTCCCAGAGAAAGCGGGTGTGCTCCCTGTGGGAGCCGATTCATCGGCGATTCCTGCGAAGCACCCCCTTGAAAGCCGCCAAACCCTCCCTAACTAAGGGCCCAGCGAAGACACAACGCCCTTGCCGGACCTCACCGGCGAGGCGTAGCATCTCCCCCTCACCAAGAGAGCCCAGCCATGTTCCGCTGCAAGCATGATTTGATGTTCGTCACACCGATCGCCCCATGGGCGCGTCGCGGGTGCGCGCGTCCCATGCCTGGCGGAGTGTCGTTCACGTAACGACGCGCCGGCCTCGAAGAACACGACAAGCACCCGAAAGGGTGCTTTTTTTTGTCTTTAGTTTCTGTAAGCCCTCACCGGAGCAGCGTGCCATGAAGAACAGCCGCGACCCTCGATCCTGACCGTCCCGCTCAGCCAGGGGCGGCGGTAACAGGATCGGGGAGTGCCTCGCTCGACGAACGTATCGAGCCCCTGGCGATCCCATCAGGAACCGTTAGCCATGAGTACCACCACTCGCGAAACCACCATTCCCGTCGGCCGTTGGCGCAACCTCGGCATCATTGCGCACGTCGATGCCGGCAAGACCACGCTCACCGAACGCCTGCTCTACAAGACCGGTACGATCCATCGCACCGGTGAGGTGCACGATGGCGCTACCACGACCGATCACATGGAACTCGAGCGCGAGCGTGGCATCACGATCGGCGCCGCGGCCGTGCGCGCGAACTGGACGCCTGATGGCGGTCAGCCACATCGCCTGACCCTTATCGACACGCCCGGTCATATCGACTTCGCCATCGAGGTGGAGCGCTCACTGCGCGTGCTCGACGGTGCGGTCACCGTCTTCTCCGGCGTAGCCGGCGTGCAGCCGCAATCGGAAACTGTCTGGCACCAGGCGCGTCGCCACGGCGTGCCGCTGATGGCCTTCATCAACAAGATGGATCGCCCCGGTGCGGACTTCGATGCCGTCGTCGCGCAGATGCGCGACAAACTCGGTGCGAATCCGTGGGTAGTCGCGCGCCCGATTATCGAAGGCGAGCACATGACGGGTCTGGTCGACCTCGTTGGCGAGCGGATCTGGCGTTTCGACGATGCCGGTACGCCGAGCATCCACCCCTGGGACGACACCGAGCGTGCGACCCATGCGGGCGGGCGCGCCGAACTCGTCGCCGCTGTGGCGGATCGCGATGAAGCGTTGGCCGAAATGTGGCTCGCCGATCAACCGATCGACGCGGTTGCGCTCACGGCTGCCCTGCGTCGCGGCACACTGGCACGCGCCGGTTCGCCGGTGCTGCCGGGCTCGGCGTTCCGCAACGTCGGTATCGAGCCCTTGCTCGACGCCTTTGTCGCCTATCTGCCGTCGCCGCTAGATCGTCCCGCCGTGGTCGCGCATACCGACGACGGCGACGTTACGGTCGTGCCCGATGCTAACGCACCACTCGCCGCGCTCGTCTTCAAGGTGGTCAATCAGGCGCATGGTCCACTGGCCTTCGTACGTGTGTACTCGGGTCGCCTGCATGTGGGCGACGCGGTTTGGCGTAGCGGCACCGATCGCGTTCAGCGCGTTGGCCGCCTTGCCGTCGTGCGCGCCGAAGATACCGACGCGGTCGAGGAAGCCGAGGCGGGCGACATCGTTGCGATCGCAGGCTGGAAAGACGTTGCCACCGGTGAAACGCTGACCGACTCGCATCATCACCTGCGTCTGGAAACCATCCAGGCGCAGCCGGCGGTGCTGTCGTGGCGGCTCTCGCCGGAACGCTCGGCCGACCTGCTCAAGCTCGGCAACGGGCTGGCGCGTCTTGCGCAGGAGGACCCGTCCTTCCGTGTTGGCACGGATCCGGACACCGGCGAGACGCTGGTCTGGGGTATGGGCGAACTCCATCTCGAAGTGATGGTGGAACGCCTGCGCCGTGAGTGGGGTGTGCAGGTGCGTACCGGTTCGCCGCGCGTGGCCTACCAGGAAACCCCGGCTTCTGCTTCCGGTTCCGTGGAAGGCAAGGTCGCCAAGCAGACGGGTGGCAGCGGTCAGTACGCCCGCGTGGTGCTTTCGGTCACGCCCACCGGCGAGGATTCGAACCGCTTCGAGGACAAGACTACCGGTGGCGTGATTCCCAAGCAGTTCCAGCCGGCGGTGGAGAAGGGTGTCTTGTCGGCCCTGATCGAGGGTCCGCGTGGATACCCGGTGGTCGGTGCGCATGTCGTGGTGACGGATGGCCAGGCGCATGCCGTGGACTCGAACGAGATGGCGTTCCATCGCGCTGCGCAGATCGGCGTGAAGGCCGCGCTCGAAGCGACGGGTACGGTGCTGCTGGAGCCGGTGATGCGCGTCTCGGTGAGTTCGCCGGGTTCAGCGGTGGGTGACCTGCTGGGTGACTTGCAGCGTCGTGGCGGGCAGATCGTGAACCTGACCGACACACAGGAACGTACGGAGATCGAAGCCGACGTCCCGCTGGCCCAGTTGGAAGGCTACAGCACGGCGCTGCGTTCCCTGAGCCAGGGTCGTGCCTCGGCCACGGTGGCGTTCCACGCTTACCGTCCGGCGGCTGTGCAGGAGGCTGCTCGCAAGTTGGCGTGATGAAGCATCGCCGCTGAAGCGGCTCCCGCAGGGTCCCCGGTCAGTCCCGGGGTCCCGTGGGAGCCGGCTGTTTTTTGTGGGAGCCCGCTGTTTTTGGGGGAGCCGATTCATCGGCGATAGGTGCTGGCAAGGCCCCGCCGGGTTACGCTCCACCCATGATTTCCTATCCCGATGCACTGGCCCTGTTACTAGGCGAAGCCGTCACGCTCGACAGCGAGCGTGTCGACGTCGACGCCGCACCGGGGCGCTTTCTGGCACGTGACATCGTCAGCCCCGATTCGCTGCCGGGCTTCGACAACGCCGCGATGGACGGCTATGCCGTGCGCGCACCAGGGGAGACGATCCCCGCCGATTCGACCTACGCCGTTACCGCCATGCATGCGGCCGGCGACGACACCCACGACTACCCCAACGCGGAGGCCTGCGAGATCGCCACAGGCGCACGCATGCCTGCCGGTTTCGATACCGTGGTGCCGGTGGAACGTACCGAGCGTCATGGCGATCGCGTGCGCTTTGTCACGGAGGAGCGTCGCGGCCAGAACGTACGTCGTGCCGGTAGTGACATCGAAGTTGGCGACATCGCGTTATCCGTCGCGCGGCGTATCGATCCGGCGGCGGTGATGTTGCTTGCCGCGCTTGGACTCGGCCACCTGGACGTTGTCCGACGGCCCCGCGTGGCCATCATCAACACCGGCAGCGAACTCAATGCGGGTGGCCCGTTGCCGCTGGCCGGCATCCATGATTCCAACGGACCCTTCCTCGCGGCGAGCCTGTCGCGTTGGGGCGTCGAAGCGGTCGGGCGCACGCGGGTGCCCGACCAGGGCGACGCGTTTCACCTCGCCCTTCGGGACGCGCTGGCGCGCCGCGCCGACCTGATCATCACCACGGGCGCGGTGTCGGCAGGCCGTTTCGACTTCGTGCCCGCGGCACTCGCCTCACTGGGCGCCCGTGAACTCTTCCACAAGGTCGCGATCCGACCGGGCAAGCCACTGCTCACCGCACGTTTCGAGAACGGTCCACTGGTCATCGCCCTGCCGGGCAATCCCATCGCCGTGGCCGTGGGCTATCGTTTTTTCGTGGCTCCCGTACTACGGGCCATGGCGGGGCTGCCACCGGAGCGGCCCTCGCGCACGCGTCTCTTGGCCCCACCCGTGGTGCGCGAAGGCATGCAGCACTTTGCACTGGGCCAGCTTTCTCGTGACGAGGCGGGTCTGCCGATCGCGCATATGACGCCCGCGCAGGCGGCCTATCGCATCCTGCCGTACACGCTCGCAAATGTGTGGTTGTCGTCGCAGGATGCTTACGCGGCATCGGTTGACGCATGGCCGTTGGATCCGGCGGACGCCACATGATCATCGGCCTTATCCTCGCCGGTGGCCTGTCGTCGCGCATGGGCGAGGACAAGGCACTGATGGAGATCGATGGCCAGAGCATGCTCGACCGCACCGCGCACATCTTGCTCAGCATGGGCGTGGAGCGGGTCGTGGTGAGCGGGTCGCGCCCGGGTGGCGTTCCCGATCGCTGGCCGGAGGCCGGTCCGGTCGGAGGCCTGGCCAGCGCAGCGGATGTGCTCCCCGACGCGGACCTGCTGGTGGTGCCGGTGGACATGCCGCGGCTGGGCTATGCCGTGCTTGCACCCTTGTTGTCGCAACGCTCGCTGCGGGCGACGCGATGGGCAGGTCATCCGCTGCCGATGCGGCTCACCCTCGACGCCGGAACGCGTGATGCGCTCGCGGTGCTGATGACGCAGACCGGTCGCGATTGTTCGGTCTCCGCCTTGCAGATGCGGATCGGCACGACCACACTGCCTCTGGACGGAATGGATCCGCTCCTTCTGGCCAACTGCAACACCCCTGACGAATGGCGCGAGGCGAACGCATGAGGGTACAGCTGGAGAACGATACGGTCCGCGTGCGGATCGACGAGGACGAACTGGGTGAGCTGCTCGGGAATGTCGCCCTGCTCGGCTCGACCGCCTTCGGCAAGGCTTTCGTCATGCGCTACTCGGTGGACGCCACCGATGGCGGTTCATGCACGCTGGAGGGGAATGCCCACGAGTGGCGACTCAAGGTGCCGATGAGCGAACTGTCCGCCTTGCAGTCGCGCCTGCCGAGCAAGGATGGCCTCGTGTTCGACATCCCTGGTCACGACACGGTGGCAACCACTGTTCGCTTCGACGTCGATGTAAAAGACAGCCTGCGCCGCCGCCGAAACTAGAAATCCAGCAGGAGGCATTCCGGAGCGGCTGTATGTGGGAGCCGCTCCAGCGGCGATTCCCCACCTCAAATAATCCGCTGCGGCCGGCTATAAACGTTAAACCGCCCCGGCCGCGCAAACCCGATCAGGGTCAGTCCACAATCGGTGGCCAGATGCACGGCCAGCGCTGTCGGTGCCGATATCGCCACGACGATGGTGATATGGGCAACCGCCGCCTTGGTCACCATCTCATAGCTCGCGCGGCTGGTGATTACGACGAATCCATCGTCGGGGTCGATTTGCGTGGTGCTCATCGCGCCGATCAGTTTGTCCAGCGCGTTGTGTCGACCGACATCCTCGCGCACGCAGACGAGCGCGCCATCGGGAAGCGCCCATGCCGCCGCGTGGACGGAGCCGGTGAAGGTGTTGATCGGTTGCGACGCGCGCAGCGATTCCAGCGCCCGTTCGATGGCGTCGACGCCGATCGTCGGACCCATGCCCACAGGGTCGGGGTGGCGCACCACGTCCTCAAGCTCGCGGCTGCCACAAATACCGCAACCGCTGCGACCGGGCAGCAGCCGCTCTTTGTGGGAGCCGATTTCATCGGCAGTGCTGTTGTAGGAGCCGATTTCATCGGCGATCCGTGCGGAGCCTTCCGGTGAAGTCTGAGGCAAGCTCCCTTCGCCGCTGAAGCGGCTCCTACAGGTTTTGGCGGTGCGGATGTTTACGGTGATGCCTTCGAGGACCTCCTGTATGTCGATCCGCTCGATCTCCGTGACCGAACCGACACGACCTTCGGTGAGGGCGAACCCGCGCGCGAAGTCTTCCAGGTCGGTCGGCGTTGCCATCATCACCGCGAATGGCTCGCCATCGAAGTGCATCGCGATGGGCACCTCCTCGGCAAGACGATCGTCGTCCGGCGTCGCGACGCCGCGCTCCACGCGGAGCACGGGCCGTGTCGCACAGCCTTTCGGTGACTGTCGATCAGATGGCATGTGCGACACCTGCCGTCGGTACTTTTCGCACCGGCTGAGCCGAAACCGTGATTCGCACCGGCACCGACTTGTAGGCTGGCGTGCCGGACCGGCGGTCGTGGCTTTCCAGGGCGATGAGTGCATTGCCTTCGGGGTAGTACATCGCCACCGAGCCTTCCGCGATGTCGTACTCCACGGCAACGAAGCCATCCACGGCGCGTCGCTTGCCATCGGCGGCATTGACACCGGTGGCGACCACGTCGATCCGGTCACCATGCTTGAGGCCGCGTGCGGCGAGGTCGTTCGCGTGCATGAAGATCACATCGCGCCTTCCGGTGACACCGCGGTAGCGATCGTTCAGCCCGTAAATCGTGGTGTTGTACTGATCGTGCGAGCGGATCGTGGTCAGCATCAGGCTGCCCTCTTCCAGCAAGGGGTCCTCATCCAGACCCCGCGCAAGGAGAAACTGGGCACGCTTGTCCGGTGTGGCCCAGTCGCGCTCGCTCGCCGCCACGCGCAGACGGAAGCCACCTGGCTGGCGCACACGCTCGTTGAAGTCGAAGAAGATCGGGAAGACCTTCTCGATGTCCTCGCGAATCAGGTCGTAATCGCCGACCAGGCCGTCCCAGTCGACTCGCGTCTGTGGAAGCGTGGCTTTGGCGATGCCGCGCACGATCCACGGCTCCGACCTCAGGTATTCGGAAGCTGGCGTCAGGCTGCCGGCGGAGGCATGAACCATGGACATCGAATCTTCTACGGTGACCGATTGCGGCCCGGTCGCCTGCACGTCCAGCTCGGTACGGCCGAGGCAGGGCAGGATAAAAGATTGCCTGGCGAGGATCAGGTGCGAACGGTTGAGCTTGGTCGCGATGTGCACGGCCAGATCGAGGCCGCGCATCGCTTCGAAGGTTTCCTCGGTATCCGGCATGGCCACGGCGAGGTTGCCGCCGAGGGCGACCAGCGCCTTCGAACGGCCGTCGCGGATGGCGATCACTGCGGCGACCGCATCGTGCCCATGTTCCACCGGCGGCTCGAAGCCGTAGGTCTTGCGGATGCCGTTATTGAGGTCCTCGTTCGGCTTCTCGGTGATGCCGACGGTGCGGTCGCCCTGCACGTTGCTGTGACCGCGCAAGGGACAGATGCCGGCGCCCTGACGGCCGATGTTCCCGCGCAGGAGCAGCAGGTTGGCGATCTGTTGCACGTTTTCGGTGCCATGGGCGTGCTGGGTGATGCCCATGCCGTAACAAACGATGACGCGTTTGGCCTTGGCGTAGATATCGGCCGCCGCTTCCACCTCGGCCCGGCTCAGTCCGGACTTCGCTTCGATGGCGTCCCAGGAGGTGGCATTGATGTCGTCAACGAGTGCTTCGTAGCCGGTGGTGTTCGCTTCGATGAACTCGCGGTCGATGACACCCGGCTGGCCTGCGGCGATCGCGGTCTGGTCGGCGGCGAGCAGGAACTTCATGATGCCCTTGAGCACGGCCACGTCGCCGCCGATCTTCAGCTTGTAATACGTCGAAGCGATGCGCACCGAGCTGTTGGTGAGCATCTCCACCGGATGCTGGGGTGAGGTAAATCGTTCCAGGCCGCGTTCCGGCAATGGATTGAGCACCACGATGGGCACGCCACGCAGCGAGGCCTCACGTAGCGTCGACAGCATGCGCGGATGGTTGGTGCCGGGATTGTGGCCGATGCAGAAGATGGCATCGCAATGGTCGAAATCCTCGAGCAGCACGGTGCCCTTGCCCGAACCGATCGACTTCGGCAGGCCCACGCTGGTGGCTTCGTGGCACATGTTCGAGCAGTCGGGGAAATTGTTCGTACCGTATTCGCGAACGAACAGCTGATAGAGGAAGGCGGCTTCGTTCGAGGCACGTCCGGACGTGTAGAACTCGGCCATGTTCGGGTTGGGTAGGGCGCGCAATGCTTCCCCGATGCGACGGAACGCCTCGTCCCATTCGATCGGCTGGTAGGTATCGCTGGTGCGGTCGTACGCCATCGGGTGCGTGATCCGCCCGAGGCCCTCGAGGGTGTAGTCGCTGAGGTTCCACAGGTCGGCAACCTTGTTCTTGGCGAAGAACTCCGGCTTCACGCGCTTGGCCGTGGCCTCCCAGGTGACGGCCTTGGCGCCGTTCTCGCAGAACTCGAACGAGGAGGTTTCCTTCGGGTCGGGCCAGGCGCAGCCCGGGCAATCGAAGCCGGTCGGCTGGTTCATCCGGTGCAGCGCGAGGGTCTCGCGGCCGAAGGCGAGCTGCCCGCTGATGGCTCGCGCCACGGCGCCTAACGCGCCCCATCCGCCCGCCGCACCATCGTAGTCGGCGACGCCTGGGACGTCGGGCAGTTCTTTCTCGCTCATGGGCTCGCCTCGGGATTCAACGCCTGCTGCCAATCCTAAACGGGACGGCGTAATTAATCGTGCCATGTACTGTTCCTTCTCCTAGCCGGGATTCACGCGACCTTGGTGATGCCGTGACCCGGCGTGTCGTGACCCATGTGCCGCCGCCGCATTCCCGCGCGGCGTGAGCCCGGGAGCGCGCCTTCCGGGGGGTGTTGGCGTTGTGATGCAATGCACAATACTCATGACGTAATGCAAGTCATGCGTTCTTCGCATACCTGATAGTTCTCCGATCGCATTGTTCTGCGGCCGCCGGGCCGACAGCATCGCCTCGCTCCGCCATCCGTCGGCGGCTCCAGGGGCTTCTATCCATGATCCATCGTTTCGCCATTGCCGCATTGTTCGCCGTCGCCGCTTCGGCAGCCGTAGCGCAGACGACTCCGGACGCACAGGAGTCCCGCCAGACGACAGCGGAGACACCGAAGGACCCCCGCGGCCCGGTGGATCGTCTGCGTGACGACGGCATCGCCCTGCGTTTCGTCTGGGCCAACGACTGGGCCGGAAGCGTGCGCGGTGGCGAGCGCCTTGGCGCGACCAACGGCGGCGGTGTGGTCGGCGGTGCAGATCTCGACATGGGCAAGCTCGCCGGCATCGATGGCGGCAAGATGCACATCACCTTCGCCCGCTACTACGGCCACAGCGTGGCGGCCGACGACATCGGCGTCCTGCAGAAGATCCAGGGCTACTGGTATCCGAAGCGCCAGTGGGAACTCGCGCAGCTGAGTTGGGAACAGCAGTTCTCCGACAGCCACATCAACGTGCTTGCCGGCCGGCTCAACGCAACCTGGCAATTCGCGCGCTCCACCTACGGTTGCCGTTTCGTCAGCGCACCGGATTGTCCGTACCAACTCACCAACACGTCCGGCGGCTTCAGTGGTTTTCCGTATGTGAACTGGGGTGCACGCGTGAAGTACCAACCCGACGCCCGGTACCTGTCGATCGGCGCGTTCGAAATCAATCCCGACCGGCGCAACAACAACGGACTCAACTGGGGCTTCAACAACGCCACCGGCGTGATGATCCCGGTGGAAGCCGGCTACGAAACCAACTTCGCCAACGATCCCTACCCGAAGCACCTGAAGATCGGCGGCTGGTACAACTCCGCCGACTTCACCGACCCGGAACTCAATACGAAGGGCCTGCACCGCGGCCTCGTCGGTGGCACGGCGCGCAACTACGATGGCGGTCGGTACGGCCTCTACGTGCTCGCCGACAAGGTCGTCTGGAAGCCGGATGCGAACAGCAACACGCGCAATCTCGCGGTGTTCGGCTCGATCACGGGCCCGCTGGACAATGCTGAGAACTATACGTTGCAGTCCACCTTCGGTCTGCTATGGACCGGCCTGTCAGCTGCCCGCCCGAACGATTCGCTGGGCTTCCAGGGCACGCTGTTCCGTTTCAGCCGAAAGGCCGTCGGCTACGAGGACGACGTGATTCACAAGAACAGCGGCACCAACGACCACTTTGCGCGCAACGAGTGGATGACCGAGCTCAACTACAGCTACAAGCTGTTCCCCGTGGTCAGCCTGGTGCCGAACCTGCAGTACATCGTGCACCCGGACATCCTCGGCAACACGGTGGGCGTGAAGCGGGTGCCGGCCAACGCCATCGTGATCGGTCTGCGGGTGATGGTGAACATGGGTGGGCCGGGTAGCCAGTGACGCCACCCACACCGCATTCGCGTCATAATCGGATCACCCTGGACAACCGGTGCGCGACGCAACCTTGGATCTGAAACACCTGCAGAGCTTCATCCGTATCGTCGAGTTCGGCAGCCTCACGCGTGCCGCCGCGACGTTGGATGTCTCCCAGTCGCTCCTCAGCCGCCAGGTGCGCCAGCTTGAGATGGAGCTGGGCACGCACCTGCTGGAACGCAACGGTCGCGGCGTCGTCGCCACCGAGGCGGGCCGCGAGCTGGTCGAGCACGGGCGGGGCATCCTTCGGCAGGTGGAAGTGGCGCGTCTGCAGCTCGGCCAGGCCCGAGGGGTGCAGGCAGGCAAGATGGCCATCGGTGTGCCGCCCAGCGTGGGTTCGCTATTGACGGTCGAGCTGGTCATGCGATTTCGCGAACGCTACCCGGCCGCGCAGATCAGCGTGGTCGAAGCGTTGAGCGCGAGCCTGCTGGAATGGTTGCAGTTGGGGCGCCTGGACTGCGCACTGCTGTACAACCCGGCGGTGAACGCGAACATGCGCTTTCGCCACGTACATTCCGAAGAGCTTTACCTGATCGGTAGCACGCGTGATGGACGCACGCTGCCTGACACAGTTCCGTTGGGAACGCTCGGCCAATATCCCCTGATCATTCCCTCGCCGCTGCATTCCGTGCGCCAGCTGATCGAAGCCGATGCGGCACGCTACGGTGTCTCGCTCGACATTCGCCTCGAGATCGACGCCGTTCGCTCGCTCCTCGATCTCGTGGAGCGTGGCGTCGGGTACGGCGTGCTCTCGCGCAACGCGCTGCTGGCACGACGCGGCGAGCATCACCTGCGCGCGGTGCCCATCGTGATGCCGAGTATCGTCACGCGTCTGGTCGTGGCGACGCCGACGCAGCGGCCGATGAGCACTATTACCGAGCGGACCCTGGTGCTCGTTGATGAGTTGATTGCCGAAGGTCGGTTGGATCCTGTGGCATAGCCAAAAGGTTCGCCGCTGAAGCGGCTCCCGCAGTGAGGTTGTCCGCCGTGAGGGAAGTATTGCTGCGTTGCATCAAATGCAATTCACAAGATCCGTCATGAGGATTGTGCATAGCAGATAGGTGCGGCATCGCGTTGTTCGTCTCGCCCGTCACGACGACCATCGTCCCGGTTCAAGACCGTGGTGATGGCGATGGCTCATGAGATTCCCTGCTGGTACATGCGTGGCGGCACCTCGAAGGGGCCGTTCTTTCTCGCCAGCGACCTCCCCGAGGAAAAAGCCACCCGCGACGCAGTGATCCTCGCAGTCATGGGATCTCCCGACGAACGCCAGATCGACGGACTCGGTGGCGCGCGCACGCTCACCAGCAAGGCAGGCATCCTCTCGGTCCCCGAGGACGGCGTCGCCGACCTTGACTTCCTCTTTGCCCAAGTCGGCATCGCGGACGCCACCGTCGACACCACGCCGAACTGCGGCAATATGCTCGCCGCGGCACTCCCGGCCGCCATCGAGGCTGGCCTGCTCGCCGGTGACCATGGCAGCACCATACGCCGTGTGCGCACGGTGAACACCGGCGTCATCGCCGAGATCACCATCGATACGCCCTTCGGTAACCCCGTGTACGACGGCACCGCGCGCATCGACGGGGTGCCGCGACCGGCGGCAGCGGTGAGTTGCGGCTTTCTCGATACAGAGGGATCGGTCAGCGGAAGCCTCCTGCCGACAGGCAACCTCCGCGACACCATCGACGGCGTTGCCGTCACCCTGATCGACAACGGCATGCCGGTGATGATCATCGCGGCGAGCGACCTCGGCGTGCGCGGCGACGAGCGACCGGAAGCGCTCGACGCCGATACGGCGCTGAAGACTCGCATCGAAGCGTTACGCCTGAAGGCGGGTCCGCTGATGAATCTCGGTGACGTGAGCAAGAAACCGATTCCGAAAATCACCCTCGTTTCCGCACCGCGCGCGGGCGGCGCGATCAGTACGCGTACCTTCATTCCCCATGACTGCCATAGCTCGATCGGCGTGCTTGGCGCGGTCACGGTGGCCACGGCCGCGGTCCTTCCCGGCACGGTCGCCCACGATCTCGCGGTTCCCGGCGAAGGCGACACGCGTTCGCTGTCGATCGAGCATCCGAGCGGCGAGTTCAGCGTCGAAGTCGGCCTCGCTGGCACGCGCGTGGTTCGCGCGGCATTGCTGCGGACCGCCCGGCTGCTGATGCGCGGCAGCGTACCTATTTCCCCCTCGATCTGGCGCGGCCCCACCGCCTGAATCCTCCCTGGAGCAGTTACCCATGTCCGATACGAAGACCGCGCTCATCGTGAGTGCCCACTCCGCCGACTTCGTCTGGCGCGCCGGCGGTGCCATTGCGCTGCATGCCGCACAGGGTTGGCGCGTACATATCGTCTGCCTTTCCTACGGAGAGCGCGGCGAGTCCGCCAAGCTGTGGCGCCAGCCCGGCATGACCATGGACCGCGTGAAGACCGATCGTCGCGCCGAAGCCGAGGAAGCCGCCGGCATCCTTGGTGCGAGCATCGAATTCCTCGACATCGGCGACTACCCGATGCGCGCCGACCTCGACGTGGTCTTTTGCCTGGCGAAGATCTATCGCGAGCTGCGCCCCTCCTTCGTGCTGAGTCACTCGCTGAAGGACCCGTACAACTTCGATCATCCGCTGGCCACGCATATCGCCCAGGAGGCGCGTGTGGTGGCGCAGGCGCACGGCCACGAGCCGGCCGTCCCGGTGATCGGCGCACCGCCGGTCTTCCTGTTCGAGCCGCACCAGCCCGAGCAGTGCGAGTGGAGGCCGGAACTGTTCCTCGACATCACGCCGGTGTGGGAGAAGAAACGGGCCGCCTTCGAGACCATGCGCGCGCAGGAACACCTGTGGGAGTACTACACGCGTGTCGGCCTGCAGCGTGGTGCGCAGGCGTCGCGTAACTCGGACTTCAAGATCACTTATGCGGAAGCGTTCCAGCGCGTCTTCCCGCACGTGACCCAGGGCACCCTCGCATGATCGGCGTCGTCGTACGCAACCGTCCGGAAATCAGCGACGATCAGGCCGCCACACTTTCGGCGATGGGCGTGGCCACGGTGCACGAGGCGCAGGGTCGCAGCGGTTTGCTCCAGACGCCGATCCGCGCCATCCAGCAGGACGTGGCCATCGCCGGCAGCGCGGTCACCGTGCTCGCCCAGCCCGGCGACAATTGGATGCTGCATGTCGCCGTGGAGCAGTGCCGGCCGGGCGATATCCTCGTGGTCGCCTGCACCACGGAAAATGACGACGGGATGTTCGGTGACCTGCTCGCCACCTCGCTCATGGCGCGAGGCGTGGCCGGCCTGGTCATCGATGCGGGCGTGCGCGACACCGCCGAGCTGCGGCGCATGGGCTTTCCCGTCTGGGCGCGCGCCGTACATGCGCGCGGCACGGTCAAGGCCACGCTTGGCTCGGTCAACGTACCCGTCGTCATCGGCGGTCAGTACGTAAGACCCGGCGACGCGATCGTCGCCGACGACGATGGCATCGTGGTTGTTCCTTTCGCGACTGTCGACGCGGCCATCGCGGCGTCGCGCAAGCGCGTGCTCAACGAGGAAGCCAAGCGCGGGCGTCTCGCCGCGGGCGAACTCGGTCTCGATATTTATGACATGCGCCCGCGCCTGGCCGAAGCCGGCCTGCGCTACGTCGACGACCTGCCGAACGAGTGAACATGAAATCCTGCCTTCCACCCGATGTGAATCCCACCAAGCCCGAGCAGGTGATGCCCCCGACGTCCTGCGACGCGCACTGCCATGTCTTCGGCCCTGCCGATCGTTTTCCTTACGCACCCGATCGCAGCTATACGCCACCGGATGCCCCCTACGAACACCTGGTGGCGCTGCATGACTTCCTCGGTTTCGACCGCGGCGTAATCGTTCAGGCGAGCTGTCACGGCACCGATAACACCGCAATGCTCGATGCTATCGCCCGCGGCCAGGGCCGCTACCGTGGCGTGGCCATCGTCGACGACGACATCGGCGAGGCGGGTCTGGCGGAACTGAACGCTGGCGGCGTGCGCGCCGTGCGCTTCAACTTCGTGCAGCACCTTGGTGGCCGCCCGGACATGCGTGTGTTCTGGCGCGTGCTGGATCGTGTTGCAGAAATGGGCTGGCACGTCGTGCTGCACCTGGACGCCAACGACATCGTTGAACTTCAGGATGTCCTCAAGAAGATCCGCGTGCCCTTCGTGATCGATCACATGGGGCGGGTCCAGGCCGCGCAAGGTGTCGAACAGGAACCATTCCGCCTGCTCGTGGCATTGATGCGCGACAATCCCCTGGCTTGGGTCAAGGTATGCGGCGCGGAGCGCGTGTCGGTGGGCAAGCGTCCGTTCGATGACGCCATCCCGTTCGCTCGCGCCCTTATCGAAACCGCGCCGGATCGCGTGCTGTGGGGAACTGACTTCCCGCATCCGAACATCTCCAAGGACATGCCCAACGATGGCGGTCTGGTCGACCTGATGTTCCGCTTCTGCCCGGACGAGTCGCTGCGCAAGCGCCTCCTGGTCGACAATCCCGCGCGCCTGTACGACTTTACCTGAGCACACTCATGTCACGACCCAGCACCTCCATCACGCTCCCGTCGCCGAAGCCGCGCAAGCCCTTCTACCGGCAGCTCTACATCCAGGTGCTGGTCGCGGTGGTGATCGGCGTGATTCTCGGTTACCTGTCGCCCGCGTACGCGGTGAAGATGAAGCCGCTCGGCGACGCGTTCATCGCGCTGATCAAGATGGTGATCGGACCGATCATCTTCTGCACCGTGGTGACCGGCATCGCCGGCATGCGCGACATGCGCAAGGTCGGCCGCGTGGGTGGCAAGGCCCTGCTCTATTTCGAGATGATCTCGACGGTGGCGCTCTTCTTCGGCCTGGTCGCAGGGCATATCTTCCATCCGGGTACGGGCTTCAACGTGGATCCGACCACACTGAAGTCCGGCGAGATCGGCAACCTCGTCGCGCAGGGTCATAACATCGAGTCGATCGAGTTCCTTCTTGCGATCATCCCGAATACCTTCATCAGCGCGTTCGCCAAGGGCGACGTGCTTTCGATCCTGCTCATTTCGGTGTTGTTCGGCTGCGCACTGGCGGCAACGGGTGATCGAGGCAAGCCCGTCTACGACGTGATCGAGGCCGGCGCGCAGGTGTTCTTCAAGATCGTGCACTACATCACCGCGGTGTCGTCCATCGGCGCGTTCGGTGCCATGGCCTTCACCATCGGCAAGTACGGCGTGGTGTCGCTGGTGCCGCTGATGGAGTTGATCGGAAGCTTTTATGTAGTCTGCGTGCTCTTCGTGGTGGTAGTGCTCGGCATCGTCGCGCGCATCGCAGGTTTCAGCATCCTGCGTTTCTGCGCCTATATCCGCGACGAACTGCTCATCGTGCTGGGCACGAGCTCCTCGGAGGTCGTGCTGGCACCCTTGATGCGCAAGATGGAGGAGTTGGGTTGCCCGAAGGAAACGGTGGGCCTGGTCGTGCCGACCGGCTATTCGTTTAACCTCGACGGCACCAACATCTACCTGACCATGGCGATCCTGTTCATCGCGCAGGCACTGAACATCGACCTGACGATCGAGCAGCAGATCACCGTGGCCATCGTCGGCATGCTGACTTCGAAGGGTGCGAGCGGCGTCGCTGGCGCGGCGCTGGTGATGCTTGCCTCGACGCTGAGCGTGGTTCCGGTGGTGCCTGTGGCTGGCATGGTCCTGATTCTTGGCATCCATCGGTTCCTCGGCACGGGACTGGCGATGACCAACCTGGTTGGCAATGGCGTTGCCGCGATCGTCGTGTGCGCGTGGGAGAAGGAACTGGATCGGGAGAAGATGAAGGCGGTCCTGGCGGCAGCCTGATCGCTGTTTCCCTGTGGGAGCCGCTTCAGCGGCGATGGGTGCTTGCCTCACCGCTTGTCCGCTGCCGCGGAATCGCCGCTGAAGCGGCTCCCACAAGGGTCAGGCGGCCAGGGTGTCGAAGTACTCGCGGGTCAGGCGCGTTTGCGTGGCCGCGTCTTCGGCGCGATTGACGACGTCGCGGAAGGCCGCGTTCTCCGGGCGGTCTTTCGCGTACCAGCCCAGGTGCTTGCGCGCGATGCGCACGCCCATCTTTTCGCCGTAGAACGCATAGAGATGGTCGAGGTGACCACACAGGATGTCGCGTACTTCGGTGGGTGTGGGCTCGGCGAGGTGGTTACCCGTGGCGAGAAAGTGCGCGATCTCGCGGAAGATCCACGGACGCCCCTGGGCACCCCGACCGACCATGATGGCGTCGGCACCGGTGGCCGCGAGGACCTCGCGCGCTTTCTCGGGGGTGACCACGTCGCCGTTGGCCATTACCGGAATGCGCACACTGGCCTTCACCGCGGCGATGGTCGCGTACTCGGCCTCACCTTCGTATTTGTCGGCGCGGGTGCGGCCGTGCACGGCGAGGGCGGCAATACCTGCATCTTCGGCAATGCGTGCGATGGTCAGGGCATTGCGATTGTCGCGATCCCAGCCGGTGCGGATCTTCAGGGTGACGGGGATGTCGACCGCCTTGACCACGGCGGCGAGAATGCGCGCCACCAGCGGTTCGTCCTGGAGCAGGGCGGAGCCCGACCACACGTTGCAGACCTTCTTGGCAGGACAGCCCATATTGATGTCGACGATCTGCGCGCCATTGTCCGCGTTGTACTTCGCAGCCTCGGCGAGCATGCCCGGGTCGTAGCCGGCAATCTGCACGCTGACCGGCTCGGGTTCACCGTCGTGGTCCATGCGGCGCAGCGACTTGGTCGTGTTCCACAGGCGCGGGTCGGCGGTGGTCATCTCGGACACGGCCAGGCCCGCTCCCATGCGCTTGCACAGGAGGCGAAAGGGCTTGTCGGTGACGCCAGCCATGGGCGCGAGCACCACGCCGGGCGCGATGGAGTAAGGGCCGATGCGCATGGGGCGATTTTACGCGATCCGCGACGGGGGCGTGGCCTGGCCGCCCGGGGTGACTCAGCGGCCCGTTCTGGCGGTCTTTTTCAGGGCGGCGACAGCCCCTGCGGCATTCACTTCGAGCATCCCTTTCTTCTGCGCGCTGCTGCTCAGCAGGATCGCGTGGACCGCCGCCGGGTCGAGGCTGGGGGCCAGCGAGAGCATCAGGGCAACGATGCCGCTCACATGGGCAGTGGCCATCGAGGAGCCGGATGAGAAGTCGTAGCCGCCGCCGGGCTGGGTGGTGAGGATGTCGTTCCCTGGCGCGCTGACCACCCCGGGTGGAGCGGGTGTCGTGGCGCTGGTCCGGACCACAATGACGCCGGGGGCCCCGTCGGGAAAACCGCTCAGCTTGCCATCCGGTGGCATGGCGGTGATGACGATGCGGCCTTCGCTGAGGATCTTGGCGAGCAGTTTGCTGAGCAGCGGGTCCGCGGGACCGCCGAGGCTGAGATTGACGATGCGCGCATCGGTATCGTTCACCGCGGCCAGCGCTTTGGCCAGGGTAAATGAGTTGCAACGCGCGCCGCCCCGGGCATCGGCCGGATACCAGCAGGCCTTGTAGACGCTCAGCCTGGCCTTGGGTGCGATGCCGACCATGCCCTGGTGGTTGTCGCCGATGGCCGCGATGATGCCGGCGACTTCGGTGCCATGGCTGTCGTGGTCGAAGGCGGAGGTATCGTCGTCGACGACATTGCGGGTGTCGCCGATGTGTCCGCGCAGGTCGGGGTGGCTCATGTCCACGCCGGTATCGACAATGGCGACCCGGACGCCTTCGCCCTGGCTCACGTTGTGCGCAAGCGCGGCGTCGGTTTCCACGAACCCGCGTTGCAGGTCGACGTAGGGATCGTTGTACTTGTGCGAGTCGCTGGTATCGGCGGAGTACACCGAATAATCCTGCAGCGGCTGCGCAAGCTGCACGCGCTCGTCCTTTTGTAGCGCGGCGATCAGTTCATCGCGATCCACGCCCGGCGCGGGGTGGAGCACGACGCAGTAAAGATCGAGGGCCTTGATCGGCCAGCCACTGACTTCCTGCAGGCCATAGCGCTGCTTCAAGGCCGTGAGCTCGGAAATCGCTCGCTGGCCCGCGCCATACTGCGCCGACGGTGTGTAGCCGAGCAGACTGGAGCCGGCGTGCGTGGCGGCCGGTGCGAGTGGATTGGCCACCGCGAGCACGATGTCACGGCGGCTGTCCATGCGAGTGACCGCGTTGGCCGGTGTGGCGCTCGCGCTGGATTCCGCTGACGGAATCGAGCGCGCCGGAGCACAGGCCGTCAGCGTTGTAAGCAGGACCAACAGCGTGACAACCCCGATTTTCATGGATTGGCGTTCACCGGCTCAGCGAGACGAATGCCATGCGTGGCGCGAAGGTGCTGCACAGCCTGGGTCGACGCCGCGGCACCGCCCGCAGGCATCACGGTATAAGCGCCCACGTCGTTCGGGCCACCGATCACCTGCAACTGCATTGAACGCAGCAGCGTGTTCCAGTCGGCCAGCTTCATGCCGCTGTCGGGAACAACATGGATAGCGCCTGCCGGCACGGGCGCGGCGTCCTGGCTCAGTGTGCGGTAGACCGGCTGAGGCGTGCCTTCCGCCCAGAACCTGGCGCCCAGCATGCCCAGTCCGACCGCCTGGATGAGCACGGCCGCTACCAACGCGCGGGTCAGCCAGCTACCGCCGGTGGCCCGTGCAGGCGCGGTTATCAACGCCGGGGCGTCGATGCGGGCTAGCAGGCGGCGCAGACCGAGTTCCGGGTCGATGGACACGTCCGCCGGCAGCGACATCGCCAGGCGCAGGCGTTTCTGTTGCTCGAACTCCGCGCGGCAACCGTCGCAGTTGGCCAGGTGGCTCATCAGCCACTCGGTCTGTTCCTGCGGTGCACTGTCCTGGAGCACCCAGGGCATGGCTTCCCAGGCGCGGCCACATTCACGGCCGGTATCCGTCGGCATCCTCATGGCACATTCTCCCTAGTAACGGATGTGGCACCGGCAAGGCCCGGGAGCACATTGCGCAGTTTTACCCGCGCGTGGAACAGGCGTGCTTTCACCGTGCCGACCGGGCACTGCATGATGACGGCGACATCGTCCAGGGTGTGGCCGACGCCGTAGACCAGCTCGATCACCACTCGCTGGTCCACCGTGAGTCGGTCCATCCCCTTGCCCAGCCAGTCGCGTAGTTCGCGGTCTTCGTCGGGGTCGTGGGAGGGAATGCGATCTTCGGGAACCGAGTCTTCGTCCACCGGTTCACTGCCGTGCTGGCGCAGCGCCTTGAGGCCGCAGCGGTAGGCAATGCCCATGATCCAGGTAGAGACACGCGAGTCGCCGTGGAAGCTGCCGGCTTTCTGCCAGGTGATCCACAGGCAGTCGTTGATGACTTCCTCGATGATGTCCGCGCGTCGGGTAAGTCTTGATAAGAAGCGGCACAACCGCCCGTGGTAGCTGCGATACAGCACGCTGAGCGCTGCGCGGTCGCCCGCCGCCATGCGTTGGAGCAGCAGGCGGTCGGTGGAGTCGGCGTCGGTGTCCGCATCATTCATGGGCGTTGGTTGGAGCAAGTCGGGAGACCAGCGTGAGTACCCCTTTCGAGGGAAAAGGTTGCTCCGGCTCGGGTGGCGCCTGCCTAGAACGCTCGCGAAACCGTCGCATTCCATGGTGAGACGGCAGGGGATCCGCGGGGCCGTGGCGCGTGCTCGGTCATGATGTGATTGAGCTCGACCCGCCAGCCCGCATTCTCCCATACCAGCCCGGCATGCCCGTATTGGTAGCGGGGGTATTCACGGTTGTAAGGCGGGAGGAGGTACTGGGCCGTGCCGACGCCTGCGGATACCGACAGGTGCCAGACCAGCGGCCAGCGGAAGCCGACATCGGCCGCCCCGCGCGGCCCGCGGCCGCCCGTATGGATGAGCTGGGCCGCGGAGACACCCACCGTGAGGACGTCACGGTAGATCCAGTTGGCAGCCAGCTCCACGCGGTCGTAGATGCGCCAGTGAGAGTCGTTGCCGTAGCGGTAGTAGAGCAGGCCCGTCTGCATCTGCCAGTCGCTCGACAGAGCCCAGGCATAGGAGGCCTGGGCGAGGGTCTCCACGACCTGGCCTGGCGAACGCGTTTCGCTGCTGGCCGACAGGCCGAGCGACCAGCCCGAGGGTGTTGTCCAGGACAGGGCACCCTGGAGGACGGGGGTCTTCGGCGTGACCGCCAGGCCGCGGTCGACCAACTGGTTGCTGACCGCCACGACCCCGCCAAAGCTCGACGACTGAGCATGCAGCACACCCGATGAGGCTCCCAGCAGCAGGGCGACCAGGCAGGTGCGCCGGGCACACGAACGCGCCGGCATGGTGGCGAGCCACCATGCCGGCGGGGTACCCCTATGTGTGGACCCGGGGTGGCTTTGCCGCATCACGTCGTCATTCGGATGTCTTCAGTGAACGCTGCTCAGGTAAGACAAAAGATCGTCCAGCTGTTTCGCGTCGGTGAGGCCATCGTATTTCATCTTCGTGCCGGGGTTGGCCGTTTTGGCAGGTTGCGACAGGTACCAGTGAAGTTTGTCCTGGGTCCACGTCCACTGTGCCTGCTTGAGCGCATCGGAATAGTTGTAGTCGGCGATACTGCCCGACTGGCGCCCGACAATGCCGAACAGGCTGGGGCCCTTCTTGTTGCGACCCTCCTTCACGGTGTGGCATTCGGCGCATTCGGACTTGAAGACATCGGCGCCGGCGGATGCGTCACCGGCCCGCGCGGCGGGGGATGCCGCGAGCCAGCCGAGCAGGAGCCCACATACGACGATGCCGTGCAGCCACCGGCCGCGATGAGCCTCAGAACGCCAGGCTGGCGGAAAGGGAGAAAGCATTCAGATCTCCTGCATGGGTTGGTCGGACGCCGGGGGGAGCGCCGAAGATGTTGTCCTCGCGACCGTTGAACCGCGTGATGCGGTACCAGGTGGCGGCCAGCTTGAGGTTGGCGATGGTGGTGTACGAATCGTCCTTGCCGAACGGTGCCCAGAACAGCGTGACGATGTTGGACGTGGCGTTCGGATCACCGAAGGGGGGATAGCGCACATCGTCGCGGTTGCCGGTGCTGATCAGGTGCGACACCGAGAGGCTGTAGGTCTGGTGGAAGGTGTAGGTGGCCGTGAGCGTCTGATCGTGGACATCGCCACGGTCCGGCGCGGCCACGCCACCCGGTCCGAACAGGTCCGCGCCGTATTTCCGCTGTTCGAGGATGTTGACGTAACTCAACTGGAGAATGTGTTCGCGGTTGCCCAGGTACTGGTAGGTGAGGTCGTAACCAAGGTCGGTGAGGTCGTCACTGGGCCCGGATCGCGGCAACGATCGATGCGTCGTCAGTGCCACGACACCGGCGGAGAAGAACTGCTTCTTCATGTCCTTCATGTACGCGAAGCGGAAATAGCCGGTGTCGTGCAACTTGCCCGGGTCGCTGGCGATGTTGTAACCGAGGTGATCCTGCGACGACGTCGGTAGCGAGCGGTAAGTTCCCACTTCGCCATACCAGTTCTTGTCGTAGAGGGCGTACATCGTCGCGCCGATGACACGGTTGGTCGGTGCGTTCGGGGTGGATTGGCTGAGGAATGTGCCGGTCACGCCTATCGGCGAGATGAACGACGCGTTTGGCAAGGCGGCGATCGGATCCTGGAAGCCGGGGCTGTTGTTCACGCTCACGCCAAGGGTGAGGTCCTTGCCACCGAGCTTCAGCTCCTTGGCAACGAAGCGCAGGTCCACGTTGCTCAACCGCGTGTTGTATGTGTTCTTTCCCGTGCGATCGGCCTCGACCTTCACGAAACCACCGATCTGGTCGGTAAGGCGGCCAGCGAGGTAGAGGTCACCTTCGGTGAGATCCGTGGTGCTCTTGCCTGTCGCCGGATTCGTATACGTTTCCTTCAACTGGCCAGACACCGGCACCTTGAAACCCTTGCCATCGGTATCGGTGAAGCCGTTGAGCTTGAAGCGCATGCCGTAAGGTGTGAGTTGCGGACCATACGAGCCGGCGTGGCAATCCGCGCAGGCCGAGCCGGTCTGTCGCGCATAGGCAGGTATCGCCTGTGCCGACGTGCTGGCGAGCATCAGCAGCGCCGCGACGGCCCAGCCCAGGTGTGTGGAGCGTGCCCAGCGGGTAGCGCGTCGAATCAGATGGGAGAGCATGACATTTCCTTGTTTTCTTCGGGCGGTCAGCGACGGTGCTTGGGCCACATCCGGCGGAGCACGCCGTCGCGCATGACAAAGTGATGCCAGAGCGCGGCGGCGATATGCAGGCACACCAGTCCCAGCAGCACCCAGGCGGCATTGAGGTGCCAGGTCTGAAGGGTGTCGGCGAGGTCCTCATCCGGCGCCACGAGGTTGGGCAGCGTGGCGCCGAACAGGTGCGCGGGTTTGCCCTCCGCGCTGCTCAGCGCCCAGCCGAGCAGGGGCAGGGTGACCAGCAGGGCATAAAGCGCGATATGGGTCAGCCCGGCCGCGGCGCGCATCGGCCACGGAGAGTCACCTGAAGGGGGCAGTTTGCCAACCCGCAGGCGAACGAATACGCGGACGACGAACAGCACCAGCACGAACAGGCCGAAGTGGCGATGCCCTTCCAGCAACCAGAGGCGCACGCTGCGTCCGTCGAGCTGATCGCGGGTAAGGATGAAGGCGGCGGCCATCACCACGCAGATCACGGTGAGCCAGTGCAATACGCGCAGCCGTCGTGGCAGGGGTGCCAGGGCCGCCTGGCCCTCGCCCTTCGCCGACTTGCCCCTCAGCGGGTCGCCTTTCAACGGAATCAGCGGATTCAGTCCCATGCCCGAGCTGCCCTTCACATCGCTGCCAATGCGATTGAGTGCCATGTCGGCGGCGGAAGGTTGCCGCAACCTTTGGTGAAAGGGCCGGCACTCAAGTTCGTATGACGCCATCAACGAAACAGTGCCTGGCCGACACCATGGAAATCGAGCGAATCCAGCTACAGAAACACGGCGATAGCCGAGGCATGCTCATTTCCCTGGAGCAGAACCGGAATGTGCCATTCGAAATCCGGCGGGTGTACTACATCTTCGCCAACACGCCGGACGTACATCGCGGGCAACATGCCCATCGCCACCTCACACAACTGGCGGTACCGGTTCGCGGCTCGGTCACGCTGTTGCTTGACGACGGCAGCGGTCCGGCAACGGTCGTGCTCGACGATCCTGCGCAAGGCCTGCTGCTCGGCAGCATGGTCTGGCGAGAGCTCTACGACTTCAGCGAGGACTGCGTGCTGATGGTACTGGCCGACCAGTTCTACGATCCGGCTGACTACATCACCGACTACGCGCAGTTCCTGCGTGAAGCTCGTGGTGCGCGCTATGCGGAAGGGCTAGCCCTGTGACAAAGGACGCGTAATGGACGTCCCGTTCCTCGATGTGCGTGCCATCAATGCACGCCATGCCGACGAACTGAAGGCAGCCGCGGCGCGCGTCATCGACTCCGGCTGGTATGTGCTCGGCGAGGAAGTGGCGGCTTTCGAGCGAGAGTTCGCGCAATGGTGCGGCCTGCCCCACGCCGTGGGTGTCGGCAACGGGCTGGATGCGCTGTCGCTGATCCTGCGTGCGTACAAATCGCTGGGCAGGCTGGCCGATGGCGATGAGGTGATCGTACCTGGCAACACCTTCATCGCGAGCTTCCTCGCGATTACGCAGAGTGGGTTGGTGCCCGTCGCGGTGGAGCCGGAGCTGTCCACCTTCAATCTCGATCCGGCACGCGTCGAGGCAGCCATCGGGCCGCGAACGCGCGCGATCATGCCGGTGCACCTGTACGGCCAACTGGCCGACATGCCCACGCTCACGACCATCGCCCATCGGCACGAGTTGCTGGTGATCGAGGACGCGGCGCAGGCGCACGGCGCCGCGTGGTCCGGGCGCCGTGCGGGCGCCTTCGGCGACGCCGCTGCCTTCAGCTTCTTTCCCGCGAAGAACCTGGGTGCGCTGGGCGATGGCGGTGCCGTCGTCACCGCCGACGCTGGGCTGGCCGGGCGCGTGGCCGCACTGCGCAACTATGGTTCGCTGGAGAAGTACCGGCACCTCTACCAGGGAGTGAACTCACGCCTGGACGAGATGCAGGCGGCGATGTTGCGAGTGAAGCTTAAATACGTGGACGCGGATGTGGTGCGCCGCCGGGAGATCGCCCGACGCTACCTCGCGGCCATCCATCATCCGGACATCGCGTTGCCGGCGCTCCATAGCGAGGAGCGCCATGCCTGGCACCTGTTCGTGGTTCGCAGTGCCCATCGCGATGCCTTGCAGGCACACCTGCTGGCGCATGGGGTCCATAGTCAGGTTCACTACCCCGTGGCTCCGCATCGGCAACCGGCCTACGCCGGTGCCGAGGCAGTCAGCTTGCCGCTGACGGAGCGCTTGCACGAGGAGGTGCTGAGTCTTCCGATCGGACCGACGCTGGGTGACGAGGCCGTGGAGCGCGTGATCGCCGCTTGCCTGAACTTCAGGGCCTCGCCATGAACCTGGCTCGCGCCGGCTTCTATTCAGCGATAGGCACCGCCGCGCGGCTGCTGGCTGGGCTCGTCGTGATCAAGCTGGTGGCCTGGTTCGCCGGGCCCGAAGGCGTCGGCAGGCTGGGCCAGTTCATGAGCCTGATGTCACTGCTGGCCGTGCTGGCCGGCGGTGGGATCAGCGCCGGCATCGTCAAGTACGTAGCCGAGTATCGCGGCGACCCGCAACGCCTTTCGCGCCTGCTCGCCGCGGCGCTTTCATACGCGCTGTGCGCGTCGTGCCTGATGGGGCTCGCCGCACTGGTCTTCAGTCGGCAGCTCGCGATCTGGATCCTCGGTGACGCGAGCTTCGAGAGCCTCATCCGCGTGCTTGCGCTCGCCCAGTTGGGCATCGCCGCGGTGAACTACGTGCTGGCCGTGATCAATGGCTTCATGGACGTGCGGCGGCTGGCGTTTATCCAGGTGATCGGGTCGGTGCTTGGCATCGCCATGGCCGCCTGGCTGGCCAGTCGTTTCCAGCTCTACGGTGCCTTGCTCGCCCTCGTGCTCGGCCAGCTCGCATGGCTCGCGGTGGCGCTTCCCTCGTGGTGGCACAGCCCTTACTTCCGCCAGAGCCTGCCGCGGCTGCGCTTCGATCGCGAGATGAACGGCCGGCTGGCCGCCTTCTCGTTGATGACGATCAGCTCGGCCTTGCTTCCGCCGCTGGTGAACATCGTCGTTCGCGACCACCTTGCGCTCCAGTTCGGCTGGCAACAGGTCGGCAACTGGCAGGCTGTCAGCAAGGTGTCGGACGCCTACCTGCTATTCCTCACCGCAGCGATCAACATCTATTACCTGCCGAAACTCGCTTCAATCAGCGAACGCGGCGCTCTGGTCGGCGAGCTGCGCAACGCCTACCGGCACATCCTGCCCGCCGTGCTCGTGCTGGCAATGCTGGTGTACGTGGCGCGCGGATGGGTGACGCGGATGCTCTTCAGCACGGACTTCACGACGGCCGACGACCTCTATGCGCCACAGCTGGTCGGCGACGTGGTCAAGATCGCTTCCTTCGTTCTTTCCTACGTGATGCTGGCCAAGGCGATGACCCGCCTATTCGTGGTCTCCGAGATCGCTTTCGGCGTGACCTACCTGCTGCTTGTCTACGTTTGCACGGCACATTTCGGCCTGGTCGGTGCCATGTATGCCTTTGCCATCAACTACGTCGGCTACCTGCTCTTCAACGTGCTGGTGGTTCGCCATTACCTCGGAGGGCTACGCACATGACAGGCGACCTGAACGAGGCAACGCGCGCGCCGCTGGTATCCGTACTGATTCCCGCCTTCAATCACGAAGGTTTCGTCGAGCGCTGCCTGGACAGCGTCCTGGAAGATCCTTACCCGGCCAAGGAGATTGTCATCATCGACGACGGCTCCACGGACCATACGGCCGAGCGCATCGCGCACTGGGTGGCCGTGCATGGTGGGGAAATAGCCGTGGAGTTCGTCCGGCGCGAGAACCGCGGCATCGCCGCGACACTCAACGAGCTGGCCGCGCGTTCGCATGGCGAGTTCCTCCGCATTGGCGCCAGCGACGACTACCTCTTGCCTGGTGGCCTCGAGGCGCAGGTGCGCTACCTGATGTCGCACAGGCATAAGGGCGCCGTCATCGGCGATTCGATCGTGATCGACGGCGATGGAAATCGCCTCTACGACAGCGGTATGTGCGACCTGCACGGTGCCGACAAGCGTCTTTATGACTCCAGCGACGGCATCCGCCGTGCCGTGATCGGTCACTGGGCGATCGGCGGACCGGTAACCCTGCTGCGCAAGAGCGTGCTGGAAACCGTCGCGCGCTGGACCGAGGGCTTGCGTATCGACGATTGGGACATGTTCCTGCGTCTGGCCGCGCGCGATGCGCTGGGTTTCATCGATGTCACTGTTTGTGCGTATCGGCTGCATGGTGCCAATTTCAGCAAGACGCGGCACACCGCTACGCGCATCGTCAACCTGGCCGAATCGCGCGAGGTGGCGATGAGCCGGCTTTGCCTGTTCGATGAGCCGTATCGCACGCTGCTGCGTGCGCAGGCGCAGTACATCGGCGCGAAGATCGCCTTTCTGCAAAAGCGCCACTCACGCGTGGCGCTTCACCTGGCGGCCTACGTTTCCCTGCTCGCCTTGTCGAAGCTGCGTCTGCGCACCGCGCACCGGCACGCGGAGGGCGTATGAAGCGATTCCTGCGTCTGCCTGCGACGTACATCGCGTGGCCCCTCCTGTTGGCCTGCGGGCTCACGTTGCTTGCCTACGATCTGCCGGCGGGCTATATGCAAGGCATGCTGCTGCTCGTGGTGGGTGCGGTCGGCATCCTCCTCTTCGACACCTTCGCGGGTATCCGGCTTCCGTCGATCGCGCGCTTTCGCGCTCGCGATTACACGGGTAGCCGCGAGGCGCTCGTCGCGCTCGTTTTCGCCGCGGTCGTCATTGCTTTCTGCGGTCTGGACCTGGCGCTGTTCCCCGTGCCGCTGTTCGACAATCCCGCCTCTTACGCCACGATGGAGCCCGGTCGCGAACACGTGCGTCATATTTCGTCGCTATGCTGGACTCTTCCGCCCATCGGGTTGCTCTGTACGCGCCAGCGCGGCCTGCGCAACACGCTCATCATGATAGGTCTGGTCTTTCCGGTACTGGTGATCGACCGCAACCGGATCTTCGCGGCGTTGTTCTCTTTCGCCCTGATCGTTTTGGTCCGGCGTGACGAGCATCGACCGTTGCCGTGGAAGTCGGTCGGCGTGATCGGCGTGATCGGTGCCACGGTATTCTCGGTGCTGGGTGCCGTGCGATCGGGTTCGCTGGACAATGTGACCCTGCCGTTCAGCGCGTTGTACCGCGCCTCACCGCAGGGCATCAAATGGTTGGCGCTGTATGTGAGTGCCGGGCCCTACAACTTCGCATCGATGGTGACCAAGGGCTACGCCAACGCGAGCATCCTCGTCAGCCAGCTTGTTCCGCTCAGTGGCCCGACGGTGTCCGCCGCGGCGGACATTCCTTTCGATGCACCGAACATCAATGTGGGCACGGAGTTTCTTCCGTTCCTGCTCGCCTTCGGTCCGTGGGGTGCCGTGTTATCGATGGTCCTTCTTTACGCCCTGTTGCTATGGAGCGTGCGTCGACTCCGCGCCTCTGTGTCGCTGTTCTCCTTGCTGATCTTTCTGCGCGTTGCGTATGTATGCGTGATGTCGCCCTTCGCGCCGCAGGCCTTCATCTGGACCAACGCCGCTTTCATCGTTCTCTGCCTACTCATGCAGCTCTTCGCTGCCTTGCTGCCGAGCCGGCGCGACGGCGTCGCTATTCACCTTCTCAATGAGCCCCACGCATGGAACAAGACGAGATCTACCTGATCGACCTGTGGCACATCCTCCGTCGCGAATGGCGCTGGTTCGTTGCCGTGCTCGTCGTGGTGCTCGGGCTCACGTTTGCCTGGGTGTTCACGGCGCGCAGCCAGTGGGAATCCACGGCCTGGATCCAGATCGGCCAGGTGGGGTCCGTCCCGGGCGGCCAGGACCCCAAGGCCGAACCTCTGCTTCGCGTGATCGCGCGCGTGCAGACCGTGCCTTTCCAGGACGATGTGGTCCGCCGCCTGGGCCTCTCGCCGGACTCGGCTGAGGCGAAGCTATATCGCAAGAGTCTCAAGATCGATCCCAATCCGTATGCCAACTTGTTCAAGCTCAACATCCGTGCGTATTCGGCAGGCCAGGCCGCCGACCTGGCCAAGGCCACGCTTGCCCAGTTGCAGGCGATCCACCAGCGTATTGATGCCTTGCCGCTGAGGCTGGCCAACGATCGCCTCGATGAGCTCGATAGCAACCTGCGCATCGCGCTTGCCGATCGCGATCGCCTGGTAAGCGGCACCACGTCCACCGATCACGCGGCCGCCGCGCTTGCGGGTGTCCTGCTTGCCAGCAAGAACGAAGATATACGCGCGTTACAGCAGGCGCGAGGCGATCTGGTCGCGCGCCTCGCGCCCAACTACACCTACGACACGTCCATGCCGTGGCCAGTGTACGTGCCTGAATTCCGTGCTTTTCCCAACAGTGTCCTCAGCGTCGGCATCGGCATCGTGTTCGGTCTCTTCCTTGCCGGTGTGGCGGCGATCGGGCGCAACGCGCTACGGCGTCGTTCAACCAAAGCGGGCCCGCTTGGCACTCACTGATCCGAACCTCCGGAAACGACCGATATGAGTGCCCAACCGACGCCTGAACCGATCGACGATGCGCGTCTTCTCGACACGCAGCGGGCGTTCGACAGCGTCGCCGCCGACTACGATGGTCCGCGCGGCAACAATGCGCTCATCCAGCGCATGCGCCAGACCCTGTGGGATACCGTGGCGGCCGAGTTGGGCACCGGCTCGCGCCTGCTCGACCTCGGCTGCGGTACCGGTATCGATGCGGCTGAGTTCGCGCGGCGCGGCTACGAGGTCGTCGCGACCGACTGGTCGCCCTCAATGGTTGAGCGCACGTTGTCCCGAGCCGCCGACGCTTCACTGGGAGGGCGCCTCCGGGCCAGACATCTTGGCGTGCAGGAGCTCGATCGTCTCGACGGCAGCTTCGACGGCACTTTTGATGGCATCTACTCCAACTTCGGACCACTCAATTGCGCGCCGGACCTTAAAGACGTGGCCGATCAGTGCGCGCGTCTTCTGCGGCCCGGCGGGGTGATGGTCTTCTCGGTGATGGGTCGCATCTGTCCATGGGAAGCGGCGCACTACGCCTTGCGCGGACGGTTCCGCCGTGCGGCGGTGCGTGCGACGCGTGGGGCCACGGCGGTGGGCATGAACCGCCATACCATCTGGACGAAGTACTACCTCCCACGCGAGTTCTATCGTCCCTTCGCCGATCAGTTCCGGCTGGCCGGGTACAGCGCGCTGAGCCTGTTCATGCCACCGCCGTACATGGTCGAACGCTACGAGCGGCGGCCGGACTGGTACGAACGCCTGGGTCGTCTCGACGATCGCTTCGGCAAACTGCCGCTGCTGCGTGACATGGGCGATCACTTCCTGATCGTGATGTACCGGCGCTGACGCCATGTCCGCGCGACTGACCGCGGTGGATTCGACCCTGACAGGCGGTATCACGATGCTGCCTCAGGGCGCGTCGCGCGCGCCGCTGGATCTTCGGGGGGGGCGTGTCGCGTCGTCATCCGCAGGCAACGCCTTCGAAGTCGATGTACGCGATCACCGGATCTTTCCGGGGCTGATCAACGCGCACGAGCACCTGCAGGTCAACGCCGTGCCCCCACTGCGCCGCGCCACGCCTTTTCCGAACAGCTACGCCTGGATAGCCGCCTTCCAGCAGCATTTCCAGGACGCCGATGTCATCGCCGCACTGCAGGTGACCAAAGCCATCCGCCTTCGTCATGGCGCGCTGAAAAACCTGCTGGCGGGGACAACCTGCGTGGTGCACCACGATCCCTGGCACGCGGCGCTCGATGCGGACGACTTCCCGGTGGCGCTGCTCCGCGACCACGGCTGGAGTTACGCGCTGGACGGGCCGGACTTCGGGCCGCCCGTGCGGGCGAGCTACCTTGCGACGCCCGCCGGGCGACCCTGGATGATTCATCTGGCCGAGGGGACGGACGTGGTAGCCGCAGCGGAGCTGGCGCGCCTCGATGCGCTCGGCTGCCTCGGCAGCAATACGGTGCTGATCCATGGCGTCGGGCTGGACGATGCCGATATCGAACGTGTGATTGCTCGTGGCGCGGCCGTGGTCTGGTGCCCCGGCAGCAACCGTGCCCTGCTCGGGCGCACGCTGGACCCGCGTCGACTACTCGCGGCAGGCTGCCTAGCCTTGGGCAGCGACTCGCGGCTCAGTGGCCGCCGCGACCTGCTCGACGAGCTGAGCGATGTCGCCGCACGCGGGGAGTTGTCGAGCAGTGCGCTGCTCGGCCTCGTTACGACGGAGGCGGCTCGCATTTTTCGCCTCGGCCTGCGCGGTAGCCTGGCCATGGGTGCACCCGCGGACCTGTTGATCGTGCGGGATCGCGAAGGCCTGGCCGCGGACAGTCTGGTCGGCCTGGGCCGCAGCGACATCCGCGCAGTCGTGCGCGAAGGCGTGCCACGCATTGCCGATCCGGACTTTGCCGAATGGTTCGCCGCCGCCGGCGTGGACACTGTCGCCGTGCAACTGGACGGCCGTCCCAAGCTGATCGCGCGTGCGCTGGTCGAGCCCGCGGTGTTCGCACTTGAGCCGGGTCTGGAGATTTCCCTTTCCGATGACGAGAGCGAGATCGATCTCGCCATGGAGGCCCGGTGTCACTGACGTCCCCCTTGCCGGTGCTGGAGCCCCTCGCAGCCTATGCGCTGTGGTCGTCCGACTATCCCGCACACGCGCACAACCCGGTAATGATGGCCGAGGAGCGCGCGATGCTGGCCCTGATGCCCGAGGTGCTTCGAGGCCGACACGTGCTCGACGCAGGCTGCGGTAGCGGACGCTATCTGTTGCATGCCTTGCGCCGCGGTGCGTCGCGTGTGACCGGCGTCGACCTTTCCCCGGCCATGCTCGAGCGGGCGCGCGAGGCACTGGACGGCTACATCGCACAAGAGCGCGTGGACCTGCGTCAGGGCGACCTCGCCGCCGCCATGCCTGTGCCCGGCTCGCTGGCGGACCTGACGGTGTGCGGCCTGACCATCGGGCACCTCGAAGCGCTGGCTCCCGCACTGGCGGAGTTGCATCGGGCTACCCGCCCCGGCGGACGCATTCTCTGCAGCGATGTTCACCCGATCGGACATGCACTGGGCTGGCAGCGTGATTTCCGTGCGGGCGGCCAGCGCTATGCCGTACGCCACACGCGACATCTCTACAGCCATTGGCATGCGGCCTGCGCGACGCTCGGCCTGGCGATCGAGCGTGTGGAAGAACCGATGCTCGATCCTGCCGATATCCCCGTCGGCGCACATTTCGACCCGATGGCCCTCGAACTTCCCGTGGCCCTGGTCTTCCAGCTGAGGCGTATCGCGTGAGCCTATCCGATACATCGACGCCCGACATGGGGCGTTCGCCGCGGACGTTGCTGATCAACCCGACGATCACGTCGCGGTCGAGCGCGCGCTTTCCGCTTGCGCTGTTGAACCTGGCCGCCGCGTTGGATCGCAACGGGCATAGCCAGATCATCGACGGCAACGTCGATCGAGATTTCATCGGGGCCACGCTGGCCGCGATCGAGGGCGACCGCTTCGACGCGATCGGCGTGAGCGTGATGGGCGGTCCGCAGGTCGCACCATCCATCGAAGTCTCTCGCGTGATCCGCGAGCGCTATCCGCAGCTGCCGATCATATGGGGTGGCTACTTTCCGACGCTCTACACGGACACGGCACTTTCCGCGTCCTATGTCGATTACGCGATACGCGGGCAGGCCGAAGAGAGTCTGCCGGAACTGGTTGCCGCCCTGAGCCGACCAGGCGAGCCCGCCGTCTCGAACATCGGCAGCCTGTCCTGGAAGCGCGACGGGGCGGTCGTCCACAATCCCAACCGACGCTTCTCCCTCGGCGACAGCGGCATTGTCCTTCCCTACGACAAGCTGGGCGATCCCCGCCGGTACCTTGCGCGCACCTTCCTCGGCGAGCGGACGGCCGCGCACCAGGCTGCCATCGGCTGCCGTTTCCGCTGCACGTTCTGCGGTGTGAACGCGATGTTCGGTGGCAAGACCGAATTGCCCACGGCGAAACGGCTCGAGCGCGACCTGAGCTACCTCAAGTACGAACTCGGTGCCGATTCGATCCAGTTCTTCGACCACAATTTCTTCGATCGCGAAGTGGACATGATCCCACTGCTCGAAGTCATGGCGAAGCTGGAAATGCCATGGTGGTGCTACGCGCGTTCCGACGCGCTGCTAAACCTTTCCGAGAGCACCTGGGAACTGGTGCGCAAGAGTCGATTGCGCATGGCTTACGTGGGCGCCGAATCGCCCAGCGGCGCCATGCTCAAGGAGATCCGCAAGGGAACGCGACCCGACCAGACGCTGCAGGTGGCCGAACTCTGTCGCCGCAATGGCGTGATTCCCGAGCTATCGTTCATGGTGGCGCCGCCGCAGAACACGCTGGAGGAGACCGAGCACACGTTCGAGTTCATCCGTGAGCTGAAGCGGATCAACCCCGCGTCGGAAATCATCGTCTACATCTACACACCGCTGCCCGAAAGCAGCAAGCACGAGAAGGACCGTGGCAAGCACGCCTCCATGCCGCTGCTCGACCTGCATGGCGAGCCCGTGGTCTTCCCCTCGTCACCCGAAGAGTGGATGGAACGTCGCTGGGTGGACTATGCCTGCCACGCCGATGCGCCCTGGCTGACCGACGAACTGCGCCGGCACATCCAGGACTTCGTGACCGTGCTGCGCTGCCGCTTCCCCACCGTGCAGGACCTGCGCTCGCCGTCGTGGGCCAAGCGCGGCCTGAGCGCCATGGCGTCGTGGCGATACCGTCGCCGCCAGTACGACCGGCCCTGGGAGCTCAACCTTGCCAACCGGCTCGTACGCCTGCGTATGCCCCAGGTCTCTGGTCTCTAGGCGAGGTACGCCCGTGCATGTCGCCCAGATCAACTTCCTCCGCGCGCCGGCAGACTGCACGCCGGAGGAACTGTTCGAGCGCTGGCCGTCGCTGGCGGACATTCCGGAAGCGGCGGCCGCGTCGGGCACGCGTGTGTCGGTGATCCAGGCCGCGACGCGGCAGCGACTGCTCAGTCGCCATGGTATCGACTATCACTTCGTCGACCTGCGTGGCATGCATTCGCCAACCAGGCGCGGCCGCTTCCTCGCCGATCTTGTCGCCGATATCGGCAGCCAGGTGCTTCACGTGCACAGCCTTGGCTTCGCCGCCGACGCGTTTGCCGTGGCCCAGCGGCTGCCGCGCGTGCCCATCCTGATCCAGGACCACGCAGACCGACCGCCTCGCTGGTGGCGGCGACCGCGCTGGCGCACGTGGTACGCGGCGGCTTCCGGTATCGCCTTCACCTCGCCAGGATTGGCGGGGCCATTTACGCGTGCGGGCCTGTTCGCGCAACGTACGCGGCTGTTCGCCATTCCGGAATCGAGCAGCCGCTTTCATCCGGGCGATCACCGCGCCGCGCGTGCCGAGACAGGGTTGGAGGGCGATCCCTGTGTGCTGTGGGTGGGGCATCTGAGCCATGGCAAGGACCCGTTGACCGTGCTCGATGGCGTCGCGCGCGCCGCGCAGCGGCTGCCCGGCATACAACTTTATTGCGCCTTTGGCCGCGCGCCTTTGCTGGACGAAGTCCGTCACAAGATCGACAGCGATCCTCGTTTGCATGGCCGCGTGCATCTTCTCGGCAACCAGCCACATGCGCGCATCGAAACATTGATGCGTGCCGCCGATCTCTTCGTTTCGGGTAGCCACAGCGAGAGCTGCGGCTTCGCGCTGCTCGAGGCACTGGCCTGCGGTGTCACCCCGGTAGTCACGGACATTCCGTCATTTCGTTCGCTCACGGGTAACGTCGTCGGCGAACTGTGGCCTTGCGGTGACGCCGCACGGCTGGCAGAGGCCTTGGTGCGCGCAGCAGGCATCCGGCCGTCACGCGCGGACGTGCGCTCCTTCTTCGACGCCACGCTGTCCTTCGCCGCCGTGGGACGGCAGTGGGCCGACGCGTATGCACGGCTGCTCGCCGACCGCAGGGAGGGCCGGTCGTGAAACTCGCCATCGTGGTACCGGGTGGCATGGACCGCACGGGCGAGTACCGAGTGATCCCCGTCTTCCTCGCCCTCATCGCACGACTCGCGCGGGTGCACGACGTGCACGTGTTCGTCCTGCATCAGGAACCGTTGCCGGCGACATGGCCGCTCCTGGGCGCCACGGTGCACAACATCGGTGACGGTTGGCCACGCCTGCGGGCGATCGCCGCGATTCGCGCGGAGCACCGGGTCGCCCCCTTCGTCATGATCCACGCGATCTTTTCCGGCTCCTGTAGTCTCGTCGCCGTGGTGGCTGCGAAATGGCTGCGCGTATCGAGCCTCGTGCACATCGCCGGTGGCGAACTGGTGGCTCTTCACGCCATCGGCTACGGCGGTCGTCGTCGCTGGAAGGGCCGGCTTCGCGAAGCCGTGGTGCTTCGCGCGACGGATGCCGTGACAGCGGCCAGCGCGCCTATCGTCGATGCGCTGACTGCGCTCGGCATTCCGGCGCGGCGCATCCCGCTCGGTGTCGATGTGAAGGCGTGGCCACCGCTCGCGCCACGTCGTCGCGCCACGCCGCGAGCCCGTTTGATCCATGTCGCCAGCCTCAACCTGGTGAAGGACCAGACCACCCTGCTGCGCGCACTGGCGGCGTTGCGCGATGCCGGGGTGGACTTCGAGATGACCATCGTCGGTGTCGACACCCTGGGAGGACGGATGGACCGGCTGGTTCACGAGCTGGGCCTCGAGGGCCACGTTAACTTCCTCGGCTTCCGCACACAGCGCGAGCTGCGCCCACTCGTAGCGGCGTCCGATCTGTTGGTGATGTCGTCGATACACGAGGCCGGCCCGCTCGTGCTGCTTGAAGCAGCGGTCGCCGGCGTCCCCACGGTGGGTACGGCCGTGGGTCATATCGCGGAATGGTCGCCATCGGCCGCACTCGCTGTCGCGGTGGGTGACTGGGTGGGCCTGGCTACGGCGATTCAGCGCGTTCTGGTGGACGAGGCGCTGCGTTGCCGCCTGGCCGAAGACGCTCAACAACGCGCACTCGCTGAAGATGCCGATTACACCGCGCGCACCTTCGAAGCCCTGTACCGGGAACTCCTGGCGCGACGCTGCGCCGTGGCCTAGGCGAGCGGCGCCGAGGGTTCCAGGGCGGCGCGCACGACATACAGGGTGTCCATGCGCGGTACGGGCCGGGTCAGCCAGGTAAGCACGCGTCGACGATGCCCCTGTGTCACCCAGCTCTGGCCTTGCAGCCACACTTGCGTGCGGACCATGTCCGCGCGCTCCCTCACGCTCTCTGCGGATGGCTGCAGGCGGTTCCTGAGGCAACGTGCGACTTCGGTCAGGTTACGCGACCACTCGACGCCGGGCAGCGCATGCAGCCAGAGGTCCGAGCAGGACACGTCGGTCAGCGTCCAGCGTCGCGACATGGCGCGGAGCAGGGGTGGGCACTCGCGTTCGAGCCGGGCAAGGACCGTCGGTGGCACCGTGTGTGGGTAGTAGCGCGCGACAAGGCGTAACGGTGGCAGTGCCCACCAGGCCGATCCGGGTCGGCCATCGTCCCACAAGGCTTGCCAGTCGCTGGCGAGCATGCGAGTGGCCAGCAATGAGATGTCATTGAGGTGCATGAGTCGCAGACTACGACCGCAGACATTGCCGGCGGCGTGCAGCAGCAGGTGACTCATCAGTGCTCCCGTCGAGGGATACGGATTGAGGCCGGGCCGTGCATGGCGGGGATAGATACGCGCGGTGATATCAACCGCGGAAACCGGTAGCCGCTCCTGGATGCGCGTGTGCAGTTCGATGTTGACCGGCGTATCGCGATGTTCACCCAGGCCGGTGAACGCGTTGCCGTTGGTCGGCTTGAACACGCGGTGCTTCCACTGGGTGAACGACTCCTCATAACCGAGCTCGTGGAGCAGGGCGGTGGTGGCCCCCACGTCCTCTTCGCGAACGAGCAGATCGATGTCGGCCATGGGCCGGTCACCTGGGGCGTAAATACCAAGCGCATGCAGTGCCGAGCCTTTCAGCGGAACGATCGCCACGCCAACGTCGCGCGCGCCGTCGTCGATGCATTCCAGCAGCGCGGCGATGCGGCTGTACCGCTGTTCCACGTGCTCGCGTTGGGCGGCGAGAAACAGCCGCCACGCGGGCTTCTGCCAGGTGGACAGGCGACTGAGCAGGGGTGAAACACCGTGCGCTACGGCTACCGCGGAAGCCAGCCGCCATTCGAGGTCGGTCCATGCCGGAAGCCGGCTACCCGGCCTGGCCAGCGCGAGTTCCGCGGCAAGCGCTTCGGTAGTGCGGTTGAGACCGCTGCGGACGAGCTTCAGGGAAGGCATCATGGCGGTATCTACAGTAAGGGCAGTGCGATGGTCTGCATCGCCGTGAACGGCGAGGACGTGGGCTGTTCCGTGCGATGTTCGGCTTCATGCGCGAACAGCGTGTTCCAGCGCGTTTCGAGCAGGGCGTGGGCTTCGTTGCGCCGTGCGGCCGAAATCGTCTCGCGCGATTGGCGCAGGTTGACCTGCTGGTGCAGGAGGTCGCGCATGCTGCGGTAAAAATCGGAGTCGTAAGCGCCGCGGAACATCATCGCGAGGTCGTTGCTGTCGCGCCAATGGGTCTTCCTGCCCAGCTGCGCCTTCACTTCCTCGTAGAATTTCGTGCCCGGTAGCGGATACGACACGCTGACACCGATATCGTCGGGAGCGGCCTCCGCGACGAGATCGCGGGTGGCTAGCAGATCGGTCAACTGCTCGCCGAGGTAACCCAGCTGGATGAAGAAACCCACACGCACACCGTGCTCGCCGAAACGGCGGCGTGCCGCGATCAGTTCGGCCACCGTAGTGCCCTTGTTCATGCGATCGAGTACGCGCTGGCTGCCGCTTTCCGCGCCGATCCAGGCTTCGGCACAACCGGCGTCGGCGAGGGCGGCGACCATGCGCTCGCTGCCGAGGTCGGCGCGGGTCTGGATGGTGAAAGGCACGGAACCGTCGCTCTCGCGCAGGTGCTCGGCGAAAGCCGTCACCCAGCCGACATGGAAACCGAAGATGTCGTCGGCCATCCAGATGTGGTCGGGCCGGAAGGTACGCTTGAGGTACGTCATCTCCGCGGCCACCTCTTCCGCGTTGCGCTGCTTGTAATGGTTGCCCCAGATCGGCTTGGCGCACCAGTTGCAGCGGAACGGGCAGCCTCGTGATGCGGCCATGTTGAGACTGAAGTAGCCGTGGCGTTCCTGCCAGAGCGAACGGTAGCGTTCGATGTCGACCAGGTCCCAGGCAGGACGCCCGACCACGCGCGGATCCGGCGGGACGGCGCCGAGACGGACCAGCTCGGTCTTTCCCTCGACGAGGGTAGCGACACCCGAAAGACCGGCGGTCCAGCTGACGGGGTCGATATCCGGCGTGCGTTGCAGACGGTCGACCAGGGCCGCCAGCGCGGCGATACCTTCACCAACCAGGACCGCATCGGCTCCTGCGGCGAGAAACGCTTCGGGCTGATCCGAGGCATCGGAGCCGGCGACGATCACCCGTGCGCCGTAGGCACGGGCTTCGGCAATCATCTGGCAGGCCGCGTCGCGCATGCGGCTGAGGCACATCTTGGTCAGGTAATTGAAATTGTCTTCGTATACGACCACCAGGTCGGGACGCGCGGCATGCAATGCGCCGGCGTATTCCTCCACGCCGTCCGCCAGCATCGCGTCGAACAACGCCAGTTCATGGCCCATCTCGCGAAGCAAGGCGGCCACCTGGATGGTGGCGAGCGGGGGATAGGGCTTGCCACGTTCCCACTGCTTCGGGTCGTATCGAAGGAAGTAGGAGTGGCCAACCTGAATCTTGAGCATGTCGGGGGAACCTCGATCATCGCATTGGTTCGTGAGTGCCCTCGCGTACAGCGAGGGTTGCCTCGATGGCCGCATCACCGCGTTCACGGTCCCTTGCGCAACCTTTCCGCCAGTGCCCCGCACCCATGGGTATCACCTGCCGGGATGCCGCATGGCCCAGATCACCCCTCCGGGCATTGGCGACATTGGCGCCGATCCCTTCTTCGAGCGCTCGCCCTATCCCTTCGCCATGGTCAAGACCATCCTCGGTGCACAGTTCCGCTTCGACAGCACCCATCCGGTGCTGCTCGAGCCGGTGGAGGCCGCCTACGGCGGCCTGCCGCGTGACGTGTCCGGCACACCGCTACCGACCTTCCAGGTCGAGCTGCGCCTGTCGCCACGTCGTCACACGGCGGTGTTTCACGAGCCGCCGCGCGTGCTCACGCAATCGGGGGCTGGCCTGATCTGCGGCATCATGGATGCATCCAACTACGTGATCGTCGATCACGCGCGCCAACGGGCGCTGGTGGTGGTGTCCGAAGACATGCTCGACTGGCCCTATCACGTGCGTTACGAACTCATCGAATTCGCCGTCTTCGTGCTCGCCGCACGCGGCATGGACCTCGTTCCGCTGCACGGCGCGTGTCTGGGCCATGATGGCCGCGGCGTCCTCATTCTCGGCGCCAGTGGGGCGGGCAAGTCGACGCTCGCCTTGCATGGCTTGCTCGAGGGGATGGACTTCGTCGCCGAGGATGCGATCTTTGTCGACCCGCGCAGCATGGAAGTGCGTGGCGTGGGTAATTTCCTGCACGTGCGCGAGGACGCCTTGCGCTTCATCGACGACGGTCCGATGCGCCAATGGATCGAGCAGTCGCCGACGATCCGGCGGCGCAGCGGCGTGGAAAAATTCGAAGCCGATCTTCGTCACTGTGACGGCCACATCGCGACGGCACCGCTGGCGTTGATGGGCGCGGTGTTCGTTTGTGCCGAGGTGGTCGACGATGCCGCTGACATGCTCCTGCCGCTGGATCACGACGAGATTGCCGCCCGACTGGTCGTCGACCAGCCCTATGCGGCCGGTCAGGCCGGATGGCACCGCTTCGTCCATCAACTGGCGGACATGGATGTGCATCTGCTCCGGCGTGGACGTCATCCGCGTGCCTCGGTGGACGCCTTGCGGCGGTTGCTGACGTCGAGCCACGTCGCGAGCGCATGACCATGAAGGACGCGATGCCGGGCGCGGGTTTGCATACTCTCCTGCGATCGCTCGTCGCGACCCTGCCACGCTCGGATCGCTGGAGACTCGGTATCTACGTCGTTCTCTCGCTGGGCTCAGCACTCGCCGGCGCGCTTGCCGCCGTGTTGCTGGTGCCGCTGGTGCAGCCGGACGCGCGCTTGCCTTTCGATGGTCGCTGGTTCCATGCGTCCATCGGCGTGGGCTGGCAGACAGCCGCCTTCACCGCAGTCACGCTCGCCTTCGCCGTATTGCGCTGGCAGGCGTCGTGCCTCGGGGCGCGTCTGATCGGTCGCTACGGCATGCGCCTGCGCCGTCAGGTGCACGCACGCCTGATCGCGGCCGAGATCGGCCCGCTTGCCGCCGTCAGCTCGGCGGAGATCGCCAATGTGCTCACCTACAACGTCGAGATCGTCGTGCAGGGCTTCGGTGCGGTGCAGCAGCTACTTGTCGCCGGCATCACCGCGACGGTCAGCCTCTCGCTGGCCTTCTGGGTGTCGCCGCCACTGCTGCTGGTCGCGCCGCCGCTGGCTATCCTTGCGTTGCTTGCTTCGCGCTTTTACGGTCGCGAACAGGTCGAGGTGGGCCGTCGCTACGTGGCGGACATGACACGGCTGTTCTGGCATAGCGAGGATTTTCCTCGTCGGCTACGCCACGTCCGTTCGTTCGGCCGCGAGGAAGCCGAGCGCGGCAGCTACGGCGAGGTGTCTGAAGACCTGTCGCGCGGCTACGCGCGCCAACTGGAGCTGATCGCGTCGGGCCGGTTGATTCTGGAACTGCTGGCGGTCGGCGGCATCGCCGTGCTGTTCACCCTCGCGCAGCGCTGGCATGGCATCGACCGGGGCGCGTTGATCGCGGTGTGCCTCCTGCTTGGCCGGCTCTTGCCCTACCTGGTGTCGACACGGCAGAGCATCCAGCAGATGCGCTCGGCTGCGCCGGCCTTCGAACTGTGGCAGCGCTACATGCATCTGCCGACGTCCGATGCGCCATCTTCGACGACGGCATGGCCGGCTATTCCGGAGGCCGGCATCCATCTCCGGCGTATTCATGTCACGCCGCCGATACCCGGCATCGAACTCGGCGACCTGATCATGTGCCCGGGGGAGCTCGTACTCATCCAGGGCGATTCCGGAATCGGCAAGAGCAGCCTGGTCGACGTTCTTGCCGGCATGGCGCGACCCGTGGTCTTCGACGCATATATCGGCGGCCATGCCATCGACTACGACGCCTACCGCGCTTATGTCCGTCATG
The DNA here is from genome assembly GCA_966191635.1 of uncultured Luteibacter sp. Taxonomy (GTDB): domain Bacteria; phylum Pseudomonadota; class Gammaproteobacteria; order Xanthomonadales; family Rhodanobacteraceae; genus Luteibacter. The sequence goes on from CBIGPO010000012.1 coordinate 108,682, forward strand.
GCGCCTACGTCAGCCAGAGCGTGCGGCCGTGGCAGGCCACCGTCCGTGACTGCCTGCGCTGGGCTGCGCCATCGGCGACAGACGGGCAACTGTGCGAAGTGCTGCTCGATGTGGGCCTCGACAAACGCCTGGACACCGCCTTGCACGATGCCTTCAGTCGGCTGTCCGGCGGTGAGCTGCAACGCCTGCTGCTGGCTCAGGTGATCCTGCGCGAACCTGCGGTGGCCGTGCTCGACGAAGCCACGGGCGCGCTGGACGCGGCCTCGGAACTGGCCGTGCTCTCGGCCATGAAGCGTCGGTTGCCACGAAGCCTGCTGATCGTCGTTTCCCATCGGGAAGGCGTCAGCGCGCTGGCCGAGCGCTGCGTGACCGTCGGCTCCGCCATTCGGTCTATTGTCCCTTCACGCGCGGGAGCCTAACGTCGGCCTCGTCAACCGGGGGGAAGGCCATGCGCGTCACCACGAAATCCATCGCGATGCTGGTCGGGCTCATGCTCGCCCTGGCCTGCGGCCGCGCACAGGGGCCCGGGCAACCCTCGTTCGACAGTGTCGCCGCTTCGCATCGCGGTGACTTGTGGAGTACGGACCCCTGCGGCCCGCATCGTCCCATGGTCGCCATCTGCCGCATGCTGCGCCCCGTTCGCGGCTGAACCGCCGACTGAGCTAGGCTAGCGGTGGATCACAGGGGAATCCTATGCGCAGTCTGCTCGCCATCGCGACCGTACTCATCCTGGGTGGAACACCGGCCCATGCCGGACGGGTAGTCATCGAGGTCGTGGACACAAGCGGGCACCCGGTGGCAGACGCGGTGGTAAGCCTTTCGCCGATGCCTGGGACCGCGTCGCGAACGATCGCGCCGGCCACGCGCTACGTCGACCAGAAGGACGAAACCTTCCTCCCCTACGTCACCGCGCTGCACCCCGGCGACAGCGTGATTTTCCGCAACAGCGACAATACACGGCATCACGTCTACTCATTTTCGGACATGGTGAAGTTCGAATACATGCTCGGCCCCGGCGAGAGCTCGCCGGCGCTGCCGATGAAAGGGCCCGGGAACGCAGCGGTCGGTTGCAACATCCACGACCAGATGCTCACGTACCTCTACGTGACGAAGGATCCCGAGATGGCGACGACCGACGCACAGGGCAGGGCGAGCATCGATGGCGTCATTGCCGGGCAGTACCGCGCCCACGCCTGGCATCCGCAACTCCGCCCCGGGGTGACCCTGCCGATCCAGGGCGTCACCGTGAGCGAGGCGGCCCCGGCCACCGTCCGCTTCAACCTTGCTCTGCTGCCCGACCCTCGCGGCGCGATGGATCGCGAACACATCGGTTACTGAGCGGGCCATGAGGGTCCTCGGTTTCCGCACCCGGCTGGCACTCTTCTTCGTCGCCACGCTGATCCTGGTCCAGGGGCTCACCGCCGTGCTGGCCTACGATGTCGCTCGCCGCCAGCTGGTGAAGGAGGGTGGCCGCCAACTGAGCGCGAATGCCGGCGCCTTCGTGGCGCAGATGAACGATCTTTCGGCCAGCGTCGCCAACGGCGTGCAGATCATGTCGCTGGACTACGGGCTGCGCTCGGCCATCGGCGCGCAGGACAGGGAAACCATTCTTTCTGTCCTGCGTAACCACGGCCGCCGCGTCGGGGCGTCGCGCATGCAGCTGCTCGGCCTCGACGGCAAGGTCCAGGCTGATACGGTCGGCGCCTCCGACGATAGCCAACCGTTCGCGTTTCCGGATCTGCTGAGCCAGGCGTTCAACGAACGTACCGCGGCTGTTGCCGTGGTCGACGGCAAGGCATTCTGGGTCGTCGTCGTGCCGATCTATGCGCCCCAACCGGTGGGGCTGGTGGCCGCGAGCATTCCGGTCGACGACGTGATGATCGCGCACATGCAACAGCTGTCGGCACTGCCCCGCGATGTCGAACTGGCCACACCGAGCGGCTCTGGCCACTACACGGTGATCGCCCGCGGCAGCAGCCATTCCGAGCTCACGGCGAGTTTTTCCTCCAGCGACCGTTCGTTGCCCTCCCAGCCCACCGCGGTGACCATCGGCGGACGTGACTACCTCGTGCTGGCGCAGTTGCTGCGCCAACCGAAGGGCAGCGGGGCCGTGTACGCGGTACTGGGCTACTCGCTCGATGATGCGTTGCGTCCTTACAAGGCGGCATGGAATGCGTGGCTGGCGTTGCTCGCCATTGGCCTCGGCGCGGGATTGCTCGTCGCCTGGCTGGTCGCGCGCGGCGTTTCGCGTCCGGTGGAGGCGCTGGCTGCAGCGGCGCGGCGTATCGCCGGCGGCGACTATCACGACGCGCCCGCGGTGCGTCGTCGCGACGAGATCGGCGAACTGGCTACCGCGTTCCGCACCATGGGTGATGCGGTGCGCGAACGCGAACTGCGTATTCGCCACCAGGCTATGCACGACGGCGTGACCGGCTTGCCCAACCGTGCGGCGGCCGAGGAAGCGATCGACCAGGACCTGGCGACTGCGCCGGGCCAGCAGGGCGCCCTGCTGATCGTCGGCGTCACACGCCTTCCGGACATCATCAAGACCATCGGTCATGCGCTGGCCGACCGCCTGATGCGTGATGCCGGCGGGCGCGTGGGCCAGGCCGCCGGCACCCATTACGTGGCGCGAGCCACGGATACGCAGTTCGCCGTGTGGCTACGTGGCGCGGACCGGGCCGAGGCGATCTCGGTGGCGATCCGGGTGATGGATGCGCTTGCCCAGCCCTACGAGGAGGCCGAGGTCAACATGGACATGGGCCCGGCGGTAGGCATTGCCCTGGCGCCCAGCCATGGCGAGCGCGCGGCCGCTCTGCTGCGTCGTGCCGAGGTGGCCGAATTCGCCGCGGTGGGCTCGTCGCGGGGCGTGGACGTGTATGACCCGCAAGCCGATCCGCACCGTCCCGAGCGCCTTTCGCTGATGAGCGAATTGCGCGCGGCCATCGACAGCGATGCACTGGAGCTCTACTACCAACCCAAGCGTCGCCTTGCCGATGGCCGCATCGACGCTGCCGAAGCGCTGGTGCGCTGGCCTCGTCCGGGACGTGGCATGGTGTCGCCCGAGCAGTTCGTCGCCGTGGCCGAGGAAACCGGCAACATCGGCCGGCTGACCCGCTGGGTGCTGGCACGCGGCATCGCCCAGGCGGCCGAGTTGGCTCGCGCCGGGCAGTCCATGCGTATTTCGATCAACCTGTCGGCGCGCGATATCGGCGATATGGAGCTGCCCGATCGTGTGGCCGATTTGCTGCGGGTCCACCGCCTGCCGGCCACCTCTCTCACCCTCGAAGTGACCGAGAGCGCCGTGATCGGCGAACCGGAAGCGGCGCTTCAAGTCCTCCGGCGCCTGGCCGATATGGGTATCGATATAGCGATCGACGATTTCGGGGTCGGCCAGACCTCGTTCGCCTACTTGCGCCGCCTACCCGTCCGGGAACTGAAGATCGACAAGATGTTCGTCCAACACCTCGCCACCGATGAAACCGACCGCGTGATCGTCCGATCGCTGGTCGAGCTCGGCCATCGCCTGGGTTACCGGGTGACCGCCGAGGGCGTGGAGGACGAAGCCACGATCGCCTTCCTCAGCGACATCGGCTGCGATCATGTCCAGGGATTCCACGTCGACCGGCCTATGACGTTCGCGGCCCTGGTCGCGCACCGCGGCACGCAAGACGTGGGATCCACGTGAGTCGATTCCGCCGCGTATTCGCCGCCATCGCCGTCTGTCTCGTCACACCGGTCGCCAGTGCGCAGGATGTGAAGGTGCATGCGTATGCGGACATACGCCTGGTCGATGCACCCAACGATCCCAGCTTCGTCTACGGCGGCCCAGGGCGTACGCGTTACGGTGACGGCGACACAAAGCCGCGTTTTGGTGCCGCTGCCCTCATTGTGACCGCGCAGTTCACGCCAGCCCTGTTCGCCCTGACCGATGTGCAGCTCCAGCAGACCGATCACGCCAGCCCGCAGCTGACGGAAGCCTTCCTGCGTTACCGGCCGCTCTCGTTGTCGGCATGGCGGACGTCCATCAAGGGCGGCCTGTACTTCATCCCGATCTCGTTGGAAAACGACGGCATCGGCTGGACCAGCCCGTGGACGATCACGCCCTCGGCGATCAACAGCTGGGTGGGAGAGGAACTGCGTGGCCTAGGGGCTGAAGCCCGCGAAGAATGGCGCGGCGATAGCGGCACGCTCGGCTTTGGCGGCGGTCTCTTTCGTCACAACGACGCTGCCGGCAATATTCTGGCCCAGCGCGGATGGTCGCTCAGCGATCTGGTCTACGGCGTGGGCGGCCGTCTGCGTGAGCCCTCCGACGAAGGTGGCCGGGATCAATACGCTCCCTTCCAGAGCATCGGCGGCCGGACCGGCTGGTATGCCGACGCCAGCTGGAAGAACGCTGCCGGTCTCGATGTCCGCCTGCTGCATTACGACAACCGGGCGGATGCATCCGCGTACCGGCTGTATTCGGGTGGCGATAAGTTATTCGCATGGCGCACGCGTTTCTGGTCCGCTGGCGCGAGCTTCCCGACCGGACCGGTCACTTGGATCGCGCAGGGCATGGATGGGGACACCGAAGTCCATCCCCGCCAGAGGACCCTCCTTACCCATTTCCAGTCGGGCTTCCTCCTGGCAGGTTGGAATCGCGGAGCGTGGCGTCCGACCCTGCGCGTGGAACGCTTTCGCACGTGGCCGTCCGGTGAGCGAGGACGTGCCGTCACCGCGGCGCTGAACTGGCGGCCGAGCGATTGGCTACGCCTCACCGCCGAGTGGCTGCACGTGGATGCAACGCGCGAGGATCGCGAGGATATGGGGCTCGCACCGCAAGAACGTGGTAACCAGCTGCAGCTGCTCGCTCGAGTACTCTACTGACATGAACGAGGGCGATGGCGTGGAGCAGGACGTCTGGGAGCGCAAGTATCATCGCGCCCTCGAGCGGATGGAGCGTGACGAGCACGACTTCCGCAGGCTGGAAGAAGGGTTGCGGAGGCTTGTGCTGCGTCTCGCCGCACTCGCCCGTGGGCAAAGCACGGAAGCCGATCGCTTGCTGGACCAACTCGGCGATGGCCTGAGCCTCGCCTCCGATCCCGGTGCCCTCGATGCCTTGCTCGATGCCCTTGCCGAGGCGGTGACCGCACTCGAACCCAACCATGTACCGGCGCCACGCCACGTACCTGTGACGACTGAGTCCGCCTTGCCTGCATCCGCCACCGCCGATGCGGGGCAGGCGGCGACAGAAGCCTTGCGACAGGTACTGCTTCGCATAGCGCTCATTCCCACGCTAGCCGGGCGCGTCGATGAACTGCACACAGCACTGGCCCAGGCCCGCGACACGGATGCTATTTCATCGGCGGCCCACGGGCTCGCGGATCTGGTCAACCTGCAGCGCGAATCGCTGCGCCATGACATCGCCCAGTTGCAGGAGCTTCTCGCCGACGTCAGCGGAAGGCTCGGTGACATGGCCCGCTATCTCGTGGCCGAGACCGAAAACGTCGTGGTGGGTGATGAACAGGGCCGCGACCTGGATGCGACGGTGCGCGACGAAATGCGGCTCCTCGCCGAGCAGACCCAAGGTGCCACCGATCTGGAAGCCTTGCAGGTACAGGTCAATGCGCGCCTCTCGATGATCGACGAACATTTCCGCGCCTTTCGTGTGCGCGAGGACGAGCGTCTGGCGACCTATCGCGACCGCGCCGAACGCATGCGCGATCGTGTCGAAGAGCTGGAGACCCAGGCAACGTCCCTGCAGGATTCGCTGCGCCGCGAGCACGAACTGGCCCTGACCGATCCTCTGACGGGCCTGCCCAATCGGCTTTCCTACGAGCGGCGCATGGCCGAAATCGAGCACGACGTTCGCGAGCGCGGCGGAGTCGCCTGCGTCGGCGCCTTCGACATCGATCATTTCAAGGTAATCAACGACAGCTTCGGTCACGCAGCGGGCGACGCAGTGCTGCGCATTGTCGGTCAGACCCTCACCCGTGAACTGCCCGAGCCCGCCTTTGTCGCCCGTTACGGTGGCGAGGAGTTCGTGGTGATCTTCGCCGGCATCTCTGTCGAGGAAGCGATCGTTGCCGCCGAAGCGTTGTGCGAGACAGTCGCCTCGCTGGCTTTTCATGCCAGCCAGAAACCGGTGACCGTGACGATGTCCGGCGGCATCACGAGTTTCCGCAGCGAAGACACTGCCGCCACCGTTTTCGATCGCGCGGACCGCGCGCTTTACGCGGCGAAGCGGGCGGGGCGCAACCGCTGCCTGGTGCTTTGATCAACCGGATCGTTCGTTACTCGGGGGTGGGCTCGCCTTCGGCCTCGCATTGGCACGGCGCTCGCTTTGCGTCGCAAGAGCCGGCGGGTGCCACCCTCGGGGCCACGACTGCGGCGACCCGCTAGGGAAGGGCCGCCCAACGCGGCCGTTTATCTATTGCCCTGCGGGCCGGGTCGGGCTCCGCCTGGGGGTTTTC
>CBIGPO010000013.1:0-114093 GCA_966191635.1 uncultured Luteibacter sp.
ACAAGTGGAGCGGCCGTAGGCCAAATAGATACATGGGCCGCGCAGCGGCCTTTCCTTGTCGAACGCGGAGGACCTGTCTGAGCAGCGAGGGTGGGCACCAAGGTCTCCCCCGCGAGACGCCCAAGTGTAGAGAGCGACGGCGAAGCCGAGCCCGCGAGGCCGAAGGCGAGCCATGTGCGAGGTGCGAGGTGCGAGGGATGAACTTTTCTTGGACCGTCCCGCAGCGCACAACGCCTTCCGCTGCCTCCCCTGCCTATACTCGGGTCGGCCCTATGACGGGCCCTCACAATTCGGGGAGGCTTCGATGCTGCAACAGTACGGTTTATGGATCGCGCTGGCATGTGCGGTCGTTGCGATTCTGTACGGCGCGTTTTCGGTCAGCTGGGTGCTTGCCAGGTCGCCGGGCAACGAACGAATGCAGGAGATTGCCGCGGCCATCCAGGAAGGCGCACGCGCATACCTCAACCGCCAGTACGCCACCATCGGTGTCGTCGGCATCGTCCTTCTGCTTCTTATTGGTGTCTTCCTCGACTGGGGAACGGGCATCGGCTTCGCGGTGGGGGCGCTCCTCTCGGGAGCCACCGGCTACATCGGCATGAACGTTTCGGTTCGTGCCAATGTTCGTACCGCCGAGGCCGCCAGGAGCGGCCTTTCTTCTGCCCTCGCCGTGGCCTTCCGCGGCGGTGCCATCACCGGCATGCTGGTGGTCGGACTCGCGCTGCTCGGCGTGGCCGGTTACTACGGCGTGCTGCTGCACATGGGCTACGAGCGCACGCATGCCCTGCATGCACTCATCGGCCTGGCCTTCGGCTCGTCGCTCATCTCGATCTTCGCCCGTCTGGGCGGCGGCATCTTCACCAAGGGTGCCGACGTGGGCGCGGATCTGGTCGGCAAGGTGGAAGCCGGCATTCCCGAGGACGACCCGCGCAACCCGGCGGTCATCGCGGACAACGTGGGCGACAACGTTGGCGACTGCGCCGGCATGGCTGCCGACCTGTTCGAAACCTATGCCGTCACGCTGATTGCCACCATGCTTCTGGGTGGCGTGATGGCGACCGAAACCGGTCCTTCGGGTGTCATCTTCCCGCTGGTGCTGGGTGGCGCTTCGATCATCGCGTCGGTGATCGGTACGTTCTTCGTGAAGACCCGCGGCGGCAAGATCATGAATGCGCTGTATGCCGGCGTCTTCGTTTCCGCCCTGCTCGCGGCGATCGCCTTCTGGCCGATCACCCAGTCGATGATGGCCGATTCCGCTTATGGCGCGGGCCGCATCTACGGTTGCGCGATCATCGGCCTGGTCCTTACCGGGGCCATGGTGGTAATCACCGAGTACTACACCGCAACGGAGTACGGACCGGTCAGGCATGTCGCTCAATCGTCGACCACGGGCCACGCGACGAACATCATCGCCGGTCTCGGTGTGTCGATGAAGTCCACGGCCCTGCCCGTGCTCGCCGTCTGCGCGGCGATCTGGGGCGCCTTCGAGTTCGCCGGGCTATATGGCATCGCTATCGCGGCGACGGCCATGCTGAGCATGACCGGCATGATCGTGGCGCTGGATGCTTACGGCCCGATCACCGACAACGCCGGTGGCATCGCCGAGATGGCGGACTTGCCGCCCGAGGTGCGCGGTGTCACCGATCCCCTCGACGCAGTCGGCAATACGACCAAGGCCGTGACCAAGGGCTATGCGATCGGTTCGGCCGGCCTCGCTGCGCTGGTGCTGTTCGCCGACTACACGCACAACCTCAACGAACACTTTGGCGGCACGGAAATACGCTTCGACCTGTCCAACCACTACGTCATCATCGGCCTGCTGATCGGCGGCCTGATTCCGTACCTGTTCGCGGCCATGGCGATGGAAGCGGTGGGACGCGCGGCAGGGGCCGTGGTCGAGGAAGTGCGCCGACAGTTCCGCGAGATTTCCGGGATCATGGAAGGCACCACCAAGCCGGATTATTCCCGCGCGGTGGACATGCTCACCCGCTCGGCCATCCGCGAAATGCTGGTGCCTTCGCTGCTTCCGGTACTGGTCCCCGTAGTGGTGATCTTCGGCTTCAAGTGGCTGGGTGGCCCCGAGGCCGGCGCGCAGGCGCTCGGCGGCGTGCTGATCGGCACCATTGTCACCGGCCTGTTCGTGGCCATTTCGATGACCACCGGCGGCGGCGCCTGGGACAACGCCAAGAAGTACATCGAGGACGGTAACTTCGGCGGCAAGGGCTCGGATGCACACAAGGCCGCCGTCACGGGCGACACCGTGGGCGATCCGTACAAGGATACCGCCGGCCCGGCGGTGAATCCGCTGATCAAGATCATCAACATCGTGGCGCTGTTGTTGATTCCGTTCCTTTGATCGGGCGAGGCCCGGATGGGCCGCTGCTTTGTGTGGGAGCCGCTTTGTGTGGGAGCCGCTTCAGCGGCGATTGGGTGCTCGCGGCAGCCTGGCCCGCTGCCGCGGGATCGCCGATGAATCGGCTCCCACAAGGAGCCGGTTCCCATCAGGAGCCGGTTCCCATCGGGGGCCGATAGCCCGGAAGTCATGGGCCAGCACACGCCCTCCGTAAGCTAAGGTCCGGGTTCCGATCAATCACGGAACACGGACCCATGCATCGACGCTGGATTGCGCTCGTCATCGCCCTTACCTTCAGTGGCATGACCCAAGCCCACGACACCCCGCATACCGCCGCTCCCGCCACCCAGGCCGGAGTCGATGACGAAAATCTCTGGCTGGATGACATCGACGGCGCCAAGCCGCTCGACTGGGTCAAGGCCCGCAACGCCGAGACCGTGACGAAGTACGCCGAAAGCCAGGACTTCAAGACGCTGGACGCGCGCATCCTCGAGATGCTCGACTCCGACGCGAGGATCCCGATGGTTTCGAAGATCGGCGACCACTTCTACAACTTCTGGCGCGACAAGCAGCACCCCAAGGGTCTGTGGCGCCGTACCACGCTGGCCGAGTACCGCAAGGACAAGCCGGCCTGGGAAACCGTGATCGATCTGGACGCACTTGCCACCTCTGAGAAAGAGAACTGGGTCTGGCACAGCGCGCAGTGCCTGAAGCCGGACTACCGTCGCTGCCTCATCTCGCTTTCGCGCGGTGGTGCGGATGCGGATGTCGTGCGCGAATTCGATCTCTCGACCAAGGCCTTCATCAAAGACGGCTTTGCGCTGCCGGAAGCCAAGAGCCAGGTTGCCTGGATCGATGACGACCATATCTACGTCGCCACGGACTTCGGCCCGGGCTCGATGACGACGTCGAGCTACCCGCGCATCGTCAAGGAATGGAAACGCGGCACGCCGCTGGCCTCCGCGAAGACGGTATACGAGGGCAAGGAAAACGATATGTCGATTTCGGCCTATCGCGATCGCACACCCGGTTTCGAGCGCGATTTCGTGCAACGCGCGCTGGAGTTCTACAACTCCGAAACCTTCCTGCGTAGCAAGGACGGCAAGCTGACCAAGATCGATGTGCCCAACGATGCCGAGACGGACGTCGAGCGCGAATGGCTGCTGGTCGAGCCACGCACGGCGTGGAAGGTCGGCGGCAGGACTTTCCCGTCCGGCTCACTGGTAGCCACGAAGTTCGACGATTTCATGGCCGGCAAGCGCGAGTTCACCGTACTGTTCACGCCCGACGAGCACACCTCGCTGGCCGGCCACTCGTGGACGCGACACCACCTCATCCTCACCGTGTCGCACGACGTGGTCAGCCAGATCAAGGTGCTGACCCCGGCCGCGACCGGCGCCTGGAAGGAGGACACCCTAAGCGGCGCGCCCCCGCTCAGTAACATGCAGGCCAGCGGCATCGATGCCGACGAGACGGACGAGTACTTCCTCAGTGTGTCGGGCTTCCTGCAGCCCACCACGCTGTATTACGGCACCCTCGGCCAGGGTGAACGCGAGGCGCTCAAGCACACCCCTGCCTTCTTCGATGCCTCGAAGTACGTCGTAAGCCAGCACTTCGTCACCTCGAAGGATGGCACCAAGGTGCCCTACTTCGAAGTCGCGCCGAAGACGATGAAGTACGACGGGAACAATCCGACCCTGGTCTACGGCTACGGCGGTTTCGAGATCTCGCTGGAGCCAGCCTATGCTGCGGGCGCCGGCCGCGCGTGGCTGGAAAGAGGCGGCGTCTACGTTGTCGCCAATATCCGCGGCGGTGGCGAATACGGTCCGCGCTGGCACCAGGCAGCGCTCAAGGCCAACCGTCCGCGTGCCTACGAGGACTTCGCGGCCGTCTCGCAGGACCTGATCGACCGCAAGATCACCAGCCCGAAGCACATGGGCATGATGGGCGGCAGCAACGGCGGCCTGCTCGCCGGCAACATGCTGACCCAGTACCCGCAGTTGTACGGCGCAGTGGTCAGCCAGGTCGCCCTGCTCGACATGAAGCGCTACACGCACATGTCCGCCGGCGCGTCGTGGATGGCCGAATACGGCGACCCGGACAAGCCGGAGGAATGGAAGTACATCCAGACCTTCTCGCCGTACCAGAACCTGCACAAGGGTACGAAGTATCCGCCGGTGCTGTTCACGACGTCCACGCGCGATGACCGCGTGGGTCCCGTGCATGCCCGCAAGATGGCAGCCCGCATGCAGGCCATGGGTTTCGACGCCAGCCTTTACGAGAACATCGAAGGCGGCCACGGCGCTGCGGCGGACAACAAGCAGTCGGCGTTCATGAGCGCCCTGGCCTATACGTACCTGTGGGAACACCTGAAATAAGTACATCTTGTGGGAGCCGCTTCAGCGGCAAAAAGCCAACGAAGCGGTTTAGCGGGTGAGTCCATCGCCGGCATAGCCGGCTCCCACACTAATAGCCGGCTCCCACGCTAAAAATAAGGCACTTTGCCGGGGCCGGGGGCGGGCGGTATCCTATTCGGCCGACTTAACCCCCCGAATCACCAAGGAATCCCATGGGCCTGCACCTCGTTCCCGCCGGCAAGAATGTGCCGGACGAAATCAACGTCATCATCGAAATCCCCAAGGATGCCGAGCCCGTCAAGTACGAAGTGGACAAGGAAAGCGGCGCTATCTTCGTCGACCGCATTCTGTCGACCCCGATGCGCTACCCCTGCAACTACGGCTACGTGCCGGGCACCCTGGGCGGCGACGGCGACCCGCTCGACGCGCTGGTGATCCTGCCGCTGTCGCTTGTGCCGGGCTCGGTGATCCGCTGCCATCCGGTCGGCATGCTGAAGATGACCGACGAAGCCGGTGCCGACGAGAAGCTCGTCGTGGTCCCGGTGGACAAGGTGTTCGCCGGTTACGCGCACATCAAGGATATCGGCCAGGTGTCCGGCCACTGGCTGGAGCGCATCGGCCACTTCTTCGAGCACTACAAGGATCTGGAGAAGGGCAAGTGGGTCAAGATCGACGGCTGGGTCGGCGCGGACGAAGCCAAGGCCGAGATCGTCGCGGGCATCGGTCGCTACAAGGCCGACCACTAAAGCTCTTCATTTAGGCCCTCTGCGGAGGGCCTTTTTTGTGGGAGCCGCTTCAGCGGCGATGGCGCCGGGCGTCACCGCTCCGTTGGCTTTTCGCCGCTGAAGCGGCTCCCACATGTACCTTATTCGCCGATGAAGCGGCTCCCACATGTACCTTTTCAGCCGCGGCCCAGTAACGTGCGCAAATCGATAATCGCCGCATTCGCGCGCGAGATGTAATTCGCCATCACCAGCGAATGGTTCGCGAAGAAGCCGAACGGCGAGCCGTTGAGGACGACCGGACTGCCCAGCGCCTTCTGCGATTCCTCCAGTTCACGAATCACCTGCTGCAGGCTGGCGTCGGCATTCTTGCTGCGCAGGATCGGGGCGAAGTCGTGACGAATCGCTTTCAGCTGCTCCAGCAAGGCCCAGGTATAACCGCGGGCTTCGTAGAAGTTGTCGTCGATCTTGTTCCAGGGCGTTTTCACGTACACCGCCTTGGACTGACCCGCCTTGCCGGCGACATCGGCGTTGGGCGCCGCGTCTACCTTGAGCTGGCCGACGCTTGCCGATAGACGCTGCGACAGCGAGCCCAGACGGGCGGACACGGTCTGCAGGTAATCCGCCAGGTTGTCGGCACGCGCATAGAAATGCGCGTTGGCGTCCTCGTTATCGCTAAGGCGCACGAGGTACTTTTCCAGATCGTCCGTGGCCTTGCCGTACTGGGACTCCGAACTCGGCAACAGCCAGCGATCGTTCGGGCTGTTGAGTAGCGGGTCGGCTTCCCCGAGGTCCTTGTCCTCGGTGGACTGGGTCTGCGAACGGCTGAAGCTGTTACGCAACGCCTGCGCGAGATCGCGCGAGGCCATCAGCGAACCGAATTCCCAGTTGGGAATGTTGTCCATGAACACGCCGGGCGGCAGCTTGTCGTTGCTCAGGTAACCGCCCCGCTTGTCCATCAGCGTATGGACCGACTCGATCAACGTATACGTGGTCACCGCGCCGGTGGCCATCGGTCGGCCGATCTCCTTCATGTGCGCGGTGGTGACGGTGACCGGATCGAACTGCTCCGGCTCCTTGTCCCACCACCACATGGTAAGGAGCACCCACAGGATGAGCAGCGCGATCACGACCGCCACGGTGAGGCTGATCGGGTTGCGCCGACGACGGGTCGGCGAGGGCGAGGGAGCGGCGTTCGCGTTCATGCCTGTCCTTTATGTGGGCAACGTGAGGGCTTAGCTTACCCCGTGGGTGTCGGGACGATGCTTACGAAGTTTCTCGGTATCGCTGGTAACGCGGGGTGAAGGGGTGTGACAGCTCTTTGCAGGAGCCGATTCATCGGCGATTAGGTGTTCGGCCTCTCCGCTCCGTTGGCTTTTCGCCGATGAATCGGCTCCCACATTTCCTCATTCGCCGATAAATCGGCTCCCACAGAAAACAGAAAGCTGTCAGGCCTTTGTGTAGACCTCGCTGCCCTGGGCACGGAACTCCAGGGCCTTCTCTTCCATGCCAGCAGACGCTTCCATGCCGGCGGCGTAATCGCGGACGTCCTGGGTGATCTTCATCGAACAGAACTTCGGGCCGCACATCGAGCAGAAATGCGCCGACTTGTGCGCGTCCTTGGGCATGGTCTCGTCATGGAATTCACGTGCCTTATCCGGATCGAGGCCGAGGTTGAACTGATCGTCCCAGCGGAACTCGAAGCGAGCCTTGGATAGCGCGTTGTCGCGCACCTGCGCACCGGGATGGCCTTTGGCCAGGTCCGCCGCGTGGGCGGCGATCTTGTACGCGATGATGCCATCGCGCACGTCCTGCCGATTGGGCAGGCCGAGGTGTTCCTTGGGAGTGACGTAGCAAAGCATGGCTGTACCGAACCAGCCGATCATCGCCGCGCCGATCGCGCTGGTGATGTGATCGTAGCCGGGTGCGATGTCCGTGGTCAGCGGCCCCAATGTGTAGAACGGCGCCTCGTGGCACATGGCCAGCTGGCGGTCCATGTTTTCCTTGATCAGGTGCATGGGCACGTGGCCCGGACCTTCGATCATGGTTTGCACGTCGTGCTTCCACGCCAGCTTGGTCAGTTCGCCGAGTGTATCCAGCTCGCCGAACTGTGCGGCGTCGTTGGCATCGGCGATACAACCGGGACGCAGGCCATCGCCGAGGCTGAAGGACACGTCATAGGCCTTCATGATCTCGCAGATGTCTTCGAAGTGCGTGTAGAGGAAGTTCTCGCGATGATGGGCGAGACACCACTTGGCCATGATCGAACCACCGCGTGAGACGATGCCGGTGACGCGTTTCGCGGTGAGGGGCACGAAGCGCAGCAGCACGCCGGCATGGATGGTGAAGTAGTCGACACCCTGCTCCGCCTGCTCGATCAGCGTGTCGCGGAAGATGTCCCAGGTGAGGTCTTCGGGCACGCCACCCACCTTCTCCAGCGCCTGGTAGATCGGCACCGTGCCGATGGGGACCGGAGCATTGCGGATGATCCATTCGCGCGTTTCGTGGATGTGCTTACCGGTGGAAAGGTCCATCACCGTGTCACCACCCCAGCGGATCGCCCAGACCAGCTTCTCCACTTCCTCGGCGATGCCGGAGCTCACCGCGCTGTTGCCGATGTTGGCGTTGACCTTGGTCAGGAAGTTGCGGCCGATGATCATCGGCTCGACTTCCGGGTGGTTGATGTTCGCGGGGATGATCGCGCGCCCACGCGCCACTTCGTCGCGAACGAATTCCGGGGTGATCCGACTCGGTAGCGACGCGCCGAAGGATTCGCCCGGATGCTGTGCGCGGAGTGCACTGTCGACCAGCGCATCGATGCGCTGGTTCTCGCGGATGGCGATGTATTCCATCTCCGGCGTCACGATGCCGCGCCGCGCGTAGTGCATCTGGGTGACGTTGGCGCCCGTCTTCGCGCGCAAGGGCATGCGCAGGGCACCGAAGCGGACGGCATCGAGCCGCGCATCGTCGGTCCGTGCACGGCCGAAGCTGGAGGAAAGGCCATCCAGACGCTCGACATCGCCCCGTTCGGTGATCCAGCCCGCACGCAGGGCAGGCAGACCGCGGGTGAGATCGACCGCGTGTTCGGGGTCGGTATAGGGACCGGAGGTGTCGTAGACGACGATCGGCGGGTTTTCCTCGCCACCGAACAGGGTCGGCGTGGCGGCCTGGACGATCTCGCGCATTGGCACACGCAGGTCGGGGCGGCTTCCGGTCACGTGGATCTTGCGCGAGCCGGCGATCGGCGTGGTGACGGCTTCGGACATGTCGATATTCATCGGCTTCTCGTTCCTTGCGGATAAGGGGAGAAGCGGACGGCGCCGCCACGGAAGCACACGTGCACGAACGCACGTCACCCGTGGACGAAGCTTCCTACGCCGGTACGGACCGGATCAGGTTCGAAGGGACTCTCTCAGCCCGCGCAATTGCTTGGGCACCCCCGCTTCGAGGCGGATTCAACCACGAAGCGGGGGTCCGGCGCGAGCGCTCAGCAGTTCGGGCGCGGCTCGTAGGCGCGGATGAACATCTCGACGGCGGCCAAAGCGTTGGCCTTGACCTCTTCGCCGAACTGCACGGCGCAGTCTTCGCAGCCGAACAGGCGGCGCAGCAGCAGGTCACCCTTGAGCAGGGCCAGAAACTGCGTCGTGGCGCGCGAGGTATCGGCGATCTCGAGCTGGCCACGTTCCGTGGCGCCGTCGAGCAGGCGCTGCATCAGCTTGTGCATGCGCACCGGGCCTTCTTCCCAGACCAGTCGGCCGAACCGCGGATTACCGCCGGCCTGGCAGTCGGAAAGGATGGCGCGGAAGGTGCCAACCGATTCGACGTTCGTTTCCATCGCCGCGTGGCGGCTGGCGATGTTGTTCAGGGTGACGCGGATGTCCGCCCCCGGGCTGAAATCGAAGAGGTCGTCCGGCAGGCGTTCTTGAACGTGGGCGCGGATGACCTCGCGGAAGAGGTTGTCCTTGTCGCCGAAATGGCTGTAGACGGTGAGCTTGGACACGCCTGCGGAGGCCGCGACGGCGTCCATACTGGTTCCCGCGAAGCCGCCTTGGGTGAAAAGCGCCTTGGCGGCATCGAGGATGGCCGCACGCTTCTCCATATCCTTCGGACGCCCGGGACCCTGCGTTTTCATTTTCGGGCTGGCGTTCATGGCTACACCTTCACAAACAAAAAATATGACTTTATTATACGCAGCGGTTCAGTTATTTCCAGCACGTCATGGTTGTCATCCACGATGCAGGAAAAACACGAGCCTTACCGCCCGTCTGCCTTAGGATAAGGTGGGGCCGGCCATTTGGGTTCCCATGGGCATCAGGGACTTGCGCCACCAGTTGTTCAGGAGCCAGCTTGCTACGGTAAGGGTTAGACATGACTTCCGTCAGTCCCGTCCGGTGACTTCCGGCACTTAGTCCCGGTGGCGCGGGCGCTTCAGCCTTAACACATTGGGAAAGCAGGCTCCGAACGCTTATCCTTTCCAACCTTTTTATAGCTTTTCGTACGGAATCCAACACCATGGCGATGAATTTCGAGCAAGCCCGGCAGAACATGGTTGAAAACCAGGTTCGCCCGTGGGAAGTCCTGGATGCCGACGTCCTCGAGACCCTGAAGGGTATCCGCCGCGAAGACTTCGTCGCAGCGGCCCACCGCAACGTGTCTTTTGCCGATCTCACCCTGCCCCTGGGCCACGGCGAGGTCATGATGAAGCCGGTGGTGGAAGGCCGCGTGCTGCAGGCGCTGGAGCTGAAGAAGACCGACGACGTGCTGGAAATCGGCAGCGGTTCGGGTTTCCTCACCGCCTGCCTCGCTCGCCTCTCCGCCCACGTGACCAGCATCGACATGCATGCCGACTTCGTCGAGAGCGCTCGCCAGCGCCTTGCCGCCACCGGGGTGACCAATGTATCGCTGGAAACCGCAGAGGCCGTCAACGGCTACAACCCGACCGGCGTTTTCGATGCCGTCGTGATCACGGGTGCCGTTCACACGGTCCCCGAAAAATTCGTGCGCTGGCTCAAGCCGGGTGGGCGCATGTTCGTCGTACGCGGCGATTCTCCCGCGCAGACGGCGGTGCTCCTCACCCACGAGGGTGAAGGCCGCTACCGTGAGGAATCGCTGTTCGAAACGGACCTTCCCTACCTGGCGCATGCCGCGCCGGTGAAGCGCTTCGTGCTCTGACCCACAAGATTACCCATCACCCACGAGGCGAAACCATGCGCTTGAAGCTGCTCACCGTCGCTCTGGCACTGGCCGCGACGCCGTTCGCGAGCCATGCTGAAGACCTGCTCGACGCCTACCGTCAGGCCCGGGCAAACGATCCGGTACTGTCGCAGGCCGACTCCACCCGTCTGGCCACTGGCGAAGGCGTGGACCAGGCACGTGCGCTCCTGCTCCCTCAGGTCAGCGGTGCGCTCAGCCTCAACCAGTCCGAGCCTGCCGGCCCCTCGCGTTCGGTACTTACCGACGCCGCGGGCAATCCGATCCTCGACGGCAACGGCAATCCTCTGCTCACCAACGACATCGGCCACACCCGCACTCGTACGCTGAGCGCGACCGTCAGCCAGAGCGTGGTCAACTTCAGCCAGTACGCCGACCTGAAAGCAGCCCATTCGTCGGCCGAGTCGCAGAACGCGACGTACGAAGCCGCCCTCCAGCAGTTGGCAACGCGCGTGGCTACGGCCTATTTCCAGGTCCTGACCAACGACGACGCCCTGACCTTCGCCAAGGCCAACGAGCAGGCCCTGGCCCGCCAGCTGGAACAGGCACAGCAGCGTTTCGATGTCGGCCTGTCCGCCATCACTGACGTGCAGGACGCCAAGGCCCAGCACGACACCTCGGTCGCTGCTGTCATCACGGCCGAGAACACCCTGGCCGACTCGCGTGAAGCGCTCACCCAGATCACCGGCAAGCCGGCCGACAACCTGAAGAAGCTGCGCGAGCAGCTGCCGATGGATGCCCCGTCGCCGAACGATCCGAAAGCCTGGGTGGCCGAAGCGGTCAAGAGCAGCCCGAGCATCCTCGCCGCGCAGTACAACGTCGAGTCGACCGAGCACAGCATCTCGTCGGCACGCGCCGGCCATCTGCCGACGATCGACGCATCGGTGGGCTACAACAAGAGCTCCGCGTGGACGCAGAACTCAAGCGGCGCGGCCAGTGCCGGCACGCTCGGCTCGACCAGCACCAACGGCCGCGGGGCGACCACGGTCGGCCTGTCGCTGAACGTGCCGATCTTCTCCGGTGGCCTCACGCAGTCGCGCGTCCGCCAGGCGATCTACCAGCGTGACGCCGCCCAGGACTCGCTGGAATCGGTGCGCCGCCAGGTGGTCCGTGACACGCTCAACTTCTACCGCTCCGTCGTCGCCGGCATCAGCAAGGTCGAAGCGACCAAGGCGGCCGTCGAGTCGTCGGAGAGCGCACGTGACGCTACGCAGGCAGGCTTCGAAGTCGGCACCCGCACCATCGTCGACGTGCTGATCGCCCAGCAGAACCTCACCCAGTCGCTCAGCGACTACTCGCAGGCCCGCCACCAGTTCATCCTCGACAAGCTCCTGCTCAAGCAGACGGCCGGCACGGTGGACATCAAGGACCTCGAATCGGTGAACTCGCTGCTGCAGTAACGACTGCGTTCCACTGCAAGATTAAAAAGGCGGGCCTTCGGGTCCGCCTTTTTTATGCGCGTTTCCGGGGAACTGTGCCCGGGCTCGGCTTCGCCATCGCGGTTGCGCGTGCGCCTTGAGGAAGGGGCCTCGTCGGCTGCCATTCTCGTCACTAAGTCCTCGTCCGGCCTACGCCTCCCTGCGGAGTCGTTCCGAGAACGGCAGCCGACGAGTCCCCTTAATGCCTGAGGTGGCTGGGGGCAAAGCAAAGCGCAAAGCAGAGCAGAGCTCGTGGCGCCGAGGGGTCTGACCTCTGTGTGGGAGCAGGCTATGCCGGCGATGGGTTGAGGCAATCTGCCTATCGCCGCTGAAGCGGCTCCTACAGAGGGCGCATGGCAGTCAGCGCATGCATGCGACCGCGCTCTTTAGCTTGTGCTCTTCTCGCAAGCCAGTGTCACGTTCGAAGGGGAGGTGTCGGCTGGGGTTTTCGGAGCGACTCCGCAGGGAGGCGAAGGCCGGACGAGGACTTAGCGACGAAAATCCCGGCCGACGCCTCCCCTGCCTAAGCGCGCACGACGCAAGCGCGATGGCGAAGCCGAGCCCGCCGGGCTATTCCTGCAGCAACCGGTCGACGAGTTTCATCACCTTGCCGACCGAGCCGCGCTCGCTATCGAAGACATGACGGGCGGCCTTACCCATGGCTTCGCGGCGATCATGGTCGCGCAGGAGAGAGAGGACCTGCTCGCCGAGTTCATCGCCGCTGGCGACGCGCTGGCCGCCGCGTTCGTCCAGCAGGGCCTGGGTGATCTCTTCGAAATTGAAAGTATACGGGCCGACCAGCACCGGCTTTGACAGCGCCGCGGGTTCGAGCACGTTGTGGCCACCGATGGACACCAGGCTACCGCCGACGAAAGCCACATCGCAGGCAGCGAAGAAGCGCAGCAACTCGCCCATCGAATCGATCACGAAACACTGGGTGCCGTGGCCGGGCACACCATCGGTGCTGCGCGTGCCTACCTGGAAACCGAGGCTGCGCACTGAGGACTCCACTGCCTTGAAGCGTTCGGGATGTCGTGGCGCGATCAACAGCAAGGCATCGGGCAAGCGTCGCATTACATCGAGATGCGCCTGGAGGACACTCATCTCCTCGCCTTCATGGGTGCTGGCTGCGATCCATACCGGGCG
This sequence comes from uncultured Luteibacter sp., assembly GCA_966191635.1. Classification (GTDB taxonomy): domain Bacteria; phylum Pseudomonadota; class Gammaproteobacteria; order Xanthomonadales; family Rhodanobacteraceae; genus Luteibacter. The sequence continues at coordinate 13,205 of CBIGPO010000013.1, forward strand.
GCCGGTACCCCAGGCCTCGCGCATGGCCTTGCCGGCCGCCAGCGCGTCGTCGGGAACCGGCATGTCGAACTTCAGGTTGCCGCAGACGGTGAGCTGGCTCGGCTCGGCGCCAAGGAGGCGGTAACGCGCCGCATCCGTGCGGGACTGCGCCGCGATGTGGCTAACGCAGCGCAGGGCGCGCTTCACCAGCGAACTCATGCGCGCGTAGCCGCGCAACGAGCGCTCCGAGAGACGGGCATTGGCGATCAGCAACGGAATGCCATGGCGGCGGCAGGCGAAATAGAGGTTCGGCCAGATCTCGGTCTCGACGATCACGGCCAGTCGCGGGCGCGTGTTGCGCAGGAAGCTCCTCACCGCGAACGGCAGGTCGTACGGCAGGTAGACACTATGGACGCGATCGCCAAACAACTGGCGGACCCGCTCCGAGCCCGTGGGAGTCACCGTGGTCACGAGCATGGGCGCCTCGGGATAGGCCTCCATGAGCGCCTGGACCAGGGGCTCGGCCGCGTTGACCTCCCCGACCGATACCGCGTGTACCCACAGGCAACCATTCAGACGCGGGGCCGGAAAGCGGCCGAAGCGCTCACGCCAGCGTACGTGGTAGTCGCCATAACGCATGCCACGCGCCATCAGGCGAAGCATCACCAGCGGCGTGAACAGGTACATGGCGAAGTTGTAGATCAGACGCAGCAGCACGCGGTTCCCTGGGACTTGCCGGTGACCGGGAAGTATAGCCGCCCCCATTCGTTACAATGGCCGGACATGCCTGGAATGCCCCGCCCCTCCCTGACCCTACGTCTGCTTGCGCCCCGTCAGTGGGCCGCGTGGATCGGCGTGGGCTTCATCTGGCTCATTGCCCACCTTCCCTTCCGCACACTGATGCGGCTCGGACGCCTGGCCGGACGCCTGGCCCTGCATCTGAATCCGGAGCGACGACGCATCGCCGCGACCAATATCGCCCTGTGCTTTCCCGAGCTGAGTCCCACGGAGCAGAAGGCGCTGGTGCGGGCCAATCTCTGCGACGTCGGCATGATGCTGGCCGAGTTCGCGCTCGGCTGGATGGGCTCGGACCGCGCCATCGCGAAAGTGCCGGTGACCGTCGACGGTCTCGAACACCTCGAGGCGGCGCGTGCCGCCGGTCGCGGTGTCCTGCTCGTCGGTGGGCATTTCTCGCATCTTGAACTGAGCGCGCGTCTGGTTTCCTCACGGATCCGTATCGCCGGCATGTACCGGCGCATGGACTCGGAAGTCTTCGAGTTCGCGGTGCTGCGCTCGCGCCTGCATTACGCCGATGCCATGTTCGACAAGGACGATATCCGGGGCACCGTGCGCTATCTGAAAAAGGGCGGCACGCTGTGGTATGCGCCCGACCAGGACATGCGCAGCAAGGACAACGTCTTCGTGCCGTTTTTCGGTGTCAGGGCCGCGACGATTACCGCAACCCATCACCTGGCCCGCCTGTCCGGCGCACTGGTGATTCCGTTCTATCACCGCCGCCTGCCCGACGACACGGGCTACGCCATGCGCCTGGGCGCGCCGCTGTCCGACTTCCCGAGCGACGACGCGGAACGCGATACCGCACGGGTCAATGCGCAGATCGAACAGATGGCGCGCGAAGCACCCGAGCAGTACCTGTGGGTGCACAAGCGGTTCAAGACCCGGCCGCCTGGTGAGCCGAAGATCTACTGATCCGGCACAACCTCACTTAAATACGTACCTAAGCAGCTATTCCCCGTCAGCGACGACGAAAGCTACGCGAAAAAGTGCGGGCGTACAAAAGACCCGTCTTCCCCCTTAGACGGACCTTCTCCATGCAGTCGCTCCTCCGCTTCGCGCGTTCGTTGCGCGGCCGGGCCGAATGGCACAGCTCGCGTTCGCGTGGCTTCAGCGCAGCGATGACCTACATTGCGCGCTCGTTGCTGCACTGGCGCCAGCATGCCGCGTGGCTGAATTTCCTCGACACGCCGGCCATGGCTGACCTGACGGCGGTCGACGGCACGCTTATCGAGCGCTACCAGCATCGTTACATGAACCGTCACTGGTCGATGATGCAGCGCCTGGCGGCTATGCGCGCACACTATGCCTTCGCTGTCGATCGCTTTCCGGCCGGGCTGTTCGATCAGCTGTACCGGCAGCGCGAAATGCGTGTCGGACGAGTGGTTCTGCGGAACGGTAGCGGACTGTCGCTATGGTTGAAGGCCCCGCCCATCCGCGGTCGCGAAGGCGAACTGAGCATCTCGCTCACCGACGACTGGGGATTGCAGATCTCCTACGCAACGATCTCCTTCGTGGACGACGGTCGTAGCGTGATCATCGGCTGCCTGCAGGGCGCGGCGAACAACGCGGGACGCGATGCCATTCGCGAACTCACGCGACAGTCCTATGGCCTGCGTCCGAAAAACCTTCTCCTGTCGATAATCCGCTCACTTGCCGAAGCCATGGGCGCAGAACGCATGCTCGGTATCGGCAACGAGGCACACCCGTTCGCGACCAGGAAGAAGATCAAGGCCGACTACGATGCGTTCTGGCAGGAGAACGGGGGCGTGGCCGATGGACAGGGCTTCTACGCCATGTCCGTGCACGAGCCTGCGCGTTGCGAGTCGTCGGTAGAGAGCAAGCGTCGCAGCGAGTTTCGCCGTCGCGAAGCCCTGCGCGGTGAAGCGTGTGGCCTACTCGTCGCTGCCTTTGCCATGCCGCGAGTCGTCCTTGCCCAGGCGGCCTGAAACACGCCGTTCGTACAGCTTCGCGTACTTCAGGAACGCGTAGAACGCATGCACGCGGGCCGCGACAAAACCCGCCCAGCCGCCACGCCAATGACCGCGCCACAGGTAGTAGCGAAGGAAGGCTACCGTCGGGTAGACGACCATGCGCGCACGTAGATACCTCGGCGTACGTGTGCGGCGGTCGTGTACCTGCAGCGATGAATAGCGATTGGCCTTGTCCACGCGACCTTCGATATCGCGTTCGCCGTAGTGGTCGATGACGGCGTCAAGACGACGCACCGGTCCGTCGACGATGACGCTTTCATGCACTTCGTGGCCACTCATGCGGGCGCGGGTGCGATCGAACAGGCGCACGTAGTGATTCAGCCGCGCGCGATCGGGCTGCCAGCGCCAGAACACCCACTCGCGACGAAGCATCTCGAAGCCGGCGACATCGGGCGATTCCAGTGCAGCGCGCACGCGGTCCGCCGCGGCGGCTGGCAGGGCTTCGTCCGAGTCCAGCAGGAGAACCCAGTGATGTGCCGCGAGGTCGATCGCCGCCTGCTTCTGCGCGCTGTAACCGGCGAAGGGCTGCACTTCGACGCGTGCACCCAAACGTGCGGCGATGTCGCGCGTCGCATCCGTGGAACCGGAGTCCAGCAACAGGACGTCGTCGGCAAAGCGTACGGAGGCAAGACAGGCCTCGATAGTATCGGCGTTGTTGAACGTGGTAACGACGACGGAGAGCGGTTCACGCGCCATCGCGCGGCTCCAGGTCCGGCAGGTCCGCGAACAACGCGGCACACCAGACCGACAACAGCCACGCGGCGAGAAGACCCCACCAGGCCGAATAGAAGGCCATATGCGTGTTCAGCGGAAAGAGGATCGCGACCAGCGCCAACGTGGCGGGAAACGCCCGCTGGCGCGCGACGACATCGGCGCGCCACCATGTGCGCACGGCAAGAATCACCGCACCCAGCCAGGCAAGAAGCCCGATGATGCCCGTCTCGGTCGCGACTTCCAGCACGACCTGGTGTGCGTGGCAGGCGCCTTCGCCGTCCGCGCATTTTTCCATCGTCAGGAAGTGGTCGCCCGGCGTCGCCACAGCGGGATAGGCGTAACGAAAACCACGCACGCCCACGCCGTTCACCGGGTGGGCGGCGAACATGCGCAGCGACGTGATCCAGATGTCCAGGCGCCCGGTCAGCGCCGCGTCGACACCTGCGCTGGTACCGGACAAGGCCGGCAAGGTATGCGCCACGCGATCACGGAAACGCGGCGAGACTTGCCAGGCGAGCAACCCGACCAGGGCAAGCGACGCGGCGGCCGCGGCGCAGGCGACAGCGAACCGTCGCAGCGTCTTAGCTTCGGTCCAGAGAAAGCCCAGGGCAACCAGACCGTAGCAAAGCCACGACGCGCGCGAGCCGGAGAGCAGTATCGGCCCCAGTGCCAGCAGAAAGGCGACAACCAGCCCACGACGCCCCCAACGCTCGCGTGCACCCCACAACAGGAAGGGCGCCAGCGCGGAAAGGGCCGGCCCCAGTTTGAGGTTGTCGGCGCCGAAAATACCCGACAGACGCTCGGCGTTCGACACGCCGGCAAGGCCGTAGCCCGTGATGGCCTGCACCCAGGCATCGGCCACCCAGATCGCAACGACCACGGCGGTGGCAAGATAGAGCGCCCGCACCTTGCCCGGCCGGCGCATCGCGAAGCAGGTGTACACCCCCAGCGGTGCGAAGCGCAGGATGCCCGCCAGCGTGAGCCAGGTTTTGCCCGGTGCCACGGCATCCACCGCCGAGACCAGGGCCGCCCCTGCGTAGGCGGCAAACAACCACAGAAACAGCTTCGCGCCCGGATGATGGCGCACCGCCTGGGGTTCGCGAATGAGCAGCAGGATCGTGCCGACCAGGCAAAGAAAGACACCCAGCTCCGCGCTGCGGCCGAACGGCAGCAAAGCGGGGACGAGCCAGATCGGCAACAGCGGCGACGCGATGCCGGCCTTGATCGTGCGGGCCATGCTTCCGCTCACGCGGCCGGTACGCCCTGGAGCAGGTCGGCATAGAGGGCGAGTGTGGCTTCCTGCATGTCGACCAGGCGGTAGCTGCGCGGCGGCGGGATGGGCGGGGCGAAACGGAGTAATTCCGCGGCGCGCTCGACCAGTTTTTCGCGATCGCCCAGCGGGACGCGGCCGGCCGGATAGAGCTCGGCCAACAGTTCGCCGACACCGCCGTGTGCATAACCCATGACGGGACGGCACAAGGCCAATGCCTCGACCACGGTCCGGCCGAACGACTCGGGACGAACGGATAACTGCAGGATAAGCGCCGACATCGCGAAGACGTCACGAACGTCGTGGCGGGCCGGGGAGATCACCACCTTGTCATCGAGACCACGCGCATGGATGAGCTTATGCAGCTCGGCGACATAAGCCTCGCGCCCCGGCTCATCGGCGCCAAGCAGGAGCAGGCGCGCATCGATAGCCCGATGGTTGAGGTCAGCCAGCAGCTCGATCGCATCCGCATGGCCCTTCAGGCGCGTACCCCGCCCGGGCAGTGTCAGCAACGGCGCTCCGGCCAGTTGCGGGTACTCCTCAAAGAAGGCGCGCTGCCAGGTCTCGTCGGGCCGGTAGCCATAGGGGAAGGCATCGGTATCGATGCCGCGCGGGATGACGGCCACGCGCGCTGTGTCGATATCGTCGGGGTAATGGCGCAGGACATAGTCGCGCAGCGTCTGCGAGACGACGATGACCCGCTCGCCACGCAGGAGAATGGCGCTATAGCGGCCCGGCGAATTCAGCCCGTGCACCGTGGTGACGAAATGCGGGCGGGGTTTCACGCCACGCATGGCCCACCAGCCGATCCACGCCGGCAGTCGCGAGCGGGCATGGATGATGTCGGGCTTCACCTCGCGCAGGATGCGGCGAAGCTTACTGACGGTGAACAGCGTGCCCAGCGACTTGTGGCCGATCGCCAGGGTGAAGTGCTCGCTACCCTCGGCCTCGAGTTGCGCGACGAGCCGGCCACCTGCGGAGACCACCACCGAGCGGTGCCCGGCAGCGACCAGCGCCCTGGCGATTTCCAGGGTCGAACGCTCGGCACCACCCGAATGAAGGGTGGGGATGAGCTGTACGACGGTCATCGTCCGATCTGGGAAGACGGTGGCCATGGGCGGTCCGAGAGGAAGGAGTGTCACGGGCAATGCAGGAAGCATGCCCGCGCGGGGCCGTTCAGTCTTTCAACACGTAATTGGCGCCGCAATAGGGGCACTTGGAGGTGCCGCCGTCGTCGACGATGGGCAGATAGACCTTGGGATGCGAGTTCCACAGGTACATGCCGGGCATCGGGCAGGACAGCGGAAGGTCCGCCTTGGTCACTTCGTAACGGTTCTCGGCGTTGGCCGGGATCAGCTGGGCGGCCGCGGGATTGGCATGCATGGGGGAAACTCCGGACAAGGCCGTGGAACTGGGGTCTGCGATGGTAGCAAAAGAGGACATGTGGGAGCCGCTTCAGCGGCGATCCCGCGGCAGCGGGCCAGTTTCCTGCTAACACCCATCGCCGCTGAAGCGGCTCCCACAAAGAGCTTCCCACGAAAAAAACCCGCGCCGTTGCCGGCGCGGGTTTGGAAGCGTGAAGCCCTTGAGCTTGCTTACTTCTTGTCGGCAGCCGAGGCGTCGTGCGCTTCGGTGGTGATGCGGATCTTGATCTCGTCGGAGACGTTCGGCACGTAGGCGCCGACGCCGAAATCCGAACGCTTGATCGTGGCCGTGGCGTCGAAGCCGGCGGTCTGGACCTTCATCATCGGGTGCGGGCCGACCTTGTTCACGGTGACGTCGAGGGTGACCGGCTTGGTGACGCCGTGCACGGTCAGGTCGCCGGTGACCTTCAGCTTGTCCTTGCCCGCCGAGGTGACCTTGGTGCTCTTGAAGGTCACGTTCGGGTACGTGGCGGCGTCGAAGAAATCCTTCGACTTCAGGTGCTCATCGAGCTTCGGCACGAAGCTGTCGAGGCCGGACAGCGGCAGGGTCACCTCAACCGTGGCCTTGGTCGGGGCGGCTTCGTCATAGACGAGGGTGCCGTCGACCTGGTTCAGGTTGGCCGTCGGGTTGGAGAAACCGAAGTGGCTCCAGCTGAACAGCACCATGGTGTGGCCCGGGTCGAGCTTGTAGGTGACCGGAGCGGCGGCGGCAGTGCCGGCGGTGGCGAGCAGGCCCGCGAGGGCGACATAACGGAGGGCGCGCATGGTGAATCTCCTGCAGTGGGATGGGTACTGCTGATGGCAGCGGGACCGGGAGGTCACCGCGGGAAAGGTCAGGCTATTTGTGCCGCTTCTTCGAAGGAAAGACGCGGCAGGCGTTCAAAAAGATTCTTGTCCGGATCGCCGTAGCCGATATTGATCAGGAAGTTGGACTTGATCTGGGTGCCGGCGAAGAACTCGGCGTCCACGCCGGCCTGGTCGAAACCGGACATCGGGCCGCAATCCAGACCGAGCGCGCGGGCGGCCATGATCAGGTAGGCGCCCTGCAGCGAGCCGTTACGGATAGCCGAGGTCTGGACCAGTTGCTCGTTGCCGACGAACCAGCTGCGGGCGTCCGCGTGGGGGAACAGCTTGGGCAGGTGCTCGTAGAAGGCGAAGTCCGTGGCCACGATCGCGGTGACCGGGGCGAGCATGGTCTTCTCGGCGTTGCTCTCGGAGAGATACGGCTTGAGGCGCTGCTTGGCGTCCTGCGACTTCACGAAGACGATGCGCATGGGCGAGGAGTTGGCCGAGGTGGGGCCGAACTTGGTCAGATCGTACAAGCGGCGGATCTGCTCGTCGGTCACTTCCTTCGGCTGCCACGCGTTGTAGGTGCGGGCGGTGAGGAAGAGCTGGTCAAGCGAAGCATCGGACAACGGAGCGCTCATGGATATCCTTGTACAGTGATGGATCGCCGGGGCTCCGGCATCCTGACAGTGTAAGCGTCATGAGCCGGTCCGTGACCGGTCAGCCAGGGAACGTACTGTGGCAAATTCGACAACAATCCTGCCCCACGATGCCTGCTGGGTCGTGACAGACGGCGCCGCCGGCAACCGGCGGCAGGCGCTGGCGCTCGCCGAGGCGCTCACACCGTCCATCCGGGAGATTGTGGTCGAGTTGCGCGCGCCCTGGTCATGGTTCGCGCCACGGCAGTTGCCGGGTTCGCGCATGGCGCTGGGCCGCAACGACGAAAGCCTGCTGCCGCCGTGGCCGAACCTGGTCATCGGTTGCGGCCGTAGCGCCGCCTGGGCGACACGGCAGATCCGGCAATGGTCGGACGGCAAGACGCTGGCCGTTCAATTACTCGATCCGCGGATCAATCCGGCCCACTGGGACCTGGTGATCGCGCCGAAGCACGACACCCTGCGTGGCGAGAATGTCCTCAATCCGCTCGGCTCGCTGCATCCCATCGACGACGCCTGGCTGGCCGACGGCCGCGACGCATTTGCCCAGTTCGCCGACTTGCCATCGCCCCGGCTCGGCGTGTTGATCGGCGGTGCGAGGCGGGGCACACCTTTTGACGATGATGCGGCCGACGCCTTTCTCGCCGCAGTGAAGGCGCGGCATCAGATGGATGGCGGGTCGGTGCTGGTGGCTGCTTCGCGGCGTACGCCAGCGGCGCAACTGGCGCGCATTCGCGAGGCGTTCGCCGGCTTGCCCGGCGTGGTCTGGGTCGACAGCACGGACGGCGCGAACCCCTACCCCGGCGTCCTCGGCTGGGCCGACCGGCTCGTAGTCACGCCGGACTCGGTGAACATGCTTTCCGAGGCCTGCGCGACGGGACGGCCCGTGCATACCTTCGTCTCGCGGCCGCTACCGGAGAAGCTGGAGCGGTTCCATCAGGAACTGCGTGCGGCAGGCCTGCTGCACGATATCGACGCGCGAACGGCCTCGACCCAGCCGCCGCTACGCGAGACCGCAGCCATCGCCTCCGAAGTGCGCAGGCACCTGGGGCTAGGTGAGCCGACGCCCCGGTAATGCGGCCCTGTGTGGGAGCCGCTTCAGCGGCGATGTTCAGGCGTCGACGTAGCGGGCCGCATCACCCACCCACCGAGCGATAAGCCGCTCACACCGAGCCGGATGATCTTTCATCATGGCTTCCGCGACGCGCTGCACCTCGGGCATGAGGTGCCCGTCGCGCGTGAGATCGGCGATGCGGAACTGCAGCTGCCCGGTCTGCCGTGTGCCGAGCACTTCACCCGGGCCACGCAGTTCCAGATCCTTCTCCGCGATACGGAATCCGTCATTGGTCTCGCGCATCACCTGCAGGCGTTCCCTGGCCAGTCGCGAGAGCGGGTTCTGGTAGAGCAGCACGCAGTTCGATGCGATGGCACCACGACCGACGCGGCCACGAAGCTGATGCAACTGCGCAAGACCCAGGCGCTCGCTGTTCTCGATCACCATGAGGCTGGCGTTGGGCACGTCCACGCCCACTTCGATCACCGTGGTCGCGACCAGCACGGCAAGCTCGCCAGCCTTGAACGCGTCCATCACCGCCTGCTTTTCCTTCGGCTTCATGCGACCGTGAATCAAGCCGACCGCGAGATCGGGCAAGGCGATGGTCAACTCCGCGTGGGCCACTTCCGCCGCTTGCGCGTTGAGCTGCTCGGATTCTTCGATCAGCGTGCACACCCAGTACACCTGGCGTCCTTCCATGCAGGCGGCGTGTATGCGCTCCATGACGTCGTAGCGACGCTCATTGGAGATGGCGACGGTCTGTACCGGCGTGCGGCCCGGGGGGAGTTCGTCGATCGAAGACACGTCCAGATCCGCGTAGGCGCTCATGGCGAGCGTGCGCGGGATCGGTGTCGCGGTAAGCACAAGCTGGTGCGGAATGAGGTCACCCTCCGCACCCTTGTCGCGCAATGCGAGGCGCTGGTGCACGCCGAAACGGTGCTGCTCGTCGACGATGACAAGGCCAAGCTTCGCGAAGCTGACGCCCTCCTGCATGAGTGCATGCGTGCCCACCAACACGTGAGCACCGCCGGCGGCACGCGCCAATGCACTCTTGCGCGCCTTGCCCTGCACCTTGCCGGCCAGCCATTCCACTTCGAGGCCTAGCGGCTCCAGCCAGGCGCGGAAGTTGCGCAGGTGCTGTTCGGCGAGCAGCTCGGTCGGCGCCATCAGCGCCACCTGGTAGCCGCTTTCGATCGCAGCCAGCGCGGCCAGCGCGGCGACCACCGTCTTGCCGCTACCCACGTCGCCCTGCACCAGGCGCAGCATCGGGTGCGCGCGGGCGAGGTCGCGGGCGACTTCTTTCGATACCCGGGCCTGGGCCTTGGTGAGCTCGAACGGCAGTGCCGCGAGCAGTCTGTCACGCAGCGTGCCAGCGCTCTTCAACGCGGGTGATTTACGTTTCTTCACCGCGGCGCGCATACGCCGCAGGGTGAGGTGTTGGGTGAGCAGTTCTTCGAAGGCGAGGCGCTGTTGTGCGGGATGCGTACCCTCCCCCAGCTGCCGCAGATCGACGTCGGGCGGTGGCCGGTGCACATGAAGCAAGGCGTCGCGCAGCGAGGTCAGGCCCATCGGACGGCCGATGTCTTCGGGAATGAGTTCGAGCCGATCGTCGGCAGGCAGATGCGCCAGCGCACGGGAGATCACGCTGGCAAGTCGACGCGGGCCAAGGCCTTCCGTAGTCGGGTAAACCGGCGTCAGGCGCTCATCCACGAGGACGTGCTCGTCCGCCTCGATGCGCTGGTATTGCGGGTGGACGATCTCCAGGCCTTGCGGGCCCTGCCGCACCTCACCGAAGCAAAGCAACCGCGTGCCCTTGGCGAGCAGGTCCACCTGCGACTTGCGGAAATGGAAGAAGCGCAACAGCAAGGGCCGGCCGGAGTCGTCGCCGATGATTACCTTGAGCTGAGGCCTGAAACGGAAGCCGCGCTCCACATGCTCAACGATGCCTTCCACCTGCGCGCGGTCACCCGGACGGAGGTCGGCGATAGGCACGACCGTGGTGCGATCTTCGTAGCGCAGCGGAAGGTGAAACCAGAGGTCCTGCACCTCGCGTAGACCGAGCTTGCCCAGCGTCTCGGCAAGCGCGGGCCCGACACCGCCGAGCGTCGTCAGCGGTGCGCGTCCGGGATCCGCCGGCGGTGTCACCGGCGTGGTCGCTACGCTTCGGGCCACGGGTCGCGTCGTGCCGTGGATTACGGCAGGACGAGGATCGCGTCGACTTCGACCTGGGCGCCCTTGGGCAAGCCCGAGACTTCGATTGTCGAGCGAGCCGGATACGGTTGCTGGAAGTACTCGGCCATCACCGCGTTCACGGCGGCGAAGTTGCCCAGGTCGGTCACGTAGATGCCGACACGGACGATGTCCGCCAGCTTGCCGCCGGCGGCTTCGGCCACGGCCACGAGGTTGTCGAACACGCGACGCGTCTGCAGGGTGATGTCACCCTCGACGAGATTGCCCGTGGCGGGATCGAGCGGAATCTGGCCCGAGAAATACACCGTGTTGCCGGCGCGGACCGCCTGCGAATACGGGCCGATGGCCGACGGTGCCTTTTCAGTAGCGATGGTGCTGCGGGTCATGGACTTTCCTCGGGGAATCGATCCCCTGAGTCTATCGCATGCTCTCCGGCAGGATGCTCTCTGTGGGAGCCGCTTCAGCGGCGACTGGGGGCTTGCGGACACATGGCCCGCTGCCGCGGGATCGCCAATGAATCGGCTCCTACAACTGGTTCCCACATTTACAGCGGGTGGCGGTAGACGCCGCTGACCACGCCCGTACGGCGCACCCGACGCATCACGTCGGCCAGGTGCTTGCGATCCTTCACTTCGATGGCGAAGAGAAGCGTGGCGGCCGTGCTGTCGCGCTCGATGTATTCGACATTCTCGATGTTCGAACCGGCATCGGCGATGGCCGCGGCCACCGTGGCAAGCACGCCCGGACGGTTGAGCACTTCGATGCGAAGCTCGGCGCGGTAATCGCCCTCCACGTCGCGGTCCCACTCGATGGCGACAATGCGCTCGGGTGTCTTGCGGAACTCGACGACGTTCGGGCATTCGACCCGGTGCACCACGATGCCCTTGCCCGAGGACAGGAAGCCGACGATCTCGTCGCCCGGCAGCGGGTGACAGCAATTGCCGAAGCTGAGCACCCCGCGCTCCGCACCACTGATGCGGATTTTCTCGGCGTTGTGCTCCGCCGGTGCCTGCGGATGACTCCCCTCGCGCGGACCGAGCAAGGCGACGAGTTGCGTGGCGACCTGGTCGGCGAAGCGGTTGCCGAGTGCGATCTCGGAGAGCAGTTCCTCGAGTCGCTTGAGCTTGGCGTCGTCGAGGAAACGATCCAGTGCGGCGGCGGGCACGGAGTCCAGACTCAGGCCACGCGCGTCGAGCGCGCGATCGAGCATGCGGTGACCGAAGTCCACCGCGTCTTCGTGCTGCAGATGCTTGAGGTACTGGCGGATGGCCGTGCGCGCCTTGCCGGTGACCACCGCCTCCAGCCATGCCGGGTTAGGCACGGCCGAGGGCGCGGTGATGATTTCCACCTGCTGGCCGGAAATCAGACGCGTACGCAGCGGCACCAGCTTTTTGTCGACGCGTGCCGCGACCGCATGATCGCCGACGTCGGTGTGCACGGCATAGGCGAAATCCAGGGCCGTGGCGTTGCGCGGCAGCGAGAAGATCTCGCCGCGCGGCGTAAACAGGTAGACCTCGTCCGGGAACAGGTCGATCTTGACGTTCTCGAGGAACTCGGCAGCGGACGGTGTATTGGCCTGGCTGTCCGCCAGGGCGGAAAGCCATTCGCGGGCACGCGCCTGCGCGCTGTTCGCGGGACCGGAGTCCGCCTTGTATGCCCAGTGCGCGGCGACACCACGCTCGGCGACCGATTCCATCTCCGAGGTGCGGATCTGGATCTCGATCGGCGCGCCGAAGGGGCCGAGCAGCACGGTATGCAGCGACTGGTAGCCATTGCCCTTGGGAATGGCGATGAAATCCTTGAAGCGTGCGTCCACCGGCTTGTACAGGCCATGCACGGCGCCGAGCGCCATGTAGCAATGCATCGCCGAATCGGTGATGACGCGGAACCCGTAGACGTCCATCAGCTGCGCGAACGACTTGTGCTCGCCGCGCATCTTCGAATAGATGCTCCAGGCCGACTTGATGCGGCTCACCGCGCGACCGGGAATCTTTTCAGCGGCGAGGCGCCCTTCGAGGGCCATCTCGATCTTGGCCATCGCTTCGCGACGATTGCCCAGCGCGGCACGGATGCGCTCGCCGATAATGCGATGACGATCCGGATACAGCGCCTTGAAGCCGAGGTCCTGCAGTTCGGCCTTGAACTTGTTCATGCCCAGGCGCTGCGCGATCGGCGCGTAGATCTCCAGCGTTTCGCGCGCGATGCGACGACGCGACTCGCCGTCTTTCGCACCGAGCGTACGCATGTTGTGCAAGCGATCGGACAGCTTGATCAGGATGACGCGAAGATCGCGCGCCATCGCCAGCAGCATCTTGCGGAAGCTTTCGGCATCCGCTTCCTGCCGGCTGGAGAAACGCATCTTGTCGAGCTTGGTAACGCCGTCAACCAGTTCGGCCACGGTCTCACCGAATTCACCGGCGAGTTCGTCGCGCGCGAGCTTGGTGTCCTCCAGCGTGTCGTGGAGGATCGCGGCGATGATCGTTTCGGCGTCCAGGCCAAGTTCGGCCAGCACCTGTGCCACAGCGACGGGATGCGTAATGTACGGCTCGCCCGATTTACGTGTCTGGCCGTCGTGCGCGGCGGCGCCGACCAGGAAGGCGCGGCGGATGCGCAGCACCTGTTCCTTGGGCAAGTACGCTCCCACGCGGTCTTCCAGCGCCTGCACATACGGCGGCACCGATCCATCATCGACCACGTCGGTCAGTTTTTTTGCAGGGACGACTTCCATGGGAGGGTCTCGCGCCTCAGCAGGCGCAGCCTCCCGCGCGCGGCCTCAGCAGCCGCGCGTCAACATGCGCAGTGTTCCATTGATGACAGGGCCGACAGCGACCCGGAGTCATCAGTCATCCCCGCCCTTCGAGAGGTCGTCGTCCACTTCCGTGGCGGCCCACTCGAGGGCTTCACGCTCGGCACGCTCGCGGGCGGCACGGTCGATTTCGTCGATCATTTCGTCGTTGACGCGACGATCGGCGATTTCGCGCAGGGCCAGCACGGTCGGCTTGTCGTTGGCGGGATCGATGGTCGGCTCGGCGCCCTTGGAGAGCTGACGGGCACGCTTGGTCGCCATGAGCACCAGCTCAAAGCGGTTGTCGACTACCTCTAGGCAGTCTTCGACGGTAATACGGGCCATTTCAAATCCTTGACAATAAAGACACTTCTGGTTGGGCAGTTTAGCGGTCCGGCCGGTTGGCTGGCAATCAGGGGAGGGGTATCATGCGCAGTTCTGGCCAGGACGGACGGGCATTAGTGCAAATAATAAAACCAAGCGGTACACTAAAGTATCGCCCCACCCGCAAAGTCGCCCCGATGCACCTCAATCTGATCTCCCGGATCGCCAGACCCGCACTGGCCGTGTTCGCTACCGCCCTGCTTGCTGCGTGCCATATAGCACCGCCGCGCACGGACGATCCGAACGAGCACTTCAATCGGAACATGTACGCCTTCAACGACAAGGTCGACAAGGCGGTCATTCGCCCCGTGGCCGTCGGCTACCGAAAGGTGACCACGCCGCCGGTGCGCACGGCGATCAGCGACTTCTATACCAATATCCGACTGCCGATCACGGTGGCCAACGACCTGCTTCAGGCGCGCCCGAAGCAGGCAATCCAGTCGACCAGCCGCTTCGTCGTGAACCTGACGATCGGCTTCCTCGGCTTCAAGGATCCGGCCAGCCTGCTCGGTATTCCGCTGGAAGACAACGACTTTGGCGTGACCCTGGCCCGCTGGGGCGTCCCCGAGGGCGACTACCTGGTGCTTCCCCTGGTCGGTCCAACCACGGTCCGCGACGTCTGGCGCCTGCCGGTCGACAGCTATTTCTTCGACCCGCTCAGCTACTACTCGCGTAACCACAGCTACGACTACGGCCAGCAATACATCCCGTCGGCCCTCTATCTGGTGACCCTGCGCTCGCGCGGTATCGATGCTGAGAGTTTCCTCGCGTCGGCCTACGACCCGTACGTGTTCATGCGCGACGCCTACCGCCAGCAGCGCCTGTACCAGATCTACGACGGCAGCCCGCCGGCCGAGGTCATCGAACAGATGCAGGGCCTGAACGACAACCAGGGCTTCGATCCCGACAAGTTGCTCGACGAGCAGCATAAGTGGGAACGCCAGAACGGCGAAAAGCCCCAGTAAGAGAAAAGGCCCCGCGAGGGGCCTTTTTTTCAAGGGGTCTTTTTTACTGTGGGAGCCGCTTCAGCGGCGATGGGTGCTCGCCTCAACCTGGCCCGCTGCCGCGGGATCGCCGATAAATCGGCTCCCACAATCGCCGGCATAGCCGGCTCCCACACAAAGCGGGTTACAGCAGGTTTTCGACGCCCGAAACGCGAGCCAGCGCCTGCAGGCCTTCCGGCGTGTGAGTCACGGCAAGCGTCTTGCCCTGGGTTCGCGCATGCGCCAACAGGGCCAGCAGCGTGGCAAGGCCGGCGCTGTCGGCATGGGTGATGCCGCTGAGGTCGAGCGTGGTCTGGCCGCTACGGTCGAGTTCGGCACGGGCGGTTTCCAGCGCGCTGGCCGCCGTGGTGAACGTCAACGCGCCGGACACCCCGAGGGTGCCCGGCGCCGTGGTCGTCAGCGAGAACGACGCCGGAATCACTTCTGTGCGCCAGCCCTGGCGCCACCGGTATCCTTCTGGATGTCGTCGATGGCCGCACCGCCCTTCGATTCGAGGTCGGCGGTCAGCTTGTCGAGGCCTTCCTTCTTGATCTCGGCGTCGACCTGGTTGCGGTAATTGGTGATGTACGAGATGCCTTCGATGATCACGTCATACGCTTTCCAGTCGCCGCTGGCGCTCTTGCGGAACGCGTAGTCAACCGAGACCGACTTGCCGTCGTCGAGCATGACCTGCGTACGGACCACGCTGCGCTTGTTGTTGAGGTCGTCGGTGAACGGCAGGACCTTGACGCGGCCGCGGGTGTAGTTGAGCAGGCCCTCGGCATAGCGATGGGTGATCGAGTTGTAAAAGGCCTTGGCAAAGCGATTGCGCTGTTCCGGCGAGGCCTTGCTGGCGTTCTGACCGAGCACGAGGATCGACGCGTAGTCGATATCGAAGTGCGGCAGGAAGGTATCGTCGATCACCGCGATCAGCTTTTCGTGATCGTTCTTGAGCTCGGCCTGGTGACCTTCGATGGCTTTGGCGAGATCGTCGGAGATCGTCTGCACGATCTTCTCGGGGGTATCGCCCTGGGTGGCAGCTGCCCCGGCGTTCGCCTCGGCGAACACCGGGGCGGCGACGACACCGCCAACAGCAAGGGCAATAGCAAGGGAAAGCTGACGCAGCATGGGTGTCTCCTGGATTCCGGCTTTACTTCTTGCCGGAGTTGTCGGGTTGGGTGCCGCCCTGGGCGCCACCGGATTTGTTGTCGCTCGGCGAGCCGTTCACGAGGAACTTGCCGATCAGGTCTTCAAGCTGGAGCGCGGACTGCGTGAGGATCAGCTGGTCGCCTTCCGCGAGGAAGGTCGGCGAACCGCCCGGCTGGATCGCAACATACTGACTGCCAATCAAACCGCTTGTGAACACCGCTCCGGCCGAGTCATCAGGTATCTGGGAGTAGCGCTTGTCGATCGCAAGGGTCACCGTGGCTTCACTGCTGCCCGGCTTGATCGTCACCGAATCGACGCTGCCGATCGGCACGCCGGCCATTTTCACGGCCGCGCCCGGCTGCAGGGCGCCGACGTTGGTGAAGCTGCCGGTAACATGGAACGTGCCACCCAGGCGATCCGGCGCGCTGCCGCCGCCGAAGAACTTGCCGATCATTTCTTCCAGCTGCTGGGCCGGACGGGTCAGGCCGATTTCGCCGCCTTCCTTCACCGGAGTCTTGGACTGGCCGAACTGGATGCCGACGTACTGGTCGCCGAGCAGACCGCTGGTGAAGATCGTGGCCACGGAGTCCTCGGGGATGTCCTTGTGGCGATCGTCGATGGACAGGGTGACCTGGGCCTCTTCCTTGCCGGGAACGAGTTCGATCGCCTGCACCGAACCGACGCGGACGCCGGCGATCTTCACCGGTGCACGGTTTTTCAGCTGGCCGATGTTGGCGAAGTGGGTCTGAACCGTATAACTGGAGCCCTGGCTGGCGTTGGCCACCGACGTGGTCTGCGTGGCCAGGTAAGCGAGAGCGGCGAAGCCGAGCACGATAAACAGGCCGGTGCCGAAGGCATAGGAACGTCTCTGGGTCACGGCGCGATCCTCGAACGGGTAAAGAAGGAATGGACGGTCATGGCGGGTCTCCGGTGCCTCAGATCAGGAACGAGGTGAGGACGAAGTCCAGCGCCAGGATGGCGATGGACGAAGCGACCACCGTGCGGGTCGTCGCATAGGCGACACCCTCGCTGGTGGGCGGCGTGGTATAGCCCTGGAACACCGCGATCAGGGAGACCACGATGCCGAAGGCGAAGGATTTGAGCAGCACGCCGTCGATGATGTCCTTATGGACATCCACCGTGGCGGTCATGTTCGACCAGAAGGTGCCGTTGTCGATGCCGAGCCAGGTCACGCCGACCAGATGACCACCGAACACGCCCATGGCGCAGAACACCACAGCCAGCAAGGGCAGCGCGATCACGCCGGCCAGGAAACGCGGCGCAATGACGTAGGCGATGGGATCGACCGCCATCATCTCCATGGCGTCGAGCTGGTCCGTCGCGCGCATCAGGCCGATCTCGGCGGTGACCGAGGTACCGGCGCGTCCGGCGAACAGCAGCGCGGTGACCACCGGACCCAGCTCGCGATAGATCGCAATGGCCACGACGGTACCGGTGGCCGAGGTGCCGCCGAAGATCGAGAGCACGTCGTACAGCTGCAGGCCGAGCACCATGCCGACGAACAGGCCGCAGGTCATCACGATGGTCAGGCTCATCGCACCGACGAACCAGATCTGCCGGATGGTCTCGCGACCGTGGCGGAAACTGCGCGGAATAGCCGCGAGAATCGTCAGCAGGAAGATGCCGCAGGCACCGATCTGGGTGAGGCTGCGGACGACGACATTGTCATTCCTTGCCGTCGTCATGCCTTGCCTCCTGGAAAACCGAGCGCCGTGGCGTAATCGCCGGCGGGGTACTGGAACGGGACGGGGCCGTCGATCTTGCCGCCGAAGAACTGAGCGGTCCAAGGTGAACCGTCATTGGCCAGCGTGGCCGGTGCGCCCTGCGCCACCACCTTGCCGTTGGCGATGAGGTACACATGGTCGGCGACCTTCTGCACCGCTGCCAGCTCATGGGCCACCAACACCGAGGTGATGCCGAGCGTGTGGTTGAGCGTGCGGATGAGCAGCAACACCTGGTTGAGCGAAATCGGATCCAGGCCGACGAAGGGTTCGTCATAGAGGATCAGCGCCGGATCGAAGACGATGGCGCGGGCCAGGGCCACGCGCCGGGCCATGCCGCCGGAGAGCTCGGTGGGCGACAGGCGCGCGGCGCCGCGCAGGCCGACCGCTTCCAGCTTGTTGAGCACGATGTTGCGGATCAGCTCTTCGGGCAGCGCCGTGTGCTGACGCAGCGGAAAGGCCACGTTCTCGAAGACGTCGAAATCCGTGAGCAGGGCCGAGTTCTGGAACAGGTAGCCGATGCGCTCGCGTAGCTCGAAGAGCTTTTCGCGCGTGAGTGAAGGCACATTCTGGCCGTCCACCTCGATCGTGCCGGCATCCCCGCGCATCTGCCCGGTGATGTGCTTGAGCAGGGTGGTCTTGCCGGTGCCGCTGGGGCCCATGATCGCGGTGACTTTGCCGCGCGGGATGTCCAGGTCGAGATTGTCGAAGATGGTCTTGCCGTTGAGGACCGTGGTCAGTCCGCGTACGCGGACGATGGCGTCGTCGGTCATGGTGCGAGAAGCTCCTCGATCAGCGCCTGATGGCGTCGGGCCGATGCAGGCGTGCGCTGGCGGACGGCGCGAACGATCGCCTGAAGGTCCGCCAGGGCGTCCTCGAAACGGTCGTTGACGATGATGTAGTCGAACTCGTGCGCGTGGGCGATTTCCTCGCGCGAATTGAACAGGCGGCGCTCGATCACCTCGGGCGCGTCTGATCCTCGACCGCGCAAGCGGCGTTCGAGTTCCCGGCGCGACGGCGGCAGGATGAAAACGCTCACGCAATCGGGCTTGCCCTTGCGCACCTGGCGTGCACCCTGCCAGTCGATTTCCAGGAGTACATCGGCACCCTCGCCGAGCTTGCCTTCGACGACGGTACGTGACGTGCCATACAGGTTGCCGTGCACCTCGGCGTGCTCGAGGAAGATACCCTCGGCAATCTCGGCCTCGAAATCGAGACGTTCCACGAAGAAATAGTGGCGTCCGTATTCCTCGCCCACGCGCGGCGGCCGCGTCGTATGCGAAATAGACAGCGAGATATCCGGCTCGCATTCGAGCAAAGCGTTGACGAGCGTGGACTTTCCGGCTCCCGAAGGCGCGGCGACCACGAACAGGGTGCCGTCGATCATCCGCGGGTCTCTGGTTGGGGGTGCATGGTTTCTCCCGGAGCTGGCATCGCGAGCTGGGCAAAACGCGATTGTAGCGAAGTCTCGCATGTGGGAGCCGCTTCAGCGGCGAATAGGGGCATGTGGGAGCCGCTTCAGCGGCGAAAAGCCAACGGAGCGGCTTAGCGGGAAGGCCCATCGCCGGCATAGCCGGCTCCCACATAAAGCTCGAAGCTCCCATATAAAGCCCGAACCTTCTAGAAAGAAGCCGCCACTCCGGCGTAACGACTCGGCGAGACGCCGACGATCCGCTTGAACGCGTGGCTGAAAGCGCTCTCGGACGCGTACCCGAGGTCCCTGGCCAGCACGGCCACGGGAACATCGCCCTGGCGCAAGGCACGCTCCGCAAGCCGCATGCGCCATCGCGCCAGGTAGGCCAGAGGAGCCACGCCCGCCGCCGCCTTGAACTGGGAGGCAAAGATGGTGCGCGACATCGCCGCGGCGCTGGCGAGCTGCTCGAGACGCCAGGCCTTGCCGGGTTCCCCATGCATCATCCGCAGCGCCACACCCAGGCGAGGATCGGCCGCCACGCGCAACCAACCGGCTTGAAGGGGGCCGCCCGCCGACAAATGCGCGCGAAGAATCTGCACGAAAAGCAGGTGAGCCAGCTGGGTCCTCGCCATGCCCGAACCCGGAAGGTCACCACGACTTTCCTCAACCATCCGATCGAGAATCCAGCGCATGGTCAGCGCTTCCGGTGCCGATCCGCGCACATGGATCAACGGTGGTAAGGCCTCATGGAGCATGGGCGCGTAGGTGGAGTGCAGGCGCACGTGGCCACCGATCTGGAGCACGTCGTCGCCTTCGCCAAGCGCGACGATCGGCGAGGTACGGCCGGCGAACACGTCGCGCGCATCCACCGGCGGCAGCGTGAGATCGCTGGCCAGCACGAAGCCGCGCGCGGCAACGAGGAGCGCCACGTCGCCCGCCTCCATGCGCACCGTCGCCCCCTCGTCCATGCGCAGCCAGCAACCACCGCGCAGGACGGCGAAGAATTTGAGTTTGTCCGGCGGCGGAAAGCGCATCGCCCAGTCGCCTCCCGCGGTGAAACCGCCGGAAACGACCGATTCGACGTCGGCCAGCCGTAGCACTTCGGAAATCGGATCGTCAGCCATACTCCGTACGATTGAGCATGAATGATGGACTTTCAAGCATTCATCGTTCGGAAATCCCGGCCTACCCTTGTCTGGACCCTATCGAGGAGATCCCCATGTCCAGCATCCAGACCCCCATCCATTCCGGTTTCAGCATGGCCAGCACGGCGGTCGAGGTGCTGGCCGGCATCGATCTCACCGGCAAGACCGCCATCGTGACTGGCGGCTATTCGGGTATCGGCACCGAAACCACCCGGGCCCTCCGCGCCGCCGGGGCCCGCGTCATCGTGCCGGCTCGCGACCTCGCCAAGGCGCGCAAAGCCCTCGAAGGCATCGACGTCGAGATCGAGCCGATGGACCTTGCCGATCCGGCCTCCGTCGACGCCTTTGCGGAGCATTTCCTGACGAGCAGCACGCCGCTGCACATCCTGATCAACAGCGCCGGCATCATGGCCATGCCTCTGACCCGCGATTCACGGGGTTACGAAATGCAGTTCGCCACCAATCACCTGGGGCACTTCCAGCTGACGGCGCGGCTGTGGCCCGCCCTGAAGCGGGCCAATGGCGCGCGCGTGGTGTCGGTTTCGTCGCGCGGGCATCGCTTCGCTGGCGTGGACTTCGCCGATCCGAACTTCGAGCGCCGCGACTACGATCCATGGATCGCGTACGGGCAGTCGAAGACCGCGAACGTGCTGTTTGCGCTAGGCGTGGACAAGCGTGGCGAGACCGATGGGATTCGCGCTTTTGCCTTGCACCCCGGCGCGATCATTACCGATCTGGTGCGACACATGAGCCAGGACGACCTCCGCGCACTCGGCGCCATCGACGAGGAGGGCCGCCCGGTGGTCGATCTCGCGCGCGGCTTCAAGAGTGTGCCGCAAGGCGCCGCCACAAGCGTCTGGTGTGCCACCAGCCCGCAGCTCGACGGCATAGGCGGCGTGTACTGCGAGGACGTCGATGTGTCGCCCGTTCTGGTCGAGGCCGATAACACGCCGGGCCACGTGAGCAGCGACGTCGGCGTGCGTCCCTGGGCCATCGACCCCGTAGCGAGGGAGCACCTATGGACGCTGAGCGAGAAGCTTACCGGTGTATCGCTGGCTTCACGCTGATGCATCACGGAAACGACGCGCCGTTAATGTGGAGCGGCGCATCGTCTATTTGCCCCGCGTGAAGGATCCGCGACGGCCAGATTGGATCCAGTGACACACCCTAGCCTGCGCGGCAGTTCGCGACGGGCGGAAATGCGAGTTCTGCGCTTCGAGGCAAGGCCATGCGCATCGACAATCCCAACGGTTCCTTTGATTCCTATCCCTACCGCGTGCAGTTCGACACTGTCCGCGATATGGAGAAGGCCCGCCGCCACAACTGGTCGCCCGGCTACTACGACACGGCCGAAGGCACCTGGGGGCGCCGCCCCGGCGAATTAATCGACGTCCCGCTCGCCGATGGCGAGCCGGGACAGGAACAGCGAGAGGAGTCGGAATCCGAGCCGATCGATGTCAAGCCGAGCGGTCGCGAGACGGCGGACGTTTATTGAGGCGATGACGTCGGGCTTCCCGCTGACGAGGAGTGCTTGTAGATCACCCCACCCTTCATGACGAAGGTGACGTGGGCGAGCGTGCCGATGTCCTGCGTCGGATCGCCGGATACCGCGATGACATCGGCGTCGAGTCCCGCTTTCAGCTGGCCGATGTGGTCCTGCTGGCGTAGCACCTTCGCGTCGACCGCGGTAGCGGCGAGCAGTGCGCGAGCCGGAGACATGCCGTCCCGGACCATCCAGGCGAGCTCCTTGTAGTTGTCGCCGTGGGTGAACACACCCACGTCGCTGCCGTTACCGATGGTCACGCCGGCATTCATCGCCAGCTTGAACGCGTGCGCCGCTTTCTGCATGGACTCCGTCGGCGGGTCGCCGGGCTTCCAGCCGCCGAAGTATTCCGACGTGGCCGCGCTGGCTTCGAGCGTCGGCATGTAGGCAACGCCGTGCTGCTTCATCAGCGCGAAGACTTCCGGCGTACCGTCGTAGCCGTGCTCGATGGTGTCGACGCCGGCCAGAACCGAGCGGCGCATGCCTTCGGCCGTGGTCGAGTGCACGGCGACGGGAAGGCCCATGGCGTGCGCCGCGTCGACCGCGACCTTCAGTTCTTCTTCGGTAAAGGTGGGCACCGAACCCTTGGCCTTGCCGCAATGGTAGTCGGCATACAGCTTGATCCAGTCGGCGCCATGCGCTGCCTGGTCGCGGACGGCGTCGAGCATCTGTGCCGGACCGCTAACCGGAATGCCGCCCTGCGGGATATCCATATCACCGCGGAAACCCAACGGTCCTGGACCATAACAATGCGCGGCGATGGTGGCGCGGGTGGCGACAAAGAGATGAGGCCCCGGAATGACGCCGGTATCGATCGCGCGCTGCACGTCGACATCGGCGTAGCCCGCACCTTCGGTGCCGAGGTCACGTAACGCGGTAAAACCAGCCATGAGCGTGTCGTTAACGTGCTTCACGGCTTCCACGGTACGGAAGGCAAGGGTTTCCTTCAGTACCTGATCGTTCCAGGGTGTTTCGTTGTATGGGTGAAGGAAGATGTGCGAATGGGCGTCGATGAGGCCCGGCAGGATCGTCATGCCAGGCAGGTCGATGGTCTGGGTGTTTGCGGGGGCCGAGACGGCTGACGCAGGTCCCACCGCCAGGATCTTGTCGCCCTGGACGAGCACCACCCAACCCGCATGCGCCTGTTCACTACGTGCGTCGAAGACGCGGTCGCCTTTGAGCAGCCATGCGTGGTCCACGGGCTTCGACATGGGCAATACCTCCGCCGCGAATGCGCCCGTCGCCATTGCCACACAACCCGCGAACGCGAACGCCCTGCTCCACCCTGCCACCTTAGCCATACCGCCCCCGAATAGATTCATCACTGCCCCGGATGATAGGTCCGCTCGACGTGCCCCCGCAGTTCCTCGGGCCAGAAATACACGGTCCGCAGGTTGCCAGTGGTGTAACGCTCTGCTTCATCGTTGAAGTGTGGAGAATCGGCGTGGCCGCTTTCGCCGCCCGCCGTGATCGCCCGTGCGTGCACCTTGTCGCCGAACTCCACTACCGCCACGAAGCTGTTTCCACTCGTACCGTAATAGCGCTTCGTTCCCGGCCAGCGGTGCGCACCGAACGAGGCCAGCGAGCCCCATCGCGATGAGGTAAACGGCACCGGGATGCTGGGCTTCGCATCATCGAAGGGCTGCACGATGGCACCATCGATGCGCTGGAAGCGGTTGACCTCGCCCCAGGGCACGCCCCAGCTTCCGAAGTCGTGCTCCAGACGGTCGGCAGCTTCGACCAGTGCATTCAGACGCACCTGCGGGCCAGCCTTCCCGGCCATCACGTCGTACACCGAAAGTCCTTCCTGTGTATCCAGCTTGCTGGCCTTGTCCCAGAGAATGTCGCCCCAGAACACCGCCAGCGACGTCGGCATCGAGGTGATGCCCCAGCGATAATCCCAGGTGCGCAGCAAGGCGATGGGCCCGGCGAGTTTGTGCTTTAGCGGATCGGTCGGCGGCAGCGCGTCGTAGTCGCCAATGAGGATCGGCAACTGCCGAGCGAACGCGGGAAGATACGGATCGAAGGCGGCGTCGATCAGCGAGGCAAGCGTGAAGTCGCGGCGCCCGGTAAGCACCCGCGTCGCGTGCAGACCACGAGGGTTCTCGCCGACCGCATCCATGTACCGCGGGAAGTCGGCCTGCTTCGGGCTATCGGGCCCCGCCGCCGAGTACGGCCAGTCGTTCGTATTGAAGATCCACCCTGTCGGCGGGTTGAACAGATACGGCGCCTTATCCAGCGGAAGCAGGCCTTTCCAGTCGGTTGCCGGGTCACTGCCGTCGACCGGCTTCGTATAGTCGAAGCGGTCGTCGCGGTTCGGAATGAACTGGGGATGCAGGTAGGCGATGTTGCCCTTGTCGTCCGCGTAGATGGTGTTGTTGGATGAGTTTGCCTTGAACTCAGCCACCTTCATGTAGCTGGCGTAGTCGTTGGCTGTGGTCCGCAACCAGCTCTGCTGCAGCGCCTCGAGCGGCTTGTTCATCAGGGCGACGGCGATCCACTTGTCGCCTTCGGTACGCACGACAGGGCCGTGATGCGTCGCGTAGGTCGTGAAGTGGCGTGCCGCGCGCGAACCATCGGCGGCGCGGTAGGCCACCACGATGTCACGCGATGTGACGGGCCGGAGCGCGCCGCCATAGCGATAAGAAAGCTTGCCACCCTGGTGGACAATGGTTTCGGCGAACTCGTCGACGACGTCCGCACCCGTAGAGGTATGCATCCAGCCGATGTGCTTGTTGAAACCCTGGTAGATGAAGAACTGACCCCAGGTTACGGCGCCGTAAGCATCCAGACCTTCGTCGCTCGACATCTGCAGTTCGGAGCGAAAGAAGAACGAAGTATGGGGGTTGATGAGCAGCAAGGCGTGACCGTTGGCCGTGAGCTTCGGCGCGATGGCAATGCCGTTCGAACCGGTCGGCTCCTCCCAACTGGAAGGTGGAGTGAACTGGGCCAGCGCACCTTCGGGGTCCTTGCCGTAGAAGGCTTGCAGACCCTTCGTCGAAACCCGTTCGATATCGCCGCCGATACTGCCTTCGCTGAAGCTCAGGGCCATCCAGGGTTCGAAACGGGTTATCACACGCGGATGCACGTCCGGGTGTGTAGCGAGGTAGTAGTTGAGACCATCGGCCCAGGCGTCCATCAATGACTTCAGCCAACGCGGACTGCGCGCGTACATCCCCTGAAGTTGCACCGGGTCGATGAAGAGCTTCTGGCGAAGATCCTGCCAGATCGCGGACTCGCCTTCCGCCTCGGCCATGCGACCAAGCGAGGTCAGGTAGTTGGTCTCGACGCGATTGAAGTCGTCTTCTGCCTGGGTATAGGCCATGCCAAAAACGGCATCGGCATTCGTCTTTCCGTGGACGTGCGCGATGCCCCAGTCATCTCGCAGCACAGTGACGGCCTGCGCTTCGTGCTTCCATCGTATTGCGCCGTCCGACGCGTGCGAAGGCCCCGCTGCCAGCGCAACAAGCATGAACACGGACAACGACCGACAACGTGCGTACATCGGCTCTCCCCTGGCGGACGACGATGCCGCAGTATAGGTGGAATGACGAAACCTACGCGAAACCTATCCCGCGTACCTTCATACTCCCAAGGGGAAAAAGTGTAGTGATTCGCGACCAAGGGCTCGGCGCAAGCGAGAAGAAGTGCGAACAGCCCGCATTCACCCCCTAAAGATATCGCGGATGCAACATGCGAATTCATTATGTTGTTACCAGTCTCGAAAGCGGCGGCGCCGAGTTCAGCATTCCGGACATAGCCAATGTGATCCGGGATCTCGGACACGAGTTCCACGTCTTTGCCTGTGAGCCTCGCGACCGCATGGCCGAGCCACGGCTGATTGAGGCCGGCATACCCTATACGTTGATGTCCAACCGAAAAGCCTCGAAAGTTGCCAGCGTCTACAGATACGCCAAAGCCGTCCGGGCATCCCCACCCGACCTGATCTGGACCTCACTGAGCCAGGCGACGTTCGTCGGCCAGATCGTCGCGGCGATTTTTGGCATCCCCGTTGTGAGCTGGAAGCACAGTGCCGATGCGAAGTCGTACATCCGCCGATCCCAGCGCCTTAGCAAGTTATGGATCGCCGACTCTCAGGATGTCGCGCTTTACCTGGAAGATTCGATGGGTGTCGAACCAGGCAGAATTGCGACCTGGCCACTATTCAATCCCACGTTCCCGGAAATACCCCTTCCTCGCTGGGACGGAATTGGGCCGCTACGTATTGGCAGCTCTGGCCGCCTTCATCCCCAGAAGAACTACGACCTGCTCATTCGCTCGGTTGATCGCCTTCGTAAGGAAGATCCCGAGACTTTCTCGAGAATCGAGGTTTCGATTGCGGGTGACGGACCACTCCGTGTCGAGCTGCAGAGCCTTATTGCGTCCCTGGATTTACAGGACAAGGTGAAGCTCTTGGGCTGGATGTCTGACGTGCCCGCTTACCTGCGCAGCCTGCATCTCTATATTCAGCCCTCCGCTTATGAGGGCATGTGCATCGCGGCTCACGAAGCCATGGCAGCGGGACTGCCGATTGTTGCTACGCCGGTTGGCGAGATGCGCCGAAGCATCCAGCCGGGACGAACCGGCGTGCTGCTCGAAGGCGACATCGTCAGCGGCATTGACGCGGCGATACGGGAGTTCATCACACATCCCGAAACGCTGAAAGCCCTTGGTGAGAATGCGAGGGCGTACGTGGAGAGCACGATGGGCGCAGGAGCGTTTGCTCGCAATGGACGCGACGTACTCCAGCAAATTGAGAGCAACATACTAAAAGGCCGTGTCAGGCTGCCGACGTCCCGCAAGATCGATCCTGACATGGCAGCAGCTCCCCAGGCGAAAAGCGACGTCGTCGCCCACCGACCTCCGACTATCGGCGGACCCGACTAACGCGTCACCGCAAGCAAAGAAGCCATCGACCTCCAAGCCTTAGCCGTGCCTCAGTCTTCCGGATACGCCAACGCGTAATCGAACGCCGCGCGCACCGCCGCCACCTGGGCATCGTTGCACTGTTGCGGCGTGGAGCGCGGGCTGTCCGGATAGACTTCGGTGGTGGTGACGTAGCGCGCGTTGGTGATGCCGGCACACAGGCCCAGCTTCTTCAGGTCGTACTCGATCACGCCGTGCGCGACGACCGGTGATCCGATGATCTCGCCGTGCGCGTCCGCGGGCGCAATATGTGTCACCTTCGCGACCGCCTCGATGATCGCATCCTGGAATGCCGGCTGGCGGTTGAAGGAATCGTCGACGAGGTAGAAGCCGTCGGGTACTTCGCCCGGCTCATATTCCTTGCCATCGCGCGCTGCCACCGCTGGACGGAACTCCGACTCGTCAGAGTCAGTGGTTTCGTGCAGGTCGATGTGCACCAGGACCTTGTCGACCAGTGGTGCAAGGAGATTCACCAGCGCAGCCGACTCGGCGGCCGGACTGTCTTCGCGAAAATTGCGGTTCGGATCGATCGCGTCCGGATTCCAGCGCTGGATACGCTCGTAGGCCCAGGGACTGACGCACGGAAGCACCAGCAGGTTCGCCCGGCCGGCATAGTCTTCGCCATGCTGCTGCAGGAACTGCAGGGCGCCTTCGACGCCACTCGTCTCGTAGCCATGGACGCCGCCGGTAACGAGCATGATGGGAAGGCCGTCGCGCCAGCCACGGCTACGGATCGCGAGCAATGGGTATCGCCCCTCCACATACTCCAGAGCACCGTATTCGGCCACGTCGAAGAGGGCACGCAGCGCGTCGATTGTCGTCAGGACGTCGTCGGCATAGCTGCGACTCTTCACCTGGCGCGAGCGCCAGGCGGCGACTTCCGTGGCGCCCCAGGGCAGCCCGGGCGTTCCGACGGGATAAGGCGATGATATGGTCATGGCTGGGCGGTTACTCGATCTTGAACCAGAGGACATATTAGCGTCAGTGGCCTGGACGGACGCGCCCGCCGGGCTGGGGCATCGCTGGGACGATCAGGTGCTCGTAAGGTTACCCTCATAGACTTCAAACAAAGACGGCGTGTCGGCCGACCTCTCGGGGAGACGGGACCATGGCACTACGAACCTGGGTATGCCTGTTCGCACTGACCGTATCGGCCTCGGCGACCGCGGGCGGAGGACCGCTCGGCATCGATCATCGTCTGCACTACGACAACAGTGGCATCTGGAAACGCAACAATCAGAATATCCTCGCCTACGGAACCATCGTGTCCGTTGTCGGCGGAGCCCTGCTGCTAGGCGATAACGACAAGTTCGGTGACACGCTCTGGCGCTCGGTGGATTCCATCGTTCTGGCTAGCGCCACGACGGGCGTGCTTAAGCTGGGCTTCCGGCGACAGCGCCCCTCCGCGACGAATGACCCGGACAAATTCTTTTCCAGCGGCAAGAACAACAACAGCTTCCCGAGTGGCGAGGTGACCTTGATCTCGGCCGCCGTCACGCCCTTCATCGTCAACTACGGCGAAGACCACCCCATGGTCTACGCCCTTGCCCTGTTGCCCGCCTACGACATGGTCGCGCGCATGAAAACCCGGGGCCACTGGCAAACCGACGTACTGGCCGGCGCCGCGATCGGCACCGGTTTCGGCATCTGGGCCTCACACCGGAACTCACCCTTCATCCTCAGCGTGCTACCCGGCGGTTTCCAGGTGGGATTCATCCATCACTTCGATTAGCCGGGCTCTCTTTCACTACTCGATGTTCTGCACCTGCTCACGCATCTGCTCGATCAGCACCTTGAGCTCGACGGCGGCATTGGTGGTGCGCGAGTCGACAGACTTCGAACCCAGCGTATTCGCCTCGCGGTTGAATTCCTGCATGAGGAAGTCGAGGCGACGGCCGACCGGCTCCTTCAGCGCCAGCACGCGACGGGCTTCGGAGATGTGGGTAGCCAGGCGGTCAAGCTCCTCGTCCACGTCGATGCGGGTGATCTGGAGCACGAGTTCCTGCTCGAGACGGCCCGGATCCGCCGGCTGGCGGATGTCGGCCAGACGTCCCTCAAGGCGCAGGCGCAGGGCCGCCTGGATATCGGGCAGCCATCCGCGGACGTCGCCGACGATTTTCTCGATGCCGTTCAGACGCTCGACCAGCAGCTCGCCAAGCTTGGTGCCTTCGCGGCCGCGGGTGTCGTTGAGGGTAACCAGCGCCCGGTCGAGCACCTCGATCAGGGCGACCTGGAGGGCGTCGGCGTCCGTTTCCGCCTGGCGCAGCACGCCGGGGAAACGGAGCAGCTCGGTGAACTCGATCGACATGCGCGGGAAACGGTGCTCGAGGTCCAGCGCCAGCTCGGACAGGCGCGCCAGCATCTGGCTATTGATCTGCAGGCCATCGCCGGCGCCGGCTTCGCTGCGCAGGCGCACCGTGAGATCGACCTTGCCGCGCGACAGATGGGCGCCGATACGCTCGCGCAGGGCGCTTTCGAAGCTGCGCAGTTCCTCGGGCAGCCGGGGGCTGATCTCGAGGTAACGGTGATTCACCGTGCGCAATTCGCAGGTAAGGGTACCGGAGGGGCCGGCGCTCTCGGCGGAGGCGTAAGCGGTCATGCTGCGGATCATGGATGGCTCGCTTGCACGGCGGGAAAGACCGCAATGGTAAACTGACCCACCGTCCGCGCCCAAATCAGGTTATCCATGACTTTCTCCCGTCCGAGCGGCCGCGCCGCCGACCAGCTGCGCGCCGTCAGCATCGAACGCCACTACACCCGCCACGCGGAAGGTTCCGTTCTGGTGTCCTTCGGTGATACCAAGGTGCTGTGCACAGCCTCAGTCGAAGAGCGCGTGCCACCGTGGCTGCGCGGCAAGGGCGAGGGCTGGGTCACGGCCGAGTACGGCATGCTGCCCCGCGCCACCACCGACCGCACCCAGCGCGAAGCCGCGCGTGGCGGCCAGGGCGGTCGCACCATGGAGATCCAGCGCCTGATCGGCCGCTCCCTGCGCGCCTGCGTGGACCGCGCCGCCCTGGGCGAGCGGGTCATCACGCTCGACTGCGACGTGATCCAGGCCGATGGCGGCACCCGCACGGCGGCCATCACCGGCGCCTACGTGGCGCTCGTGGACGCCGTGGCCACGCTGACCAAGCGCAACGTCATCAAGCGCAACCCCATTCTCGGTGCCATCGCGGCGGTCTCCGTCGGCATCTATAACGGCGTGCCGGTGCTCGACCTCGACTATGCCGAGGATTCCAACTGCGATACCGACATGAACGTCGTCATGAACGACGGCGGCGGTTTCATCGAGGTACAAGGCACCGCCGAGGGTCACGCCTTCCGTCGCGACGAGATGAATGCCCTGATGGACCTTGCCGCCAAGGGCATCGATGAGCTGGTGATCGCCCAGCGAGCCGCACTGGAGGATGCTCCGTGACCGAGGTACGCACCGCCACCGCGGACGATCTCGACGCCATCGTCGAGGTTCATCGCGCGGCCTTCGGCCGCGATGCCGAGGCCGATCTGGTTCGCCGCCTGGTCGCCGCCGGACGCGCTTCCATCTCGCTGGTGGCCGTGGATGAGAACGACACCGTGCTCGGCCACGTGCTGTTCTCGCCGGTAACCATCGAGGAAGGCGACGACGGCAAGGCACTCGGCCTGGCGCCCGTCGCCGTGCATCCGGAGCACCAGCGCCAGGGCATCGGCCACGAGCTGGTCGAGGAAGGCATCGGCGCCTGTTTCGTGCAGGACGCACGCGCTGTCTTCGTCCTCGGCTCACCGGCGTATTACACCCAGTTCGGCTTCGCCAAGGCTTCCGCGCACGACCTGCGTGATACCTATGAAGGCGGCAACGCTTTCCAGGTACTGCCGCTCACGATCGAGGGCCTGACCGGCTATCGCGGTCGCGTGGATTACGCGCCTGAATTCGCAGCCGAGGGGCTCTGAACCGATGCGTCTCGTGCTGGCTTCGGGTAATGCGGGCAAGGTCGTCGAGCTGGAACAGTTGCTCGCCGGTAGCGGTGTGCAGCTGGTGCCGCAAACATCGCTGGGCGTGAGCGATGCCGAGGAAACCGGCCTGACCTTCGTCGAGAACGCGCTGATCAAGGCGCGTCATGCTGCGCGTGCCACAGGCATGCCCGCGCTGGCCGACGATTCGGGTATCTGTGTGGACGCCCTCGGTGGCGCGCCTGGGCTGTATGCCGCGCGTTACGCGGGCACGCACGGCGACAGTGCGGCGAACAACGCCAAGCTCTTGCATGAGCTCGCTGGCGTACCGATGAAAAAACGCAGCGCCTACTTCATCGCCGTGCTCGTGGTGCTGCGCCACGCCGACGACCCGGCACCGCTGATCGCCGAGGGTCGTTGGCACGGGCGCATCCTCGAGGCGCCGCGGGGCGAAGGCGGTTTCGGATACGACCCGCTATTCCTTCCCGCCGGCCATGAACTGGGTGCGGCCGAGCTGGATCCTGCCCTCAAGAACCGCCTGAGCCATCGCGGTCAGGCGCTCGAGGTGCTCAAGGCGCGCTTCGCCGAGCTGTCATGACCCTCGTCCCGCCGCCACTGTCGCTCTATGTCCACATGCCGTGGTGTGTGCGCAAATGCCCGTACTGCGACTTCAACTCGCATGGCGTACGTGGCACGCCCGCCTATGCCGAGTACGTGGACGTCCTCCTGGCCGACCTTGACGCCGACCTGCACGACTTCGGCGACGCCATCGGCAAGCGCCCCATTGAGACGGTGTTCTTCGGCGGCGGGACGCCGAGCCTCTTCGCTCCCGAGCTGGTCGGTCGCTTCCTCGACGGCGCCCGGCAGCGACTGGCCTTCGCCTCTCACGCGGAAATCACCCTGGAGACGAACCCCGGCACCGTTGAGCACGGGCGTTTCGACGGCTATCTCGCCGCCGGCGTGAATCGCATTTCGTTCGGCGTGCAGAGTTTCGACAACGACAAGCTGCATCGCCTCGGCCGCATCCACTCCGCCCACGAGGCGGAAGATGCCGT
Organism: uncultured Luteibacter sp.; assembly: GCA_966191635.1. Lineage (GTDB taxonomy): Bacteria > Pseudomonadota > Gammaproteobacteria > Xanthomonadales > Rhodanobacteraceae > Luteibacter. Next base: position 45,120 of record CBIGPO010000013.1, read on the forward strand.
GCGCCAGGCTCGGGACGCCGGCATCGATAACATCAATATCGACCTGATGTACGCCTTGCCCGAACAGACGCTGGAAGGTGCGCTGGACGATGTGCGGCGAGCCATGGCGCTGGCGCCCACGCATATCTCTCACTACCAGCTCACGCTGGAACCGAACACGGCCTTTGCCGCGAACCCGCCACCCCTGCCCGACGACGACGCGGCATGGGCGATCCAGGAGGCCTGCGAGGCGAGCCTGGCCGCCGGTGGTTACGGGCAGTACGAAGTCTCGGCCTATGCCGCGCCGGGTCGCCGGTGCGCGCACAACCTGAACTACTGGCGATTCGGCGATTACCTTGGCATTGGCGCGGGCGCGCACGGCAAGATCACCGATGCTGCCGGGGTGCACCGCCGCTGGAAGACCCGCCTGCCCGCCGCCTACCTTGCCACCTCCGGCCAGCCCGGCCGGATCGGTGGTGACAACCTCGTTGGCGGCGACGATCTGCCTTTCGAGTACATGCTCAACGCCCTGCGTCTGATAGACGGTGTGCCCGCGGCGGACTTTACCGAGCGAACCGGCCTTGCGGCAGCCACGATCGCCCCGGCCCGTGCGACTTGCGTCGCACGCGGCTGGCTGGTGGACGATCCGATCGTGCTGCGCACCACGCCGTTGGGCCAGCGATTCCTCAACGATGTGATCGAAACCTTCATGGCCTGATTGCTGCCGTTTCGGCGCCTAGTCCATCCGCCCTAAGCCGTAAGCCCGCCGGTTTCCCGCTGGCGCCCATAGGGTTCGGACGCCTAAACTCGATATCAGGCAGGGGAGAAACCCATCGAATGAGCGCAGGTATGCAGCCCACACACGGCAGAATGGGTCAGGCCCCCGTTGCTTTGTCGCCACGCGCGGAGCGCGAGGCGCAGCAGGGTCTGTCGTTGTGCCTGACATGGCTGGATATGCCGCTGCGGGAATCCCTGCGCGATTTCAGCCAGCGCTTGTTCGCCACAGCCGAAAGCACCCGCAATCACCTCGAACAGCAGGAATGTTTCGATTGCCGGAGCATTGTCGAGCGCGAGGGACCAGCCTTCCGCAACCGTTTCGCCGCCCACCTGTCCGAGCGCTTCCGTCACCTTGGCGAAAACATCGAGAACAAAGCAGTCGCGGATGACCACCTCACCCGGGGCATGAACCTGAGCCTGGTGGATCCGGAGGAACAGGAACAGACCGATGCGCTGACCAGCATGGCCGCGCGTGGCGAAGCGCGCAGTGCCAGCAGCCTGTTCGAACTGGGCTACCGCATGGCGGTGCTCGCCGGGACGCCACCCCTGGAAGGTGAGGCCTTGCCGGCCGGTCCGCGTGCGCTCACCGGAGCGCTGGAGGCGGCGGTTGCCCCCTTGCCGCTGACCGGTGCGCATCGCCTTTTGCTCTTCCAGGCGGTCGACACCCACGTACTCGGTCATAGCGAGGCGTTCTACGGCGCGCTCAACGAGCATTACCGGACGCGCGGCATCCTTCCCGGCTTCCGCGTTTATCCCCATGTCCGCGTCTCCACGACACCGGCGGCCGAGCGTCGCAGCCGGCCGGGAGAGGCGTCGCCCCCGGGCGTTGCCGGCGGTGGTGGCTCCGGCGGCAGCGGCACTGTGGGCGGTAGTCACGAAGCCGCACCGGTCAGTGCAACCAGCGAAGGTCATATCGGCGTGCTCGAAAGCCTGCGCGACCTGCTGGCCAATCGCGTCGCCGGCCAGGGTCGCGGCGCCGGCTTCGCACCCGACCGACTGGTTTCCGAAGACGAGCTGCAGACCGCACTGTTCGCCCTGCAAGGCCACGTATCCGAAGTGGCCGACGCCGCACAGCGGGAAATCCGCAGCGCCCAGGCGTTACGCGGCGAATTGCTCAACCAGCTCAACCGCGGCCGGCCCGCCGGTTCGCCGCCTGCCGAGCTCACGCTCGAGCAGGGCGACACGGTAGAGCTCACAGCCATGCTGTTCCAGAACCTCGGCCAGCAGCTTGGCGCCGCCAGCCCGGGGCGTGCCGTGCTGGGCGGCCTGCAGTGGCCGATGCTGCGTGCGGCCGTGAACGATCGCGGCTTCTTCGACCGCCCCGAACATCCCGCGCGCCAGTTACTCGATACCGTCAGCGAGGCCGCGCACCACTGGCTCGATCCAGCCGAGGGGGAACCGGATGCGGCACTCGTCGACCGCCTCGAGCGCCTCGTGGTCGAAGCGAGCCACGCGCAGGTGATCGATCCTGCGTGGCGTTCGGAGATCGAGCAACAGATCACCCAGCTGTCGCGCAAGGCGCACGTGGCCGAGCGCCGGCAGATCGAGGCGATGGAAGGTCGCGACCGTCTCGAGCGAGCGCGCCAGCGCGCCACCGACATCATGGGCGAGCGGCTTGGCGGCAGCGCGGCGCCACGCGGTGTCCTGCGCATCCTGCTCGAGCGGACCTGGGCGGATGTGCTCGCCCTGCATATCCTCCGTGGCGGCGAGACCGGCGAAGCCTTTCTTCATTGCCTCGGCGTCACCGACCAGTTGCTCGGTCGCCGGCCCATTGCCGACGTGCAGAAGCTGCGTGTGGAAGTCGAGCGGGGTCTCGAACATCTGGGCATGCATCCGTCCGAAGCCGCCCAGGTGGCGGCGGGCCTGTTCGAAACCCCGGCAAAGCAGTCCGACGCCGCACTCACGCCAACCGATGTCGCCCTGCGCCTGAAACAGCGCCCGAGGCTGGGCGAAGGCACCGCGCACGGCGAGACGGTGGCGCCGGTCGAACCTACGCCACTGGATTCTGCCGCGCGCGCCGTCTACGACAGCTTCGCCACGCTGCGCTTCGGCACCTGGTTCGAATTCGTTCACGCCGATGGCAACACCAGCCGGCGCAAGCTGGCCTGGTTCTCGCCGACCACGGGACGCTGCCTGTTCGTCAACCAGCGCGGCAGCCGCGCCGACGACATCGACCTCACGCGCCTCGCCCGGCTTGTCGCCACCGGCGAAGCACGCGAGTGGCGCGAACAACGGATCTCCTTCATCGACCGTGCCTGGCAAGCCGTGGCCCGCAACCTGCGTCGCGACGGTCTGCGTGACGCACGCATGGCGGGCAACGCATGAGCCGCGAATTCGAACAGCGTCGCGCGCCGCGCAAACGGGTCACCTCGCCCATGCCCATCGTGGACGGCATGACCGAACGCGTTATCGGCCAACTCGGCAATCTCTCTGCTACAGGCATGATGGTGTTGGCGACGCAGGCCCCGCGTAGCGGTGCCGTGCACCAGGTAAGCTTCACGCTGCCGGATGCCCAGCATCGCGAACACCGTGTCGAGATCGGTATCCAGGAGCAGTGGCACGAACCCGCCGCCTCCCCCGGGCAATTCTGGGCCGGCTACCGTATCGTGGCCGCCAGCGACGACGATGTCCGCGCCATCGACGAGTGGATCGGTCCGCCGCTGGACTGAACGGGAGGTCGCGATCATGCTTTACGACGCACCGCACAGGGGATCACCATCGCCCACCATGAGCGATGCCACCACCATCCTGGTCGATACCGACCTCGAACGCGACGACGCCGCGGCTGCCGCGACCGGCCTTTACCTGAGGCTGGTAGGCGACGGCACGATTTCGTCCGTCTATGAGGTCGAGAGCGAGCCGCGTTTCCGCGTGCTCGACGAGCGCCTTACCCAGGAAACCGGCGTCTACGCGATCGGCCTGCATGCCAGCAACCACCGCTGGCGAGATGACGAACAGGGCGGCTCACGCCTGGTCGAGGGTGGCCCGGAAAACGGCATTTTCTGTCGCTACGACGGCAGCTTCACCATCCGCTGCCCGGAATGCCGCCAGCCTCTGGCACCGGGTGACGAAGGCAGCGAAGCGCTGGAAGAAGCGCTCGCAGTCTGGTGCGACGCTCCCAACTCCGCCTACGTGGCTTGTCCGGGCTGCGCCGCCTGGACGCCGCTCACACTGTGGCGCTCGCCCGCCCACGATTTCGCCGTCGGTCATTTCGCCATCACCCTGTATGGCACGCACCTGCGCAGCCTGACCGACATCGACCACGACCACTTCGCCACCCTCCTGCGCCATCGCCTGGGCGACCTTGCCGGCGATTTCGCCGTGGTCTACGCCCGGGCATAGGCTCAGCGCCCCCTGTAGGAGCCGCTTCAGCGGCAATGTGGGAGCCGCTTCAGCGGCGATCCCGCGGCAGCGGGCCAGGTCGCAGCAAGCACCCAATCGCCGCTGAAGCGGCTCCCACAGGAAAACCGGCACCCCCGAGGCTTGGCTAGGCAGGCCCCGGAAGCGCACCATTGGCGTTTGCCCCCACTCCCCCATGCCCCGGAGATCGACGATGAACGACGCGCTGGCCGCGCTCTACCCGCAACACCTCGCCACCCTGCGCGAGCGCACCGATACCGCGCTGGCGCGTGGCGGTTTCGAGCACCTCGTCGTCCCGGCCGGCCGACCGATCACCAAGTTCCTCGACGACCAGGACTATCCGTTCATCGCCAACCCGCATTTCAAGCACTGGCTGCCGCTGGTCGACGCCCCGGGCAGCTGGCTGGTCTACACGCCGGGCGAGAAGCCCAAGCTGGTCTTCCTGCAGCCGCGCGACTACTGGCACGTGGTGCCGGAAGCCCCGTCGGGTTACTGGGTGGACCACTTCGACATCGTCATCGTGCGCAAACCGGCGGACGCGATCGCGGAACTGCCGGAGTCGCTCGCCCGCTCTGCGATCATCGGCGACCAGTACTGCGCACTGGATGAGGTCTGCGCGAACAATCCGCCCGCCGTCGTCGACCACCTGCATTACCACCGTGCTTTCAAGACGCCGTACGAAATCGAGCTCATGCGCGAAGCCAGCCGTCGCGGCACGCGCGGCCATCGTGCGGCCGAGCAGGCCTTCCGCAACGGTGAAAGCGAGCTCGGCATCCACCTTGCCTATCTCACGGCTGTCGGCCAGATCGACGCGGAGCTGCCGTACGCCAGCATCGTCGGCCTGAACGAACACGGCGCCGTACTGCATTACACGAACTTCGATCGCAAGGCGCCGAGCGAGAGCCGCTCCTTCCTGATTGACGCAGGTGCGAGCGCATCGGGTTACGCGAGCGATATCACGCGTACCTATGCCGGCAAGAACGCTGGAGAGTTCCAGGCACTGATCGATTCAGTCGACGCGGCTGAGCAGTCCTTCGTGTCGAAGGTGCGCGCAGGCCAGAGCTACCCCGAACTACACGTGCACGCCCACCACGCACTGGCCGGCGTGCTGCGTGAACACGGCTTCATTCGCATGAGCGCGGAGAGTGCGGTCGAGTCCGGCGTGTCGTCCACCTTCTTCCCACACGGCCTCGGCCACGGCATCGGCCTGCAGGTACACGACGTGGCCGGCTTCGCCGCGGGAGAAACCGGCGGCACCATCGCCAAGCCGGAAGGCCATCCCTACCTGCGCCTCACGCGCAACCTCGAAGCCGGCATGGTGGTCACGATCGAGCCGGGCATCTATTTCATCGACATGCTGCTGGCCGAGCTGAAGAACAAGCCGTTCTCGAACGACATCGACTGGGCGAAAGTGGATGCGTTCCGCAAGTACGGCGGCATTCGCATCGAAGACGACGTGGTCTGCACCACCGGCGAGCCCGAGAACCTCACCCGCAACGCCTTCGCGCTGATCTGACAGCCTAACTGTGGGAGCCGCTTCAGCGGCGAAAGGGTGCTCGCCACACCTTTTCCCGCTGCCGCGGGATCGCCGCTGAAGCGGCTCCCACATGAACCGTCCCCGGGTTCGGGTCAGGGCCCCTCGTGTTTCGGCATCGGGTCGCGTGTGCGACTGGCTTCGTCATCCGAGTGCACCTCGTACCACATCGCATTGAGTATGCCGAAGGCGGCGGCAAGGCCAAGGCCTAATATCCAGGCGAAATACCACATGGCTGTTGCTCCCTAGTAAAGGTTGTGCGACTTGCGCACGTGTTCGAGGGTGACCCGGCCGCGCATCACACGGTAGACCCAGCCGGTGTAGAGCAGGATCAGTGGGATAAAGACCACGGTGACGCCGAGCATGATCAGCAGCGTGCCACGGCTCGACGAGGCGTCCCACACCGTGAGGCTCGAGGTTGGGTCGGCCGCCGAGGGCATAAGGAACGGGAACAGTGCGAAGCCGGCGGAGAGAATAGTGCCGGCGACAGCAAGGCAGCTGCAAAAAAAGCCCAGGAAACCGCGCTTGCCGACGAACAGCTGCAAGCCGAGTGCGCCGACGAAGGCGATCACCGGGCCTGCCCAGAAGTACGGATGCGTGAGGTAACTGGCGAACCACGATCCACCCACGGCTACCTGTTTGTTCATCGGATTGGACATGGCGTCCGTCACCACCGGCCCCGACACGGCATAGCCCGGAATGCCGTATGCCAGCCAGATACCAGCCAGCACGAACAGCACGATGTAAACCGCGGATGCGATGCGCGATACCTTCGCCGCACGCTCCGCGATGATGTGGTCGGCTTTCATGGCTGCCCAGCTCGCACCGTGCGCGAGCAGCATGCTGAGGCTGACCAGCCCGGAGAGCAGCGCAAAGGGGCGGAACAGCTGGAAGAAGCTGCCGTCCCACGTCATCCGCAGGTCGCCGTCGTAATGGAAAGGCAGGCCAAGGAACAGATTGCCGAACGCTACCCCGCAGACCAGCATCACGATCACGCCAGATGCGATCAGGCAGGTATCCCAAACCGCCCGCCAGCGCGCATCGTCCACTTTCTCGCGAAAGTTGAAGCCGACCGGACGAATGATGAAGGCAACCAGCAGGACGAACATCGCTACGTACAGCCCGGAGAAAGAAGCCGCGTAAAGCAGCGGCCACGCGGCAAACACCGCGCCACCGCCGAGGATGAACCACACCTGGTTACCTTCCCAGGTGGGCTCAATGGTCTCCAGCAGCACGATGCGCTCATGCTCGTCGCGACCGAGGATGCGCAACAAGGCAGCCACCCCGAAGTCGAAGCCGTCCATGATCGCAAAGCCAATCAGCAGGATGCCGATGAGGGCCCACCAGATGATTCGCAGCGTTTCGTAATCGAACATGGCGTTCTCCTCAGACCGTCTGCGCGGTGGCGGGAATGGCGTCCGGGCGCTTCGGCCACATGCCGAGCCCATCCGGTCCCTTGCGGGCGAACTTGAGCATCAGATACCCGTCGACGACCGCCAGCGCCGTGTAGAACAGCACGAAGCCGCTGAGCGATATCCACACCTGCCCCGCCGTGAGGGACGACGCACCCAACGCTGTCGGCAGCACACCTTCGATCGCCCAGGGCTGACGCCCGTACTCGGCGACGATCCAGCCCAGTTCCGCAGCTACCCACGGCAACGGCAGGCTCCACAACGCCACCGTCAGGAACCTGCGGCCATCCAGTCGCCGCTTGCTCGCGCGCCAGAACGCATAGGCGAACAGGACGATGAAGTACATGCCGCACGCCACCATGATGCGGAACGACCAGAACAGCACCGGAACATTCGGGATCGTGCTGTCGGCAGCCCTCTGGATATCGGCTGGTGTCGCCTTGCGTGGATCATCCATGAAGCGCTTCAGCAGCAGCGCATAGCCCATATCTTTATCGTGCGCGGCGAGGATGGCTTTCGCCTGTGCATCCTCCTTGTTCTCGCGCAGCACGAGCATGGCGTCATAGGCCTTGATGCCGTCAGCAATGCGAAGCTTTGCATCGTCGACGAGGGCCGCGATACCGGGGATCGGCTGATCGATGGAACGTGTGCCGATCAGACCCATGACCCAGGGCACGCGAATGGCAGCATGCGTTTCGCGTGCCTTCGTATCAGGCAGTCCGAACAACGTGAACGAGGCTGGTGCCGGCTCGGTCTCCCACATGGCCTCGATCGCCGCCATCTTCATCTTCTGGTTTTCGGACACGGTGTAACCGGATTCGTCACCCAGCACCACGACCGACAGCGAAGCAGCGAGACCAAAACTGGCAGCCACCGTGATCGAGCGCTTGGCGAAGTCCACATTGCGCCCGCGCAGGAGGTACCACGCGCTGATCGACAGCACGAACATCGCGCCCATCGTGTAGCCCGCGCTTACCGTGTGCACGAATTTGGACTGCGCGACGGGATTGAAGATCACTTCCTTGAACGAAGTGACCTCCATGCGCATCGTCTGCGGATTGAAGGCCGCACCTACCGGGTTCTGCATCCACGCGTTGGCGATCAGGATCCACAGGGCGGAGAGACTGGTCGCCAGGGCAAGAAACCAGGTCACCAGCATGTGCTTCAGCGGCGAGATGCGATCCCAGCCGAAAAAGAACAGGCCAACCAGGGTGCCCTCGAGGAAGAAAGCCATCATCCCTTCAATGGCCAGCGGCGCGCCGAAGATATCGCCAACGTAGTGCGAGTAGTAAGCCCAGTTCGTGCCGAACTGGAATTCCATGGTTACACCCGTGGCTACGCCCATGGCGAAGTTGATGCCGAACAGCACGCCCCAGAACTGGGTCATGCGTTTCCACACCTCGCGCCGCGTCATCACGTACACGCTCTCCATGATGGCTAGCATGAAGGCGAGGCCCAGCGTCAGCGGCACGAAAAGGAAGTGATAGAGCGCCGTCAGTGCGAACTGCAGGCGCGACAGGCCGACGACATCGGGGTCGACGATCATGGCTGAGATCCCTGGGTAGAGGCGGAAGCGGGCGCGAGCATCCGTCCGACACCGGCGGGCGAGACGTCCGCGCGGGGCAGGGGCCGGATGGCCACGTACCAGATGAGCATGAGCAGGGCGAGCTTGGCGACGACAATCACCGACAGCTCGAGGACCAGCCTCGGCAGGGGTTTCTTGTCACGCCAGCGAGAGCGCCTGGGTGGAACGTCGACAACCATGGGTGCGACTCCAGCAATTCCCTGAACATCTGCCCGACATCGTATGCCTGGCAAGCCGACCGCGATCCATGGCCAATTGTCGCAACCGGCTGACCGCGTATCCTTCAGATTCCCCTTCTCGCCTAAGCCTATTCCCGGGATGACCCTGAATAAAGTGCGTTACGCCTCAGTCGATGTCATACGTGGAATGACGGTTGCGGCCATGCTCCTGGTCAACGATCCCGGCGACTGGGGCCATGTGTGGTGGCCTCTGGAGCATGCCGAATGGAACGGCTGCACGCCGACCGACCTGGTTTTCCCTCTCTTCCTCTTCATTGTCGGTGTATCGGTGTCGCTGGCCATCCTCCCACGAATCGAGGCTGGCGCGGCGCATGCACCTATTCGGCATGCGGCGTTACGCCGCGCTGGCCGCATCATCGGACTGGGGCTTGTACTGAACCTGATGGCGTGGCTCGCGATACCCGAAGCGCATCTGCGGATTCCCGGCGTACTGCAGCGGATCGGCCTCTGTTTCGCCGCGGCGGCATTGCTCGCCGTCGATACCCGGCCGCGTACGCGCGATGTCGTCGGCGTGCTGCTCCTGGTTGGCTACGGGATGCTGCTTCTCGCCGGTGGCTCGCTCGATCCCTGGGTCAACATCGTGAGCCGCGTGGATACCGCTGTGCTCGGCCACTTCGTCTACATCACCGATTCCACGACCGGCAGAGGCCACGATCCCGAAGGCCTGCTAGCCACGCTGCCCGCGCTGGCGACTACGTTGCTTGGCATGCGCGCCGGAACATGGCTTCGTGCTGGCGATACGCGTCGACTGCTTATCGCGGCCGTAGCCTGCGCCGCGGCCGGGTGGTTGCTTCAGCCCCTGTGGCCGTTCAACAAGAACCTGTGGACGCCGAGCTATGTGTTGTGGACCGGCGGCTTGTCGTTCGCATTGCTGGCCCTTGTCCATGTGCTGGTCGACGTACGCGGCTGGCGGCTTCCCGGACGCGCTTTCGGCGTCAACGCCATCGCTGCCTACGCGGGCTCGGGCCTGATGGTCTACCTGCTGATCGGGTTCGGCATCGCCGCGCCGCTGTATCAAGTGGCGTTTGCCTCCTGGATGACGCCGCTGTTCGGGCCCTACGCGCCTTCGGCAGCATGGGGCATCGTGTTCGTCGCCATCTGGTGGCTCGTCGTCCGCTGGATGGACAAGCGCGGCATTTACCTGAAAGTGTGAGGACCGACTCCCCGCTCGGTAGAAGCCGATTCATCGGTGGCCCGTGGTGCAGCAACCTGTGGGAGCCGCTTCAGCGGCGATCCCGCGGCAGCGGGCCAGTCGTTCGCAAGCACCCATTCGCCGATGAATCGGCTCCTACAGAAAGCTGTTATCGCCCCAGCGCGTCGGGGGATTTGGGCACCATCGCTGTCAACACATCCGGCGCGCCTTTGGTCACGGCCACATCGTCCTCGATGCGAATGCCGATGCCGCGCCACCGCTCGTCGACAGCCTTGTCGTTGGGCGGGACATAGATGCCGGGCTCAACGGTGACAACCATACCTTCCTCGAGCACGCGTGGCTCGCCGTCGATGCGGTAGTCGCCCACGTCATGCACGTCCAGACCTAGCCAGTGGCCGGTCTTGCTGGGGAAGTAGGTTTTGTAGCTGCCCTCGGCGATGGCGCGGTCGGCACCGCCCTTGAGGATACCGACCGCGCAAAGGCCTTCGGCGATCACGCGCACGGCGGCATCGTGCGCCGCGCCAAACGAGAGCCCTGGGCGCACCGCATCGATCGCGGCCAGCTGGGCTTCGTGGACAATGTCGTAAAGCGCGCGCTGTTCCTTGCTGAAACGACCGCCGACCGGGAACGTGCGAGTGATGTCGGAGGCATAGCATTCGACTTCGGCGCCCGCGTCGATCAGCAGGAGGTCGCCGTCTTTGAGCGTGGCGCGGTTGGCCTGGTAATGCATGATGCAGGCGTTCGCACCGCCGGCAATGGTCGGCGGAAACGCCGGCACGGCCCCCTGGCTCCGGATGCTGCGCAGTATCTCTCCTTCAATCTCGTACTCGGCCACACCGGGCCGGGCCATCGCCATGGCGGCGATGTGGGCCGCGCCAGCCACTTCGGCCGAGCGGCGCATCAGGGCCAGTTCGTCGCGCGACTTGAACAGGCGCAGGTCATGAAGCAGGTGACCCAGGGCGACCAGGTCCTTCGGCACCACGCCGCCGCCGCGCGCCGTGCGCAGGCGGCGCATCCAGCTCAGCAGGCGGGCGTCGAAGTCCGGCTCCTGCCCGAAGTGGCAGTACACGCGCGCCCTGCCCTCGATCATTCCGGGCAGGATGTCGTCGATATCGTCGATGGGGAAGGCGTCGTCGAGGCGAAGTTCGCGCGCGGCACGATCCGTGCCCATGCGCTCGCCATCCCAGCGCTCACGCTCGGCGTCACGCTCCCGCCAGAACAGCACCGTTTCGCCATGGGCCCGGCCCGGTAACAGGGCGAGCACGGCTTCGGGTTCGCCGAAGCCGGTGAGGTAGTGGAAATCGGAGTCCTGCCGATACGGCCACGGGGCATCGGCGTTGCGCATACGCTCGGGGGCGGCGGCGAGGATCAGCACCGCGTCCTCGCCAGCCATACGCATCAGCTCCCGGCGTCGCCGGGCGTACTCGGCGGCGGCGATCAATGCAGGGTGTCGCTGGCCGGTCGTGACACGCGGCTGAATTCGGCATGCAGCAGCAGCGCGCCGGTACGGACGTATTCCTCGATTTCGGTCAGGTTTTCGTCGTTGACGTCGTCGTCCTTGTCGAACTCGAACTCCGTCGTGGCGATGCCGGCCAGGTCCTTGAGGAGTTCGCGCGCCTCTTCACTCATGCTCTTGTTAGCCTCTGGCGAACCACCAAGGCCGAAGCCACCGAGGAAGCCCTCGGACCACTCGCTCAGGCCCTCGGCACGTTCGCGGATCGGCGCGTCGTCGTCCGGCAGCCACGGCGAAAAGGTGAGGTCCGGATCGGCCAGCCATTCTTCGGTCTGGTGGCGGAGCCGGGTGAGCATGGCTTGTTCGTCCGCCGTAGGCGCCTGATCCGGCTCGAGTTCGAGCGCCTCAAGCACCGACCCGTGAGGGAAACGGCCACCTGCGCTGATGTAACCCACCAGGGCGCCATGGAATTCGCTCACCGACATGGCCAGCTTGCAACGCCCGATGAGTTCGGCGATCTCTTCGGGATCGACAGTCTGATTGGCCGACATGGGGTACTCCTCGATAACTTTGCCATGCAGTCTAATGCAGGTGCCTGCACACCGCCCGTGGCCTCATTCTTCACCCCTTGCCGACAAGCGCGAACGTCCTGTTATAGTCCCCGCATGACGAATCCGGATGCCTTCAAAGCCGAAGTGGAAGCCCTGAGTGCGACGCTCGACCGGCTCGTCGATACCGTTCGCCGCCTCAACGAGGAAAACCGCAGCCTGCGGCATAGCCAGGAACAGCTGGCAAACGAACGTGCGGGCCTCATGGCGCGCAACGAACAGGCGCGCGGCCGCGTCGAAGCGATGATCCAGCGCCTCAAGGCGCTCGAGAACACGGGCTGATCTGTCACATGAATGCCACCACCAGCGAACCGGTATCCCTACGCCTGCTCGACCGCGAGTTCCATATCGCGTGCGCACCGGAGGAACGGGCCGGCCTGATCGCCGCTGCCCAGTTTCTCGACGGCAAGATGCGCGAGCTCAAATCCAATGCCAAGGTGCCCGGTTTCGACCGGATCGCCGTCCTGACGGCCGTCAGCATCGCCCATGAGCTGCTTTCGCTCAGAAAGGAGCACGAGTCGCAGGAACGGGTGCTGACCGACGGACTGGCCTCCCTTCGCAAGAAGCTTGATGGTCTGCTCGACGCACCGGTAAAATAGCCGCAGGCGTTCCCTGCGGTGTTCGCCAGCGCACTTTACATTTGCCTTGTTCCTACATACGACCCCGGGTCGGCTTTTCGTGGCTGTTGTGCATGTCCGCCTTTGTGCGGAAAGCCTGGATGCTGCGTAGCTCTCCCACCTGATCCTTTGGATCAAGGTCGTTTGGTGCGCAGCGGCATCGCGGAGAACGCCTCTCCTTAATCAGCCGATCGGCCGCAGGGCCGGTCAGCGTCCCTGTCGCGGCACCGGCTGGGGCGGCTCGACGGCAACCTTCGACCGTGCCGTCCAGCTGAGCGCCCCATGTCAAAGCTTCCCGAGAGACGCGAACTTCGAGCCGACCTCGTCCAGCGCCGACGCCAGCTGAAGCCGGCCGAGCGCGTTGCGGCGGCCCAGGGCCTGCGCCACTCGCTGGAGCAGTTGCCCGAATTCCTCACGGACAAACACGTGGCGGGCTACTGGGCCACGGGCGGCGAGCTGCCGCTCAACATGGCCATTGCACCGCTCGCCGAGCGCGGCCAGACCTTCTACCTGCCGATCGTGACCAAATCCGGTGGCAAGCGCCGCCTCACCTTCGCGCCGTGGACCACGGGCGAGGACGTCGAATCCAACGATATGGGCATTCCGGAACCGAAGGCCTCCGAGCACATCGTCGAGGCCAACAAGCTCGACCTCGTGCTGGTGCCCCTGCTCGGTTTCGACCGCAAGGGCAACCGCCTCGGCTTCGGTGGCGGCTACTACGACCGCAGCTTCGAGTTCCTGCATGGCCAGGAACGTCCGGCGCAGCCCTTGCTGGTCGGCGTGGGTTACCACTTCCAGGAACTGGACGCGATCACGACGGCCGAGTGGGATATCTCGCTCGACTACATCGCGACCGACAAAGAGCTGATCGACTGCACGGGTAGCGCCGCATGAAGTACTGGCTCATGAAATCCGAGCCGGATGCTTTCTCCATCGACGACCTGAAGCGCAAAGGCACCGAGCCCTGGGACGGTGTACGCAACTACCAGGCGCGCAACTTCATGCGCGACGGCATGAAGGTCGGCGACAAGATTTTCTTCTACCACTCGAACACGGATATCCCAGGCATCGTCGGCATCGCCACGGTCGCATCGCCGGCTTACCCGGATGAGAGCCAGTTCAACAAGAAATCCAAGTACTACGACGAGAAAGCCACCCGCGAAGAACCGCGCTGGGTACTTATCGACGTGAAGTTCGAGCGCAAGCTCGCGCGCACCATCTCGCTCGAAGAGCTGAAAAACCGCGACGAACTCGTCGACATGCCGTTGGTGCGCAAAGGCAACCGCCTGTCGGTCATGCCGGTCGCCAAGAGCGACTGGGATTTCATCCTTACGCTGGAAAAGCCATGAGCCAGGACAACGAGAAGCGTCTCGCCGCCGAGACCGCGGTGCATCGTTACGTCGAGAACGGCACGTTCAAGGGCGGCATCATCGGCGTGGGCACCGGCTCCACGGTGAACTTCTTCATCGACGCCCTGGCGCCCTTCCGGGACAAGATCAAGGCGGCGGTATCCAGCTCGGAAGCGTCCAGCGAACGCCTGCGCAAACTCGGCATCGACGTGCTCGACCTCAACGCGGCCGGCCGCCTCGACCTGTACGTGGACGGCGCCGACGAATGCGATCCGCAGAAGCGCCTTATCAAGGGCGGCGGTGCTGCACTCACGCGCGAGAAGATCGTCGCCGCCGCGTCCGACAAATTCGTTTGCATCATCGATGCGAGCAAGCAGGTGGACGTACTCGGCAAGTTTCCCCTGCCAATTGAAGTGATTCCGATGGCTCGCAGCCTGGTGGCCCGCGAAATCGTCGCGCTCGGCGGCCAGCCGGTGTGGCGCGACGGCGTCGTCACCGACAACGGCAACTGGATCCTCGATGTGCACAACTGGCGCATCACCCAGCCGGTGGAACTGGAGGCCACGTTGAACCAGATCGTCGGCGTCGTGACCGTGGGTCTGTTCGCCAAGCGCCCGGCGGATGTGGTGATCGTGGGCAATCGCGAGATCTGAGACGGTTTCATAGGCCAATGTGTGGGAGCCGCTTCAGCGGCGATCGCAACCATGTGGGAGCCGCTTCAGCGGCGAAAAGCCAACAGAGCGGCTTAGCCCCAGCGCCCATCGCCTGCATCGCCGGCTCCCACACAAAGCGAGCTCCCATACAAAGCTGGCTCCGCACAGGTACCCTCTCGTCCCATGACGTTCGAATCCATCCTCCTTATTGTCCTGCTGGTGCTCGCACTGGCCTGCCTCGGCATGCTCGCCGTCCTGCTTTCCCGCGGAAAGCACGATGACGGCAACACCGACCGCCTGGACGCCCTGCGCGAAGACATCCGCCGGCTGGAAGGGGTGCTGCGTGACGAACAGCGCGCCGGCCGTGGCGAACTCGGCGAAAGCTTCAGCCAGTTCCGCGGCCACGTGCAGGAGCAGATGCAGTTGGCCGCCGAGCGCCAGCATGAGCGCATCGAAGGCTTCGGGCGCCGCCTGGACCAACTGACCGAACGCACCGATATCGGCCTGCAGTCGCTACGCCAGGGACTGGCCGACGATTCGCGCAAGACCCGCGAGGAGTCGGCGCTCACGCTCAAGCACTTCGGCGAGCTACTCGATCAGCGCTTCACGGCGCTGACCACCGACAACGAAAAGCGTCTTGGCGAAGTCCGCGCCACCCTGGAGACCCGCCTGGCGGCGATCCAGCAGGACAACGCGGCCAAACTGGAACAGATGCGCGCCACGGTGGACGAAAAACTGCAGTCCACCCTGGAAACGCGCCTGGGCCAGTCGTTCCAGCTGGTTTCCGAGCGCCTCGAGGCGGTCCAGCGCGGCCTCGGCGAAATGCAGGTCCTCGCCGCCGGCGTGGGCGACCTGAAACGCGTGCTCACCAACGTGAAAACCCGCGGTACTTTCGGCGAAGTCCAGCTCGGCGCCCTGCTGGAGCAGATCCTCGTCGCCGAGCAGTACGCCGCCAACGTGGCCACGGTGCCTGGCTCCGCCGATCGTGTGGAGTACGCCATCCGCCTGCCGGGCACGGAGGACGGAACGCCGGTCTGGCTGCCGATCGATGCCAAGTACCCCATCGAGGACTACCAGCGCCTGCTCGACTTCCAGGACGCCGCGGACGCCGAAGGCGTCCTCATCGCCGGCAAGGCCCTCGAGCTACGCGTGCGTGAGGAAGCCAAGCGGATCCACACGAAGTACGTGGCACCGCCGCACACCACCGACTTCGCCATTCTGTTCCTGCCCACCGAAGGCCTCTACGCCGAGGTGATCCGCCGACCGGGCCTGTCCGACCAGTTGCAGCGCGAGTACCGCGTCACCATCGCCGGCCCGACCACACTCACCGCCCTGCTCAACAGCCTGCAGATGGGTTTTCGGACCCTGGCCATCGAGAAGCGCTCGTCCGAGGTCTGGCAGGTGCTGGGCGCGGTCAAGAACGAGTTCAGCAAGTTCGGCACCGTGCTGGAGAAGACCCGCAAGCAGCTGGATACGGTACGCAACAGCATCGACAACGCCGGGACCCGCACCCGCGCCATCGAGCGCAAGCTGCGCGGCGTGGAGTCCCTTACCGGCGACCAGTCGCAGTCGTTGCTGGAACTGCCGGTGGATCTGGATGACCCCGAGGCCGACGCCACTCCCGACCAGTCCGAGGACTGACCCGGAGGCAGGCTCCTTGCAGGAGCCGATTCATCGGCGAGCTCTTCTTTCTTCGGGGGAGACTGAGGCAGGCAACCTGGGTGGAGCGCTGCTGCGCAGCGGGTTTATTTATTATTCGCCGCTGAAGCGGCTCCCACATGTATCTGGATTCGCCGATGAATCGGCTCCCACATGTATCTCATTTGGCTCCCACATTTCCTTATACAATAGGCGTTTGAACTACCCAAGGAATCCCTCCCGATGAGCGACGACGCCAAGTCCCGCCCGGTCACCCGTGAACAGGCCGAAGAAGCGGTGCGCACGCTCCTGATCTGGGCGGGTGAGGATCCCAAGCGCGAAGGCTTGCTGGATACGCCCAAGCGCGTGGTCAAGGCCTACTCGGACTGGTTCAAGGGTTACGACGAAGACCCCGCCGAGTACCTGCGCCGCACCTTCAAGGAAGTGGACGGCTACGACGAGATGATCGTCCTTCGCGACATCGAGTTCGAAAGCCACTGTGAGCACCACATGGCGCCGATTATCGGCCGGGCCCATGTCGGTTACGTGCCGACCGACCGCGTCGTCGGTATCAGCAAGCTGGCTCGCGTGGTCGATGGCTTTGCCCGTCGCTTCCAGGTGCAGGAAAAACTCACCGCGCAGATCGCCCATTGCATCGAAGACACCCTGCGTCCACGCGGTGTCGGCGTGGTGATCGATGCCAGCCATGAGTGCATGACCACCCGCGGCGTACACAAGCGCGGTGTGTCCATGGTCACCAGCCAGATGCTCGGCAGCTTCCGCGAAGATCCCCGCACGCGTGGCGAGTTCCTCCGCTTCGTCGGCGTCGACCGTCGCTGACGTTGAGCGGACCGACCGACACCACCCTCCACGACGAACGCCTGCAGGATCTCTTCCGCGACGGCTTCGTCGCCGAGGACCTCCCCGCCGTCTTCCCGCTACTGCGCGGACGTGGCCTGCTGCGTGCGTTTTCCGCGCTGTTTCACGGCAGCGAAGCCCAGGTGCTGCTGCGCCTGCTGGTGCTGCGTACGCTGGGCGCACGATCGCACGCTTCGGAGTGGACGCCGCAGGAAATTCGCGATCACCTGGCGTTCGTCGACACGGTGAAGCTGGAAACCGTGGTCCAGCGCCTGAAGGACCACGAGCTCCTCGTCTACGACGGTGAAACCCAGCGCTATCGCGTTGGCCCGCTCGGCCGCAAGGCGCTCGGTGCGCTGGCCGTCATGCTGGAGTTCGAGAACGACGATGACGACGGCCTGGGCTATCTCACCGCACAGCTTGCCGCCGGCCAGGCGGTCGGCCGCGTGTCGGTGGACGAGCTCGGTCACCTGCTGTCCCGCCTGAGTGAGCTGAAGGAAGATTTCGACCGTGCCGTCCTGTCCGGTTCAGAGCACCGTATCCGTCGCGCCGCCGAGCGCCTGGATTCGGTGTGGACCTGGGTCGAGAAAGGCACGGAGGTGGTCGCCGGCATCACCGAGAAGGAAGAACTGGAACCCGCGGCGCATCGACTGGCCCAGGCTGTCGGTCGTGCGCAGAGTGCCCTGCTCCGCCAGGCCGGCATCTTCCAGCGCGAACTGAACAAGATTGACCAGCATCGCGTGCACCTGGGGCGCACCGGTCTGTCCTCGTCCGACCTGGTCGGCTGGCTGCGCGCACTGGATGTGGATGCACTGGCTTCCTTCGAGGACGGCCAGTTGCTGATGCCCTTGCCGGCGCCCTTCATCCACGACCAGATCGCCCTCGACGTGGCGGAGTTCGAACTGCTCGAACGCGAGCGCCTTGCTGCCGAAAGCACGGCCCTGCCCGGCACCGAAGAACCACCCGACACGGCCGACCTGCCGATGGACGAGGAAGACCTGCGCTTTCTCGAGGACTGGCACGCCGAACTCACCGCCATCGTGACGCCGCGCGAACTCGCCGACACACTGATCGGCGATGACTATGCGCTGTCCGCCTATCGCCTCTCCCTGCTTGGCCTGCTCGGTGACCCCGAATCGGCGGCACTGGAAGGCGGTACGGCCGATCTGGCGCGACTGCCGCTCGCGCTCGAGATCGAGCCGATCCTTATCGAGACCGACCTGCCCCAAATCGCGTGGGTGAGCGCCGGACGACTGCGTCCGCGAACCGCCGCGAAGGACACCACCGATGCATGATGAAACCGCCACCCTGGTCACCCGGCTACTCGCCCAGCGCTGGTTGCCGCGCGACGACGTGCAGGCCCGCAAGGCTCTTCTCGATGAAGCCTTTCGTGAAGAACTCGACCGCCGGCTCGAATCGGTCGGCCTCGAACTGCGCGAGCATCCCTATGCCGCGTATATCGGCCTCGCCGTGGCGCGGAAGAGCGAGCGCGCGGTCTTCGGCGGCAGCGATAGCTGGATATCGAACACTTTGCAGTTGGACCGCGACGGCGTCGCGCTGCTCGTCGTCATCTGGGCACTGATCGTGCTGCCAAAGCGGCAGCGCCAGGTCGAGCGCCAGGATGTCGAAGCAGCGGCGTCACAGAGCCAGATGTTCGCCGAGCAAAAGCCCATCCCGCGCGATCCGACGATGTCACCGGTGATCGCCGAGCGCACCCTGCTCGCCGACTTCGGCGAGAAGCTCGGTGGCAAGACACGCGTCGGCTTCAACCTGGGCACGCTCAATCGCCTCGGCTTCATCATCCGCCGCAAGGGTGAGGTCGCCGAAGGCCCCCTGCTCGACCTCGCCTTCGATTACGAGCGCACCGCACGACGCATCCTCGATGGCGCACTCGGCGACCTGCTTGCCGAAGCCGCGGCGCGCCCGCCGTCGGCACCGCTGGACGATCTCGACGACGAGGAACCCACGGACGAGATCGAGGAAAACGCCGATGTTTGATTTTCGCAGTCTCGAAGTCGTCCACTGGGATTACTGGCAGCGCTTCATCCTCCCGCTCGACACGAACATCGTTACCGTCGTGGGACCGAACGGCTCCGGCAAGACGACCCTGCTCGATGCCTTGCGCACGCTGCTCACCATCGACTGTGCGGGCAACCGCGACTACAAGAGCTATCTGCGTCATAACGGCAAGCCCTTCGCCTGGCTGCGCGCCCGCGTCGGTAACACGCCGGGGCCGAGCGGCGAGCGTCCTTTCTTTCCGTTGATGGATCGCGAGGTCACCCTCGCCTGCCGCATCCAGAAGAAAGGCGGTGAGTGGACGCGGCAGTACGCCGTGCTCGGCGGCGACGTGAGCGTGGAAGAGATCGAGGCACGCAACGACTTCCTTGGTCTGCGCGAGTACCGCGTGCGCCTGGAAGGCGCCGGCCTGTCGCAAGCGATCCGTCGCGTGCTCACTCTCGAACAGGGCGCGACCGACAAACTCTGCCAGATGCCGCCCAAGGCGCTGCTCGACCTGGTGTTCGACGTCTTCGGCGACAAGGCCGTACTGGACGACTACCAGCGTGCGCGCAACGAACAGAACGAGGCCGATCGCGAGCAGCACGGCCTCGAGCACCAGCTGTCGCTGATTGGCGTGAGCCTGCAGGAAGCCGAAGCCCGCGCCCGCTCGTTCCAGGAATGGAATGCGCTCAAGAGCGAGCGCGTGGACCTGGTCGCCGACATCCTGCCGCGGACCGAGCTCGCCGAGCTCAGCGCCGGCATCCGCGGCGCTCGCCCCCCGCTGACCGGCGTGAAGCGTCGCGTCGGTGAACTCGAAGCGCGCGATGCCGAGCTGACACGCCAATTGGGTGAGTTCGATGCCGGCGGAGAAGCCTTGCGAGGCGAACAGCACGACGCCGATCTCGCGCGCCAGCAAACGCAGAAGAGTCTCGACGCCGCACGCGCCGAGCTCGCCCAGAACGATCTGCTGATCAAGCAGGAGCTACGCCTGCGCGAGATGGTCGCCGCACAAGGTGGCGCCGATCACGAGCGCCTGGCCGACGTCGCGCGCGATGCCCGCGCGCGCGTCAACGCGCTGCAAAGCGAAGAAACCACCCTGCGCCAACAGCTGACCACACTTACCAGCCAGCTATCGGCATGGCGCAGTGGCCGCCGCTACACACCCGATTTCGAGGCCGACTTCCGCCGTGCGCTCGAGGGCGCGGGCATTCGCCACAGCATGCTCAGCGAGATCGTCGAGATCGTCGAACCACGCTGGCAACCGGCCGTGGAAGCCGTGCTGGCGGGTTATCGCCATGTGGTCCTGCTCGACGATCCACGCGACCGCGAGAAGGCCTGGAAACTGGGTGAACAGCACCGCTACAAGCACTTCGTCGTGGCCGATCGCGCACCCGCGGAAGCCGCCACGCGTGGCTCCCTGCTCGAAGTCGTCGAGTTCTCCGCCGCGGCGCCGGACTGGCTGCTGCGCAACCTCGACCGCATCCGCCGCGTCGAGGATATCGCCGACGGTTCGAAATTCGGGCGCGAGCAGGACTGGATTACGCCGCAGGGTTACTTCCGCGAACGTCGCGGCGGCCGCCATCTCGGCGTCGACGACATGTACTTCGGTGCCGCCGCGCGTGATCGACAGTTGCGCGATGGCGAGGCGAAGCTGCGCGACATCGAGGCGCGTCTTCGCGATATCGCCGACGAACGCAAGCAAGTCCTGTCCAAGGCGACCGACGCCGAGGCCGTACTTCGCGGCGCCAGCGCCAGCAGCCAGCTCGCCGACCGGGCCGATGAGTTCAACGAGGCGCATGCGCAACAGGCGCGGCTGCGTGAAGACGTGCAGCGCACGGCGGACAGCCACGTCGCTGCCGAGAATCATTACGAAGCCGTGCGCGAGAAGCGCCTGAAGACATCCAACGCACGCGACAATGCCGCACGCGAGCAACGCACCGTGCAGAACCAGCTCGCCGACGCCGTGCGTCAGCATCACCAGCTGCGCAACGACCAGATCGACCGTCTCAAGGCCTTCCGCGCCAAGCGCGCGCATGTCGGCCTCGCCCAACGCGGTCGTGCCGCAATGGCGGCGTTACGCGAACGCTACGAATCGCCCTCAGCCGTGCGCCGGGAGATCGAACGCATCGAGCGTCGTCTCGACGAAGGCCACTGGGAGCAGGATGCCAGCGTGGTCGCGCTGCGCGAGAAGCTCTGGACCGACCACGACGGCCTCAAGCTCGACCTCGAGAAGCGCCGTATCCACCTCGAGCGCGCCTCGCGCATTACGCACGAAGCACGCGGCGCCTATATCCAGGTCCTGCGCAACACGGTTCGCCGCTACGCGAAGAACCTCAAGGTACTCGCCGAACTGGCCGGCATCGGTGTGGACGTCGAGCTCCCCGAGCTGAGCAACGACGACCTCACGCTCGCGTCCGCAGCGCTGCATGTGCGCTTCGAGTTCGACAAGAAGGGCTGGATCGGCATGGACGACGGCGAGGCATCGGGCGGCCAGCAGGTGATGAAGTCGCTGCTGCTCCTGGTCGCTCTCATGCGCGATGAAGATCGCCCCGGCGGTTTCGTCTTCATCGACGAGCCCTTCGCGCATCTGGATATCTTCAACATCGACAAGGTCGGCGCGTTCCTGAAGTCGACACGCGCCCAGTACATCCTGACGACACCGGCAACCCACAACGTGAATGTGTTCCAGCCCTCGGACCTGACGCTGGTCACCAGCAAGCGAAGGCCGGGGGCGACGTGGGCACAGCCGCTGGCGGTGCTGAGGCGCCGCACGACAGCCGCCGCCTGAGGGCCGAGCTTGTTCTAGTACAAGCCCGTCTCACCCGGCACCGGATTGTCCTCACCCGTCCCATCGAGCGCATCGCCGCTTGCGTTGGTGGGACGGTAGCGGGTCGGATCGTGTTCGTCGTATTCGTCTTGCGTAAGCGCCTTGCGGCGGGTGAGCAACCACGCCGTGGCGAGGGCGCCCACGCCAAGACCGACACCGATCGCGATGCCCAGTCCCTTACGGCTTCGTCCGGGCCGGCCGGAAGTTGTCAGCGCCTTGGTTGTGGTCAACGCCTTGCTGGCCAGCGTCCCGGCACGGCCGGCGTAGTCACGCGCGTAACCGCGCGCCAGATCGTAGGCGTCGCGCGGCGGGTAATCCTGTACAAGCTGCCGGGCGTGCGCGAGGAGCTCCTCGCTGATGGTCTTTCGGCGTAAAAAGGTCATGGGGGTCTCCTCTGAATCAGGTGACCACCGTGACGTCCGCGATGTGATGAGAACGCAGCGATCCCGTTCTGACGAATTAACGGGACCGCCGCTATCGCTCGGCGGTTAACCCAGACTCTCGAGCCACTCGGTATCAGAGCCTTCCTCGACACCCTCGAAGAGGAAGGTGGAGAGATAGCGCTCGCCCGTGTCAGGGAGCATCGCCAGGATGACGCTGTCTTTCGCGGCACCCTCGGCAAATGCCAGTGCCGCAGCCACGGTGGCGCCCGCGGAGACGCCAACGAACAGGCCCTCTTCCTTTGCCAGCCGGCGCGCGGTGTCGCGGGCGACCACCTCGTCTACCGGCAGGTTGATATCGAAGACCTTCCGGTTGAGGACTTCGGGTACGAAATCCGGCGTCCAGCCCTGGATTTTGTGCGGCGACCAGGGCTTGTCGGCGAGTAGCGGCGCGGCCGTCGGCTCGGAGACCACGATCTTCACTTCAGGCCGGGCCAGCTTGAGCATCTCGCCGACGCCCGTGAGCGTACCGCCGGTGCCCCAACCTGTCACGAAGGCATCGAGACGACGGCCCGCGAAGTCCTGCAGGATCTCGGCGGCGGTCGTGCTGCGGTGATAGGCCGGGTTGGCTGGGTTGGCGAACTGTCGCGGCAGGAACCAGCCGTGTTTCGCGGCGAGCTCCTCGGCGCGACGAACCATGCCACTACCGCGTTCGGCCGCCGGCGTGAGGATCACCCTGGCGCCATAGGCACGCATGAGCTTGCGGCGCTCGACGGAAAAGCTGTCGGCCATGATCGCGACGAACCTGTAGCCCTTCGCTGCACAGACCATGGCCAGGGCCACGCCCGTGTTTCCCGAGGTAGCCTCGACAACGGTGTCACCGGGTTTCAGCAGGCCTTTCTGCTCAGCGTCGAGGATGACCGCGATGGCAAGGCGGTCTTTCACCGAGCCGCCCGGATTGAACGACTCGACCTTGGCGTAAAGGGTGACGTGCGGGGGCGCCAGGCGGTGCAGGCGGACGATGGGCGTGCGCCCGATCGTATCGAGGATGCTGTCGTAGATCATCGGCGTTTCCCTGGGCTGAAGGGCAAGAAGCCAAAGGTACTCCCACCACGCACGGGGCGACAAACGCGGGCCGATCCCGCAGACTGCCGTCCCATGAATCGACGTCCATATGCCTTCGTGGCTTTCTCGTTACTCGCCGGTAGTGCACTGGCCCAGGACTACCCGCGAACCACCGCCGAGTACCTGCAACGCATGGACGCCAACGGTGACGGCCGGATCGACGAAGCGGAATACGTTCGTTACATGAGCCAGGGCTTCCTGCGCATGGACGTGAACGGCGACGGCGTCATCGATGCCAACGACGGACCGATGCGCCCAGGCGTCCGCCCGATCCATCTCGACGAATTCCAACGCAACCTGATCCACCAGTTTCACAAGCTGGACCGGAACAAGGATGGTTATCTCAATGCGAAGGAACTCTCGCAGCCGCCGATGTGAAGGCGACGGCCCACCTCAGCCTTTCAGCTTGCGACCGAGGAAGTCACGGATATAACCGGCGATCTCGTTCGCATGCGTTTCCAGCGCGAAGTGTCCTGTATCCAGAAAGTGCACCTCGGCTTCCGGCAGGTCACGCTTGTAGGCCTCGGCGCCTGGCGGGATGAAGAACGGGTCGTGCTTTCCCCAGACAGCCAGCAGCGGCGGTTGGCGCTCACGGAAATAGGCCTGGAAATCCGGGTAGCGCGCCACGTTGCTGCGGTAGTCGAGGATGAGATCGAGCTGGATCTCGTCGGCGCCGGGGCGGCCCATATACGCGATATCCAACGTATAGCCATCGGGCGACAGTCGCGTCAGGTTGGTACCCGTGCCGTACTGGATATCGCGGATGGTTTCCGGCGCGAGGGCATCGCGGGTGGCTTCGCGATTTTCCGCTGTGGGTTCGCGCCAGTAACGCTGCCAGGATTCCCAGCCCGCGCTGAAACCGTCGAGGTAGGCGTTGCCGTTCTGCGTGATGATCGCGGTGACCCGCTCCGGATGGGCGAGGGCCAGGCGCAGGCCGGTCGGTGCGCCGTAGTCGAAGATATAGAGCGCGTACTTCGTCAGGCCGATCGCGTCGACGAAGCCACCAATGACCTTGGCCAGGTTGTCGAAGGTGTAGTCGAAGTCGCCACGTTTCGGCGCCTTGGTCTGACCGTAACCCGGCAGGTCGGGGGCGATCACGCGATAGCGGTCCGATAACAGCGGAATCAGGTCTCGGAACATGTGGCTGGAGGTCGGAAAGCCGTGCAGGAGCAGGATCACCGGGGCATCGGCCGGACCGGCCTCGCGGTAGAAGACGTCGACGTCCCCGACGGCCTGGCTGCGGTAGTGGACAGTCGGAAGGCTGGGAGCGGGAGCATTCATGGCGGGTCTCCGGGGGAATGAACTTCAGGGACCGATCTGTTAAAATAGATCCGACCGGTCGGTAGTTTATGGAGAGTGTCCGATGAAAGCAAGCCTGGGTTCGATCGTGCGTGAGGCACGGGAGCTGTTCCGCCATCATGGGTATGACGGCGCCTCCATGCAGGACCTCGCTACGAAGGTCGGCCTGAAGAAGGCCAGCCTCTACACGCGCTTTCCCACGAAGGAATCGCTGGTACCCGAGGTGCTGACCCTCACGAATGAGGAGGTGTTCACCGATCTGCCGGAAGGCGATGGTCTCGCCGCATACCGGATGGCGCTAGAACGGATCGCGCGCGGCTTGTCGGAGCAGACCCGTTGCGTAGGGCTGCATCTGGTGTATGGCGCCTCGGGGCCGGATACGCCCGATGCGGCGGCGGCTGTGCGCGGGTTCTTTACCGGACAGCGCGATCGGTTGGCTGCGTTGATTGAACCGTCGGTCGGTGCGGCGCGTGCGCGCGTGCTGGCTGGGGATGCCATTGCGCGGCTGGAGGGGGCCACGGTGTGGACGGTGGTTGAAGGGGATGTTGAGCCGATGGCTCGGGCGTTGCGGTTGTCGCTGGAGGAATTGGCTAGCCCCCTTCGCCGCTGAAGCGGCTCCTACATGGAGCATCACCGATAAATCGGCTCCCACAGAAGAGCGGCTGTTCGCAAGAGTGTGCGGTCCTGTACGCTCTTCGCGGGCTTGGGGAGAGCGGATGAATACGACAGAACTATTCCTGATCGCGATGACGATCATCCTCGGCGTGCCATATCTGATCTGGCGGGTGTTCCGGACGGATTACTGGGCACCGCTGGTCGTGGTGCAGATTCTTACCGGCATCCTGCTCGGGCCCGGCGTGCTTGGGAAAATCTTCCCCGACTACTACACGACCGTGTTCGCGCCGCCGGTGATCGGCGCGTTGAACGGCATCGCCTGGTGGGCGGTGATGGTGTTCGTCTGGATCGCCGGGATCGAGCTGGATCTGCGCGAGGCGTGGAAACAGCGTCGTGAATGCGGCACGACGGCGGCCTTCGCCCTGGCTGTGCCACTGCTCACCGGATGCGCTGCCGCGATCGGCATGTTGGCGTGGCGCAGCGGCTGGGTAGGCGAGGCCGCAAGCACGTGGCAGTTCATCCTCGGCATCGGCATGGCCTGCGCGGTGACCGCGCTGCCTATCCTCATCCTGCTGATGGAAAAGATGGGCATCCTGCGCGAGCCGCTCGGCCAGCGCGTGCTGCGCTACGCCAGCCTCGATGACCTGGCGATCTGGGCTGTGCTCGCGATCATCCTGCTCGACTGGAAGCGAGTCGGCCACCAGGCGGCCTTTCTTGCCAGCTTCGCCATGGCGGCGTGGCTGTTCCGCCGCCTCATGGCGCGCCTGCCAGAGATGGATCGCTACTTCGTCGGCCTGATCTGGCTTGCCGCTTGCGGCTACGGTGCGGACTGGTGCGGGCTGCACTTCATGGTCGGCGCCTTCCTCGCCGGTGCCGTGATGGAGCGCGACTGGTTCAACATCGAGCGCCTCGATAGCCTCCGGCACAACGTGCTGCTCGTCGTCATGCCGGTGTTCTTCCTTTCAACCGGTCTGCGCACCAACTGGCAGATCGGCGGTGCTGCCGTCTTCATCGCCGCGGCGTTGTTGCTGGTGGC
The DNA here is from genome assembly GCA_966191635.1 of uncultured Luteibacter sp. Classification (GTDB taxonomy): domain Bacteria; phylum Pseudomonadota; class Gammaproteobacteria; order Xanthomonadales; family Rhodanobacteraceae; genus Luteibacter. The sequence continues at coordinate 71,615 of CBIGPO010000013.1, forward strand.
ATCGGTGGTGGGCAAGCTCGCCGGCGTAGGTATCGCCGGCAAGCTGCTCGGCTGGAAGCGTGGCGATGCGTGGACGGTGGGCTGGCTGCTGCAGACGAAGGCGCTGATCATGATCATCTTCGTCAACGTGTTGCTCGACCGCCACATCATCACCAGCGAGACCTTCACCGCCCTGCTGCTCATGGCCGTGGCGAGCACCATGCTGACCGTGCCCATCGTGGCGCCCCGACTCAAACACCTGACGACATGACCTCGCACCTACCGGTACGCCGCGCCGCCGTGATCTTCATCTTCATCACGGTGCTGATCGACATTCTCGCCTTCGGCATCATCATCCCGGTGCTCCCGCATCTGATCGAACAGATGACCGGTGGCACGGTGTCGAACGCAGCGTGGTGGGTGGGGGTCTTCGGCACGGTGTTCGCCATCGTGCAGTTCATCTGTTCGCCGATCCAGGGGGCGCTGTCCGATCGTTTCGGCCGACGCCCCGTGGTCTTGCTGTCGAACCTGGGGCTGGGCCTGGATTTCATACTGATGGCGGTGGCGCCCTCGCTGTGGCTGCTTTTCGTCGGACGGATCATCTCGGGCATCACGGCGGCAAGCTTCACCACCGCCAATGCATACATCGCCGACGTGACTCCCCCGGAGAAACGCGCCGCTGCCTTCGGCATGCTCGGTGGCGCCTTCGGCATCGGCTTCATCATCGGTCCGGCACTCGGCGGTTTTCTCGGCGGCATCGACCTGCGCCTGCCCTTCTGGGTGGCCGCGGGCCTGGCACTGACCAACTTCGCCTACGGCTTTTTCATTCTGCCGGAGTCGTTGCCGCCGGAGAAGCGCGCGGCCCGTTTCGAGCCGCACACAGCGCACCCCCTCGGCGCGCTGAAGATGCTCCGACGTCACCGCGAAGTGCTGGGCCTGTCCGTGGTGATGTTCCTGTTCTACCTGGCGCACTACGTGCTGCAGACCGTGTTCGTTCTCTACGCCGACTACCGGTATGGCTGGGGCCCTCAGGAAGTCGGCTACGTACTGGCCCTGGTCGGCGCCTGCGACGGCTCCGTGCAGGCCTTCCTCAGTGGTCGGCTGTCGACGCGTTTCGGGGAACGGCCCGTGCTGCTGGCCGGCCTGGCCTTCGGTACAGCGGCCTTTGCGGTGATGGGCCTGGCCCCCGTGGGCTGGGCCTTCCTGATCGGCATTCCGCTGATGGCGCTGTGGGGACTGGCCGGGCCGCCGATCCAGTCGATCATGACCCGCCACGTCGAACCCGACGAACAAGGCCGACTGCAGGGTGCGGTGACGAGCCTGGGGAGTTTCGCCGGCATTTTCGGGCCTTATCTGTTTGCCCAGATCTTCGCCTTCGCGATCGCGCCCGAGCGCGGCGTGCATCTGCCAGGCGTTCCGTTCCTGCTCGCCGGTGTCCTGCTGGCAGTCGGCATGGCCGTCGCCGCCCGCGCTACCCGACACGAGGCGAAGACCCCATCGAGCCCTGAATTTACGAGCTAACCCATGTGATTTCTCGTAGTATGCCCCCTGTATTCGGCAGTTAACGCGACCGTTGGGACGTGCGTTTGGACAACCAGGTCTGGGAAAGCAAGTATCACGAAGCCGTTGAGCGGTTAAGCCGTGAAGAGGCACAGTGGCGGACAGCCGAGTCCCTGCTGCGCCAACTCGTCGGCTGTCTCGGTCGCGCTGCCCATGGCGCCCACGATCAGGTCGATCCACATATCGAACGCCTCTCCGGTGCCCTTCAGGGTCCGATGGACGCAATGACGCTCGAACCCCTGGTCAACGGGCTGAGCGAGGCGATGAACAACCTGGGCGCCCGCCCACGCGGCACACACGCGGAAAGGTCGATTCCGATCACCCGCCCGCCGCGCACGGAACACGGTTCGTCCGTGCAGTCCGCGCTGAGCCGTCTGGTCGATCGCATCATCGTGCTGCCACGCCTGGCCGACCGCGCCAACGACCTGCGCCACGACGTGGCCGACGCGGGCGACCTGGTCACCCTCGCTTCCTGCGGGGACCGCCTTGCCGACCTGATCAACGAACAGCGCCTTGGCCTGCAGCGCGAAATCGATGCCCTGCAGGCCGTGCTTCGCCACGTGACCGGCCGGCTCGATGAGCTTAGCCAGCACATGTCGCGCGAGCTGGCCGACCAGTCCACCGGCGAAGCCAATGGACAGGCCCTCGATGCATCGGTCGCCCACGAGATGCGCCTGCTCAGCGAAGCCGCACTCGAGTACGACGACGTGCACGACTTGCGCGAGCGCGTGAACAGCTGCCTGGAGACGATCGCACAGTGTTTCAGCGAGTTCCGCGACCGCGAAGGCTCACGCCTTACCGCCTACCGCGACCGCGCCGAGAAGATGCGACAGCGCATCGAACAGCTGGAAACCGAACGCAGCACCTTGCAGCGTTCACTGGAACGCGAGCATGAACTGGCGCAGACCGACACCATGATCGGCATGCCCAACCGACTCGCCTACGAGAAGCGCATCGAAGCCGCGTTCGAAAGCTGGCAAACCACGACGCGCCCACTCAGCATCGCCGCGATCGACATCGATCACTTCAAGAGCATCAACGATACCTACGGCCACACCGCAGGCGACGCGGTGCTGCGGATCATCGGCCAGGCGCTGGTGAAGCACGTGCGACCCTGCGATTTCGTAGCCCGCTACGGCGGCGAGGAATTCATCGTGCTGTTCGACGGTGCGGACGAAGCCGAATCCATGCAGGTGTGCGAGCGCCTGCGCGGCAAGATCCAGCACCTCGCCTTCCACGCCAGCCGTCAGCCGGTGCGCGTCACCGCATCCATCGGCCTCGCCCAGTTCCAGCCGGGCGACACCCCGCAGACCGTATTCGATCGCGCGGATCTCGCGTTGTATACGGCGAAGAACGGCGGGCGCAACCGCTGCGTCGTGGGATAAGACCCTTCTTCTGGCTGCCTCTCCTCAAACGACGACGCTGAAGATCCGACCCACCACAGCCGACACAATCATCGCCAACGCACCCCAGAACACGATACGCGCGGCGCTGCGCGCCAGGGGCGAACCACCGAGTCGCGCGGAAATGGCGCCGAGAATCGCCAGCGCCAACAGCGATGCGCCGACCGTAATCGCCGCCACCGCTGCCGGGGGCGAGAACACGGCCGCAAGAATCGGCAGGATTGCGCCCGAAGCGAAACTCACCGCCGATGCCGCTGCCGCCTGAAGCGGTTTCGCCGACGTGGTCACCGACAGGCCTAGTTCGTCGCGCGCATGGGCTTCGAGCGCATTGTGCTGCATCAGCTGCTCGGCCACTTCGTGCGCCAGCGTTCGCTCGAGGCCGCGCCGCACGTAGATCTCGGTGAGTTCCTTGTGCTCGCCTGTCGGGTCGTCCTCCAACTCCCGCGACTCCATGTCCAGCTCCGCCTTCTCGCTGTCGGCCTGAGAACGCACCGAGACATATTCGCCCGCGGCCATCGACATCGCACCAGCGACAAGGCCGGCGACGCCGGCCAGCAAGATGCTGCCGGACGTCGCCTTTGCAGATGCCACGCCCACCAGCAGGCTCGCCGTCGACAGGATGCCATCGTTCGCACCGAGCACGGCCGCGCGCAGCCAGCCGATCCGATCCAGCCGGTGGTGTTCGCGGTGTTTAGGCCTGGGCATCATGCGCTTCCTCGTTGGGGCGGCGGTCGTCATGCGGTTGGGGACGACTTATGGCGACATCGTAACCCCTCACCCCGTCGACGCGCCGCCAATGAACCCGCAAACTAAGCCGCTGCGGCCATCCGGCCGCTACCCACGACAAGAGCCCCTCCATGTCCATCACCATGTACCAGACCTGCGTGCCCGTCCTCGTGCGCGCACTGAACAACCTCTCCACCGTGCTCGCCAAGGGCGCAGCGCACGCCGCCGAGCGCAACATCGCACCGGAAGTCCTGCTCAACACGCGCATCACGCCCGACATGTTCCCGCTGATCCGCCAGGTACAGATCGCCACGGATATGGCCAAGGGTGCAGGCGCCCGTCTCGCTGGCGTCGAGCCGCCGAAGATGGAAGACAACGAGACCACCTTCGACGAACTGCAGGCACGCATTGCCACCGTGATCAAGCAGCTCGAGGCGTATACGCCGGCTCAGATCGACGGCAGCGAAGATCGTGTCGTGGTGCTCAAGATGCGCAGCGGCGAAGTGACCTTCCGTGGCCAGGATTACCTGCTCAGCTTCGTGCTGCCGAACGTGTACTTCCACACCACCACGGCCTACGCGATCCTGCGTGGCGTGGGCGTGGTGCTGGGCAAGGTGGACTTCATCGGCAAGCCGTAACCGCGTTCTGCTCTGTGTGGGAGCCGCTTCAGCGGCGATGGGCCTGAGGCAACCTGGCCATCGCCGCTGAAGCGGCTCCCACATTCAGGCCTCAACACTTTCACTGTTACGACTTCAGCTTCCAGCCTGTGCGGAATATCCACCAGACCACGCCGAGGCAGATCAGCAGGAAGCCCACCGTCGCACCGGCGCTCACCAGCACGTTCACATCCGCCTGGCCGTAGAAGCTCCAGCGGAAGCCGTTTACCAGGTACACGACGGGATTGAACAGGGTGATCTTCTGCCACACCGGAGGCAGCATGGAGATCGAATAGAAGCTGCCGCCGAGGAAGGTAAGCGGCGTGATCACCATGAGGGGCACCACCTGCAGTTTCTGGAAGTCGTCGGCCCACAGGCCGATGATGAAACCGAACAGGCTGAAGGTCACCGCGGTAAGGATGAGGAAGGCCAACATCCAGAACGGATGCTGGATTTCGTAAGCGACGAAGAAACGTGCGGTCAGCAGGATAAGCAGGCCGAGAATCACTGACTTGGTCGCTGCGGCACCCACGTAACCGATCACCACCTCCACGTACGACACCGGCGCGGATAGCAGCTCGTAGATCGTGCCGGCCCACTTAGGCATGTAGATGCCGAACGATGCATTGGAGATGCTCTCGTTGAGCAACGACAGCATGATCAGGCCGGGAATGATGAAGGCACCGTAGCTCACGCCACCGATCGCCCCCATGCGCGAGCCGATGGCCGCGCCGAAGACCACGAAGTACAGCGAGGTCGACAGCACCGGCGAGGCGATGCTCTGCATCAGAGTACGGAAAGTACGGGCCATTTCGAAGCGGTAGATCGCGCGGATCGCATGGATGTTCATACGCCGCCCCTCACCAGACTGACGAAAATATCCTCGAGCGAACTCTCGCTGGAATGCAGGTCCTTGAAGTCGATACCGAGCTCACCGAGCTTGCGCAGCAGCATGGCAATGCCGGTGTCGTTGCCCTGGGTGTCGAAGGTATAGGTGAGGCAATGACCGTCGCTCGACAGTTCCAGCGGCCACTCGCGCAGGCCTTCGGGCACCGATGCGAGCGGACTCTGCAATGACAGGGTGAGCTGCTTCTTGCCCAGCTTCTGCATCAAGGTGTGCTTCTCTTCCACCAGCACGATCTCGCCGCGATTGATCACGCCGATGCGGTCGGCCATCTGCTCGGCTTCCTCGATGTAATGCGTGGTCAGGATAATGGTAACGCCCGACTCGCGCAGACGACGCACCATCTCCCACATGTCGTGACGCAGCTCCACGTCGACGCCAGCCGTAGGCTCATCCAGGAACAGCACACGCGGTTCGTGCGCGAGGGCCTTGGCGATCAGCACGCGTCGCTTCATGCCGCCGGACAGCGCCATGATTTTCGAGTCCTTCTTTTCCCATAGCGACAGGTCGCGCAGGATGCGTTCCAGGTGCACCGGGTTCGGCGCCTTGCCGAACAGCCCACGGCTGAATTTCACCGTGGCCCAGACCGTTTCGAAGGCATCGGTGGAGAGTTCCTGCGGTACTAGCCCGATCAGGCCGCGCGCGGCGCGGTAGTCACGCACGATGTCATGGCCGTCGACGTGCACGCTGCCTTCGCTGCCGTTGACGATGCCGCAGATGATGCTGATGAGCGTGGTCTTGCCAGCACCGTTGGGACCGAGCAGGGCAAAGATCTCACCGCGGCGGATCTCCAGGTCAACGTTGTTCAGCGCCCGCAGGCCGCTCTTGTAATGCTTGGATAGCCCGCGTACCGAGACGACGGCATCGGGCGCGGAAGTGGTAGCTTCGAGTGGCGACATGGGGAACCGCTATCGATGGGTAAGGCGGCCGATGGTAGACCGATTGGCCGAAGACTGCCCGCCTTGTCAGACGCCCTGGCCACCCCCAGATCGAAGCGGATTGCCCAATCAGAAGGCCCCGCCTGCCATGACCATTTCCGCTTACGACGCCTCGGTACCCGTCTTCACCCGTGGTTTCCGCGTGCTGACCGAATTGCTGGACAAGGCCGAAGCCCAGGCCAATGGCGCCAGCCTCATCGAGGCGCGTCTTGCCCCGGACATGCTGACCCTTGCCGGCCAGGTGCAGCGTGCCAGCGACACAGCCAAGTTCGCCATCGCCCGTATCGGTGAGGTGCAGCCGCCGTCCTTCGACGACACCGAGACCACGTTCGCCGAACTGCGCAAGCGGATCGACGGCACGGTGGCCTGGATTGAATCGGTCGACCGCGCTGTCATCGAGGCCGGTGAAGCGCGCCCGCTGACGCGGAAGTTCAAGGACACCGAGCACAGCTTCACCGCGGCCTCGTACCTGCTGACCTTCGCCATCCCGAACTTCTTCTTCCACGTGACGACCGCGTACGACATTCTCCGCCACAACGGCGTCGCCATCGGCAAACTGGATTACCTCGGTTTCAACGCGTGACCGATGGCAAGGCCCGCTGCGCCTGGGGCGAGTCCGACGAGCTCATGCGCGCCTACCACGACACCGAGTGGGGCGTGCCTGAGCGCGACGGGCGCAAGCTCTGGGAAAAGCTGATCCTCGACGGCTTTCAGGCCGGTCTGTCGTGGCGCACCATCCTCGCCCGCCGCGACGGATTCCGGCGGGCCTTCGAGGGCTTCGATCCCGAGCGTGTAGCTGCCTACGGGCCCGGCGATGTCGCCAGACTGCTTGGCGACCCTGGCATCATCCGCTCGCGCAGCAAGGTCGCCGCGGCGATCAATAATGCGAAGGCCTACCTCGCCATGCACGACGCGGGCGAGGATTTCGCCCGTTTCTGCTGGGACACCGTAGGAGGCCAGCCCATTCAATGGGAAGGGGCGGTGCCGCCAAACAGCCCACTCTCTGAAGAGGTCTCGAAGGCCCTGCGCCAGCGCGGCTTTACCTTCGTGGGGCCGACCATCGTCTTCGCCTGGCTGGAGGCCACCGGCCTGATCAATTCGCATGCCCCGGATTGTTTCCGGCGCAAGGAAGTTGCCCGCAAGACCCTGCGCGACAAGGGTTAACAGGTTTTTTCGCCGAATCGGCGTAGCGTGGCCTCAACGCCGCACGGCGGCGTTTCCGTCAGGTCTACCCACTCAGGTCTACCCACCGATAGCGAGGGTTTCCATGGCTTCGAGCTCCGCCCAACTGTTTATTCCGTACAGCGAATCGACACAGGGACCGTGGATCGTACGCCGTGCCTCCATGCCTCTCGGTCGCTACGCCTCGCAGTCCATGGCCATCGCGGCCGCCGAAGCACTGGCCCCCAGCCTGTCCGACAGCCTGGGTCGCCCGGTCGAGATTCACGTCCAGCAAGCCGATGGCACGTGGGAAGAACACACCTACGTCGTCGCCGGCCTTGTCGCTGGTACCCCGGTGCCGCCCATCGGAATCAACCGTCACGCCTGAGCGTCGTGAGGTGAGACGGGTATGAGGTAACCTTGGTCGGTTGCCCTCCCCGTTCGTGCCCTCATCGATGCTCACCGACGACACCAAAGCCGCGATCCGCGCCGCCTACGCGCGGCTGAAGGACGGCCTTGCGGGGTTCCGCGGGCGTGCCTCGCAGCTGAAGATGATCGCCGAGGTGGCCAAGGCCCTGGCCGAGCCCGGCGGGGCCGCTGTCATCGAGGCGCCGACCGGTACCGGTAAGTCTATGGCCTACCTGATCGCCGGCCTGGAAGTGGCCCGCGCACAGAAGAAAAAGTTGGTGATCGCCACCGCCACGGTGGCCCTGCAGGAACAGCTGGTCCAGCGCGACATCCCCCAGTACCTCACCCTTTGCGGCGTCGAGGCGAAGGTCGCCCTGGCCAAGGGCCGCGCCCGCTACCTGTGCCCGCGCAACCTGCGCATGGCCGGTGCGGAACCGACGGCACAGGGTGGCTTTGAGTTCGACGCCGACGTGGCGCTATGGGCGCGTCCGCCCGCAGAGCGCGACACCAAGGCCGTAGCGAAACTGAGCCAGGCGTTCGAGTCGCGCGAGTGGAACGGCGACATCGATACCAGCCCCGAGCCGCTGTCCGACCTCGTCCGCGGCATGGTGACGACCAGTGCCGGCGGCTGCACAGGTCGCAAGTGCGGCGCCTTTGCCGTGTGCCCGTTCTTCGTCGCTCGCCGGCTCATCGGTGAGGCCGATATCGTGGTCGCCAACCAGGACCTGGTGCTGGCCGACCTGACCATGCCGCGCGACGAAGACACCTTCGGCGGCGTGATCCTGCCCAAGCCGGAAGAAACCCTCTACATCTTCGACGAGGCACACCACGTGCCCGCCAAGGCGATCGACCGCGGTGCCGCCGACGTGCACCTGGCCACCGCCGTGCGTCGCATCGGCCGCCTGCAGAACCAGGTCCACGCCGCGTACTCGCTGACCGACAAGGAAAGCATCGGCAATCTTTCGCTCGAAGCGGGCGACGAGAAACTCACGATGATGTCCGGCGCGCTGGAAGAGATCGAGCGCGAGATACGCATGTCGTGGACACCGTCGTCCAGCGAGACCGAACCGGTGTTTCGCGCCTCGCTGGGGCAACTTCCGGAAAACTGGAAGATGCACGCCGAGCACCTGCACCTGGTAACGAAGGACATCCAGCGCTGGCTGCGCACGGTGCGCCGCACCGTGGTGGAGATGGAAGCCGGCGGCCCCACGCAGGAAGCACTTTCGCGCGAGCTTGGCGTGGCGCTGGAGCGCCTCGATCGTCAGGTACGCACCTGGTACGCATGGTCCACTGACGATCGCGAGAACGCGCCGCCGCTCGCGCGCTGGGTCACCATGACACCGGAGCAGCAGCTCGTCTGTCATGCCTCCGCCGTGTCCGCGGGTGGCCTGCTGCGCACGGTGCTCTGGGACAACGCCTCGGCCGTAGTGATGACCTCCGCCACGCTGAGTGCCGGCGGCAATTTCCGCGGCTTCGCCGATTCGGTCGGCCTGCCCAATGAAGCGGTGACACTCAGCCTGCCCTCGCCATTCGACCTGGAACGACAGGCAACCCTGCTCGTGCCCGCGCTGACGACAATGCCGGACGATCGCGAAGGCCATGCGCGTGAAGTATCGGGCTGGCTGGCGAAGAACCTCGACTGGGACGCGGGCAACCTCGTGCTGTTCACCTCGCGTGCCAAGCTCGACCGCGTGCTGCAGATCCTGCCGATCGAGTTCGTGCGCAAGGTACGTGCACAGGGCTCGCTGTCCAAGGCGCAGCTGATCGCCGAGCATCGCGAAGATATCGAAGGCGGCAAGGGCAGCACCTTGTTCGGTCTGGCTTCGTTCGGCGAAGGCCTCGACCTGCCCGGCAAGCTCTGCGAAACCGTGGTCGTGACGCAGCTGCCATTCGCCGTTCCCACCGACCCGGTCGGTGCGACTTACGCGGAGTGGCTCGAGTCACGCGGCCGGAACCCCTTCATCGAAGTGAGCGTCCCGGACGCCACGCGCATCCTCACGCAGTATTGCGGCCGCCTGATCCGTACCGAAACCGACACCGGCCGCATCGTGCTACTCGATCGTCGCGTGATCACCAAACGCTACGGCACGGGCATGCTGCGCGCCCTGCCGCCTTTCGCCCGTGATATCGAGCGCGTCGCATGAACATCGTCCCCTTTGCCGACCTCAAGGCCGTGCCGTGGAAGAACGGCCTGGGTATCACGCGTGAGATCGTGGTGGAGCCCATCGGCGCAACGATGGATGACTTCGTCTGGCGCGTGAGCGTCGCGGATGTCGACACCGCCTCGCCGTTCTCGCGTTTTCCGGGCATCGACCGCACTATCGTCCTGCTCGAGGGCGACGGATTCACGATGAGGCTGGACGGCGAGCGCGAGCATGCGCTGACAGCAACTTGCCAGCCCTTCTCCTTCACGGGCGAGGCCACTGTCGAGGTCACGCTCGCCGGTGGGGCGACGCGCGATTTCAACCTGATGGTCCGGCGCGATGCGGCCCTCGGTGCAATCGATGTCGTACACGGCCCCGCCACGCTGAACGTCGGTGGCGATGTCGCCTTGCTCTACCTCGCGCAGGGCGAAGCAACGGGTGACGGCGAGTCACTGCGTGTGGGTGACAGTGTGCTGGGCTCCGGCCGGATTACGCTGGCGGAAGGCGCTGCGGCCCTGCTCATCCGCGTCACTCCAACGGCAGGCTGAGCGAATCGTCCATCGCGGGACGTTTCCACAACTCGACCGAGGTCAGCTGGAAGCGAACCGGCGGGACCGCCACCGCCCAGCCTTCGATGCCCGGGAAGTATTCGCGCATGACCTCGACCATCGTGGTGAAGCCGGTGTCGAGTTCGGACACCGCCAGCACGGGCTCTTCATCGATATGAAAGAACAGGAACACTGTATCGGCCGAGAGGTTGTCGCGATTGCCGGCCTCGATGCGCCGGATACGCTCCATCCGCACCTCGCGCATGCGGAACGCGCCCAGAAGTACCACGACGACGCCCGATTCAAGGTCGAAACGAACCCTCGGCCGCCACGTGAGGCGTTCACGCAGGTGGGTCCAGAGGGAGCGGGGCATGGATTTGGGGCCCATCGCGCGGTGTCTCCGATCAGTCGCATCCCTGTATCGGCCGCCCCTTCGTAGGATTTAGCAGGATTTATTCCTAGTTCACCGCCGGAGGGCATCGTAGAGGGTCCGCTCCACAGGATTGACCGCCATGCGCGAACCATTCGCCGCCCTTTCCGTGGCTATGGCCACCTCCTCCGTGGTCGCCACGATTCCCCTCGCGCCCGTCTCAGACCTCGACCTGACCCGCTACGCCGGCACCTGGCACGAGATTGCCCGCCTGCCCATAAGGTTCCAGCGCAGCTGCGAGCGCGGTGTCACCGCGCACTACGAACTGAAGCCGGACGGTACGGTAGCCGTACACAACGCCTGCGTCACCGCCGGGGGCAAGACCATCGCCAGCGACGGTGTGGCACGCCGCCCGGACAATTTCGCCCGCGGCAAGCTGGAGGTCCGCTTCGCGCCGGCCTGGCTGTCGTGGCTGCCCCTGGTCTGGGCCGATTACTGGGTACTCGCCCTGGACGACGACTACCGCTGGGCCCTCGTCGGCCAGCCCGGACGGAAGTACCTGTGGATCCTTTCGCGGGAACCCTCGCTGGACGGGGCAATCTTCGAGGCGCTGAAGAAACAGGCCACGGCGATGGGCTACGACCTCACGCCACTGATCGTGTCGGGCAAAGTGGATTAATACCGGCGCCTGCTAGGATGCCGATCCCCGAGTCAGTGACCTTACCGATGCCCCTCTCCACACCCTGCCCGTGCGGATCCGGCGCCAGCCTGGCGAACTGTTGCGGGCGTTGGCATGCCGGTGAGCCCCCGCCGACGGCAGAGGCCCTGATGCGGTCCCGCTACAGCGCCTACGTTCTCGGGCTCGAGGACTATCTGATGGCGACCTGGCATGAAAGCACGCGGCCAGCGTCACTCGGCCTGGCGACGCAATCGCCCAAACCGACCTGGCTGGGTCTCAGCGTGAAACGTCACGAAACGCCGACGCCGGACACGGCGATCGTGGAGTTCGTGGCGCGGTTACGTATGGGCGGTGGAAGTGCGGAACGCATGCACGAGACCAGCCGGTTCGTGCGCGAAGGCGGGCGCTGGTTTTATGTCGACGGTACGATCGCCTGACCCTTCTTCCGGCGAATCGCGTACAAGCGTCCGAAGGACGGCATGAGGCAGGCGATGACGAACGCCGCTAAAGCACTGAACATTCCTTTGATCCCTGTGCGCCGACCCTGGGGCGGCTATCACGGCAATCTAAGTGTCGTGTCCATTATTGTCAATCGCCATCCCTGGCGATCGGTCAGCGCATTCAGATAATCGAGCGGGTCACGCCGCCATCGACGCGGATCGCGGCACCGGTGGTACCCGACGCCTGCTCCGAGGCCAGGTAGACCGATACGTTGGCCACTTCCTCGACGCTCAGCAGGCGCTTGATCAGCGACGTGGGGCGGTGGGTCTGGATGAAGTCACGCTCGACCTCTTCCAGCGACTTGCCCTGGTCCTTGGCGATCTTGCCGAAGAACTCGCTGACGCCTTCGGACAGGGTCGGCCCCGGGAGGATCGCATTCACGGTGACGCCGGTGCCCGACATCACTTCAGCCAGACCGCGTGAAACGCCAAGCTGCGCCGTCTTGGTGACGCCGTAGTGGACCATCTCGGCCGGTACCTGCACGGCGGACTCGCTGGAGATGAATTGCACGCGACCCCAGCCGCGCCCGGCCATGCCCTTGGCATAGTGACGCGACAGGCGCACGCCCGAGTTCACGTTCACTTCGAAGAAGCGCGTCCACTCCGCATCGTCGATGTCGAAGAAGCCCTTGGGCTCGAAAATGCCGAGGTTGTTGACCAGGATGTCGGTCTCCGGGACGGCCTTGATCAGGGTGGCGGCGCCTTCGGCGGTGCCGAGGTCAGCCGCGACGCCCTTGAGCTTCGCGTTCGGGACGTCTTTGCGGATGGTGGCAAGGGCTTCGTCCACGCGGGCCTGAGTGCGGCCGGTGACGACGACTTCGGCGCCGGCAGCGGCGAGGCCGGTGGCGATGGCAAGGCCGATACCGGCGGTCGAGCCGCTGACGATGGCGCTGCGCTTGCTGAGATCAATGTTCATGGGGAAGCTCCGAAAGAAGGGGGGATCAATGTCTGACCCACTCATCGTCGGGGCGGGTGGGGCGTGGATCAATCGTCGTTCGGGCAAAAGACTATCGCCGCCACGCCAAGAACGCAGCGATCAGGCGCCGGCAACGTCGTAGCGGCTGCCACCCTGCGGTACGCCATGGGGCCCGAAGCGCCGCTCCGCAATCACCGCGCGATCCTCGTGATCGACCAGGATGACCGTGCTGGCGCGGGTCCCGTAGGTTTCGCCGACGATGAAGGCGCTGGAGAGGAAACGCTCGCGTTCGATACCGACGCCCGTGTCAGGAAGCACATCATCCGGCCATGCCCCCTGATCGGCGAGCAGGGCGAACAACGTATCCACGTCAGTGTCGTTGTCGTTGGCCACCCAGGCAGTGAGATGCTCGACGAGTGCCTGCGTCTTCGGCCAGGGCGCGTTGAAGTCCGCATTGCTCAGGCCATGCACACCCGACTCGACGCGTTGGGCGCGCGCATTCGGATGATTGCCCAGGTAATAGGCATCGTCGTGGTCGAACGTCAGCAGGTTGAAGGGCCGGTAGTCCTTGGCGCTGGACATCAGTTCGATGGCATGGGTGCGGGCGGGCAGGTTGGAGCCGAGGTAGTCCGCGACCAGCAGGCCACGCGACAGACCGCTGTGATCCGCCGTCATGTCGCGCACGTTGGTGATCACGCTGACCCGGCCATGCGGCGCCACACCAGCCCAGGTACCGCCGGCTTCCAGGTCGCGCCCGGCGATCACATCGGGCGCTTCGTCCCAGGGTGCGAGCGGCGCCGTTGGGCGCGCGTGGAACTCGTCGCGGTTACCGACGAGCACCAGCCGCCAGCGCGGATGGACATGCCAGGCGAAAGCGATCAGGCACATGGGCAGGGAATGGCTCGGAAGAGCATGGGCCTATTGTGCCCTACCCGCCGACGTAAGGTTTTGCAGAAACGGTCCGTCTTGGGGCGGCGCGCTAGACCGCCACCTTCAACGCCAGCTTCGAGTTCGCCAGCATGAGTGCGATGGACCCTGCCGCTTCACGGCCGTCGTAGACGGCACGCACCACGAGATCGGCGCCACGCACATTGTCGCCACCGGCGAAGATGCGCGGGTTGCCCGTCTGCAAGGGCAAGCGCCCCTCGCCACCCGCCACGATGCGACCACTCCTGTCGCGTTCCACGCCAAAGGCCTCGCACCAATCCGGCGGGCTCGGCTGAAAACCGAAAGCCTGGATCACCACATCGGCGCGCAGATCGGTTTCGCTGCCTTCCACGTTACGCGGACGCGGGCGCCCGTCGCCATCGTCGACAAGCTGGGTCTCGACCACACGCACGGCCGTGACCTTACCGCCTTCGCCAACCAGCGCGATCGGCTGCTGCTGGAACAGGAAGCGCACGCCTTCTTCACGGCTGTAGCCGACTTCGCGGCGCGAGCCAGGCATGCTCGCCTCGTCACGCCGATAGACGCAGGTGACCGATGCGGCGCCGAGGCGGATGGCGGTACGGTTGCAGTCCATGCCGGTGTCGCCGCCGCCGAGCACGACGACGTGCTTACCGGCGAGGTCGTATGCCGGCGCCGGTTCCTCGTCGCGCAAGAGACGCTCGACGTTGGCGATGAGGAACGGCAACGCGTCGTGCACGCCGCCGAGGTCGCGGCCTTCGAGCTGGCCGTCGACATAGGTATAGGCACCCGTGCCGACGAACACGGCATCGTAGTCGGCGAGCAGTTCATCGAAGGCGATGTCGCGGCCGATCTCCACGCCGAGATGGAAACGCACGCCCATGCCTTCGAGCACCATGCGCCGCGTGCGCACGACGGACTTGTCGAGCTTGAACGGCGGGATGCCGAAGGTGAGCAGACCGCCGATTTCGTGCTGGCTATCGTAGACATCCGCGGCGATGCCGGCTCGACGCAGGCGGTCGGCGCAGGACAGGCCGGCCGGGCCCGCACCGACGATGGCGACGCGCTGGCCGGTCTCGCGAACCCTCGACAGGTCGGGACGCCAGCCCTGGCGAATCGCTTCGTCCGTGACCCAGCGTTCGACGCTGCCGATCGTCACGGCGCCGAAATCGCCTTGCTCCAGCGTGCACGCCCCTTCGCAGAGACGGTCCTGCGGGCAAACGCGCCCACAGATCTCGGGTAGCGGATTGGTCTCGTGCATCAACGTGGCCGCTTCGAAAAGGCGACCGTCCTGCACCAGCTTCAGCCAGTTAGGAATGTAGTTGTGTACCGGGCAGGCGTGCTCGCAATACGGGTTGCCACAGTCGATGCAGCGCTCGGATTGCGACGCCGCCTCCGACGGTGCGAACTCGCCGGAGATTTCGCCGTAGCCAAGCACGCGTACCGCCACAGGCACGGTGCGCGGGGTCTGCCGGGGCACGTCGAGGAAACGGAAATCCTTCGCGCTCATGCGGCACTCCGCAGTTCTTCGGCCAGGGCATCGAGGCTGGCAGCTTTCGGTTTCACCAGCCAGAAGCGCTGCAAAAGGCCACGGAAATCACCGAGTACCTTGCGGCCCCAGGCGGAGTCGGTGAGTTCGGCGTGGCGGGCAATGAGCTGGCGCAGGTGCTGCATGTAATGTTCCATACCTTCGTGCGAGATGCGTACGATGTCGACGAGTTCGTGGTTGTAGCAGTCGACGAAGTTGCGCTCGGTGTCGAGTACGTAGGCGAAGCCCCCCGTCATGCCTGCACCGAAGTTGAGCCCGGTGCGACCCAGCACGGCGACGACGCCGCCGGTCATGTACTCACAGCAGTGATCGCCCGCACCTTCGACGACAGCCAATGCACCGGAGTTGCGCACGGCGAAGCGTTCACCCGCCTGACCCGCGGCGAACAACTCACCACCCGTCGCGCCATACAGGCAGGTATTGCCGATGATCGAGGCTTCCTGGCTGGCGAATGGGGAATCCGCGGGCGGCCGGATGATGAGACGGCCACCGGCCATGCCCTTGCCGACGCCATCGTTGGCTTCGCCGGTGAGGTCGATATGAACGCCGGACGCGTTCCATGCACCCAGGCTCTGGCCGGCCGAACCACTCAGGAGCAGACGGACAGGCTTTTCGGCCATGCCGACGTCACCCCAACGACGCGCGACGTCGCCGGACAACCGCGCACCAATGGCGCGATCCGTGTTCGCGATGTCGTAGCTGAAGGTTCCGCCCAGTGCATCGGCGACCACAGACCGCGTATCCAACGAGATGCGGCTGGCCAGGGTGGCGGGATCGCGCATGGGATTGCGCGCAAATGTGCAGGCGAAATCGACCTTCTCGCCCATGCCGTCTTCGGTGATGAGGGGGCTGAGGTCGAGGCGATCCTGCACGGCCGTGACACCGTCACGCTGTTCAAGGCGACCGCTCTGGCCGACAAGTTCTTCGAGCGAACGCACGCCCAGGCGCGCGAGGTGGCGACGCACGTCTTCCGCAACGAAACGGAAGTAGTTCATCACCATGTCCGGCAGGCCGAGGAAGTGCTTCTGACGCAACACGGGGTGCTGCGTCGCGACGCCGGTCGCGCAGTTGTTGAGGTGACAGATACGCAGGTACTTGCAGCCCAGCGCGACCATCGGGCCCGTGCCGAAGCCGAAGCTTTCCGCACCGAGCATGGCGGCCTTGATCACGTCGAGGCCGGTCTTCAGCCCGCCATCGGTCTGCAGGCGAACACGCCCACGCAGGTCGTTGAGGCGCAACGTCTGCTGCGTCTCGGCGAGGCCGAGCTCCCACGGGGTGCCGGCGTACTTGATGGACGTGAGCGGGCTCGCGCCCGTGCCGCCATCATGCCCGGACACGGTAATCAGGTCCGCACCGGCCTTCACCACGCCGGCGGCCACCGTACCGACACCGGCGTGTGAGACGAGCTTCACCGAGATGAGCGCCGTCGGATTCACTTCCTTGAGGTCGTGAATGAGCTGGGCGAGGTCTTCGATGGAATAGATGTCGTGATGCGGCGGCGGTGAGATGAGACCGATACCCGGCTTGGCGTAGCGCAGGCGGGCGATTGTCGCGTCCACCTTGTGGCCAGGCAGCTGTCCTCCCTCACCCGGCTTGGCGCCCTGGGCGATCTTGATCTGCAGGACTTCGGCATTCACCAGGTAAGTCGGCGTGACACCGAAGCGCCCCGAGGCGACCTGCTTGATCTTCGAGGCGCGGTCGGTGCCGTAACGTGCGGGATCTTCACCGCCCTCACCCGAATTGCTGCGCGCGCCGAGACGGTTCATGGCGATGGCCAGGGCCTCGTGCGCTTCCGGCGACAAGGCACCGAGCGACATGCCGGCTGAATCGAAGCGCTTCAGGATGCTTTCCACCGGCTCGACCTCGTCGAGCGGAACGGGCGTGCCTTCACGCGGCACGAGCAGGTCGCGCAATGCCGACGGTGGACGCGCATCCACGTAGTGCGCGTACTTCGCGTAGTCGTCCCAGTCGCCCGTGCGCACCGCCACCTGCAGGCTGGCGATCACGTCGGGGTTGTACATATGGAACTCGCCGCCGTGCACGTACTTGAACAGGCCGCCGGCGCGGAGCGCTTGCGCTTCGTCCCAGGCTTCGGCAGCGAGCAGGCGTTGTTCTTTCTCGAGGTCGTCGAAGGTCGAGCCGCCGATACGCGAGGGCGTGCCCGGGAAGCAGACGTCCACCACCTCGCGCGACAGGCCGACGATTTCAAACAGCTGCGCGCCGCGATAGCCGGCGACGGTGGAGATACCCATCTTCGACAGGATCTTGAGCAAACCCTTGCGGATACCGCGGCGGTAGTTGCGACCGATTTCGCGCGGTGCGCCTTCACCGTTGCGGATGTGCCCGCTGCGACCCATGTCGAACAGGCTCTGGTAGGCCAGCCACGGGTAGATCGCCGTGGCGCCGAAACCCAGCAGGCAGGCGAAGTGGTGCGGATCGCGCGGTGTCGCCGTCTCGACCATGATGTTGCACTGACATCGCAGACCGCGATCGACCAGGCGCGCATGCACGGCACCGGTCGCCAGGAGCGAGTGAATCGGCAGCAGGTCCCGACGGGGATAACGGTCGCTCAGGAAAACGATCTTCACGCCGCCGCGTACGGCTGCCTCGACAGCGTCGCAAATGCGCAGCAGCGCTTGTTCCAGTGTCTCGTCGGGGCCGTACATGAGGTCGAAACGCGGCGTGTCCGCATAGTCGGCGTTCGCCAGGATCTGGCGCAGCTTGCGCTGCGAGAGGATCGGCGAATTGAGCAGGATCTGCTTCGCGTTCTCGGGGCCGAGATCGAAGATGTTCCGTTCCTGGCCAATCTGCGTCACCAGCGACATCACCAGTCGCTCACGCAGCGGATCGATCGGCGGATTGGTGACCTGCGCGAAGCCCTGGCGGAAACGGTCGAACAGCGGACGGATCTGCCGCGACAGTACGGCCATCGGCGTGTCGTCTCCCATGGACCCCGTGGCTTCCGCCTCGGTCTCCGCGAGTACCTTCAGTACCGACTCGCACTCTTCACGTGAGAGGCCGAAGAGTTTCTGGTAGCGACGCAGTTCCTCGGCGGGCAACGGCTCGGCCGCGAGGCTCGGATCGATGAGGTCGGATTCAAGATAGGTGACACCCTCGCGCAGCCAGTCGCGGAAAGGCGCGCGCTTGCGATTGATCGCATCGATATCCGCGTCACGCAGCAGCCGGTGCTCGCGAAAATCGACGGCGATCATCTCGCCTGGTGCGAGGCGGCCCTTGGCCACGATGCGTGCCGAGGGCACATCCCACAGGCCCGCTTCGGAAGCGACGATCAGGTGATTGTCGTCGGACAGCGCCCAGCGTGCCGGGCGCAGCCCGTTGCGATCGAGCGTGCAGGCGGCATAGCGACCGTCGCACATCACCAGGCCGGCCGGACCGTCCCATGGCTCGCTGTGCAGCGCGTAGTACTCATAGAACGCGGCGAGATCTTCGTCGATGTCCTCGCGTGCCGAATACGCCGGCGGCACGAGCACGCGCATGGCGGCAAGCAAGTCCATGCCGCCCATCAGGAGGACTTCGAGCGCGTTATCGAGGCTCTCCGAGTCCGAACCGGTCTGGCGAACCAGCGGGCCGATGTCGGAGAGATCGACCAGCTCGGAGCGCATGACCGACGTACGCGCCTGCATCCAGCGACGATTCGCGCGAATGGTGTTGATCTCGCCGTTATGGGCGAGAAGCCGGAAGGGCTGGGCCAGACGCCACTGCGGCGAGGTATTGGTCGAGAAGCGCTGATGGAAGACCACGGCATCGGCGACGAGCGCCGGATGTTTCAGATCGGGATAGACATCGCGCAGGTGGCCCGGCGCGGCCATGGCCTTGTAACCGATCACTTCACCGGAGAGCGAGACCACGTAGAACTGCTTATCGTCAGCGAGCGCGAGTTCCGCGCGACGCCGAGCGTGAAACAGCCTTGCTTCGAACTGCGCGGGTGTGAGATCCCCCGGAGCGTCGACGAAGATCTGGCGCACGCGTGGCATGAACGATGCGGCCAGCGGTCCACAGGCGGAGGCATCGACAGTGACATCGCGCCAGCCGGCCACGTGAAGATTCACGGCGGCGAGTTCGGCCTCGAGCACACCGGCAGCACGGTCGTCGCCCTCTGCATCGAGGAACACGATACCGGCGGCGAAGTGCGTGGCCAGCGAAATGCCGGATTCACGTGCAAGCGCACGCAGCCATTCGACCGGTCGGCGGATCAACACGCCGCAGCCGTCGCCACTGATGCCGTCGGCGTTCACACCGCCACGGTGCGAAAGCTTGGCGAGTGCCGAAAAGGCGGTATCGACCAGTGCCGAACTGGCATGGCCATCTATCTGCGCGACGATGCCGAAGCCGCAACTGTCGTGTTCGAACGCCTCGTCGTAGAGGCGCGGAGTGCCTTGCTTCACCATCCGCCTCCTGGGGCATAAGGTTGTGCTGGGAATCTGGCGAGCATGTGGCCCCGCGACCTGGAACGGTCGACCATCACGTGCTCGCGAAAGGGCGTGCGGCCCACTTTAGTCATATTTGTCGCGCTGCGTCAAAGCGTTCGGACGTCCAAACGGAAAGCGAACGGAATTCTTACGCTGTCGGCGCGAGACCACTTCCCGGAAATGGGGTGCGGGGCGGGGTGAGGGGCCATACCAGCGTGGCGAGACTTCGCTCCGCCCGGATCGCCGCTGAAGCGGCTCCCACACAAAGCCGAAGTCCACCAGCGAACGAACCTCGACCCTGTGGGAGCCGCTTCAGCGGCGACGCCCCTTGTGGGAGCCGATTCATCGGCGATCCGCCGGCAGGCGGCCCGACCACCGGATAGGTAATAATCGCCCGATGCGCCCAATCCCCCGCCTTCCCCTCCTCCTGACCCTCGCCCTCGCCACCGCCCCCTTCCCGCCCGCCTTCGCGGCGCAGGACGCCAAGGCGCGGTCCGAGCAGGACGAGACCCGGCAGAAGCTCGACGGCGTGCGCAAGGAGATCGAGGGGCTGACGAAGGAGCAGCGGGACACCGCCAACACCCGCGACAGCGCCAATGCGGCCCTGGCGAAGCAGGCCGAGCAGGTCTCGGCGGCGGCCCGGGCCGTCCGCGACACCGACGCCGAGCTGGAAGCGCGCAAGCGCGACCTCGCGCAGCTGAACGAGCAGCGGGCGGGGATGCAGGCCGGCCTCGATAAACAGAAGGGCGCCCTGAGCGACCTGCTCCGTGCCACGTACACACTCGGCCGCGGCTCCGACCTCCAGCTCCTGCTCGGCGACGAAGACGTGAACCGGATTTCCCGCGCCCTCGCCTATTCCCGCTACTTCCAGGAGAACCGGGTCGAGCGTATCCGTGGCCTGCTCGCGGATCTTTCCCGCCTGCAGGAGGTCGAAACCGCCATCACGGCCGAGCAGGACAAGCTTGAAGCAACCCGCGCCGAACGCGAGAAACGGTCAGGCGAGCTGGAGAAGCAGCGCAGCGCGCAACAGAAACTGGTGGCCGAGGCAGACTCCCGATACAAGGACCAGGCCCAGCGCATCGCCGCTCTCAAACAGAACGAGCAGGACATGAACGCCCTGGTCGCCCGACTGCAGAAGGTGATCGACGAAGCGGCGAAGGCTGCCGAGCCCGCACCCGCAGCGAAGGGCACACCGCCTACGGCGCCGCTGGGCAATCTGCGCGGCAACCTGCCATGGCCGGCTAACGGCCCGGTGCACGCGTACGGCAGCGGCGTGATCATTGTCGCGGCGCGCGGCAGTGAGGTGAAAGCCGTCGCACGCGGTCGCGTCGTCTTCGCGAACTTTCTGCGCGGCTACGGCATGATGATCATCGTGAACCACGGTAACGGCTTCATGAGCATGTACGGCAACAACGAAACGCTGCTGCACGGCGTGGGCGACATGGTCGAGGCCGGCGAAACCGTCGGCACGGCCGCGGCGCCCGCCGGTGACAACGGCGCCTATTTCGAGCTGCGCCAGGGTGGTAAGCCCATCGATGCGCGCGGCTGGCTCGGTAAACGGCATTGACCCCGGAGACAGGCATGCGCCAGCACCCCCTTCGCTTCGCCCTCGCGCTGGCACTCGGCACCGCGATGGCGATTCCCGCCGCCCAGGCTCAGAAAAAGCCGCTGAAGCAACCCGATGCACCTGCCGCATCGTCGACGTCAGCGGCAGCCATCGCCAGCAAGGCGGACGATGCCGTCGACCTCGACGACATTCGCAACTTCACGCGGGTCTACCAGATCGTTCGCCAGGCCTACGTCGAGAAACTCGACAACAAGACCATCATGAAGGCCGCCATCAGCGGCATGCTGCAGAATCTGGATCCGCACAGCGAATACCTGGACAAGGAAGGCCTCGACGAGCTCGACGAGGACACCACGGGCCAGTACGGCGGCCTCGGCATCGAGGTGCTGCAGGTTGACGGTACGCTGAAGATCGTCTCGCCCATCGACGACACACCCGCATCGCGTGCGGGCATCAAGCCGGGCGACACGATCCTCAAGGTCGACGGCATGATCGTCGACAGCCAGAACATCGAAGAGGCGTTCAAGAAGCTCCGCGGCGACCCCGGTAGCAAGATCACCCTCACCATCCTGCACGAGAAATCGGACAAGCCGATCGACCTGCCCCTGGTGCGCGAGCGCATCGCCGTCACCAGCGTCAAGGTGCGACAGCTCGATCCGGGCTACGTCTATATCCGCCTGAGCCAGTTCCAGGAGGATACGGCGACGGACATGGACAAGAAGCTCGCCGACTTCATCAAGAAGAACGGCGCACCGAGGGGCGCCGTGCTCGACCTGCGCTCGAACCCCGGCGGCCTGCTCACCACCGCTGTCGCCGTCTCCGACGCCTTCCTCGACTCCGGCACCATCGTCACGACGAAGGGCCGACTGCAGGACGCGAATCTCAACTTCGAGGCGCACCCGGGCGACCTGCTCAAGGGCGCACCGATGATCATCCTTACCGACAACGGCACGGCCTCGGCGGCGGAGATCGTTTCCGGCGCATTGAAGGACAACCATCGTGCGCTGATCATGGGCCGACGCACCTTCGGCAAGGGCGTCGTGCAGACGGTGTTGCCGCTCGATCAGGACCATGCGGTGAAGATCACCACCGCGCGTTACTACACGCCGAACGGCACGTCGATCCAGGCCGAAGGCATCAAGCCGGACATCCCGCTGGCCGACCTCGCGGTGAACAAGAGCGACACGGCACCGCAGTTGATCGGTTCGGAAGCCGACCTGCCCAACCATCTGGCCAACGAAAAAGCCGCCGGTGACGACAAGAGCACTTCCGACGATGACGGCAAGCTGGCGATCGAGGATTACGCGTTGTCGCAGGCGTTGAATGTGTTGAAGGGCATGGCGCTGAATCGGCAGCCCGGAAGCAGGTAACCAGGCCAACTGGCTTTTCCGGAAAGCGCCTACAACCAAGGAACTATGGTGTCGAGAGATGGCGCATCGCACGATATGTGCGGGACTCGGCACACCCGACCCGACCTCCGTCATAGCATAAGGAAAATGCCATGAGCGCCAGCAAGGAAGATATCCGCAAGTACATTACCTCGACCGTGAACACGCACCTCGCGGCCCACAAGCAGGCGAGCCTCACCTCCGACAACTGGACCAAGGTCATCGTGGGCTGCAAGTCTGCGGCGGTGGCCGAAGGCATCGCCCAGAAGTATGGCGTTTCGGTGCCGGCCAAACTGACCGACCTTGCCAGCCTCGACGCCGCCGTCGATTACGCGTTCAGCAATCAGCGCTAAGTCTGCAAGCAACGTCTGCCTCCTCGGAAGGCGTCACCCGAACTTCCACCACAGCCGATCCGCGCGCGCCTCCACCATGGCCCGCCGGACGCTCCACGGCGGAACAGGCATCCCACGTCGCGGGATACAAGCGGGCGTCGACAAGAATGATTTCCTCTCTCTTCACTGCATAGGAAATGCGCCATGAGCAGCTACTTATCCGAATGGATGTCTGCGATGGTTCCGATCACTAGCCGGGCACTCGCAGGAAGCGCCCTCGTCTTCGGAGCACTGGCTCTGCCATGCCCTGTACAAGCCAGCAAGGCCGTTGGCCCCCGCGTGGCGTTGTTCGATTCCGACGGAAACGTGAAGTTGAACTCGGATTTCGTGACATCTCCTGCCACGGGGGATCATCAGAGCGGCGAGTATGTCGTCACCTTCAGCTATACGCTGGACATAGCGCCGGCTTGTCGCGCCTACTCGGACAGCAATCACCAGGCCTTTGTGCAAAGCGCGTCAACCACCCAGGTCACCGTCACCACGAGCGCAAAGGCAGCACCGGGCCTGGCGTATGGCGCGCCGTTATCCGGAGGCAATCCAGCGGAATTCATCCTGGTTTGCACGAGAACGACCAGCATAGATGCCATCTAACACTACAGGCTCAGAACGGCGAGCCGGTAGCGCGAGTCGACGACGACGGCAAGCTGGCGATTAAGGATACGCGCAATCGCAGGCGTTGAACGCATTGAAGGGCATGGCGCTGAATCGGCAGTCACCAGGGTGATCGTGCAGGCGAGCATATGGCCACGAACTAAAGATCGTGGCGCTGGCAAGACTCACAGCGAACGAGTTACTTCAATGATATGAACGGAATAGACAAGCGTCAGACCAATTCGGCACATCGTTCTCAAGTGGGTACCCAGGTTCGAAATCATGCGACCTGCCTACAACCGAGTACATATGGAGAATGAGTGAAGGACGAGAGATGGTGACAGTGGGAGACGGGCCATTTGATTTTTCTCCCTTACGCAATTACCAAAACATTACTCAAACAGGAAGAATGGCATGGACAGCAAAATCATTAAGAGTGTGGTTGACAGCGCGGATAGAGATGGCGATGGAAAGCTGAGCAAAGCGGAATTCGCCATCCTCTTTGGCTCCGTTACAAACGTTTCCTTCGACGAATTCGATACAGACAAAGACGGAAGGTTATCCTTGGACGAATGCGTCAAAGCGGTGGAGAAAGTGTACTCAAGCTTGAGTTGACGGTGACGGTGACGGTGACGTGGCAGCGTTTTCGCCTCGGCACGGCGTCTCGGGGCAGATCAACCGATGCGGCCAGAGTACCTATCACCTGGTCGTAGCCGTTGGGGTCATCACCATGGTCCGCCGGACGCTCCACGGCAGCTTCGCCTTGCGTCCCGGCTTGAGCGCCTCAGCCGGCGTCCATTTCTTGAAGGGGCCATACGCCAGGCTAAGCCGAAACGGCTAGCCGCGAGGTCACCAGAACCTCCACCAAGGCCGATCCGCGCGGGCCTTCACCATGGCCCGCCGGACGCTCCACGGCAGTTCCGCCTTGCGTCCCGGCTTGAGCGCCTCGGCCGGCGTCCACCCTTCGAACGCGGCAACGCCATAGGCGCTGGCAGGCAGCGCTTCGTCGAACGTCGTGACGCTGTGCGCGAGTTCGGGCGGCAGGAAATAGAAGTGGTCGACATCGTCGCCTTCCGCGTCGGCGCCATCCTGTAACGCTTCGATGCGGGCGTGGATAGCGTCGAAGGCGAGCGGCAGTCCACCCTTGGACGAGAGGTGACGCGTGTCGTCCTGCTGGCCGTCGTGCTCCACGGTCCAGCTGCGCAGGCCATCCACGTAGCACGCGGCTGCGCTGACCAGTTGCTGATCGTCCTGCTCGCAGGTGACGACGGTGCAACCTCGCGACAATGGACGTAGCGATTCCTCGGCGATCAGCGGCGATGCGAAACGTGTCACCACGACGAACCAGCCGGAAGGCAGGGTGATCGCAAAGCCGCGGCGCGGATGCAATTCGGTCTGTCCGTTGGGCACAAGGTCGAGAGCACCCAGCACCGCATCGGCGTCTTTGCCTCTTACCGCCAGCCAGCCGATCGACACGCCCATGGCATCACTCCCTTTCGGGTGGTTTCAGCAGAAAGCGCACCGACAGCAGGCCCACTTCGTAGAGCAGGCACATTGGCACAGCGAGCATCACCATGGAGAGCAAATCCGGCGGAGTGATGAACGCAGAGATGGCGAAGGCGCCGACGATGGCGTAGCCACGGCCCTTGCTGAGCTTCTCGGCGTCAACGATGCCCATCGCGGCCAGGATCACCACGGCCACCGGCACTTCGAAACAGAGTCCGAACGCGAAGAACATGAGCATGACGAAATCGAGGTAATGCGTGATGTCCGTCATCATTGCCACGCCTTCAGGCGTGACCGCGTTGAGGAATTTGAATGCCGCCGGCATCACCACGAAGTAGGCGAACGCACAGCCGGCGTAGAACAGCACCAGTGAAGCGACCAGCAATGGCCGCGCCAGACGCTTCTCGTTCCGGTACAGACCGGGACTGACGAAGGCCCAGAGCTGGTAGAGGATCATCGGCATGCTGATGAACAGCGCCACGAAGAAGGCGAGCTTCAGCGGGGTCACGAACGGGCTGGCTACTTCGGTCGCGATCAGGTGCGCGCCTTGCGGCATGCGCTCCACCAGCGGCTTGGCCAGTTCGGCGTAAAGGTGGTTGGCGACGGGCACGAGGGCCAGCAGCACCAGCAGCAGGACGACCACGGCGCGAAGGAGCCGGGTGCGCAGTTCGATCAGGTGGGAAAACAGGCCCTCTTCGATCGCGTCGTCGGCGGACGGACCGGGGTCAGCTGCGCTCATGCGGTTCATCCGTGGGCGGCGTGGTCACGCTGTGGGCCAGCGGCAGCATGTCGCGTGCCGGATCAGGCTCACGGCCCTCGATACGCGCCGTCTGTGTCTCGGTAAAGGTGTCGCGAACGCGGTCGCCGGTTTCGCGGATGTCCAGGCCGGCACCACGGATCCCGTCGCGCACGCTGTCATGGGCGGAACGGGCGCTTTCGGCCGTCTCGCGGAGCGTGCGCTTGATTTCCTCGGCCTGGATCTCGCGTTCGACCTCGGCCTTGACGTTGTCCCAGCCGTTGCGCATGCGCCGGATCAGGAGTCCGGCGGTGCGGGCGGCGTGCGGAAGCTTCTCGGGGCCGAGGACGATGAGCGCCACCACCGCGAGCAGCAGCAATTTACCGAAGCTGATCTCGATCATGGCGCCGCCAGGCTCACGGAGCGCGGTCGCGCGGCTCGGTGGATTCGTTATGGGTCGGCGGCACCTGGCCCGTTACCGGGGGATCGGCGCGCAGCTTCTCTTCGCGCTCACGGGTGGCCTTGGCTTCTTCGTCGCCGTCCATTCCCTTCTTGAAGTCGCGCATGGCGCCGCCCAGGTCCGAGCCGATGTTGCGCAGCTTCTTCGTGCCAAAGATAAGCACGACGACGAGCAGCAGAAGGACGATATGGGTAATGCTCATGAAAACCTCGCAGGCGCCCGCCAGGGCACCGATGGGACGGACCAGCGCCCTTGCATGACGCCGGATGGTTCAGATTCAGCGCTGAGTGTACTCCTCCAGCGCGTCACGGAAATTGACTACGTATGCAGGCGCGTTGGTGACCCCGCCCTCGAAGATGCGGCGCGGCGTGATGCCCGGGCCGTAAACCTCCTTGTTCGTGTCGTCATCGATGCTGAAATGGGTGCCATCGAGGGCCACGCCGGCAAACAGGCCCCTCGCCCGCGAATAGGTGTAGATCTCCGCCTTCAGCTGGCCGTCGGTGGCCGCCGTGGCCGAGCGGCCCACCGGGCCCGCCGCCGCGGAGGCGTTGGCGCCCAGGGTGAACTTGCCGTCGATGATGCCGTTCACGCCGCGATCGGTGCGGAAGATCAGGATCACGTCGGCCGACTGGATGCCGATCTGGAAGCCGACGCCGGCGCCGGCCATGGAGATGAAGTTGGGATTGGACCAGGTGCCGTCCGGGCTCTTGATCGAGATCAGGCCTTCGCCCTTGGCTCCCGAGAAGACGAAGCCGCCCTTGACCATGTCGGGCAGGATGGCAATGGCCTTAGCGTTCTTGAGGAGATCGGCCGGGAGCTGCTTGTCCGGCGCGTCGTCCATGATTTCCTTGAGCACGCGCACCGCGTTTTCAGCCTGCTCCTTCGGCGGGTCCGCGGCCTGGACCGCCGACACGGGCAGCAAGGCAAGAAGTCCGAGAACAAGCAGGCGGGAAAGACGTGGGGTCATCGCGTGGCTCCTTTCATACACATGACGGCTTCGGCGTTACACCGTGCTATGGCAGACTGCGGGAATTCCCGCGACTGCCCGACGCCGATGCCAGGTACGCCAAACTATACCGGCCTTGCCGGGTATTCCCACGACACCCTGCCCCAGGTGGGTGTACTTCTGGTTAATCTCGGTACACCTGAAGCGCCCACGGCCGCCGCCGTAAGGCCCTACCTGGCCCAGTTCCTCGGCGACCCGCGTGTCATCGAGTACCCGCGGCTGCTGTGGCTGGCGATCCTGCACGGCGTGATCCTGCGCGTGCGCCCAAAGCGTTCGGCACATGCCTATGCGCGCATCTGGACAGAACGGGGCTCGCCGCTCCGCGTGGGCAGCGAGGCCCTCGCCGCCGCCTTGCAGGCGGAGCTGGGCCGCCGTCGCCCTGGCCCGATCCGAGTAGCCCTCGCCATGCGCTATGGCAAGCCCGCCGTGGCCGAGACGATCGCTCAGCTGCAGCGCGAAGGCGTTCGCCGGCTGCTCGTGCTGCCGCTCTATCCACAGTACTCGGCCACTTCGACCGGCAGCGTCTTCGATGCCGTGGCCGACGCGGTCAAGAGCCTGCGCTGGCCACCCGAACTGCGCCAGATCAACGACTACCACGCGGAGCCCGGCTATATCGCCGCGCTGGCGGATAGCGTGCGCGCGCACTGGGATCGCCACGGGCGTGGTGAGAAACTGCTCATGAGCTTCCACGGCATCCCCGAGCGCTATGTCCGCAACGGCGACCCCTATTTCTGCCAGTGCCACGCTACCGCGCGCCTTCTGCGCGAAGCCCTTGGACTGACTGAGGAGCAGGCTCCGATCAGCTTCCAGTCGCGCGTCGGCCGCGAACGCTGGCTACATCCGTATACCGATGAAACCGTAAAGGTGTTCGGCACCAACGGGATCAAGCGGATCGACGTGATCAGCCCCGGCTTCGCCGTGGATTGCCTGGAAACGCTCGAGGAAATCGCCATGCAGAACGCCGACTTCTTCAGGGAAGCCGGCGGCGAGACGCTGAATTACATTCCCTGCCTTAACGCGACACCCGCCCATGTCGGGACGATCGCCGATCTCGTACTGCGGCATACCCAGGGCTGGCCCGAGTTCGCGGCGGATTACGACGCGGCCGAGGCAACTCGCCGCCTTGTCGCCAGCCGTGAACGCGCTCGACAGGTGCGCGACGATGCGTGAGCTGCGCGTCTCCATCCCTGGACTGGAACTTTCCGGTCTGACCTGGGGCGAACCGGATGCACCGCCGCTGGTGCTCATCCACGGTTGGCTCGACAACGCGGCCAGCTTCGCCCTGCTTGCGCCCCTGCTGGCCGAACGCTTCCATGTCATCGCACTGGACCTGCCCGGCCACGGCCATTCCGACCACCTGCCGGCAGGCACGATTTACCAGCATGTCGATTACACCCGCGCCGTTCTGGCGGCGGTCGATTCGCTCGCCTTGCCCCGCTTTCACCTGCTCGGCCATTCGCTCGGCGCGGGCGTGGCGACCATGGTCGCGATCGCTGCACCGGAGCGCGTTCGCGCCCTTGCCCTGATCGAAGGTCTCGGCCCGCTGGGTGATGATGGATCGCGCACACTCGATCGTTTTCGCGATGCGTTGGCGATCAAGGACGACGGCAACCGGTCGCTTCGCGTCTTCCCGTCGATCGACGATGCCGCCCGTGCGCGCGCACTGGCCAGCGGTCTGGACAGCCCGCTCGCCCGGCATATCGTTGAACGTGGGCTGCGTGACGTGGAAGGTGGCTACAGCTGGCGCAGCGATCCACGCCTGTCAAAGCCCACGGCCATCCGTCTCGCCGAGACGCAGGTGATGTCGCTACTGCTTGGCCTCGCCGCGCCGACGTCGCTGTTACTGGCGCGACCGCATCCGCCGTATCTGGAACCCGAAGCGCTGCAGGTGCGGATCGACTGCGTCGACGACATTACCGTGACGCGGATGGATGGGGGGCATCATTTGCATCTGGAGCATCCGGGGGCTGTTGCGAACTGGTTGCGTAGCGCGCTGTAGCTTTCGCCGCTGAAGCGACTCCCACATGTCTGCGGTGCCCTGTGTGGGAGCCGCTGCAGCGGCGATGCCCTAAACGACAGGCTCCAGCCTAAACGCCGGCTGCACCATCGGATCCACCAGCCAGTGGTCGGCGAGCAGGAACGCGAACAACACCATCAGGTACACGATGGAGTAGTTGAACATCTTCATCGCGAACAGCTCGTCCGGTGGGTTGAGCATGCGGATGGCGTACCAGAGAAAACCCGCACCCAGGATGACCGCACCGAACAGGTAGATGAGCCCGCTCATGCCGGTGAAGAACGGCAGCAACGTCACCACGCAGAGCAGGATCGTATAAAACAGGATGTGCCAGCGCGTGTAGACCACACCGTGGGTCACCGGCAGCATCGGCACCTGCGCACGCGAGTAGTCGTCGACACGGAAGATCGCCAGCGCCCAGAAGTGCGGCGGCGTCCAGACAAAGATGATCAGCAGCAGCTGCAACGCATACGGATGCAGCGAACCGGTCACCGCCGTCCAGCCCAGCATGGGTGGCGCGGCACCGGCGAGCCCACCGATCACGATATTCTGCGGTGTCGCACGCTTGAGGTACGCCGTGTAGATCACCGCGTAGCCGATCAGGGAGAAGAACGTCAGCACGGCGGTCAGCATGTTCACCAGGAACACGAGCACCAGCATCGACACGATGCCGAGCGACATCGCGAAGATGAACACCTGCATCGACGTGAGCTGTCCCGTTGCAAGCGGACGATGCGACGTGCGCGCCATGATCTTGTCGATGCGCTGGTCGATCAGGTGGTTGAACGCAGCCGCGGAGGCCGAAGCAAGCCAGATGCCGAGCGTACCGAAGACCGCCGCATGCCAGGTCGGCAGCACGCGCTGGCCTGAGGCGTCCACAGCGAGGAACATGCCGATGACGGCGCAGAAGACCAGTAGCGCGACGACACGCGGCTTGGTCAGTTCATAGTATTGACCGAGGGTGCTCACAGGGACTCCGTGTTCGCAGGCAGGCGCTGCGTGCTGGCCAGGGCCGCGAGCAGGGTGAAGAGAAGCAGCGCCGCCATGCCATTGTGCGCCGTCGCCACGGGTAGCGGCAGGCCGAGATGGACATTGCCGATACCGAGAAGAACTTGCGCGATCAGCACCACGCCGACGGCGATGCCAATCCTGCGCAGCCCCGCACGCGCCAGCTTGTGCGACAGCCATGCGAGATAACAGAACGTCACCAGCGCGCCGATGCGGTGCGCGAGCTGGATCGAGCTACGCGCCGCCATGTCGAGTACACCGCCTTCATAGTTCACGCCGATGCCACGCCAGAGCACGAAGGCCTGCGGAAAATCGGTCTGCGGCCACCACTGCCCGAGGCACTTCGGAAAATCCGTGCCACAGGCGAGCGCCGCGTAATTCGAACTCGTCCATCCACCCAGGGCGATCTGACAAACCAGCACGACGATGCCGATGGCGACCGGCGCACGCAGCGCCGCGAAACGATCGTCCGGCGTACCGACACGCCACCAGCGTAACGCGGCCCAGGCGAGCAACGCGAACGTAGCCAGGCCACCGAGCAGGTGACCCATCACCACGATCGGCTTCAGCAGCAGGGTCACCGTCCACATGCCGAGCATGGCCTGGAAGATGATCACCGCCAACGCGACGACTCCGACTTTCCACGCACCGGGTCGATCCAGTGTCGCCGCCGCGATCAGCGGCAAGGCGATCGCCAGCGCGGAGAGGAACGAGGACACGACGTGCTCGCCGCGCATGTACATCACCACGCCGACCACCGCGAACGCGGCGGCAAGCAAGACGGCGATCACCGCCATGCGTCGGTGCCAGGCCGAAATCAGGGCGATCGCCAGCACCATGAAGCCGAGACCGCCAGCGAGAAAGCGATGCACCTGCTCGCGCCAGGCCTTGTGCGTTTCGTAGGGACGATCAGGGAACGCTTCGTTTGCCTGCGCGATGTCCTGCGCATGTCCGGGCCACGTGGCCTTGCCGTAGCAGGTCGGCCAGTCCGGGCACGACAGACCGGCGTTGGAGAGGCGAACAAAGGCACCGAACATCACGATGCAGAAGGCGAACAACGCGGCCAGAAGCGCGAGCGTGCGCAGGATCTTCACGGTACGCGGCGGCATCAGCGAATCACCTTCTGCATGTCCTTGCGCAGTCCGCTCGGATCGAAACCCGCGGGATAGAACGACAGCGCCGTACCGTTGGACTCGACGAGCACGGCGGAGACAGTATCCGGTTCGGTCGGGCGGAATTCATGGAATGCATCAGCCACGTCATGGCCGACCTTCCAGTCGGGCATGACGCCATCGGCGCCCGCCGCGGTCGACGGCGTTCCGAGATACAGCAGGCGCAGCCGATCCGCGTTGCGGTTGAGCACGATGCGCGCATTGCGCATCAGCGCCAGCGTCTGCAGACAGTGTTCGGCGCAGCTCGGGCCGGGGAGTGCGACAAGGGTCAGTCGCGGTTCGCTGTCACGCCAGACCCAGGGTGTGCCGTCCACGTCGATACGCACGTCGGTGACACTGCGCTGAGGAACGATCGGCCGGCCATTGCCCTTGCCTTCCGGCTGCCAGCCGCTGAGCGTGAGCAACCCCGCGGCGATGATGGGCGCCAGGAACACCAGCATGATCAGGATCAGCTTGATGCGGCTGCTGCGCAGGTTCTTGGTGGAGACGTTCGGATCGGTCATGGTTACTCGGGCCGCTTCGGGCGTCGCTGGCGATGCAGGAGGACGAAGATCACCACCGCGGCAAGCGCAAAGGTGAACCACTGGAAAGCATAGGCGCGGTGCCGCGCCGGGGGCATGAAACCGGGCGTCCACTCGCGCGCGTAGATGCTGGCCGGATCGGCATCGAGCAGCAGCACGCGAGGATACAACGCGCGGCCTGCATCAGCGCCGATCTCCTTGAGATCGACATAGACCATCGATTTCTCGGCACCCTTCTGCTCCGGCAGGCGATCGCCACCAAGGCGCACGCCGACTCCGGGCGATGGCACATAGAGCCCGCGGATCGTCGTTTCGCCCTTGGGCAACGGCGGCAGACGCGGATTGGCTCCGGATTCCTTAGCCAGGAAACCGAGGTCCACCAGCACGTACGGCACCTGGCCATGCGGGGAGAACGGCACGTAGACATGGATGCCGACCTGCCCTGCGTGGGTCTGGTCGTCGAGAATATAGGTGTGTCCGGGCACGAACTGGCCACGCAGGGCCACGCGAGGGTAGCGATCCACCGGCGGAGCGTCGGCGATCATGCCGAAGTCCTCCACCGCGGCGGCCGCCGATGCGGCGTAGCGTCGCAGCAGTTCGTCTTTCTCGTCAGCGCGATCCAGCTGCCAGATGCCCAGGCGCACGAAAGCCAGCACGCCCACCACGGTGAGTGCGACAGCGAACCACGTCGGACGACGCAAGAAGCTCATGCCAGACGCCCCACGGCCACCGCTATACTCGGATTGTCGATATCAGGCGGAACGGTCACGTGGAAACCATCTATAAGTACGCGCTGGTAATCCTGCTGCTGGTTGTGCTCTTCAACCTCGGCCAGGCCCTGTTCTTCATGATGACCGACAAAGGCCAGAGCAAACGCACCGTGTGGGCGCTCACCCGTCGCATTGGTCTGTCGTTGCTGCTCATCGCCATGGTCGCGCTGGGCATCTTCATGGGCTGGCTGCATCCCCATGGGGTCGGCCAATTCTAACGCGCATGGCCGGGAGGCCAAGGCGCGGTGCGGCATTTGGTGCCGTGGGGTAGATACAGGGGGAACCAGGGATGACTTCCGGGACATACAAGCCGTTGCCTAGCGCGCTGTTCCTCGCGCTGATTCCGGTCGCCTGGCTAGGCGTAACGGTCGTCATGACGGGACTTGAAGGCATGTTCGGCATCTTGCCGAGCCGTTTTGCAACAGCGCTAAAGGGTTTTCACGACGCCTCGCCTGCACTACTTACCGGTTGGGTCATCACAGCCGCGATGGCAGCCGGCGCCGTCCTCACCCGTGGTCGCCGGCCTTACGCCTGTGTCTTGTTCATGGCCCTGTTCCTCGTCGGATACGCTGGCCTCGCACCTGTGATGGACCGGCGCGTCGCATTCGGCGTGTGGATCGCTGGCTTCGACGGGACCCTTGTCGTCGTGGGGATCTGGCAATTGACACGTGAACGCGACGACGAACCAGGTTCTCAATCGATGAGCGAGTAAGCTCGCTCGCCTGAAATCAGGCCAGCGCCGCAAGCACGTGCTTAGGATCTTTGTGGATTGCACGGAGAAGAGCCCGAGCTGGACCCGTAGGCGCCCGCCTCCCCTGCTCCCAGTTGCGCAGCGTACCTACGTCGACATCGAGCAAGAGCGCGAACTTCGACTGCGAGAGGCCCGTGGTTTCGCGAAGTGCTTTAACCGCGACGGGGTCGACGTGAAAAACACGGGAGGGCTGACGCTCACCGCGCAGGATTTCGTCCATTTCCTGGACGCTTCCCATCAGATCTTCAAAGAATTTGCTCATAGCGTCGCTTCCATGTCTCGATAATCTTTCGAAGCGCCTTGCGATGTTCCGGCGCAAGGTCTTCTCGTTCGTTCTTGGCGAAGATCAGTAGCATCGCGATGTGGGAGTGCGGCACGAAGTGGTAGTAAATCACCCTGGCCCCGGCACTCTTGCCGCGCCCTGCCATGGCGACACGGACCTTCCTCAGTCCACCCGTACCTTCCATCACATCGCCGACATCAGGATGCTGCACGAGATAGCTCTGAAGCCGTGCGTAATCTTCGTCCTCCAGCAATTCCGTAATTTGCCTAGTGAAAACAGGCGTCTCTACGAAGATCACGCAACAAAAGTACGCCATTGGCGCACATGCGTCAATGGCGTACACCCCACATTGCCGTGATTCATAACCGCTCCTCTTTCCGCGCGGGCTGCGCTGAAAGAAGCATCGGCATGCGGACGCGGCCCGATCAGTGGGCGCTGCCCATGCGAAAAGGAAGGGGCAACGCTCCAGCGTTGAAGGGTCCGACAACGCCCACAAAAAAAAACCCGCCTCGCGGCGGGTTTTCCGATTCACATGGCAGTCGCCTACGTCAGATCAAAGCACGTAAACAAACAGGAACAGCGCCAGCCACACCACGTCGACGAAATGCCAGTACCAGGCGACGGCTTCGAAACCGAAGTGGTCGTCCTTGGTGAAATGGCCCTTCGCGCAGCGAATCCAGATGATCGCCAGCATGATCGTGCCCAGCGTCACGTGCATGCCGTGGAAGCCGGTGAGCATGAAGAACGTGGCGCCGTAGACGCCGCTGCCCAGCGTGAGGTTGAAGTGCTCGTACGCCTCGGCGTATTCGTGAGCCTGGAACCACAGGAAGCAGCAGCCCAGCAGCACGGTGGCGCCGAGGCCGATCAGCAGCGCCTTGCGGTGACCAGCCTTCAGCGCATGGTGCGCGATGGTGATGGTCACGCCGGACGAGAGCAGGATCAGCGTGTTGAGGAGCGGCAGACCCCATGCGGCGATGGTCTGGAACGAGCCGCCGATCTTCTGCGGACCGCCGCCACCGTTCGCGCCCCACGATGCCTCGTAACCCTGCCAGACGAACTGGTGGGTGAGCACGCCGTGGCCTTCGCCGCCTAGCCAGGGCACGGAGAAGATGCGCGCATAGAACAGCGCACCGAAGAAGGCACCGAAGAACATCACTTCGGAGAAGATGAACCACATCATGCCCATGCGGAACGAACGATCCACCTGGCCGTTGTAGCTACCCGCCAGCGATTCGCGGATCACCGAGCGGAACCAGCCGAAGAACATGCCCAGAATCATGGCGAAGCCGACCCAGAACAGCGGCTTGCCGAAGGCACTGCTATCGCCCGGCTGCGAGTTCAGCCAATGCGCGGCACCGTACACGGTGACGAACATGGAGATCGCCGCCACGATGGGCCAGTAGCTCTTGCTCGGTACGAAATAGACGTCTTGTTGCTGGTGACCCATGGTGGTTTCCCGTGGATGTCGCTTGGTTTAGCCGGTCAGACCTTCAGCATCTGCACGATCGAGAGGAGGAAGACCGCGACCGCGAACCCGCCCGCGATCAGTGCGGTGGTGCGAGCGCGCTTGCGGCGCGCCGCCATCTCGATGTCCGTCATGTCCTGCATCGATCAGTGGTCCGTGTTGCCGTGGGCGAGTTCGTCGTCGTGGATAACCGGCGGCACATCGAAGGTGTGGAACGGTGCCGGCGACGGCACGGTCCACTCCAGGCCCTTGGCGCCTTCCCACGAGCGGTCCGCCGCTTTCTTCTTCGAGAAGAATACGCAGTGGATGACCACGCCGAGGAAGATGAGCTGCGAGGCGCCGAACCAGAAGCCGCCGATGGAGCTGATCATGTTGAAGTTGGCGAAGGCGACGTTGTAATCCGGGATGCGTCGGGGCATGCCCGCCAGGCCAAGGAAATGCTGCGGGAAGAACAGCACGTTCACCGAGATCACGCTGGACCAGAAGTGGATCTTGCCCCAGGTCTCGCTGTACATGTGGCCCGACCACTTCGGGATCCAGTAATACGCGGCCGCGATGATCGAGAACGCGGCGCCGGTGACCAGCACGTAGTGGAAGTGCGCGACCACGAAGTAAGTGTCGTGGTACTGGAAGTCGGCGGGAGCCAGGGCAAGCATCAGGCCGGAGAAGCCGCCGATGGTGAACAGGATCACGAAGGCGATCGAGAACAGCATCGGGGTCTCGAAGGTCATCGAGCCGCCCCACATGGTCGACACCCAGTTGAAGACCTTCACGCCCGTGGGCACCGCGATCAGCATCGTCGCGTACATGAAGAAGATCTCCGCCCCCATCGGCAGGCCCACGGCGAACATGTGGTGCGCCCAGACGATGAAGGAGAGGAAAGCGATGGAAGCGATCGCGAACACCATCGCGCGGTAACCGAAGATCGGCTTGCGGGCGAAGGTCGGGATGATTTCCGAGATGATCCCGAAGGCCGGCAGGATCATGATGTAGACCTCGGGGTGCCCGAAGAACCAGAAGATGTGCTGGAACAGGACCGGGTCACCGCCGCCGGCGGCATTGAAGAAGTTGGTATGGAAGTACTTGTCGGTCAACAGCATGGTGACCGCGCCGGCAAGCACCGGCATCACCGCGATCAGCAGGAACGCCGTGATCAGCCAGCTCCAGACGAAGACCGGCATCTTCAGCAGGTCCATGCCCGGCGCGCGCATGTTGAGGATGGTCGCGATGATGTTGATCGCGCCCATGATCGAGCTGATACCCATCAGGTGGATCGCGAAGATCACGTAAGCCACCGATTCGCCCTGCAGCGACAGCGGCGGATACATGGTCCAGCCACCGGCGGGGCCGCCACCCGGCATGAACAGGGTGGACAGCAGCATGAAGAAGGCGAACGGCAGGATCCAGAACGACAGGTTGTTCATGCGCGGCAGGGCCATGTCCGGCGCACCGACCATGAGCGGGACCATCCAGTTCGCCAGGCCGACGAAGGCCGGCATGATCGCGCCGAAAATCATCACCAGCGCGTGCATCGTCGTCATTTCATTGAAGAAATACGGCTGCACGAGCTGCATGCCCGGCTTGAACAACTCCGCGCGGATAACCATCGCGAAGGCGCCGCCGATGAAGAACATCGTCAGCGAGAAAATCAGGTACAGCGTGCCGATGTCCTTGTGGTTCGTGGACATCACCCATCGCTGGAAGAACCCCTTCGGGGCTCCGTGGTGGTCGTCGTGATCGTGGGTGGCTGCGTGCGCCATAGTGGCTGCCTCTACCTGCTTGACTTGTTCGGTTAACCCTGGGGGGCCGGGGCGGGAGCGTTCTGGGCGGTCTGCGCGGCCTTCTGAAGCTTGGCCTCGTCTTCCTGGGTCGCCAGCCATTGTTCGAACTCGGCCTTCGGCACGGCCTTCACGACAATCGGCATGAAGCCGTGGTCCTGGCCGCAGAGTTCGGCGCACTGGCCGCGGTAGACACCGGGCTCCTTGATCTTGGTCCAGGCCGCGTTGGCGATGCCCGGAATCGCATCCATCTTCCAGCCCAGTGCCGGCACCCACCAGGAGTGGATGACGTCACCGCCGACGATGATGAAGCGAATCTTGACCCCGACCGGCACCACGAGGGGCTTGTCGACGTCGAGCAGATAGGTGTTGTAGCCCTCGACCTGGATCTTCTCCGGGTCGAGGTTGGACTTGAGCTGGCGGGTACGGTCCGAAGACTCTTCCAGCTTGGATACGAAGCCGACCTTGTCGACCCCCTTACCCTTGTAGTCGACGTAGTCGTAGCGCCACTTCCACTGGTAGCCGGTGACCTTGATGGTCATGTCGGCGCCTGTGGTGTCGGCGAACGAGGTCAGGCCACCCGTGGCGAGGTTCGCCAGGAAGATCAGGATGATGATCGGGACGACCGTCCAGACGATTTCCAACTTCGTGCTGTGCGCCCACTTCTCGGCGACGGCGCCGCGCGACTTACGGAAGCGGAACATGGCGATGAACATGGCGCCAAAAACGATGACGCCGATAACCACGCAGACCCACAGGGCGACCATGTGCATCGCATAGGGCGACCACTCGCTCACGCCTTTGGTCATGTTCATCTGGTTCGGAACGGGATTAGCCCACGCCTCCCCACCGAACAGCGCCATAGCGCCTGCCGTCCACGCCGAAATCGATCGTCCGATGCCGCCAGATGTCATGTCTTGCACCTTTAATGAACCTACCTGCGCGTCTGGCTTGAGACTTCGGCCAGCAGCACCATGAGTTTCCTTGACACCTCGACCCGTTCCTCTTCTCCGAGAAAGGCGCCGATTTCGAGCTCGCTGCCGTGTGACTTGAGCAACAGACGCTGGCGCCCGTCCCCCGGAGCCAGACCCACCCTGACCCAATACGTCTGGAAGCGCTGCACCCGGCGTCCGGGTACCACCCTCACCTCCAGCGTATCCGGCCCGATGGCGATACGTTCACCCCTGTCGCCGGCCCTCCAGGCCGCGCCAAGCGCGAACCCCACGACGAAGGTTTCGATCAGGGCGAACACGGGAGCGAAGACATTCCCCTGCCACGCGCCAAACGACGCCGTCGCCAGGGCTATCGCCGCCAGACCCATGATCAGTCGACGCAGACCGAGCTTGTCCAGCGCGCGGTTGGGCCTGAGCCACAACACACGCGGCTGACCCGCGACGGTCGGTCGAAGCACGTTCATGGAAAGTCCAGCGTGCCTGGAACCCGAGGGATGATAGGGCGCTGGTCAAAATGCGGCAAGGTTGGGAAGGGACGTGTTGTCGCAGGCGGTACGCCGCGAGGCACCCTTCCGCTATGCAACACGCACCCGGGCCCGTGCTCCCCTACAATGGCCGGTCTCCCCATGCACCCCACTCCCCCAGTGAACCCATCCATCCTCCGTCCCGAACTCCCGACTGGCGCCGAGCCGGCGCGCGCGCGTATCACGGCCGCCTGGCTGCGCGACGAAACCGAGGCCGTCAACGACCTGCTGGTCCAGGCCACCCTGCCTCCCACCGAGCGCGAACACGTCATCGATGTCGCCGCCGGCCTGGTCTCGCGCGTCCGCGCGCGGGCCAAGGACCAGAGCGCGGTCGAATCCTTCATGCGTCAGTACGACCTCTCCTCCGAGGAAGGCGTGCTGCTCATGTGCGTGGCCGAGGCGCTCCTGCGCATCCCCGACAAGGCGACGGCGGACAAGCTCATCCGCGACAAGCTGGGTGAAGCCGACTGGAAGAAGCACCTGGGTCAGAGCGAGTCGCTGTTCGTCAACGCGTCCACCTGGGGCCTGATGCTCACCGGCCACCTGGTGAACCTCGCCGAAGAGACCCGCCACGACTTCAGCTCCGCCCTGCGCCGTTTGGTCGGCCGTGCGGGCGAGCCGGTGGTGCGCCTTGCCGTACGCCAGGCCATGCGGATCATGGGCCACCAGTTCGTCATGGGCCGCACCATCAAGGAAGCGCTCGACCGCTCCGCCGAGAAGGAGCACGCGGTCTACCGTTACTCGTACGACATGCTCGGCGAGTCGGCACTCACCCAGGAAACAGCCGAGCGCTACCAGCAGGACTACCGCGACGCGATCAACGCGCTCGGTGCCCGCGGCCCGTTCAAGAACAATCTCGAAGCGCCGTCGATCTCGGTGAAGCTCTCGGCGCTGCATCCGCGTTACGAAGTGGCCAACCGCGCCCGCGCGCGCATCGAGCTCGGTGCCAAGCTGCTCGAGCTCTCGCAGCTGGCCTACAAGAACGGCATCGCGCTCTCGGTCGACGCTGAAGAAACCGACCGCCTCGAACTCTCGCTCGACATCATCGGTGACGTCTTCGAGCATGCGTCGCTGGAAGGCTGGAACGGCCTTGGCATCGTGATCCAGGCGTACCAGAAACGCGCGCCCTTCGTCATCGACTGGGTAACCGAGAAGGCCCGCGCCACGGGCCGCCGCTGGTTCGTGCGCCTGGTCAAGGGCGCCTACTGGGACGCCGAGATCAAGCGTTCGCAAGAAAACGGGCTGACCGGATACCCGGTCTACACGCGCAAGCCGAACACCGACGTCTCTTACCTCGCCTGCGCACGCCGCCTGTTCGCCGCCGGCGGTGACGCGGTGTACCCGCAGTTCGCCACGCACAACGCGCACACGATCGCCGCGATCAACCACCTGGCGCAGGGCCGTCCGTACGAAAACCAGCGCCTGCACGGCATGGGCGCAGACCTCTACGCCGAGGTGATCGGCAAGGACAAGCTCAACGTACCCTGCCGCGTCTACGCGCCGGTGGGCACGCATGAAGACCTCCTGCCCTATCTCGTGCGCCGCCTGCTCGAGAACGGTGCCAACACCAGCTTCGTCAACCGCGTGGTCGACGAGAGCGTGCCGGTGCGCGACCTCGTGGCCGACCCGTGCGAAACGGTGCGCGCCTTTGCCTCCATTCCCCATCCCCGCATCCCCCTGCCGGTCAATCTGTACGGTGAACTTCGGAAGAATTCCATGGGCATGAACTTCGCTAATGACAACGAGCTCCACGAGCTCGCCGACGCCGTCAACCGTCACAGTGGTCCGTGGACCGCCGCCCCGCTGGTCGCCGGTGGCGCCACCGGTGGTACGAAGGTCGAGGTGACCGATCCGTCGGATCGCCGTCGCATCGTCGGTACCGTCGAGAATACCGACCCGGCCCTGGTCGATCGCGCCCTTTCCGCTGCGGTGAAGGCCCAGCCTGCCTGGGACCGCCTGCCGGCCGCCAGCCGTGCCGCGATCCTCGAACATGCCGCCGAGCAGCTCGAGCACAACCGCGCCGAGTTCATCGCGCTGTGTGTCCGCGAAGCCGGCAAGAGCCTGCCCGATGCCATCGCGGAAATCCGCGAAGCGGCGGACTTCCTGCGTTACTACGCCACCATGGCGCGCCGCCTGTTCGGCCAGCCGGAACAGCTCCCCGGCCCGACCGGCGAGAGCAACCAGCTGTTCCTCAATGGCCGTGGGGTGTTCGTCTGCATCAGCCCCTGGAACTTCCCGCTGGCGATCTTTCTCGGCCAGGTCGCCGCGGCACTCGCCGCGGGTAATGCCGTGATCGCCAAGCCGGCCGAGCAGACCGCACTGATCGGCTACGCCGCCGTGAAGCTCCTGCACGCCGCTGGCGTGCCGACCGACGTCCTGCAGTACATGCCGGGCGACGGCGCCACGGTCGGTGCTGCGCTCACGCGCGACCCGCGCGTCGCCGGCGTGGCCTTCACCGGCTCGACCGACACCGCCTGGGCGATCAACCGTGCCCTCGCGGCACGCAACGCCCCGATCGCCGCGCTCATTGCCGAAACCGGCGGCCAGAATGCGATGATCGCCGACTCCTCCGCGCTGCCGGAACAGATCGTCAAGGACGTGATCGCTTCGGCGTTCCAGTCCGCTGGCCAGCGCTGCTCGGCCGCCCGCGTGCTGTTCGTGCAGGAAGACATCGCCGACAAGGTCACCGCGATGCTCGCCGGCGCCATGGCCGAGCTGAAGATCGGCGATCCGGGTCTGCTCTCGACCGATGTCGGTCCGGTCATCGACAACGATGCCCTG
Source organism: uncultured Luteibacter sp. (assembly GCA_966191635.1). GTDB lineage: Bacteria > Pseudomonadota > Gammaproteobacteria > Xanthomonadales > Rhodanobacteraceae > Luteibacter. The sequence goes on from CBIGPO010000013.1 coordinate 113,061, forward strand.
CAGATCCTCGTCGACCATGCCGCGCGCATGGACAAGGAAGCGAAGAAGATCGGCGAAGTGCCGCTCAACGAGGCGACCGCGAACGGGACATTCTTCGGCCCGCGTGCCTACGAGATCCCGTCGCTCGACGTGCTCACCCGCGAAGTATTCGGCCCCGTGCTGCACGTGATCCGCTGGAAGGGCTCGGAGCTGGACAAGGTGGTCGAGCAGATCAACGGCACCGGCTTCGGCCTCACGCTCGGCATCCACAGCCGCATCGACGACACCATCGACTACATCCAGAGCCGCGCACGCGTCGGCAACTGCTACGTCAACCGCAACCAGATCGGTGCGGTGGTCGGTGTGCAGCCGTTCGGCGGCGAAGGCCTGTCCGGCACCGGCCCCAAGGCCGGCGGTCCGCACTACCTGCTCCGCTTCGCCGGTGAGCGCACGCTCACGATCAACACCACGGCGGCCGGCGGCAATGCATCGTTGCTGACAATCGGCGAGTAACGCAGCTTCGTAAGAAACTGCTTCGTAATGGGGCCGCGTTCCGCGAGGGGCGCGGCTTTTTTTTGGATATTCACGTGTGCTGGCGTGGACTGGCTCGGCTTCGCCATCGCGCTCGCTGCTCGCGGTGCGTCGGCGTAAGAGCCGGCGGGTCTCACCCTCGGGGCCACGACTGCGGCGACCCGCTGCGGCGCATGCGACACGCGCTACGCCTCGCCGCGGTAAGCACCGTGCGACGCATGACTCCTGCCGACACGCGCTTCACTGACGCTGCGCCTCGCTGGTACGACAGACAACAGCACCACAAGGTAAACGGCCAAGGAAAAGCGGCGACAGGCAACAACGCAAAGTGCAAAGTGCAAAGCAACATGCAATCAGCAAGCAGCTGTAAGCCCATCGCGACACCGAACGATGCGTTGCAGATCGGTGCGGCGACACCGCATGACGCCTCACCCATCCAGATCACCGGCGTTTGCCCTCCCACAACCTACCTCGCCGTGGGGAAGAGCCGGCGGGTGCCACCCTCGGGGCCGGTAGCGCAGGC
>CBIGPO010000014.1:0-113351 GCA_966191635.1 uncultured Luteibacter sp.
GCAGTCGTGGCCCCGAGGGTGAGACCCGCCGGCTCTTGCGCCGCACCGCGAGCGCAAACGCGATGCCAAAGGCGAGCCCGCCCCATGCCAAAGGCGAGCCCGCCCCCCGCCAGGGAATGCGTGAAGAAACTCTTCTCTGGACAATGGCGTGATTTGTCCGCCCACCGTCCGCCACAGGCCTCTCCCTCTTGCAGCGACCAGCGGAAAATGCGATCCATTCCACCAGAGGATGCTCGCCATGACCGTTTTCGACACTGCTCTGATCGTCATCGATGCTCAGGAGTCCTTCCGCCACCGTCCCTACTGGCGGGCAGACGGCGTGGCTGCCTATGTCGAACGCCAGCAGGCCCTCATCGATGGCGCGACAAAGGCCGGCATCCCCGTTGTCCGCATTTTTCACGTGGAGGAGAGTGGTCCGTTCTCCGAGGCGTCCGGCTTCGTGGCCACCCTGGCACCGTTGCGCATTGAACCTGCGGTGACTTTCCGCAAGCAGCGGCATAGCGCACTGGTCGGCTCCGGCCTGGATGTCTGGCTGGTCGAGAAAGGCATCCGTCGCATCATCGTGTCCGGTATCCGCACGGAGCAATGCTGCGAAACGACGACCCGCCATGCCTCGGATCTCGGCTATGAGGTGGACTATGTGGGCGAGGCGACACTGACTTTCCCCATGACGGACCGTCAGGGTCGTGAGTGGAGCGCCAGCGAGATCCGGGCGCGCACGGAACTGGTGCTGGAAGATCGCTTCGCGCGCATCGCTACGGTTGAGGAGGCGCTCGCAGGGGCGCTGCGCAAGGCTGCCTGATGAAGGTTGCCGCGCACCGCGTCATTCCGGTCTTCGTCGTGTTGCCGCCACGCGTGCTGCTGCTCGATGTGGCCGGACCGATCGAGGTGTTGCGCAAGGCGAACCTCGAACAGGACGACGTTCGCTTCGACGTTCGCTTTGTCGGGCCGGCACGCAAGCTCGGCAGCTCGATTGGTCTTGCTGTGACTGACATTGCGCCCTTACCGGCGCGACTGCCGGATGGCGCCATGCTGGTCGTTCCCGGACATGCCGACATTCCGCTGGGCGAGCCGGTCACCACGACCGCGCAGAACAATGCATATGAAGCAGCCATCGTCGACTGGCTTCGTCACAGCGTTCGGCCTGGTATCCGGCTTGCCACGATCTGCTCTGGCGCCCTGCTGGCCGGACGCGCTGGCCTGCTCGATGGTGTCGAGTGCACGACGCATCACGGCTGCATAGCTGAACTTGCGCACGATGCTCCCGCGGCGCGCGTGCGTGAGAACCGTCTCTATGTCGTGGACGGTGAGCGGATGACGAGTGCTGGCATTACCGCCGGAATCGACCTGATGCTGCATATCGTTGCAGAAGAGGTGGGGCCGGGGTGCGCACTGGCGGTCGCACGCTTCCTTGTCGTTTACCTGCGCCGCGCGGGAGGCGATCCACAGCTGTCGCCCTGGCTTGAAGGTCGCAACCACATGCATCCGTCGATTCATCGTGCACAGGACGCGGTTGCCGGCGATCCGGCGCGTGACTGGACGGTGCCGACGCTGGCGCGGGAGGCGGCCACCAGCCCGCGCAATCTTTCGCGACTTTTCAACGAACATACGGGCATGAGCGTCACCGACTTTGTGAATCGCATGCGGGTTGCACTGGCGAGTGAGTTGCTGGCTGGCTCGCGACTCGACATGGAGGCCGTGGCAGAGCGGTCGGGTTTCGGCTCCGCTCGCCAGCTGCGCCGGGCCTGGGGGCGCCTGCACGACGCACCACCCAGCCAGTCGCGCGACGCGCAGGCCTGATGCCTCTAGCGTCATGCTCCCCGCTCAGTCGAACAGGCGGCGGTGTTCGCCATTCGCGTACCAGTCGATGACGCGATGGGGCAACCGTGGCTCGACTGCCACTCCGGCAGCGACGAACATGTCCAGCGTGTCGATCAGCACCCTGCGCAGGCGTTCGGCGCCGGGGTCGTCGGACGAGTTGTGCGCCGCCCAGTCGAGCGTGTCGACGATCCGCGCCGACCAGTCGTGAAGGAGATCGGCGCGCGCCTCCAGGTAACCGCGTAGCCACGGGTTCAGGCTTCGACTCAGATTCAAGCCTTCGGTGCTGGCGATGTCCTCGAGCAGGCCTGCGACCTCCGCGTGTACCCCCCGGTACCATTCCGTGTGTCCTGCGGCCGATACCGGTACGACGAGGGGTGCCATCGCGCGGTGCTCACGGAAAGTCTCGATCAGGCGGCGCTCGATGCGTCGCGCATGGATGACGCGCTCAGCATCGAGGAGCAGTCCCCGCTCCAGGTCGAAGAAGTCGAAGAACCGGCGGTGCAGGGTGCTGAATCGTGTAAACGGATCGCGCGAGAAGCCGACTTTCAGCAGGTCCTCGTCACGGCATGGCAGCACGTAGACGTAGGCCTTGCCGCGTGAGGCGAAGCGAGGGTAGGGTGCTTCATCTTCCATCTGCCAAGTATGACGGAATGGTTATGAGTCGTACCTTGCTTGCCCTCATGGTTCCTGAGGCCGAGTCGCTGGTGGGCGACATGAGGGCGCGACTTGATCCCTCCGCGCGCCTGGGTCTCGGCGCACATATCACCCTTGTCTATCCGTGGCTCGATAGCGGCGACGTGACGGCGGGCGTACTGCTACGCCTTCGCGGCATCACCATGGCGCACACGGCCGTGTCGTTCCGGCTCGATCGCGTGGACGCGTTTCCCTCGACCGTATGGCTGGCGCCATCGCCCGTCGAAGCCATCGCTTCGCTGGCCGCGTCGCTTGCGGCCGCGTTCCCGGAACGACCGCGGATCGGCCCCGACTTCGAGCGCTACGTGCCACATTTATCCGCGGCGCGGAACGTGCGCAAGGGCCGTGACAACATCGTCGCTGCATTGCATGATCGCCTCCACATTCATGGGCCGGTGGAGTGCCTGTGCAAGGACGTACACGTGATGGAAAGGGATGCCGCCTGCTGGCGCGTGCTTGCAAGCTCGCCGCTTGGGTAGCCGCTGCCGGGTGGATGATTCCTCAGGTGCTGTGCTCGATTTAATCCTGTCCAAAGGAGTGTGAGGCGTGCAGATCCACGGTAGCTGTCACTGCGGCAATGTCACGTTCGATCTTCAATGGCCCACGCGCGCGGAAACGATCGCCGCGCGCGCCTGCTCCTGCACGTTTTGCAGGAAGCACGGTGCAAGATGGACGGCGAATGCGTCAGCGGCGTTGAGCGTCCATTTTAAAGATTCCTCGCTGGTCACAGCGTATGCCTTCGGGACGAAGACGGCCGACTTCCATGTCTGCAATCGCTGCGGTGTTGTCGCTTGTTGCACGAGTCTCATAGAGGGCAGGCTATATGCGGTGGTCAACGTGAATACATTCGACGACTTCGATGCTTCGCGTCTCTTGCCGGGCGATGTGAACTTCGATGGCGAAGAAGAACCTGCAAGGCTGGCGCGTCGCGCGGCCAACTGGATCAGCGATGTTCGTTTCACCGCATAGAAAGCGCCGGTCTCCTGCGACGCTGAGCCTCCGGCGAGAGAGGGGGACACTCACGCAGGACGGGGATCGTACTTCAGACTTTCGCTCCGCACGCTGACTGCATGAGCTGACAACCTCGGTCATGATCGCTTATCGACAAATGATAAGCGATTGACCTATGATTGTTTCGTTCGCACACCGGGATGCGGAGGCGCTCTTCACAGGGTACCGAGTACGCCGCTTTATCCGGATGGAGTCGGTTATCAGACGCAAGCTCGCCCAGTTGCATTCTGCACCCACACTCGGTTTCCTAAGGGCGCCGCCTGGAAATCGACTGGAGATGCTGCAGGGCGACCGATTCGGTCAGTACAGCATCCGGGTCAACGATCAGTACAGGATATGTTTCCGCTGGTCTGACGGCGAGGCGCGCGACGTTGAGATCGTTGACTATCACTGAGGTAATCGTCATGCCAAAAAGGCTTCCACCCGTCCACCCCGGCGAGATACTCCGAGAGGAGTACATGCGCCCGTACGGGCTCTCCAGCAACGCACTCGCTATGGCTCTTGGTGTGACAGCAGCGCGTATCAATGAAATTGCTAACGAGCGTCGCGGCGTCACGGCTGATACAGCGCTGCGGCTTGCCCGCTACTTTGGCGGCGACGTGCGGGGTTGGCTGAACCTGCAGCAGAACTACGAGCTCGAATGCGCCGAACGCGCTATTGGCGACGCCCTGAAAGCCATCCGCCCGCGCGCGGCTTGAGCCTCAAGCCACCTCGACCCGGTTCCGCCCGGCGTTCTTCGCCCGGTAGAGCGCTTCGTCCGCGGCCTGGATGAGTACGTGGATTTCCGTGTTGGTCGAGGTGCAGACCCCGACGCTGGTGGTGAATGCAATGGAGTTACCCGAGAACGGTGCCGGTGCGTTTTCTATCCGGGTACGCAGGCTCTCGGCCAGGCTGCTTGCTGCATACGGAGAGGCCCCTGGAAGCAGGAGCAGGAACTCCTCACCGCCATAGCGGGAGAACAGGGCGTGCTCGGGGATGCCGCTGGCGCGGACGGTTTCCGCGAAGTGCTTGAGCACCGCGTCTCCGCCGGCGTGGCCCCAGGAGTCGTTCACCGCCTTGAAGTTGTCCAGGTCGAATAGCAGGGCCGAGTTGCTACCGCCCCGCGTGGTTGCGAGCCGGCGGTTGGACTCGCGAACGACGGCGGTACGGTTCAGCAGCCCGGTGAGTCCATCGATCTCGGCCGCGCAACGCAGGTCGTGCACCAGGCGCTGCGCCAGCATCAGGGTGAATCCGGTGCTTAGCAGGAAGGTGCAGAGAATGCCGAACAGGTAGTTGGACGTGGTCAGGATGAACGACAGGAGCTCGTGCGACTGCATCTCAGGGTGAAGTGAGACGGCCGCGCGGGTCAGATAGAAAAAGGTGTCGATGGCGAAAACGAGTGCGGTGAACGCGCAGCCGCTCTTCAGCTCCCGTGGGGCCCGGAACAGAAGCAGCCAGATCATCCAGATGTCCCAGATGATGCTTTTCACCCCGAACACAGTGGCTTCGACCGCCTGGCGCGGGGGCGCGAAGAGGAAGGCGACCTGAATCGCCAGGAAGACGGCGATCAGCAGGGCCGGCCATCGCCAGCGCAGTGGATAACCGATATGGATGGCAATGCCGCCCAGCATGGCGCCATTGGCGGCGGCTATCAGTGCACTTCCCACGATAGCCGAGAGGAAGGTGGCGTTCTCGTCATAGCCTTCGGCGAGCCCGGCCAGGGTCAGCAGCCAGAAGGCCGCCGCCCAAATGTGAAGGGCCAGCATCCCGCGCAGCACCAGGCTGAGCAGGGTAAAACTCAGTGCAATGGTCGCGCCCACAGCCAGGCCGATGATGCCTAGCGTGTGGACGTCGAGATTCGCCGTACCGTCCATCCCGTCCCCCGGATTTCCCCCCCGGGGGCCATTCTAGGACGGGACCGTTGACCTTGCACGAAGGCATTAAAATACGATAGACTTAGCGAATCTTAAGCGCCGTTGGGCCCCGGTTTAGGCCTTACACCCAGTGGGTGCTTCAGGAACTTTCTTTTTACAAGAAAGCCTCCTCGTGAGGCTTTTTTGTTGGGCGCACGGAGGCTCCCTGCGACACACTGTGAGCGCCGTCAGGGCATCGCGGCGAGCGCTGGAGGAAAGTGTCGGATACATCGGCGACGTAATGGAATGGGCCGCTCGCGCCCTTTTTTTGTTTCTGGCGAATGGAAAAACCGCAGGTAACGTGGATACCAACGCACTTACACAACGCTTTTCAGACATCGTGGCCGAACTGGGTCTCGAGGTGCTGGGCATGGATTTCGCTCCGTCCGACGGGCAACAAACGCTGCGCGTCTATCTGGACGTGCTCGGCGCCGAGCGCGAACGTCGCGAAACGGCAGAGCTGCCGGTCGAAGTGACGGTTGAGGATTGCGAGGCGGCAAGCCGCGAGTTCTCCGCCTACCTGGACGTTGAAGATCCGATCCCCGGCAACTATGTATTAGAAGTCTCCTCACCCGGCATCGACCGCCCCCTGTTCACGGCGGAGCAGTTCGCGCGCGTGAGCGGTCAGGAAGTCAAGGTGCTGCTGAAGGCCCCGATCGAGGGTCGTCGGCGCCTCAAAGGCAACGTCATTGAAGTAAATGGCGAGCACATTGTGGTCGAGGGCGAGGCTGGCCGATTCGAATTCGAGCATGCGGACGTCGAAAGCGCCCGCGTGGTTCCCGACTGGGTGGCTCTCGGCTATGCGCCGCAGCCCAAGCCCACGCCGGGCGGAAAGAAACCCAAATAACGAAACGACGGGGTGCCGCGGGGCATCCTTACGGGAGTAGCGGCAATGAGCAAAGAACTTTTGCTGGTAGTCGACGCGGTCGCCAACGAAAAGGGCGTACCGCGCGAAGTCATTTTTGACGCCATGGAAGCGGCGCTGGCCTCGGCCGCCAAGAAGCGCTACCCCGACGAGGATCCGGACATCCGTGTCGAGATCGATCGCAACACGGGTGATTACGAGACCTTCCGTCGCTGGGAGATCGTCGCCGACGACGTCGAAATGGAGGATCCGTCCTACCAGATCCGCCTGATGGACGCCGAAGACGAAGCCGGTGAAGGCGAAGTGGCCGAGATCGGCGGTGCCATCGAGCACCAGGTCGAGAACGCCGAGTTCGGCCGCATTGCTGCCCAGGCCGCGAAGCAGGTCATCGTGCAGCGCGTTCGCGAAGCTGAGCGCCAGCAGGTGGTCGACCAGTTCGTGGATCGCGTGGGCGAGCTTGTCACCGGTATCGTCAAGCGCGTCGAGCGCGGCAACGTCTACCTGGACCTCGGCAGCAACGCCGAAGCCTTTATCCCGCGCGACAAGACGATTCCTCGCGAATCGGCCCGCGTCGGCGATCGCGTTCGCGGTTACCTGTACGAAGTGAAGTCGGAAATCCGTGGTCCGCAGCTGTTCGTTTCGCGCAGCGCGCCGGAATTCATGATCGAACTGTTCAAGCTCGAAGTGCCGGAAGTCGGTCAGGGCCTGGTCGAGATCAAGGGCTGCGCCCGCGATCCGGGCGACCGCGCGAAGATCGCCGTTGTCGCGCACGATAGCCGCACCGATCCCATCGGCGCGTGCATCGGCATGCGCGGTTCGCGCGTGCAGGCTGTGTCCAACGAGCTCAACGGCGAGCGCGTCGACATCATCCTGTGGCACGAGAACCAGGCGCAGTACGTCATCAATGCGATGGCGCCGGCTGAAGTGCAGTCCATCATCATGGATGAAGAGAAGCACTCCATGGACATCGCCGTTGCCGAGGACAAGCTGTCCCAGGCCATCGGTCGCGGTGGCCAGAACGTGCGCCTCGCCAGCAAGCTCACCGGCTGGCAGCTCAACGTGATGACCCAGGACCAGGTGACGGCGAAGAGCGAGGCCGAACAGGCCGCCGCACTCCAGCTGTTCCAGGACAAGCTCGAAGTGGACGAAGAGATCGCCGGCATCCTGGTGCAGGAAGGCTTCTCGTCCATCGAAGAAATTGCTTACGTGCCGAGCGCCGAGCTGCTCAACGTGGAAGGCTTCGATGAAGACATCGTCGAAGAACTCCGTGCTCGCGCCCGCGACGCCTTGCTGACCGAGGCACTGGCTGCCGAGGAAGGTGTGGAAGAAAACCCGCCTTCCGAGGAACTGCTCGGTCTGGACGGCATGGACGATGCGACCGCCTTCGCGCTGGCGGATCGTGGTGTGAAGACGCTGGACGACCTGGGTGACCTTGCCGTCGACGAACTCATCGATATCGAAGGCATGACAGAGGAACGCGCTTCGCAGCTGATCATGGCTGCGCGTGCTCCGATGATCGCCCGCCTGGAAAAGGGTGGCTAAGCGCGAGACCGGAAGCGTCCTGGACGGACGCCTCGAGGGAGGCCATGAGGTCTCCCGCCATGGATGGAGGCAGCCGTACGGGTCATCGTCGGCACGTAAGGTTACGCGCGGGAACGGCGGAGAATAAAGAACGATGTCGGACGTCACTATCAAACAACTCGCCCATCAATTGGGCCTCCCGGTCGACAAGCTGCTTGGGCAGCTTGGCGAAGCCGGTATGAAATTCTCCGATTCGGAGCAGGTCATCAGCAGTACCGAAAAGGTAAAGCTGCTCGGATTCCTGCGTCGCACGCACGGCAAGAACGACGCCGCTCCCGAGACGGATGAAACGGCGCCTCGCCAGATCACCCTCAAGCGCCGCACCGTCGGTGAGCTGAAGGTCAGCTCCGGTACGGGGCGTGGCGCTGGCGCGGCAAAGACGGTCAACGTCGAAGTCCGCACCAAGCGTACCTACGTCAAGCGCAGCGCGATCGCCGAAGACGCCTCGCACGATCCGGAACGTGAGGACGCCGCGCGCAAGCTCGCCGAGTCGCACGCCCAGCGTGAGAGCGACGAAGCACAGCGCCGCGAGGAAGCCGAGCGTCGCCAGGCAGAAGAAGCCCGTCACGCCGCCGAAGCCGAGGCACGTCGCCAGGAAGAGGCTGCCGCCGAGGCACGCCGCCGCGCCGAGGCCGAGCAGGCCGCCGAGCGTGCGCGCGCTGAAGCAGCCCAGGCAACGGCCCAGGCATCGCCGGCATCCGCCGATGCGAAGCCTGCTCCGACGCCCGTTGCCGCTCCGGCCGCGCCGGCGACCACGTCCTTCACCGACGAGAATGGCGTGACCCACCAGACAGGCAAGCTCGATACGCGCAAGCTCGGCATGATCATGCCGACCATCCATGAGCCGCGTAAGCGCGAGCGCGTCATTCCCAAGCCGGTTCCCGCTCCGGCACCGGCTCCCGTGCCGCCGCCGGTCGTGGCAGCTCCGGCGCCGGCGCCGGCCCCGCGTGCGGCCGCACCTTCGCCTGCTCCGCGTCCGGCCCCTGGTTCGGTCGCAGCAGCTAATGATTCGCGCGGCAACGCGCGACCGAAGCACGGTGGCGGCGGTGGTGGTGGCGGTAATGGCGGCGGCGGCGCCGGTCGCGGCGGTAACGATCGCGATTCCGGTGGCAAGCGTTTTGGCGGTGGCGAAATGCACCTGTCCGACGCCGACCGCGCGCGTCGCTCGAGTGCCAATCGTCGTGGCGGCGGCAAGGTCCGCGGTCGCGCCGAAGCGCCGCGTGGCGGTGCTTCGTCCGGCGGTCCGCATGGCTTCACGCGGCCGACTGCCGCGGTGGTCCGTGACGTCGTGATCGGCGACAACAACCTCGTTACCGATCTCGCCCAGAAGATGGCCGTGAAGGGTGCCGAGGTAGTCAAGGCGCTGTTCAAGATGGGCGTCATGGCGACCATCAACCAGACCATCGATCACGATACGGCCGCACTGGTCGTCGAAGAACTCGGTCACAACCCGGTTCGCGCCACCGAGAACGATGCGGAAGCCGCGCTGCAGACGCAGACGCAGACCGCCGAACTCGAAGGCGAGAAGGTAACGCGTCCGCCGGTGGTCACGATCATGGGTCACGTCGACCATGGCAAGACTTCGCTGCTGGATTACATCCGTCGCACCAAGGTCGCGTCGGGTGAAGCCGGTGGCATCACACAGCACATCGGCGCGTACCACGTCGAGACCAGCCGCGGTGTGATCACCTTCCTCGATACCCCGGGCCATGCGGCGTTTACGTCCATGCGTGCCCGCGGTGCGCAGTCCACGGATATCGTGGTGCTCGTGGTCGCAGCGGATGACGGTGTCATGCCGCAGACGATCGAGGCCGTGAAGCATGCGCGCGCCGCCAAGGTGCCGCTGATTGTCGCGCTCAACAAGATGGACAAGGCCGGCGCCAACCCGGACAACGTCAAGCAGGGTCTCGGTCTCCTCGAAGTCATTCCTGAAGAGTGGGGTGGCGATACGCCGTTCGTGCCGCTCTCGGCGAAGACCGGCGACGGTGTCGATGCACTGCTCGATGCGATTTCCGCGCAGGCCGAAGTCATGGAGCTCAAGGCAGTGGCCGATGGCCGCGCGTCGGGTGTCGTGATCGAATCCAGCCTCGACCGCGGTCGCGGTCCGGTGGCGACCGTGCTGGTCCAGCAGGGCACGCTGAAGAAGGGCGACTTCGTCGTCTGCGGTGTCGAATACGGCCGTATGCGCGCGCTGGTCGACGAAACCGGCAAGCAGGTCAACGAAGCCGGCCCGTCGATTCCGGTGCAGGTGCTTGGTCTTTCCGGCGTGCCGGAATCGGGTGACGACTTCGTCGCTGTGAAGGACGAGCGTCTGGCCCGCGAAGTGGCAGCCGAGCGTTTGCTCAAGCGTCGCGAAACCCGTCTGGTCAGCAAGTCGAACCGTCTGGAAGACATCATGGCCCAGATGGGCCAGGGCCAAGGCCAGCAGACCCTCAACATCCTGGTCAAGGCTGATGTGCAGGGTTCGGTCGAGGCGCTACGCGATTCGCTCACCCAGATCGGCAACGATCTGGTCAAGGTGAACGTGATCTCCTCCGGCGTGGGCGGCATCACCGAGTCCGAGGCCACGTTGGCCACGGCTTCGAAGGCGCTGATCATCGGCTTCAACGTCCGTGCCGACGCATCGGCGCGTAAGGTGATCGATACCAACGGCCTCGATGTCCGTTACTTCTCGATCATCTACGACGTCATCGACCAGGTCACGCAGGCGGCTACCGGCCTGCTGGGCATGGAGATCCGCGAAGAGATTATCGGTGTCGCGCAGGTTCGTGACGTGTTCCGTTCGTCGAAGTTCGGCGCGGTCGCGGGCTGCATGGTCATCGAAGGCAACGTCAAGCGCAGCAAGCCGATTCGCGTGCTGCGTGACAACGTGGTCGTATTCCAGGGCGAACTCGAGTCGCTGCGCCGCTTCAAGGAGCTCGTCGACGAGGTCCGTAACGGCATGGAATGCGGTATCGCCGTCAAGCAGTACAACGACGTCAAGGTCGGCGATCAGATCGAGTGCTTCGAGCGTATCGAAGTGCCTCGCACGCTGTAACTCGCGTCAGCTTGCCTCCCCGGTTCGCCGGGGAGGCTTTATTCGTTAGTGCACCTATAAAAGACTGGAGGCGGATATGCCGTCCCGTGATTTCAAGCGTACCGACCGCGTGTCCGCCCAGCTTCGCCGCGAAATTAGCGAACTGTTGCATGCCGCTGTGCGCGACTACGCGCTGCCTTCGGCTAGCGTGTCGGATGTAGAAGTAACCCGTGACCTCGATTGGGCTACCGTATGGGTCACGGCGCTCAAGCCTGAAGAGTCGCCGGTGGTGATGAAAGCGCTGAAGGAGCTCGCTCCCGAGTTTCGTCATGCGCTCTCGAAGTCCATGATCCTGCGCAAGGTGCCGCAGCTGAAGTTCAAGTACGACGAATCCGTCGATACCGGTGAACGCATCGAGCGCCTGCTGCGTGAGAATCCGGTTCCCCCGCTGGATCCGGCCGACGAGCCCAAAGAAGACTAATTGTGGGAGCCGCTTCAGCGGCGATGCTCTTGTAGGAGCCGCTTCAGCGGCGATGGGTGCTCGCCGCAAGGTTGCCCGCTGCCGCGGGATCGCCGGCATAGCCGGCTCCCACATGGCCCCGTTCCACATGGCCCCGTTCCACATCTCCCCGATTGTCCGTCTCCTATGAACCGCCGAACCTTCCGTGACATCCACGGCATCCTCCTGCTCGACAAGCCGCTCGGCCTGAGCTCCAACCAGGCGTTGCAGACGGCGCGTCGGCTCGTGGGCGCGGCCAAAGGTGGCCACACCGGCAGCCTGGATCCGCTCGCCACCGGGCTATTGCCGCTGTGTTTTGGTGAGGCGACCAAGCTCGCCGGCTGGCTGCTCGGTTCACGCAAGGCTTATGAGGCCGAGGTGCGGCTGGGCACGACGACGACGACCGCCGATCTCGAAGGCGATGTGGTCGAGACGCGTCCCGTGCCGGCGCTGGACGACGTCATGATCGAAGCGGCGCTGGCGCCGCTGCGTGGCCACATCGTGCAGATCCCGCCGGCTTACTCGGCGATCAAGCAGGACGGCGTTCCCCTTTACGTACGGGCCCGGCGTGGCGAGGCGGTGGACGTACCGGCCCGTGAGGTCGACGTCTACCGGCTCGACGTGATCGGGCGAGAGGGCGATACCGTCCGCCTGCACGTGGAATGCGGTTCCGGGACGTACGTGCGCAGTCTTGCAGTCGATTTTGGCGCCAACCTCGGTTGCGGCGCCCATCTGACGGGGTTGCGCCGGCTCTGGGTCGAGCCATTCATGCAGCCGCCGATGATCACGCTGGAGGCCTTGCGCGAAGCCGCCGAGATGGGGCCGGACCAGCTCGAAGCCTGTCTGTTGCCGATAGATGCCGGCCTGACGCATATCCCCCGGGTGGAACTTGATCCGGAGCAGACACGGATTTTCGGCTTCGGTCAGCCGGTTCCGCTGGGGCAGGGCGCCGAGCCCGGTCGTTGCGGGGTCTGGGGTGTCGACGGGCGCCTCATGGCGCTCGGGGAAATCGCCGACGACGGCCTGCTTCGGGTGCTTCGGGGTCTCAACCTTCCGGCCGCTTGAACGGGCTTGTTGCCGGTACTCGCACGACGTTACAATAGAGTGCTCATTTCATAGCTTTCAACACAATGCGAAGCTTGCGCAACTTCAGCGGACCGCTGAGGTTGCGCAAGCTTCGCACCCGCTTTTAAGGAATCGATTCACATGCTTACTCCCGAACAGACCGGTCAGATCATCAAAGATTTCGGCCGCAAGGAAAACGACACCGGCTCGACTGAAGTCCAGGTCGCCCTGCTGTCCGCCAACATCACTGCGCTGCAGGATCACTTCCAGGCACACAAGCAGGACCACCATTCGCGTCGCGGCCTGCTGAAGATGGTCAACCAGCGCAAGAAGCTGCTTGCCTACCTGAAGACCAACGACCTGGGTCGCTATCAGACCCTGATCGAACGCCTCGGCCTGCGCCGCTAAAACGAACCAGGACGAGGAGATCACGGTGGCGAAAGTAACCAAGTCATTCCAGTACGGTAGTCACGAAGTCACACTGGAGACGGGCGAAATTGCCCGCCAGGCATCCGGTGCGGTCATGGTCAGCATGGGCGGCACTGTCGTTCTGGTCACTGTCGTCGCTGCCCCCAAGGCGCGCGACGGCCAGGACTTCTTCCCGCTCACGGTCGACTACATGGAGAAGTTCTACTCCGCGGGTCGCATCCCGGGTGGCTTCTTCAAGCGCGAAGGCCGTCCGACCGAGAAGGAAACGCTTACCTCGCGTCTGATCGATCGTCCGCTTCGTCCGCTGTTCCCGGAAGAGTTCCGTAACGAAATCCAGGTCATCGCACAGGTCGTGTCGCTGAACCCGGAAGTCGACGGCGACATCCCGGCGCTGCTCGGTGCTTCCGCTGCGATGCGTCTCGCCGGCGTGCCCTTCAAGGGCCCGATCGGCGCGGCTCGCGTCGGCTACGCCGCTGGCCAGTACATCCTCAACCCGACCGCCGCGCAGCTGAAGACCTCCGACCTCGACCTCGTCGTGGCCGGTACGTCCAGCGCCGTGATGATGGTCGAGTCGGAAGCCAAGCTGCTCAGCGAAGACGTCATGCTCGGTGCCGTGGTGTTCGGTCACCAGCAGATGCAGCTCGCGATCGACACGATCAACGCCTTCGTCGCCGAAGCCGGCGTCAAGACGTTCAAGTGGGACGCGCCGGTCGCCAAGACGGCACTGTTCGACGCGGTCAAGGCCGCTGTCGGCAACCGTTTCACCGAAGCCTTCCAGATCCGCGACAAGCTCGCCCGTCGTGACGTCGTCAGCGCGCTCAAGAGCGACGTGAAGACGGCCATCGCCGCTGACGCCGAAGCCAACGGCTGGACCGATGGCGACATCGGCAATGCCTTCGGCGAAGTTGAGTACCGCACCCTGCGCGACGGCGTGCTGAGCACGAAGGTCCGTATCGACGGCCGCCAGCTCGACGACGTTCGCCCGATCTCGGTGCGCGTCGGCGTCCTGCCGCGCACGCACGGTTCGGCGCTCTTCACCCGCGGTGAGACGCAGGCCCTGGTCGTTGCCACCCTCGGCACCACCCGTGACTCGCAGCTCATCGACGCGCCGGAAGGCGAATGGAAGGACACGTTCCTCTTCCATTACAACTTCCCTCCGTTCTCGGTCGGTGAAACCGGTCGCGTCGGTAGCCCGAAGCGTCGCGAAATCGGCCACGGCCGTCTCGCCAAGCGCGGCGTGCAGGCTGTCAAGCCGACGATCGAAGAGTTCCCGTACGTCATCCGCGTCGTCTCGGAAATCACCGAGTCGAACGGCTCCTCGTCGATGGCTTCGGTCTGCGGTTCGTCGCTGGCCATGATGGATGCGGGCGTTCCGCTGAAGTCGGCTGTTGCCGGTATCGCCATGGGCCTGGTGAAGGAAGGCAACGACTTCGTCGTGCTCTCCGACATCCTTGGTGATGAAGATCACCTCGGCGACATGGACTTCAAGGTAGCCGGTACCGCCGATGGCGTGTCCGCGCTGCAGATGGACATCAAGGTCGACGGCATCACCGAAGAGATCATGCGCACGGCGCTGGCCCAGGCCAAGCGCGGTCGCCTGCATATCCTCGGCGAAATGGCCAAGTGCATCACCGAAGCCCGCTCGGAAATGAGCGAGTTCGCACCGCGCCTGCTCACGATCAAGATCCACCCGGACAAGATCCGCGAAGTCATCGGCAAGGGCGGCGCGACCATCCGTTCGATCACCGAAGAGACCGGTACCACGATCGACATCACCGATGACGGCAACGTGGTCATCGCGTCGGTCAACCGCGAAGCCGCCGAAGCCGCGCGCAAGCGCATCGAACAGATCGTTTCGGACGTCGAGCCGGGCCGCATCTACGAGGGCAAGGTCGCCAAGCTGATGGACTTCGGTGCATTCGTCACGATCATGCCGGGCAAGGACGGTCTCGTTCACGTTTCGCAGATCTCCAGCGAGCGTGTCGAGAAGGTCTCCGACAAGCTCAAGGAAGGCGACATCGTCAAGGTCAAGGTCCTCGAAGTCGACAAGCAGGGCCGTATCCGCCTGTCGATGAAGGCCGTCACCGAAGACGAAAACGTCACGGGCTAAGTTTAGCCGCAGGTGTTTTCCCGAAGCCCGGTGTCTCGCGACGCCGGGCTTCGTCGTTTGTAGGGGGCCTTGCCCTTGTAGGAGCCGGTTCATCGGCGATGAGATCATGTGGGAGCCGCTTCAGCGGCGAAAAGCCAACGGAGCGGTTCAGCAGCAGGTCTTATCGCCGGCACAGCCGGCTCCCACATTTCTGTGCCCCTCCACGCGGTACGATTACCCCATGTCCGATAAGCCCAACGATTTCATCGACCAGTATCAGGCCTTCGTGCGCGCGGGGCTGGAAACATGGTCTCGTCAGTTCGATCCGGCCAGCCAGTCGTCGTCGGCCGCTTCGCCGTCCGCCGATATCATGGGGCGCATGTTCGCCGGCCTGAGCGGGTATGGCGACTGGATGCGCTCAATGGCTGCCGGCGAGCCTGGTGTCGCGCCGTTTGCCATGGGCGGCGTGCCGCCCTTTGGCGATTCGGGTGCTGGCGGCCCTTCACCCTGTGGTCCGCCGGGCGCCTTTCCCCCGGGTGCCGTACCGTTCGGTTACGGTCCGCCCCCGGGTGCCGCGCCTTTTGGCTACGGAGCTCCGCCCGGTGCCGAGATGCCACCGCCAGGCACCGAGCGTTTCGACGAGTGGGCGCGCGTGGCGCGCGAGGCACTTTCGATGCCAGCCTTCGGCCTGACGCGTGAACAGCAGGAAGAGCAGCAAGCCCTGTTTCGTGCCTGGATCGATTACGCCGAGCACTACGCGCGTTTCCAGGCTCTCCTGCAGGGCGTGAACGAGCGCGCCGGTGCTGCTCTACGCGAGCAGCCGGCGCCGAAGGACGCGGAATCCATGCGTTCGGTCTACGACCGCTGGGTAAACCTTGCCGAGGAAAACTACGGTGAAGCCGCGCTGTCGGACGAGTTTCGTGAGGTTTATGCGGCACTCGTTAACGCGCAGATGCGCCTGAAGGTGTTGCAGCAGAAGCAGGTGGAGCGTGTGACGCGACAGGCCGGCATGCCGACGCGTACGGAGGTTGATAGCCTTGGCGAACGTTTGCAGGCGATGCGCCGGGAGTTGCGGCAGATGCACGGACTGGTGGCTGAGGTGGAGGCACTTCGTGCTGAAGTGGCTGCGTTGCGGGGCGCGAAGGTGGCGGTGAAGAAGACCGCAGCGCCTATCGCCGCTGAAGCGGCTCCTACAGGGAAGCGCGGTACATCGAAGGTCGCTTCGAAGGCGCCTGCAAAGGTAGCTGCAAAGAAGGGTAAGGCGCGATGAGCGGCAATCCGTTTTCATTCGATCCCGAGAGTGCGCGTGCGGAAGTGGAAGCGTTCCGTCGCAAGCTTGAAGCCGGCATGGAAACGTTGAAGCACGTCGGTCCGATCAAGCTCGGCACGACGCCGCGCGAGGCCGTGTATACCGAAGACAAGCTTACCCTCTGGCACTTCAAGGGCACCAAGAAGCCTACCGCGAAGACGCCGCTGTTGATCTGCTACGCGCTGGTCAACACGCCGTGGATGGTGGACCTCCAGGAAGATCGCTCGATGGTGCGCAACCTGCTCGCGCAGGGCGAAGATGTGTATCTCATCGATTGGGGTTATCCCGATGGGGCCGACCGCTGGTTGACTCTCGAGGACTATATCGATGGCTACCTGGATCGTTGCATCGATGTGATTCGACAGCGCCACGCCGTGGATTCGCTCAACCTGCTCGGGATCTGCCAGGGCGGCGTCTTTTCGCTCTGCTACGCCACGCTGCATCCGGAAAAGGTGCGCAACCTGGTCACCATGGTGACGCCGGTGGACTTCCATACACCCGACAACATGCTGTCGCACTGGGCCCGCAACATCGACATCGATCTGTTCGTCGACACGTATGGCAACGTGCCGGCGGATGTGATGAATTTCGCTTACCTTACGCTCAAACCGGTTCGCCTGAACCAGCAGAAGTATGTCGGCCTCGTGGATATCCTCGACAACCCGAAAGAAGTCGAAAACTTCCTGCGCATGGAGAAGTGGATCTTCGATTCACCCGATCAGGCCGGCGAAGCTTTCCGCGAATTCACCCGCGATTTCTTCCAGAAAAACCAGTTGATCAAGGGTGAGGCGCGCATCGGTGGCAAGACGATCGACCTGAAGAAGATCACCCAGCCGGTGTTGAACATCTACGCCGAGCAGGATCATCTCGTGCCGCCGGCGGCGTCGACGCCCATGGCAGGCGCTATCGGTAGCAAGGATTACACCGCGCTTGCCTTCAAGGGCGGGCACATCGGTATTTACGTATCGGGCAGGGCCCAGGCTCAGGTGCCCCCGGCGATTCACGACTGGCTGGCCAAACGCTAGTCATTCCCCCAGGCATGGAGTGCTTCGTATGACTGCGCGCGTGACCAAGATCCTCCTCTCGCTGACCCTGGCGGCTTTTGCGCTGGTGGTGGCGTATGACAACCTTGTCGACTACGGCTCCAACTTCGCCTTCGTGCGGCATGTGTTGTCGATGGATACGACGTTCCCGGGGAACGCGCTGTTGGATCGTGCGATCACCCAGCCATGGATGTGGCACGTCGGTTACGTGCTGATCATTGCGGGCGAGGCGGCGACCGGCGTGCTGCTCCTGTTGGGCAGCGTGGTTCTCTGGCGTGCACGCCGGCAATCGGCGTCCGCGTTTCAGGCGGCTAAGCGCTGGGTCGTGGCGGGCTGTGGCCTCGGCTTCATCGTCTGGTTCTTTGGCTTCATGGTGGTGGGTGGGGAGTGGTTCGCCATGTGGCAGTCGAAAGTGTGGAACGGGCAGGAGGGGGCGTTTCGGTTTTACATGGCGGTGATCGGGGTGTTGGTTTTCGTCAATCAAGCTGACGGTGAGCTGGAAGAGCATCGCCGCTGAAGCGGCTCCCACAAAAGCCGCTTTGCAGGGAGGTGCCGTGTGTGGGAGCCGCTTCAGCGGCGATTCGCGCGGCGGCACAGCCGGGATGCGATAATGGGCGCATGACTACGAACGACTCCCACGACTCCATCCGCGCCGTGCAGTGGCAGGGCGATCGTTTGCGCCTGCTCGACCAGCGTCGCCTGCCGGCGGAAGAAATCTGGTTCGACTGCCTCACGGCGGACGATGTCACGACCGCGATCCGCGACCTTGCCGTGCGCGGCGCGCCGGCCATCGGCATCGCTGCCGCCTGGGGAGTAGTGCTCGCCGCGAAAGCTGGCCTGAACCTGCCCGTGGCGATGGCCACGCTGCGCGCGGCACGGCCCACCGCGGTGAATCTCATGTGGGCGCTGGACCGCATGAACGCGCGTATCCTGGCGGACGCCGATGCCGACGCGCTCGAGCGCGAGGCTCAGGCTATCCAGGATGAAGATCTTGCCGCCAACCGGCACATGGGTGAGCTCGGTGCCTCGCTTATCGAGCCGGGTTCGCACGTGCTCACCCATTGCAATACAGGCTCGCTCGCGACGGCTGGTTACGGCACGGCGCTCGGCGTCATTCGCGCCGGTGTGGCCATGGGGCTTATCGACCAGGTGTATGCCGGCGAGACGCGTCCCTGGCAGCAGGGTGCGCGCCTCACCATGTGGGAACTGGTGCGCGACGGTATTCCCGCCAAGCTCATCGCCGACTCCGCCGCATCGCACCTGATGAAGGAGGGCAAGGTGAAGTGGGTGATCGTCGGCGCCGACCGCATCGCCGCCAACGGCGATGTCGCGAACAAGATCGGTACCTACCAGCTCGCCATCGCCGCCCGTCATCACGGCGTGAACTTCATGGTGGTGGCACCGTCCACCACGGTCGACATGGCCACACCGCACGGCAGGGACATCGAGATCGAGCTGCGCGACGCGACCGAACTACTTTCGGTAGCCGGTACCCGTACCGTGATCGAAGGCGCAGACGCCTGGAACCCCGTGTTCGACGTGACACCCGCCGAGCTGATCGATGCCATCGTCACCGAGCGCGGCGTGATCCTCAAGCCTGACGAAGAACAGATGCGGATCCTTTTTCCGTGAGTCATCTGCGCCGCGAAGTCGCGCTTTTTGCGGTGGGCGGTCTGCTGGGCTTCATCGTGGATGCAGGCATCGCCCAGGGCCTGGTCCGCATGGCCGGGTGGAACGTGTATACCGCGCGCGTTGTTTCGTTCCTCAGCGCCGCGACCGTTACCTGGTGGTGGAACCGCAACCACACATTCGCGCAGCGCGATTCGGGCCGTAGCCAGGGTTCCGAATGGATTCGCTGGATGGGCCTGATGGCGGTCGGTGCGGTGATCAACAACGGGATCTACGTGCTCGTTTTCGAGGTGTTCCCCGCGCTTCGCGCATGGCCTGCGGCGGCGGTAGCGGCGGGCTCGGTAGGGGGTTCCGTGGCGAATTTCCTGTTCGCCAGGACACTGCTTTTCAGTGCCGCCAAAACACCTGCGTAACTCGTTGAATTAGAACGCCTTTTAGCTGCCTTTTCGACACCCGTTGTGCTACCATTGACGGGTTGGGTCGGCCGCGTCGCGATACCGCGAATCGCGCGGCCGGCGGGGGCCTATTGATGGATATCCAGGAAGCCGATTGATGGCAGAACTCGCCAAAGAAGTCATCCGCGTCAACATCGAAGACGAGATGCGTCAGAGCTATCTCGACTACGCGATGAGCGTCATCGTCGGGCGCGCACTGCCCGATGTACGCGACGGCCTCAAGCCGGTACATCGACGCGTGCTGTTCGCCATGAACGAGCTGAGCAACGCCTGGAACAAACCGTACAAGAAGTCGGCCCGCGTGGTCGGTGATGTAATCGGTAAGTACCATCCACACGGCGACGCGTCGGTCTACGACACGATCGTCCGCATGGCGCAGCCGTTCTCGCTGCGCTACATGCTCGTCGACGGCCAGGGTAACTTCGGTTCGGTCGATGGCGACAACGCCGCAGCCATGCGATATACCGAGGTGCGTATGGCGCGCCTCACGCATGAGCTGATGGCCGATATCGACAAGGAAACCGTCGACTTCGGGCCGAACTACGACGAAAGCGAACACGAGCCTCTGGTCCTTCCGACTCGCGTGCCGAACCTGCTCGTCAACGGTTCCGCGGGTATCGCCGTCGGTATGGCGACGAACATCCCGCCGCACAACATGACCGAAGTCATCAACGCCGTTCTCGGCCTGATCGAGGATCCCTCGCTCGGCGTTGACGACCTGATGACCTTCATTCCCGGCCCGGACTTCCCGACCGCCGGCATCATCAACGGCTCGTCCGGCATCGTCGAGGCGTACCGCACCGGTCGTGGCCGCATTCTCGTGCGTGCGCGCACGTCGATCGAAACCGAAGCCAATGGCCGCGAGACGATCCTCGTCCACGAGCTGCCGTACCAGGTGAACAAGGCTCGCCTGATCGAGAAGATTGCCGAGCTGGTCAAGGAAAAGAAGCTCGAGGGCATCAGCGAACTGCGCGACGAGTCCGACAAGGACGGCATGCGCGTGGTCATCGAGATTCGCCGCGATTCCATGGGCGACGTGGTGCTGAACAACCTGTTCCAGCAGACCCAGTTGCAGGTGACTTTCGGCATCAACATGGTGGCCCTGCTCGACGGCCAGCCCAAGCTGATGAACCTCAAGGACATCCTCGAGGCTTTCATTCGCCATCGCCGCGAAGTCGTCACGCGCCGCACCATCTTCGAGCTGCGCAAGGCACGTCAACGCGCGCATATCCTCGAAGGTCTCACGGTCGCGCTTGCCAACATCGAAGAGATGATCGAGCTGATCCGTACCTCCGCGTCGTCGACCGAGGCGCGCGAGCGCATGGTCGCTCGTCGCTGGGAGCCGGGCCTGGTGAAGGCACTGCTTGCTGCCACGGGTGCCGAGTCGTCGCGCCCGGAAGACATGGACCCGCGTGATGGCCTGAACGAGAACGGCTACCAGCTGTCCGAAGCGCAGGCCACTGAAATCCTGCAGATGCGTCTGCACCGCCTTACCGGTCTGGAGCAGGAAAAGCTTTCGGACGAGTATCGCGAAATCCTCAACACGATCCGCGCACTCATCGAGATCCTCGAGAACCCGGCGCGCCTGCTCGAAGTCATCCGCGAAGAACTCGAGCAGATCCGCACCGACTACGGCGACGCGCGTCGCACCGAGATCCAGCACTCGCAGGAAGACCTGAACGTGCTCGACCTCATCGCGCCGGAAGACGTGGTGGTGACGCTTTCGCACACCGGTTACATCAAGCGTCAGCCGGCGAGCCTCTACCGCGCGCAGAAGCGCGGCGGCAAGGGACGCTCGGCCTCGGCACTGAAGGACGAAGACGTCGTGCAGCAGCTGTGGGTGGTCAACACCCATGACACGCTGCTGACCTTCACCAGCACCGGCCGTGTTTACTGGCTCAAGGTGTACCAGATGCCGGAGGCCGGCCCGGGTGCGCGTGGCAAGCCGATCGTGAATCTGCTGCCGCTGGGTGAGGGCGAGAAGGTGCAGGCCCTGCTGCCCGTGCGCGAATACGATCCGACCTGCTTCGTGTTCTTCGCCACCCGCAAGGGCACGGTCAAGAAGACGCCGCTCACGGAGTTCGCGTTCCAGCTACAGAAGGGCAAGGCTGCCATTAACCTCGACGAGGGCGATGCCCTGGTCGATGTCGCCATGACCGGTGGCGAGAGCGACGTGCTGCTGTTCGCCTCCAACGGCAAGTCGGTGCGCTTCGACGAAGGCACCGTCCGCTCGATGGGCCGCACCGCTACCGGCGTGCGCGGTATGCGCCTGGCGGAGGACGCGGAAGTCGTCTCGCTGATCGTCGCAAAGGGTGATGGCAACATCCTCACCGCGACGGCACGCGGCTTCGGCAAGCGCACCGCGCTCGACGAGTTCCCGAAGAAGGGCCGTGGTACGCAGGGCGTCATCGCCATCCAGTGCTCGGACCGTAACGGCAACCTCGTCGCGGCTACCCAGGTCACCGAGACGCAGCAGTTGATGCTGATTTCCGACCAGGGCACGCTGGTCCGCACGCGCGTGTCGGAAGTCTCGCAGCTCAGCCGCAACACGCAGGGCGTGACGCTGATCAAGCTACCCAAGGACGAAACGCTCATCGGCGTGGTTCGCCTGGAAGCTGAGGAAGAGCTTGAAGGTGAGAGCGACATCATCGACGGTGACGTTGCCGCCGACATGCCGCCAGTCGAAAGTGGCCCCACCGGTAACGGCGACGAACCGACCGAAGCGTAAGAACGAAAAACCCGCCGAAAGGCGGGTTTTTTTTGAGCTGAATCATGGGGTGCGGGGCTCTTTGTGGGAGCCGATTCATCGGCGATACCTAACCGTGTCGCGAGCACCCATCGCCGCTGAAGCGGCTCCTACAGGGAGCCACCATCAGGCGTCGATCACCTTGAGCATGGCCTCGGCCGAGGTCACGCGGAACTCGCCCGGCGCTTCCACGTGCACGACCTTCACGACGCCGTCTTCCGCATAGATCGAGAAACGCTTCGCGCGGATGCCCATGCCGTTTTTAGTGCCGTCCAGCTCAAGGCCGAGCGCCTTGGCGAAGGTGGCATTGCCATCGCCCAGCATCAGCAGGTCGTCCGGCACGCCTTGCGAAATGCCCCAGGCGCCCATCACGAAGGCATCGTTCACCGAGACGCAGGCGACCTTGATCCCGCGCTCGCGGAAATCTTCCATGTGCTGGATGTAGCCGGGCAGGTGCTTGTTCGAGCAGGTGGGCGTGAACGCGCCCGGTACGGCGAATATAACGACCTTGCCCTGGCCGAGGATATCGAGGCTGGAGACTGTCTCCAGACCGTCCTTGAACTGGGTAAGGGTGTGATCCGGCAGCTTGTCGCCAACGGCGATGGTCATGGGGAGTCCTTTGCGGGGAGAGATGGTCGAGCTTAGCGCGAACACTGTTTCCGGCCCAAGCGGCCCGGTACATCGGGCCACTTGAATACCGGCGGGTCGGTCATATGTTTGTTCCCAGACGGCCACGGGGCCGAAAAACTTCTTGGGAGTCAAACAGATGAACCAGCTTCGTCATGTGTCGTTTCGTCGTGCGCCGGTGTTCGGCAGCGACGTCCGCAACGTTTTCGAACAGCTCTTCGGCAACGAGATCGCCGCGCCGGCTACCGCCACGCAGAGCGCCTGGGCGCCGCGTGTGGACATTCGTGAAGAGGACGGCCGTTTCCTGATCCTTGCCGATGTGCCGGGCGTGAACCTCGCCGACATCGAGATCCAGATGGAAAAGAACGTGCTCAGCATCAAGGGTGAACGCAAGGCTTTTGCCAGCGAGGCCGAAGGCAAGTTCAGCCGCTTGGAGCGCGCTACCGGCGCCTTCAAGCGTAGTTTCACGCTGCCGGAAAGTGCCAACGCCGAAGGCATCACGGCCTCGGGCGCCCATGGCGTGCTGGAAATCGCGATTCCGAAAAAGGCAGAGAGCGCGCCGCGTCGTATTGAGATTAACGCTGCGGGCTGATTCGCTCTAAGCTTGTAGGCCTGGCCCGCGGTGGACATGCGCCACCGCGGGCATTCTGCTTTTTGTTGTCGACACAAGCCCGGGAGAGCCTGTGGAGTTCAAGGATTACTACGAAGCACTTGGGGTGAAGCCCGAAGCGACCGACGCCGAGATCAAGGCGGCGTACCGCAAGCTCGCCCGTAAATACCACCCGGACAAGAACAAGGAGCCGGGTGCCGAAGAGAAATTCAAGGCGATCAACGAGGCCAACGAGGCGCTGAAGGACCCTGAAAAGCGCCGTGCCTACGACCAGCTTCGCGCTGGCGGTTATCGTCAGGGCGAGCAATTCCGGCCGCCACCGGGTTTTGGCCAGGGTGGCGGGAGCTACGATTTCGGCGACATGGGTGGCCGCGGTGGCGGCGACTTCAGCGACTTCTTCGAGAGCCTGTTCGGCGGCGGTGGTCGTGGCCGGGGGCAGCAGCAGTCGCAGGCGCGGCGTGGGCGCGATATCCAGGCGAAGATCGAGACCGACCTGCAGACCGCCTTCAACGGGGGCAAGACGCGCGTGGTACTCAACGATGCGTCGGGCAGCGAGCGCGTGCTTGAGGTGAAGATCCCGGCTGGCATCACGCCGGGCCAGACCATTCGCCTGGCGGGGCAGGGTCATCCGGGGATGGGCGGTGGCCCCTCAGGCGACCTCCTGCTGGAGATCGGCATTCGCGATGACGCCCGTTTTCGCCTCGAGGGCCGTACGGTCACGCATACGCTTGCTATCACCCCCTGGGAGGCCGCTCTGGGCGCCACGGTGCCAGTCCCGACACTGGGCGGCCACGTGGACCTGCGCATCCCCGCGGGTTCGCAGTCGGGCCGCAAGCTGCGCCTGAAAGGGCGGGGTCTGCCAGGTTCGGAGCCGGGCGATCAGATCGTTGTGCTGGAAATCCGCGTGCCGGTGCCTGAAACCCACGAGGAGCAGGCCGCCTACGCGGAGTTCAAGGATGCCTTTGCGGGGTTCGATCCGCGGAAGGGGTAGTTGCCGGTAGTTGCGGCGAAGCCGCGTTCAGCCCGGCAGGTGTTCCTTGAGGGCCTTGATCAGCTCTTCTTCCTTGATCGGCTTGACCACGTAGTCCTTGGCACCCTGGCGCAGGCCCCAGACCTTGTCTGTGTCCTGGTCCTTGGTGGTCACCAGGATGATCGGGATGTGCTTGGTCGTCTCTTCCTTGCTGATCGTGCGCGTGGCCTGGAACCCGTTGAGGTTCGGCATGACCACGTCCATCAGGATGAGGTCGGGAAGCTCGCGCTTGGCGACTTCCACGCCCTGCGCGCCGTCCTCGGCCGTGATGGCCTCATGGCCCAGTTTCTCGACGATGCGCTTGATGCCCAGCAGCTGCGACGGCGAATCGTCGACGATCAGGATACGAGCCATTCACTTTCCCCCGGGACCAGGCCCGATGTGTTGTCCTTGATGACGTACGCCTTCCAGGCGGCCGTCTCGAATTCTGCGGTGACGAAAAAACGTCGCGCGTTGCGCCTCTGGCGTGGGCTCATTCTACCGGCCAGCGCGGTGGTATCAATGGTGATGCGGCCAATACCTGCGTCGACAAGGGTTTAGACCCGGTCCCGAACGTCCGATCGACTACAAAGGCTTCATGCGGCACGCCATCCTACCCGGCCGCCGGCGCGGCGCAAGTCGCCACGCGGCAGATCAGACGGCGTCGGAGGTGATCCACTTCGGCGTATACGACGACTCGTAGTGCTTCATCCAGTCGAACAGGGCATCGATGCTGGCGCCGAACCAGACCTGGTCGCGTTGGTTCTTCTTGACGAAGCCCTCGGCGACCATGTGGTCCATGCTGGCGGAAAGCCCCGCGTAAAAACCGCGCACGTTGAGGAAGGCGCAGGGGTAGCTGTGCAGGCCGAGCTGGGCCCAGGTGAGCATCTCGAACATCTCGTCCATGGTGCCGAAGCCGCCGGGCAGGGCGACGAAGGCATCGGCGAGTTCGTACATACGCGTCTTGCGTTCATGCATTGTCTCGACGACCTGCAGTTCGGAAAGGCCGGTGTGGGCGACTTCTTTCTCAACGAGCTGACGCGGGATGACGCCGATGACGCGACCGCCGGCGGCGAGCACGGCATCGGCGACGCTGCCCATCAGGCCAACCTTGCCGCCGCCGTACACGAGGGCGATGCCTTCCTTCGCCAGGCGCGTGCCGAAGGCCTTCGCGGCCTCGGTGTATTCCGCGTTTGCACCACTGCTGGAGCCGCAGTAGACGCAGAGGGATTTGATTTCACGCATGTCGCATTCTCCGATGTGTTTGTAAGAGCGCACCTTGTGGGAGCCGGCTGTGCCGGCTTGTGGGAGCCGGCTATGCCGGCGATCCCGCGGCAGCGGGCCAGCGCGCGGCAAGCACCCATCGCCGCTGAAGCGGCTCCCACACATGGCGTTCGCCGCTGAAGCGGCTCCCACACGGAGCGGGGCGTGCACTCTTACAAATACATCTGTCCAGAAACGACAAAGCCCGCCCATGCTAACGGCATGGGCGGGCTTGAGGTCACACAGGTGATCAGTTGCCCTTGTGGATGGCGCGCTTGTCGACCGACAGGGCGGCCTCATGCACGACTTCCGATAGCGCCGGATGGGCGTGGACGATGCGGGCGAGGTCTTCCGACGATCCCTTGAACTCCATCGCCACGACGCACTCGTGGATCAGCTCGGAGACCACCGGGCCGACCATGTGCACGCCGAGGATGCGGTCGGTTTCCGCGTGGGCAATCATCTTGACCTGGCCGATGCCTTCGTTCATCGCCACGGCGCGGCCGTTGGCAGCGAACGGGAA
This sequence comes from uncultured Luteibacter sp., assembly GCA_966191635.1. GTDB lineage: Bacteria > Pseudomonadota > Gammaproteobacteria > Xanthomonadales > Rhodanobacteraceae > Luteibacter. The sequence continues at coordinate 26,176 of CBIGPO010000014.1, forward strand.
GGCGCCGGTCTTGTACGGGATGCCTTCTTCCTTGAGCTGCTCTTCGGTCTTGCCGACCCAGGCGATTTCCGGCTCGGTGTAGATGACCCAGGGCACGGTGTCGAGGTTGATGTGGCCCGGCTTGCCGGCGATGAGCTCGGCGACCATGACACCTTCCTCGGAACCCTTGTGCGCGAGCATCGGGCCGCGCACGGCGTCACCGACAGCCCAGACGCCATCGACGCCGGTGTGGTTGTGCTCGTCGACCACGATGCGACCGCGTTCGTCGAGCTTCACGCCCGTGTCGTCGGCCAGCAGGCCGGCGGTGTAGGCGCGACGGCCGACGGCGACCAGCAGCTTGTCGACGACGAGCGACTGCGCGGCGCCGTCCTTGTCGGTATAGCTGACGTGGACTTCGTCACCCTTGACCTCGGCGGCGGTCACTTTGGCATTGACCTTGATATCCAGGCCCTGCTTGGCGAACTCGCGGGCGGCCATCTTGGCGATGTCCTGGTCGGCAACGGCGAGAAACTTCGGCAGCGCTTCCAGCACGGTGACGTCGGAGCCGAGCCGCTTCCACACGCTACCCAGCTCGAGGCCGATCACGCCGGCGCCGATCACGCCCATGCGCTTGGGCACGGCGGTGAGATCAAGCGCGCCGGTGTTGTCGATGATGTGCTTGTTGTCGAACTTCGCGAACGGCAGCTCGATGGGCACCGAGCCCGAGGCGAGGATGACGTTGGTAGCGGAGATCGTCTGGACCGTGCCGTCGTTACCGGTGACTTCGACCTGGTTGCCCTTGAGGAGCTTGCCCTTGCCGAAGAACGAAGTGACCTTGTTCGCCTTGAACAGCATGGTCACGCCGCCGGTGAACTGCTTGACGATCTTGTCCTTGCGGCCGATGAAGGTCGCAATGTCGATCTGCGGATTCTCGGCGGTGATGCCGTGATCCTTGAAGTTGTGCGTCAGGTTGTGGAACTGCTTGGACGAATCCAGCAGCGCCTTCGACGGGATGCAACCGACGTTGAGGCAGGTACCGCCGAGGGCGGCCTTGCCATCCTTGCCGACGAAGGCGTCGACCACGGCGGTCTTGAGGCCCAGCTGCGCGGCGCGGATCGCGGCCACATAGCCCGCGGGGCCCGCACCGATGACGATGACGTCGAACTTGTCGCTCATTAGGTTTGCTCCGGATGTCACTGCGGTATCTGCTACCGCCCAATATGGGGTCGGAACGTAAAAACGGGAGTCTTTCGACTCCCGCCTTCACATTTGACGTTTAGCCGACCATTACAGGCCGAGCAGCATCCGCTGCGGGTTTTCCAGCTGGTTCTTGATGTCGACCAGGAAGAGCACGGCATCCTTGCCATCGATGATGCGATGGTCGTACGACAGGGCGATGTACATCATCGGGGCGGCGATGACCTGGCCGTTCTCGACGATCGGGCGCTCCTTGATCGTGTGCATGCCCAGGATGGCGCTCTGCGGCGGGTTCACGATCGGGGTGGAGAGCAGCGAACCGAAGGTGCCGCCGTTGGTGATGGTGAAGGTGCCACCCTGGAGGTCGTCCAGGCCGAGCTTGCCGTCACGGGCCTTCTTGGCGTAACCGATGATGCCCTTCTCGACATCCGCGAAGGACATGTCCTGCACGTCGCGCAGGACCGGCGTGACGAGGCCCTTTTCGGTCGACACGGCGATGGAGATGTCCTGGTAGCCGTGATAGATGATGTCCGAGCCGTCTACCGAGGCGTTGATCACCGGGTAGCGCTTGAGCGCTTCGGTGGCTGCCTTGACGAAGAAGCTCATGAAGCCGAGCTTGACGCCGTTGGCCTTCTCGAACTGCTCGCCCAGTGCCTTGCGGAGCTTCACGACCTCGGCAAGGTTCACTTCGTTGAACGAGGTGAGCATCGCGATCGAGTTCTTCGACTGCATCAGGCGCTCGGCGATGCGCGTACGGATACGCGTCATGGCCACGCGTTCTTCCGGACGGCTACCCGGGGTCGGCTTGGCGGCCGGAGCCGGCGCGGCGGCGGGGGCGGGGGCGGCGGTGCCACCCTTGCCGGCGTTGACCAGGTCTTCCTTGGTCACGCGGCCGTCGCGGCCGGTGCCGGCGACCTTGGACGGGTCGATGTTCTCTTCGACGGCGACGCGGCGGCCGGCCGGCGACAGCTCGTCGACGCCCTTCGGCGCGGCGGCTTCGGTTTTCTCGGCCTTGGGTGCCTCGGCGGCGGCAGCGGCCGGGGCGGGCGCTGCAGCGGCGGCGCCTTCCTCGATCACGGCGATGACCTGGCTGCTGGTCACCGTGGAGCCTTCCTCGAACTTGATTTCCTTCAGCACGCCGTCGACCGGCGAGGGCACTTCGAGCACGACCTTGTCGGTCTCGAGGTCCAGCAGGTTCTCGTCGCGCTTGACCGCATCACCGGCCTTCTTGTGCCAGGTGGCGATGAGCGCGTCCGAGACCGACTCGGGCAGGACCGGGACTTTGACTTCGATGGACATGCTTGCCTTACTCCGCTGCGTGATCGGTGCCGACTGGCGCGACGAGCGCTTGCTCGACGAGCGCCGTCTGTTCGGCGATATAGGTATTGAGATGGCCCGGGGCCGGCGACGGCGAGCGCGAGCGTCCCGCGTAGGACAGGCTCTGCTTCGACCCGATGGAGGCCTGCAGGTGGTGACGAATCTGGAACCATGCACCCTGGTTCATCGGTTCTTCCTGGCACCAGACCACTTCCTTCGCGGAAGCGAACTTTTCCAGTTCGGCCGAGACTTCAGGACGCGGGAACGGATAGAGCTGCTCGACGCGCACGATGGCGACATCGGTCAGGCCACGCTTGTCGGCGTCTTCGAGGAGGTCGTAGTAGACCTTGCCTGAGCAAAGGACGACGCGCTTGACCTTCTTCACAGGCAGGTCGCGGTGTTCGCCGATCACCAGCTGGAATTTGCCATTGGCCAGTTCGTCCAGCGAGGACACGGCCAGCTTGTGGCGGAGCAGGGATTTCGGCGTCATCACGATCAGCGGCTTGCGCACCGGGCGCACCTGCTGGCGGCGAATCATGTGGAACGCCTGGGCCGGCGTGGTCGGCACGCAGACCTGCATGTTGTCCAGCGCGCACAGCTGGAGGAAGCGCTCCAGACGGGCGGAGGAGTGCTCCGGGCCGGCGCCTTCCTGACCGTGTGGAAGCAGTAGCGTCAGGCCGCAGAGGCGGTCCCACTTGGCTTCGCCGGAGCTGATGAACTGGTCGATGACGACCTGGGCGCCGTTGGCGAAGTCGCCGAACTGGCCTTCCCAGATGGTGAGCTGGTCCGGCGAGGTGGTGGCTTCGCCGTATTCGAAGGCCATGACGGCTTCTTCGGACAGGAGCGAGTCGATCACGTCGACGCGGGCGTCGGCACGAACCTTCGACAGCGGCATGAAGGTGTTGTCGCTGGACTGGTCGTGGAGCACCGCGTGGCGATGGAAGAACGTGCCACGACCGGCGTCCTGGCCGACGATGCGCAGGTCGTTGCCCTCGGCGATGAGCGTGCCGTAGGCGAGGTTCTCGGCGAAGCCCCAGTCGCCCGGAAGTTCACCGGCGGCCATCTTGCGGCGGTCTTCGTAGATCTTGGCGACGCGGGCGTGCAGGGTGACGTCGGCGGGAATCGCCAGGAGCACGTCGGACACCTTGGCCAGCAGTTCGCGTGGCACGCCCGTGTTCACTTCCATCGACAGGCTGGTTTTCTGGAAGCGGCTCCAGTCCACCGGGATGTCGCGGGTCGGGTTCGGGTCGATCGCGATCAGCGGCTCGCCCTTTTCGAGGCGGGCACGGTAATCGTCGAGCATCTTCTGGCCGTCGTTCGCACCGATCGTCGAGGACGTTACCAGCGCCTGCGCGTAGAGATCGCGCGTGGTCGGACGCTTGCGGATGATCTGGTACATGAGCGGCTGGGTCGCTGCCGGTTCGTCGGCCTCGTTATGGCCGTGGCGGCGGTAGCAGACGAGGTCGATGACCACGTCTTTCTTGAACTGTTTGCGGAACTCGTAGGCCAGGCGGGTGACCTGGATCACGGCTTCCGGATCGTCGCCGTTCACGTGAAACACCGGCGCGTTGACCATCTTGGCCAGGTCGGTGCAATACAGCGTGGAACGCGCGTCTTCGCGCTTGGACGTGGTGAAGCCGACCTGGTTGTTGATCACCACATGCAGCGTACCGCCGATGGCGAAGCCACGGGCCTGCGACATCTGCATCAGTTCCATGTTGACGCCCTGGCCCGCGAAGGCGGCGTCGCCATGGATCAGCAAGGCCATCGACTTTTCGCGGGCGGTATCGCGGCGGCGCGACTGGCGCGCATGCACGGAACCGGCGACCACCGGGTTGACGATTTCCAGGTGCGACGGATTGAACGCCAGCGCGACGTGCACACCACCGTTCGGTGTCTTGACGTCGGCGGAGAAGCCGAGGTGGTACTTCACGTCGCCCGTGTGCATCGGGCTGTCGTCATGCTCGAACTTGCCTTCGAACTCGTTGAAGAGCTGCGAGGGTGCCTTGCCGAGGATGTTGACCAGGACGTTGAGGCGGCCGCGGTGGGCCATGCCGATGATGACTTCCTTGACGCCGTTGTCGCCGGCGGCACGGACGATGTCATCGACCATCGGGATCATGCTTTCGCCGCCTTCGAGCGAGAAGCGCTTCTGACCGACGTACTTGGTATGGAGGAAACGCTCCAGGCCTTCGGCGGCGGTGAGGGCTTCGAGCACGCGGACTTTCTCGGCCTTCTGCAGGCCCGGCGAACCGGCGGCCTTCTCCAGGCGCGAGTAGATCCACGAGCGCTGCTCGTAGTCGGAGATGTACATGAACTCGGTACCGACGGTGCCGGTGTAGATGTGCTTCAGCTTCGCAAGGAGGTCGCGCAGTGTCATGCGCTGGCCGCCACCGGCGAAGGTGCCGGCGTCGAACTCGGTGCCGAGGTCGGCGTCGGAGAGACCGTGGAAGGCCAGGCCGAGGTCGGGGGTGTCGATATCCGGGACGGTCAGGCCGAGCGGATCGAGCTGTGCGCCGATGTGGCCGCGCGAGCGATAAGCCGTGACGAGGCGGAGCACGCCGGCCTGTTTCTGTGCGTAGGCGTTGTCCGCAGAGCCGGCGCCGGGCGCGGGGGCAGCCGTGCGGCGCTGTTTCTGCGCGGCTTCGATGCGGGCGATAGCGCCGGAATGGGCGACATCACCGGCCTCGCGACCCTTGAAGGCTTTGAAATAGGTATCCCACTCACCCGGAACGGAACCGGGATCGGCCAACCAGGCTTCGTAGACTTGCTCTACGTAGTCGGCGTTGCCGCCGGCGAGTTGGGAGGATTCGAAAAACTCGCGGATCAGGTTTGCGCTCACGTCACCACCGGCACACACGAAAAGGACGGGCTGCCGCTGGACTCGTGGGGACGGGCCGCGGCATAAGAATCCGTTAAGTATAGCTCCGTGCTGTTGCGCCGCGCCAACCCGGATTCACGTTTCGTATGCCTTTCAGATCCCGAGTGGTCTTATCTGCCAGGCCGGCTCGGCCCGCTCCCAGACTTCGTCGAAATACGCCATGAGGCGAGAGGTCTCACCAGGGGCGTCGAGATCGCCCCGTGCCTCGTACCTCGTGGCCACGGGCCTGAACAGATGGCCCCTGGTGGTATCGCAAATGAACGCCGAGGCATAGCCCAGGTGCGATTCGTCTACCGGTACACGGATAGAGATGGCGGTGGGGAGGCGCTGGGCGAGGGCAATCAGGCGATGCCCCTCACGATGGGCCTGCTCGGCGTCGTGGGTCAGGATGCGGATCTGGGCCTGCCGTCCGCTGGTGGCGAGGCGGCGCAGTTCGGTGAGAATCGCCTCACTGTCGAGGATCCCGGTCTCCATCCGCGGCAGATATATTGCGGCACGGTAGCGGGCCTGACTCAGCAGGCGGACATGGGCGGCCTCGAGGCCGGCACGGTCCTCCGCGATCAGCACCGTGTCCGCCGCACCGGTCACCGACGGCGACCCTTGCGCACGATTAACTGACCCTCGTTGACCAGGGCCAACAGGACCTCGCGCTCGGCGGCGTTCGCCGCGCCGTCGAGGCGGAGCTCGCGTTCCGCTGACAGGCGCTCGGCCAGGTCGATGGGGCAGAGGTAGGCGTGGCCGCTCACATACAGCGTGGCGTCCTTCTTGCCGCGGACCCAGGCCAGCCGGGCAAACGGGTGGCGGACAAGGGCCGCGCCGGCTTCAAGTGCTTTGCCGAGCGCCGCGGCCGTGCTGGCCTTGGGCGGCGCAGCCGGCACCTGGGCGTTGCGATAGCGGGTGATGAAGCGACCGAACCAGTCAGCCAGCAGGTCGCGGTCGAGCGCCGCCGCGAAGGGCAGGGCCTGGCGAAGTCGGTTCAACGCGGCCGTGTCGATTTCGCCCACGCGCTTGGCGGGAACGAGATCGGGGTCGGTGTAACGCAGTTCGTCGGGCATGCGCTCGGCGAGGAAATCCGCGAGATCGCCGGTGAGCTCCGCTTGCGAAGGCGCACGCATGCCGATGGACAGGGTCATGCAGTCGCCGAGCGCGATGCCGTCGTGTGGGACGCCCGGGGGCAGGTACAGCATGTCACCGGGCTCGAGCAGCCATTCGTGGGTCGGCAGGAATTCCCTGAGCTGCTTGAGCTCGACGTCGGTACGGAAGTCGAGCGGGGCGTCCGGGTCGTCGCTGATCGCCCAATGGCGCTGGCCGATCCCCTGGAGCAGGAAGACGTCGTACTGGTCGACGTGTGCGCCGACGCCACCGCCGTCCTCGGCGTAGGAGATCATCACATCGTCCACGCGCCAGCTCGGCAGGAAGGAGAAGTGGCCGAGCAGACCGGCGACGTCGCTATCCCACTTGTCGACATCCTGGACCAGGAGCGTCCAGTCGCGCTTGGGCGTCTTGCCGAATTCGGCTTCTTCAAACGGGCCGCTCTTCACCGTCCAGCGGTCGCGCTTCTCGTCGTGGATGATCAGGCGGGCAAGCACACCCTCTTCGCAGGCGAGTCCGGCGAGGTCGTTCGGCTGGATCGGCGGCTGGAAGTCCGGGAAGGCGTTGCGGATGAGAAGCGGTCGCTTCTGCCAGTAATCGCGCAGGAACTGCGCGGCGCTCATGCCGAGCGGCTGGCTGGCGCTACCGCGCACTTCAATCGGGAGGGGCTTGCGGGTGGGGGTCTGGATGGCCATGGGCGGCATTGTAGCCGCGAGGGGCCGCGGCCGGGTTGCCCCTTGGGGCCGCAGGCGCAGCTCTTCGAGGCGGGCCGTAGCTGGGCTCTCGCTCCGTAAGTTGGACTGAGCGGCCCTCAGCTCAGGCGGCCCCAAGGGGCAACCCGGCCGCGGCGTTGTGCGCAGAGGTTTCTGGTGGCATCCACGAGGAGCACAAGAGAGGGACCGCGACATGGCGGTCCCTCGCGTTAGCGGTGCATCGCGGGCTGTTGCGCGGGCACTTCTTGTTGCTGAGTCTGCTGTTGGGGTTGTACGACTGGCGCTTGTAGGGCCTGTTCGCCCGCTGCCCTGACAAAGTCAGCACCGCTCTGCTCCAAGGGAATGGTTACCGAGTGCGCAACGTTCACCTCGGTGTACCGCTTGAAGGGAGAATTGAGATCTCCCTGGATAGCATATGCACGCACTCCATCATCGCTCATCGCGACATGATCGATTCGGTTCAAACCAGCGCCGCATGCCGCCACCGCCAGTGATCCGGCCAAATGACAGCTTGCCCGATCGCTGCTGCGCCCGCGTTCCTCATCCACCGTGCGCACGCCACCCAATGCCTGCCGATACAGCGAGACCCCAGGATGGCGTTCGTCGGCAAGGCTCAAGAGCGTGGCCTGCCGCGATTTCTCGACATCTTGTTGCAGCGCCGTTTCGGTTCGATGGCCCACGATGCCGTCAACCGTCATTCCATGCGCAGCCTGAAACTTTTCCACCGCAGCCTGCGTCGCATGTCCGAAGTTGCCATCAGGTGAGAGGGGACGCCCGTGGGCATCCGTGATATTGAGTGCGACCAGTTGCGATTGAAGCTCAGTAACGCGATTCCCTTGCGAACCTCTACGTAACGAATCCGAGGCAGTCATCGCTGTGGCTCGACCTCCTTGGCCAATGGCATGTAATGCTTCCCTGATGTCACTGTCAGTCGCCTGCGAGGACGGATCGAAACCCTCCCGAACGACTTTTGCCTGTGCTCGCTCCAAAGCGGGTGCCTTGGAGGTATCTTCGAATGCGGCCTTGTATCGTTCGGCAACCGCGACTGCGTCAAGGCCGTCATAAACGCGATTGTGGATTTTGATTTGCTGCGCGGTCGCCAAAACGTCTTCGTAAGTGCCGCCGTGCTCCAGGACTTCCTTGAACTTGGGGAGCTGGGAGGGCCACTGGTTAGCAGTCTTCGCCAGCAGCGCCACGGTCTCGAGACGTCGGTCGTCTACGACATTGGTTCCGTAGCGATCGAGCAGATCGGTGGCCGTTTTCGTTGCGCTCTTTACCTGTGGATAGTCGATATTTGCATGGATCCACTTTTTGCCGTCATTCGATGAGGCCCAGTGGTTTATGCTGTCGCGCGTATCTGCGTCGATGAATGCGATAGATGTTCGCCCGTGTTCCCCGTTTCCGTGACTAAGCAAGTTCGAACGAAGTTGCGTTAGATCAGTTGCAAACGGCAGGCGGTTGGCGTGCGCGTACCCCGCCGATTGGTCAATAAGTCCATCGACGTACGTTGTTTGCCCAGGACTTGCTGGCCCTTTGGTATCACCCAGGCCCCAGGTTCCTCTCTGGCCAAGATCTACCTGAATGGTGCCTATCGAATAGCCGCTATTTGCCGCGACGCTTCCCAACTCTCCCCAGTTGCGGTCATTCAGACCTGCAACGCTCAACCGGTAGGACGCCGGGCCACCCTCCGTGCCACGTCCAACAATAAAGTAGACCGCACCGGCCAGCGATTCCGCGTCGCGCGTATCTGGTCCTGTCATAGACAATCCTCCTTGAGAGCTCTTCGGAATACTAGTCGTTTACAAAGTAGACAAAATTCTCCAGGACGTTCGCCTGGTCGCAGTATCGAAACACTTCGCTGATGCTGGCCTCGATACTTGCCGTCTTATCAGTCGCACGAAGATCGAGCTCCGCATTTACAGACTTTCCATTGAAGTCTAGCCACGAACGCTCGGCAGCCTTCATGCTCTCTTTGGCTTTCGGTTCGAGCTTAGCCATCAGGATGGCGTATGCCTTGTTCAGACGAGCATCCTGAACCTTTTTTTCCGAAGAAGTGCATGACCCCAATGCGACCATGTCGTTTCCCGCCTTATCCGCACAGGTATAGAACGCCTCTGTGATTCCCTTTGGAGCCCCTTGTCGGATCGATTGGCCAGCTGCGGAATTCGTGGCAAAAGCAGAACTTGCGTAAACGGACAGGGCCGTCAATGTGGCGAGCGTCTTGATCCAATGCATGTAGGTCTCCTTGCCGATGAGCCTTGAAAGCTACCCGAATCGGCACATTCAATCCATGGATGGAGTCTGAAAAGTGACGGTCGATGTCGGGGTCGCCGGAGTCACTGAGTTGTCAGGTCTAGGTTAGGTGAAAGGTTGGCATTCATCAGCCCTTGATGGCGCCACGCGTAACGTACAACGACGTAACGCGCCGTCGTTATCTCCGGAGTCACCCATGAAACGTCTGCTTCTCATCGCCGTGCTTCTGTCTTCCGTCGTCTCCCTCAGCGGTTGTCTCATTCGCGATCACCGCGATGGTGGTTATGGCCGCTATAACAATGGCCCCGATCGTCATTGCGACGATCGCGACCGTCGTGACAACAGTTGCAACGATCACGACCACCATTGACGCCTGCAGATACGAAAAAGCCCGGCATGTGAATGCCGGGCTTTTTCGTGAGCGATGCGTTCGCAGAATCAGATGGCTTTCGCGAGCTTGTCCGCAAGACCGATGTAAGACGCAGGCGTCAGTTCGGCGAGTGCCTGCTTCGCATCCGCAGGAAGGTCCAGGCCAGCGATAAAGGCGCGCATCGAATCCTTGGTGATGCCCTGGCCGCGGGTGAGCGCCTTGAGCTGCTCGTACGGCTCCGGCAGGCCGAAGCGGCGCATGACGGTTTGCACAGCTTCGGCGAGGACTTCCCAACTGGCGTCGAGGTCGGCGGCGACGCGATCGGCGTTGACGTTGAGCTTGCCCAAGCCCTTGAGCAGCGACTCGATAGCGACCAGCGAGTGACCGTACGCGGTGCCCAGCGCGCGGAGCACGGTGGAGTCGGTGAGGTCGCGCTGCCAGCGGCTGATCGGCAGCTTCTCGGCGAAGTGGCCGAGCAGGGCGTTAGCGAGGCCGAAGTTGCCTTCAGCGTTCTCGAAGTCGATCGGGTTGACCTTGTGCGGCATGGTCGACGAACCGACTTCACCTGCTTTCAGCGCCTGGCGGAAGTAACCCAGCGAGATGTAACCCCAGATGTCGCGCGCGAGGTCGATCAGGATGATGTTGATCCGGCGCAGCACGTCGGCGAACTCGGCGATGCCGTCGTGCGGTTCGATCTGGGTGGTGTACGGATTGAAGGTGAGACCGAGACCGTCGACGAAGTTCGACGCGAGCGCCGGCCAATCGACCGCCGGATAAGCGATGACGTGTGCGTTGTAGTTACCGACGGCACCGTTGATCTTGCCCGGAATCTCGATAGCGACGAGCTGGCGGCGCTGGCGCTCGAGGCGCGCAACGACGTTGGCGATTTCCTTGCCCATGGTGGTCGGCGAGGCGGTCTGGCCGTGCGTGCGTGCGAGCAGCGAGAGGCCGGCGTGTTCGTGCGCAAGGCCGCGCAGCTTCGCGATGATCTGGTCCAGCGCCGGCAGCAGCACCGATTCGCGCGCGTCGCGCAGCATCAGCGAGTAGGCGAGGTTGTTGATGTCTTCGCTGGTGCAGGCGAAGTGCACGAATTCCTTGGCCTGGGCGAGGGCGGGATCGTTGCCGATCTTTTCCTTGATGAGGTACTCGACTGCCTTGACGTCGTGGTTGGTGGTCGCCTCGATCGCCTTGATCCGCTCGCCGTCTTCGATCGAGAAGTCATCGGCGATGGCGAGCAGGCGGGTGACGGCGTCGGCCGGGAAGGCCGGCAGCTCGACGATGCCCGGGTGCGCGGCCAGGGCCAGCAGCCAGTGGATTTCCACGTGCACGCGGCGATGCATCAGACCGAATTCGCTGAAGATGGGGCGCAGCGGCTCCACCTTGGAGGCGTAACGGCCGTCCAGCGGCGAAAGAGCGGTCAGCGTGGCGTGGGACATGGGGCGTTCCTGGAGGCTAGGCGGGAGCAGCCGGCGATTATAAATCATTGGGCTGTCAGGGGCCCGGCTCCTATAAAAGAGCGGTCATCAGGCTTACTGTAAGGGAATCCCACACCGAGGCATCTCCGGCATGAGCAGATTCCGCACCGAACGCGACAGCATGGGCGAGTTGAAGGTACCCGCCAAAGCCCTCTATGGCGCCCAGACCCAGCGGGCGGTGGATAACTTCCCGGTGTCGGGGCTGACCATGCCGCGCGAGTTCATCCGTGCGCTGGGACTGATCAAGTCGGCAGCGGCGGAGGCGAACGTCAAGCTCGGGCATCTGGACAAGGCCTCGGCCAAGGCTATCCGAACCGCCGCCGAACAGGTTGCCGCCGGTGGCGTCGACGAGCACTTCCCGATCGATGTCTTTCAGACCGGCTCGGGCACGAGCTCCAACATGAATGCCAATGAGGTGATTGCGCACCTCGCCGCGGCCGCTGGCACGACCGTCCACCCGAACGACCACGTCAACGCGGGCCAGAGCTCCAACGACGTCATCCCCACGGCCATCCTGGTCAGTGCCACGCTGGCGACGACCGAGAAGCTGCTGCCGGCGCTCAAGCATCTGCGCAAGACGATCGACACGCGGGCGAAAGAGCTGAAGAAGGTGGTGAAGACCGGCCGCACCCACCTCATGGATGCCATGCCGATCACCTTCGGCCAGGAGCTCTCAGGCTGGTCGGCACAGATTGCCGACGCTTCCGAACGCATCACCGATACGCTCAAGCGCACGCGTCGCCTGCCGCAGGGCGGTAGCGCGGTGGGCACCGGCATCAACGCGGATCCGAAGTTCGGTCCGGCCGTGGCCGTCGAGCTGTCGAAACTCACCGGGGTGAAGTTCGAATCCTCCGAGAACTATTTCGCGGGTATGGCCGCACAGGACGCACCCGTCGAACTTTCAGGGCAGCTGCGTGCGCTTGCGGTGGCGGTGATGAAGATCGCCAACGACCTGCGCTGGATGAATTCCGGCCCGTTGGCAGGTCTTGGCGAGATCGAACTGCCGGCACTGCAACCGGGCTCGTCGATCATGCCGGGCAAGGTCAATCCGGTCATCCCGGAAGCCGCCGCGATGGTGGCTGCCCAGGTGATCGGCAATGACGCGACGATCGCCATCGGCGGCCTGTCCGGTAACTTCCAGCTCAACGTCATGCTGCCGGTGATCGCGTACAACCTGCTGCAGTCGATCGAGATCCTGGCGAACGTGACCGTGCTCCTCGCCGACAAGGCCATCGCTGGGTTCAAGGTCAACGAAGAACACATCCGCGAAGCGCTCGACAAGAATCCCATCCTCGTCACCGCGTTGAATCCGGTCATTGGCTATGAGAAGGGCGCCGCCACGGCGAAGCAGGCCTACAAGGAAAAGCGTCCGATCATGGAGGTGGCGTTGGAGACCACCGGGCTGTCGAAGGCTGAACTGGCCAAGCTGCTCGACCCGGCAGCGCTGACCAAGGGCGGGATCCATGGCGGCGGGGGTGGCGGCGGCTAAGCAGGAGTGTGATCCAGACCTCTTGTTATTGAGAACGGTTCCCATTATCGTCCGCGGCGGTCGTCCCCACCGACTCGACAGGACGTTATGCCGCGCCAGATCGGAATACTTAATTCGCTACCGGCTCCGTTGCTCTGCGAGATGATCGGCAGGGCCGGCTACGACTTTGTCGTGCTGGACCTGGAGCATCTGCTGGTCTCACCGGATCAGCTGCAGCACGCCATTCGCGCCTGCGAGGTCGTAGGCTGCGAGCCGTGGGTGCGCGTGCCGGAGGTCGATCCGAAGCTGATCGGCCGTGTGCTCGATGCCGGGGCGAGGGCCATCGTGGTTCCCCGTCTCGAAACCGCCGACCAGGCACGCGCCGCCGTTGCCGCCGCGCGTTTCCCACCGATGGGGCGCCGCGGCATCACGGGCGGTCGGGTGACCGGATTCGGTAATGTGCCGCTAGATGCATACATCGAGCGTGCGAATCGCGAGATCCGCATCGTCCCGATGATCGAGAGCGTCGCCGGCCTTCAGGCCATCGACGAGATCCTTGCCGTACCCGGCGTGTCGCTGGTGATGGAGGGCGCGCTCGATCTGGCCCTCGACATGGGGCTGGGACCCCGCCCCCTGCACCCGGACGTCTGGTCCGCACTCTTGCAACTGGCTGACCGCTGCGCGGCCAGCGCCATCCCCTTTTGCGCCAACCCACGCGACGCCGAACAACGCGCTCACTGGCTGGCGCACGGCTGCCAGTGGCTGCTCGCCGGTGAAGACCGCGGTTTGCTCCAGACGGCGCTTCGTCAGCGTGTCGCCGAACTGCGCGAGCCGTGATCCCCTCCATTCTCTTCGAAGGAAACGCTCCATGAAGGACCGCCTCTGCCAGCGGAACATCGTCATCGCCCTGACCCTCGCCCTTGCCGCACAGGCAGCACTGGCCCAGGACGCGACGCAGGACACGACCCAAGACAAGGCGCGCAAGCTCGACCCGGTTGTCGTGACCGGCAGTGTGCTCGGTGCTTCGCGCGTGGAGGACGTCAAGACCTACGCAGGCAGCCGCCAGGTGGTCGACCATGAAGCGCTTTCGACGGGCGCGAATCGTTCGCTGGACGACGCCCTGCAGCGCGTGCCCGGCGTGAAGATCTTCGACGAGACAGGTACCGGTGTGTTGCCGCAGATCGCCTTGCGCGGTCTGTATGAAAGCCGCAGCGGGCGCGTGCAGGCACTGCTGGACGGTATCCCGCTCTCGTTGGCGCCCTACGGCCAGACCAGCCTGTCGTTGTTTCCGGTCACCATGAACCAGATCGACCGTATCGATATTGTGCGCGGCGGAGCGGCAGTGCAGTACGGCCCGAACAACGTCGGTGGCGTGATCAACTTCGTCAGCAAGCCCATTCCTGATCGCTGGACCACGACGCTCGGTGAGCGCATCACAGCCTATGGTCGTGGTCAGATGTTGCGCGACACGTCGTTGTCCACAGGCGGATACCTCACGCCGAACTTCGGTATGCAGCTGGATGCCGATTACCTCAAGGGCGAGTACTTCCGAGATCACAGCGGCACCAACGTCAAGAATGTCCGCCTGCGTACCGAATGGTGGATCAGTGACGACAAGCTGTTGAAGGCCGATATACAACGCTATATCGCCAGCATGGATATGGCAGGCGCCCTCTCGGTGGCCGACTACCGGGACGACCCCCGACAGGCCACTCGTCCGCTCGATCGATTCAACGGCACGACAACGCGTGCCTCGCTCACTTACGAGCAGGACCTGGGCGCCTGGTCGGTGTTTGATTCGTCGAAGTTCAGCTGGACCAACTTCAGCACCGACAGCGAACGTAATTTCACCGTCGGCATGCGCCGTTCGGCGGCCGAGACCTGGCGTTCCGACCTGCCGCCGCAGCTCCTTCAGAGCGCACCGCGTGGCTTCAAGGTTTATGGGACGCAGCCGCAGTTCAGTCTGCATATCGATGGGCCGGTGAGCCAGCAATGGACCGTCGGTGCGCGCGCCGTGCGCGAAGACATCGACTTCCTCGTTGGCAATACCGGCCTGGACAACGGCGTGTATACGCTGGTGCGCGACTGGCAGTTCCGCGACCGCGCGTGGGCGGGCTATATCAGCGACGCGATCGGCTTCGCCGACGATCGTTTCGTGGTAACGCCTGGCGTTCGTTACGAGCATCTGGACGCGACATACCGCAACCTGGCCAATGGCACGTCGTTTACCAACAACGTGCGTAACGCGTTGCCGGGGCTGACGCTGGGTTTCAAGGCTTCCGATCGCTGGTACGTGTATGCGGATGCTCAGCGCTCGCTGCGTGCGCCGCAGGTGACCCAGATCGTGTTCGGCGACAACCTCGATTCCGAGCTCGCCTGGAACTATGAGCTGGGCGCGCGCTTCAATCCGACGGCGCGCACGGTCATTCACGCCGACCTCTATCGCATCGACTTCGACAAGCAGATCCAGCTCGACAACACGACGCGCACGTACGGCAATATCGGTAAGACCACCCACCAGGGACTGGAGGCAGACGTCGCCTGGTCGCCCGAAGCCCTGGATGGCTTAAAGCTCACGGCCGGCTATGCGTACCTCGACGCCGAACAGCGCTCGGGCCAGTACGAAGGGCTCCGCGTGCCCTACACCTCGCGCAACCAGGTGAACGCCGGCGCGTCGTATACGCGTGGTCACATGACGGTCGCCTTGACCGGCTACTACTTCAGCAGCGCATACACCGATGCGGCGAATACGCGCGCCGAGAACGCCATCGCATCGGTCGGTCGGTTGCCTTCCTATTCGGTGTGGAATGCGCAGTGGACACAAACGCTGATGACACGCGGCACCTCGGTACTTACCGGATCGCTGGCGGTGAACAATCTTTTTGACAGGCAGTACTGGTTCAGAGGAATCGATACCAGTCCGTGGGGCCGCCAGCCGGCGCCCACTCGCAGTGTGACTGTCGGGCTGGAACTGGCTTTCTGACACTTAACGCTTCAAAGGAACTCCCCCATGGCCTCGTTCCCCCTCGTCATCCTCGCGCATGTTGCGCACCCCGCCGTCATCGACGGCTTCATCCCCGCCGCCCACCGGCTCGGCCTGCCGGTGGTGATTGCCACCGACCGCCGGCTCGAACATCTCGAGCGCCTGGCGGCGGTCGCGGAGCCTTCGACAATCCACGTGGTCGAGTGCGATGTGTTCAATCCGCTGGCTGTCATCGACGCGCTGCGCAACGAAGGCATCCAGCCGCGCGCGGTGTTCTCCAATAGTGATCACCTGCAAACCTCCACCGCGCTCGTCGCGGCGGAGTTCCAGCTGCCGGGAAAGGACTGGCGCGTGTGCTATGCGGCGAAGAACAAGGCAGCCATGCGCGAGCGGTTGCGTGAACGCGGCTTGCCCTCGCCCTGGTTCCACATGCTTGGTCCAGGGGAGTCGCCACCCACCGACACGCCGTATCCTGTCATCGCCAAACCGCGCGAGGGCGTTGCCAGCCTCGATGTTCGCTTGTGTGCGAGTGCGGCCGAACTGAGCGCCTATCTCGACGCGTTTCGCGTGAACGGACCGGATCGTGCCGTGTTGCTCGAGGGCTTTCTCGAGGGGCCATTGTTCACGCTGGAAACCCTCGGTGACGGTCGCCGCGTGCAGGCTATCGGTGGCTTCGACGTGGTGCTGTCACCGCCACCGCATTTCATCGAGCGCGAGGCTCACTGGAACGGTCCGCACGGTGTTTCGTGCCGCGAGCAGGCATTGGCCCAGGTGCTGGCGTTCGGCGTTGGCTTCGGCGTATGCCACAGCGAGTTCGTACTCACCTCCCGGGGGCCGGTGTTGATTGAAATCAACTACCGGAGTATCGGTGATGGCCGTGAGTTCATGCTCGAAAGCATGCAGCCAAACGGTTGGTTCGAGCGAATTCTGAGCCTGTATCTTGGCGACGCCTTGCTCGATGCGGTGCCCAGTGCTCGTCACGCGATGGTGCGTTACTACGTCGCGACGCAGGAAGGCAGGCTCTCGTTGTCACCTCCGGACAGGGTG
Source organism: uncultured Luteibacter sp. (assembly GCA_966191635.1). GTDB lineage: Bacteria > Pseudomonadota > Gammaproteobacteria > Xanthomonadales > Rhodanobacteraceae > Luteibacter. The sequence continues at coordinate 42,951 of CBIGPO010000014.1, forward strand.
GATGCCAGTGACGGTGCGCAGGGTGTCTATCGCGCGTTGCGCAAGGTGGGTGACGAGATCCGTCTTACTCATTCGAACAAGGATTATCTCGGTGCATTAAGCCTCGTGGCCGACAGCGATGCCGATCTGACACGTGCGCTATCGCGTATCGAATCGGTACTGGAGTGGCGGATCGCGCCGAAGGAATCGTACGCATGAGCCTGGATGTACGTGTCTCCGACGAGTCGTACATCGTGCAGCGGATCATCGACACCTGCCTGCGCGAGAACGTCCGCGATATCGCCAGCCTTGGTGTCTTTACCCAGCCGCCAAGGCATGTGCGCGCTGCCTGGGTTGGTGATGAGCCGCCGGGCTGGTGGCGGGTCGACCATTTGCCGGCCGGCGTGGTCTGGCTCTCCGCGACGCCGTGCGATGCGATGCAGAGCGTGCGTGCCGGGGCAGGGCGCTGGGTGCTGGACAATGGACACGTGGCCGTTGAGGAGGCCAGCGCGCAGCGTTGGCTGGCAATCCTGTCCGAAGGACTCGACGAGGAAACCATCGCACTGCATGCGGCATACGCTGGCGAAGCGGCGTGCGCCATCGCGCACCGTGCGCTCGCACGTGAGGCCTTCGTTCGCGATGCGGGCCCGCTGTCGCTGGTTCTCGATCACGCGACGTGGGGCGAACGGCTGCTAGCCTGCGACCGATTGGCCAGCTTTCGCGATCATCCGTTTTATCCCACGGCGCGAGCCAAATCCGGTTTCGATGCCGATGATATGCGTCGCTGGGCGCCGGAGTTCGATCCGACATTCGCCTTGCATTGGCTCGCCGTGCCACGGCAGGCAGTCACGCTGACGACACCGGTGCCGACATTCTGGCCTTCCATGGAGGACGTCGGCCTGCTGTCGGCCCACGCTACGACCCACGTACTCATCCCGGTTCATCCGCTGACATGGCTGCGCATGGGCGACCGCGTAGACGGCGACGGTCTCGACCTTCCCGTTGGTAGCCTGCGCGCGCCGCGCACGTGGCTGGCGGTGCGGCCCACTTTGTCGGTGCGAACGGTGGTGCCGGTAGATCATCCAAGGGCGCACATCAAGCTGCCGCTACTGATGCGGACGCTGGGTGCACTCAATCTGCGCCTGATCAAGCCCTCGACTCTTTATGACGGCCATTGGTTCGAGCGCGTGTTGCGCACGGTGGCCGAACTCGATCCGGCACTGCGCGAGCGCTACGTGCACGTGGACGAGTCGCATGGCGGTCACGTCGCGGAGGCTCGTCACTTGTCCTGGCTGGTGCGGCGGTATCCGGGGCTGGACGCGACCACGCTCGTGCCGGTAGCTGCGTTATGCGCATCCCTGCCTGATGGCCGCAGCATGGCGGCGCACATTGCCGATCGCTGGTACGACGGTGATCTCATGGCCTGGTGGTGCGCGTACGTGGCGTTGTTGTGCGATGTGCATCTGCGCTTGTGGCTGGTGCACGGCATCGCGCTGGAATCGAATCAGCAGAACGCCGTGCTGATCTATGACGCCGAAGAGCCAGTGCGTTTGCTGATGAAGGACAACGATGCGGCCCGCGTCCTCCTGTCCCGTTTGCGTACGACCGTGGACGACCTCGACGCATACGGCACGTTGCGTGACGCGCGCATCGCGGTGGACAACGATACGGCGCTGGCGCGGATGTTTTGCACGATTACCCTGCAGCTCGATCTGGTTGCGGTGATCGAGGGGCTCGCCGAGACGCTGCCGGCGTTCCGGCAGCCCATGTATGCAGCGCTGCGCGAGACCTTGCATCGCACGCTCAAGTATCTGCACCTTGAGGGCATCGATGTGGCACCGGCCAACGCGCTGTTGGAGGCGCCCTGGCTGCCGGTGAAATACCTGCTCAGCGCGGGCAGCCTGCTCAGCAAGACGGCAAGTGGCGCGGCGGACATCAACAAGTTCTATGGGGACAGTGGACCCAACTTCATGCGGACTGAAGCGGCGATGTCCCGCATGCGTGCGACAGGCACCCAGGACGGCGGCTGATGCGTGTCCTGGGAGCTGTCCTCTTCGCGCACTACCTTGCGGCCTTCACCGCCCTGGGTATGCCCTTGTTCATGCCTCGGGTACTTGCGGTGCTCGCGCCCGGTGCACCGACGTGGCTTACCGGCGCGCTCTACGTGCTTCCCACCGTGTGTACAGCGTTAACTTCGACGGCGTGGGGACGATGGGCCGACGGGCACGGAAGGCGCCTGTCGCTTATGCGTGCCCAGGGCGGCCTGGCGGCGGGGTTCTTACTGGCCGGTTACGCGCCGAACCTGTTCTGGTTCATCGTGGCGCTGATCGTCCAGGGTACGTTCGGCGGCTCGCTCGCTGCGGCCAACGCTTACCTCTCGACCCAGGCGAAAGCGGGCACGTTGTCGCGCGCGCTGGACTGGACGCAATACTCCGCGCGACTGGCGATGGTCACGGCGCCGATCCTGCTCGGTCTCGCCACGCAGACAGGTCTGACTCATGAGTTGTATCGCTATCTCGCGGTGCTGCCTTGCCTGGCGCTCGTCGTCACCTCGTTACTCCCGCGCGACGAACCGAAGGCGGGCGTATCGGCACTCCGGACCGCAACGACGACGGCGTCCGTCCCTTCGGCAGAGCGAAGGACCATGGCCGGTCTGCTGGTGATCCAGTTCCTGTTCTGCTTCGCCATGGTGGTGACGTTTCCTTACTTCCTTCCGTACAGCGAGCATCTCGGCGTGAGCGACGACGGGCTGGCGGGGTTGTTCTACAGCCTTCCGCACCTGGTCTACCTGGTGGCGATGCCCTGGTTGCGTCGTGCCAGTCCATCACCGACGCCTTTGTTGGTGGGGCTCGGCGTGCTCGCACTTGCCTGCGCGGGGCATGCCGCGCTGAGCGTGGCGACATGGTTGCCACTGATGCGCGTGGCCTACGGCGTGGGCATGTTGCTCGCCTTTGTCGGCCTGAATCGCGCCATGGCGGCGCAGGCCCGCGAAGGCGCGGCAGGTCGGATGTTTGGCCGTTTCGATGCCTGTGGCAAATGGGCCGGCGCATTGGGCGGCGTGACCGCCGGTTCGCTGGTGACGCGCTATGGCCTTGCGATGCCCTTCGTGGCTGCCGCGGCCACCGCGGGGACGGCGTTGCTGGTCGCCACCGCAGTCTTCTTCCTAGGAAACCGGAGAAACGACGATGTCTCGACAAGTCATGCGTAACCAATGGTACGACGCCCTGGCCCAGTCGCAGGCGGTGGCGTGTTGGCTCAACTGTTACCTGCGCGAGTTTGCCTTGCCGCGCAACGAGGTGGCTATCGACAGTCGTGACGCGGATGGACCCGCCGGGTTGGCGCACGGTCCTGGGCGTCGCTTGCGTATTCGATTTCCTGAAGCGGGATATGCCATCGCGGTGCGTGTCGAACGCATGAGTCGCCTGGGTCGTTGCGAGTACATGTCGGCGCCGTACGTGAAGCGTCCGGGCGAAGCCTGGCGCTGTGTCGATGCGACGGGCCTGGTGCACTTCCTCCTCGAGCGCGTGGCTCCCGCAGATAGCTTCAACGACGAACTGTTGGCGCAGAGCGTGAACAGCGTGGACATCACGCGCCGCCTGCTTGCCAGCGACGAGGGCAGGGTACCCAGCGGCGACAGCCTCATCGATGCCGAGCAAGCGATGATCTGGGGCCACGCGATGCACCCGACGCCGAAGAGTCGCGAAGGCGTGCCGATCGACGACGTGCTCGCCTGCTCGCCTGAGGCTGGCACGCGGTTCCCGTTGTACTGGTTTCGCGTCGATCCACGCCTGCGCAAGGACTACGGAATCGATGTCGACGACACGCTGATACGCGCGGCGGGAGGTAGCGACCTCTACCCGTGTCATCCCTGGGAAGTCGATCTGGTCCTGGCCAACCCGGCTTTCCAGGCGGCACGTGAGCGGGGCTGGATCGAGCCCGTCGGCCCGCGTGGCCTCGCACTGAGCCCCACTTCGTCGGTGCGCACGATGTATCACCCCGATCTCGACTACTTTCTCAAGCTTTCGATCCACGTCCGTCTGACCAACTGCGTCCGGAAGAACGCGTGGTACGAGCTGGAAAGTGCGGTGGCCTTGACCCGGCTGCTGCAGCCCGTATGGAACGATGTGCGTCGCCGTGTGCGCGGTTTCGACGTTCTTACCGAACCCGCCGCTACAACGCTTGATTTCAACGCGGCCAGTGACGATGCAGATGCCGTGCGCGCATTGACCGAGAGCTTCGGCATGCTTTACCGCGACACGCTTGGTGCCGTTACGCGTGAGCGTTACGAACCGCGAGTCGCCGGCGCGTTGTTCGCCACCGACCGCAACGGTGCTCGTCCCTGTGAGGTCATGGTCCGCTCGCATGCCGCGAAGGCTGGGCTGCATTACGACGAGGCGGCCGTACGCTGGTTCGACAGTTACGCCGCGCTGCTGCTCGACGGCGTGTGGCTCGCGTTCTTCGAACACGGCGTCGTCCTCGAGCCACACCTGCAGAACACCTTGCTCGGTTTCGAGGATGGCCTGCCTGCACGGGTATGGGTGCGTGATCTGGAAGGGACGAAGCTCACCGACTCGGCCTGGGCCGGTGAGCGACTGGAGGGCGTGTCCGCGCGTGCACGCGAATCGCTGCTGTATCCGCGTGCGTTGGGTTGGAAGCGGGTCGCCTATTGCGCGCTTATCAACAACCTTGGTGAGGCCATGTTCCACCTGGCCGCAGGGGCAGGTGATGGCCACGCGTTCGAGCGGCTCGAGCAGCGGCTGTGGGATGTCGTCGGTGGTATCGCCTTGAGCTGGAGTGTGCGTTTCGGTGCGGAGGACCTGCTGGATGCCCTGGTCGAGGGTGCCGACCTGCCAAGCAAGAACAACCTGCGCACGCGCCTGTTTCGTCGTGCGGATCGTGAGTCGGACTACACCGCCTTGCCTAGCCCGCTTGCGGGTCGGATCACCGCGAAGGTTGCAGCATGAGCCTGATGCCCGAGGGAGATCGGGCTGTCGAGGGTTTGCGCCAATGGCGTAGCCGGCACGATGGTCCTCTGTGTGCCTATGTGTATGACCTCGATGCACTCAGTCGCCACGCCGCATGGATGAGGTCGCAACTGCCTGCCCGGTGCGAGCTGTTCTACGCGGCGAAGGCGAACGCCGAACCGCCTGTATTGCGGACCTTGCGTCCCTTCGTGGACGGATTCGAGGCCGCCTCCGGCGGTGAGCTGCGTTGGCTGCACGAGCACGAGCCGGGACGTCCCTTGCTCTTCGGTGGACCTGGCAAACTGGACGACGAGCTGGCACTCGCGGTGTCCTTGCCGGACTGCGCGGTGCATGTCGAAAGCGTCGGTGAAATCGAGCGCCTGGCGGCGATCGCAGAGCGTGCCAGACGCAGGGTACCGATCTTCCTGCGCATGAACATCGCGCTGCCGGACCTGGGGACGACCCGCCTGATGATGGGCGGTCGGCCTTCACCGTTCGGCATGGATGAGGAGGCATTGCCGCATGCGCTGGCGTGCGTGTCGTCGTCGCCGTGGCTCGATCTTCGCGGCTTCCACTTCCATTTGATGTCGCACCAGCCTGACGTGGAAACGCATCTCGCCCTGGTCGGAGCTTGCCTGGCCGCCGTGGACCGTTGGCGAGGTGAGTATCGACTTGATGTGGCAACGGTGAACGTGGGCGGCGGTTTCGGCGTCGACTATGCGGATCCGTCGCGGTCGTTCGATTGGGCTGCCTTCTGCTTGGGCCTGGCTGGGCCGCTGGATCGCTATCCCGAGATCGCCCTTCGTTTCGAGCCGGGGCGCTATGTAAGCGTCGCGTGTGGCTTCTATGCGATGGAGGTGATCGACATCAAGCGTAACCATGGCCAATGGTTCGCGATCGCGCGGGGTGGTACGCATCACTTTCGTACGCCGCCGGCGCAAGGTCACGACCATCCGTTCTTCGTGGTGCCGCGTGGTGGCTCAGTGGTGATAAACGACGAGAGAGTCACGCTCGTCGGCCAGCTTTGCACGCCCAAGGATGTGCTTGCCCGCGACCAACGCGTGGCCACGCTGGCCCTTGGTGACTGGCTGGTCTTTCCGTTGGCGGGCGCCTATGCCTGGAATATCTCGCACCAGAACTTCCTGATGCACGCGCCGCCGGCGATGATCTTCCTGCCAGAGGCGCGTGTAGCGGAGGAGGTTGCAGCCTGATCGCTCAGTGGCTGGCTCGCGGCCTCGGTATCCACAGCTCGAGGACGTTGGGCTGGCCGCTTCCCGGCGGGAGGGCAACCGCGTGTGCCGGTTGTTTTGCCAGGGCGGGAAGGGCGGCATTGCCCCAGGCCACCAGGGCGATCGCGCACGCGGCTCCCTGAGGCGCGTACAGCACGGTCGGAGTGGGCCACTCGAACGGGTTGCGCTGACCGGCACGACGCGCGGTGTCACTGACATTCTCGATGCCCGGCACCACGATGCCGAGATCGCGTACGGGCGCAAGGCTGGCCATCACTTCGTTGCGTTGGCTGTCGTCATAGATCTGCGTGTAGAGGAGGAACGCCTGCTTCGATTGCCCGCAGGCGTCCACGGCCCGTTTGCGTAGCGTGGCCGGATCGGCGGCCGAGGGGGCGACGGTCGCGCGCATGGCCACCGGCGGCGGAGGCGGAGGGCTGGGTTCCGAGGCCGCCGAGGGCATGGGAGTCGGGATGGGAGCAGCCGGCGCGGAGGCGGCCGCGGCGACATCTTCCACGGAAGGTGTCGCGCTTACCCCCACAGTGTCTTCCGCCGCGTCTCGCCAGCGGTCATAGTTGCGCATCGCCGCTGTCCACGCGTTGAGTGGGGCGGTACCCAACGTGTTCACCAGACCGGCCTGTTGTTTGCATGCCGACCATAGTGCGCCGCCCTCGGCGGTGCTTTGACTGGTCCGGTCGCACAGCGACTGCACATCGCCGCCCAGGTCTTGCATGAGACCGCGTTGCGCGTCGGTCAGTGCATGGCCTTGCAGGTCGGTTGTGAGTGTCACCAGATGTCCATTGAGTTCGCTGTCGTAGGCGGCGCCGTGGATATTCGCGGCAGCCACCGCAGCGATGACGTCGGTCGTTTCTTCGTTGATCCGGCGCGTTTCCGCCGCGCTCGCGGCCTGCATTTGCGCCAGTTGTTGCTTGTACGTATCCCACGCCTGCCAACCCGCGAGCAGGGCGGTCAGTAGCGCCCCTACGCCGATCGATGTGCCGACCGTCGTTGCGATCCTTTGCGCACGACTGGGTGCTACCACGGGCGCGGATAACTGGCTGGGGTCCGTGCCGACGACCGGCGTGGACCAGGCCCACCCATGCAGGGACGAGAGCAGGTCCGCATTGATCGGCATGCCGAGTAGTACGCCCAGCTCGCAGTAACTCTCCCATTGCGCCTCGCTGAAGAACTGGTTCGCGGTGCTCTGCTGCGGAAAGGTCGAATCGCGATCGGCATAACCGGCCACGTCGAGGGGCATGTCGGGCGGCAGGTGCGGTTTGACGATCAGCAGGCAGCCGCGCTTGCCGCTGGCATAGGACACACGAGCCAGGAGGAGGCTGGCATTGCCCGGCGTCGCCGCGATCGTGGCGGGTGTGCCGAACAGCGACGCATCCGCGCCGGCGACGCTATCTGGTGCACTCGGGTCGATGAATTCAATGGCGGTGTCATAGTCGATCCGTGCCTTGCGGATGAGGTTCTCGACGTCCGCGAAAAGGTAGTCGGGATCCGCACCGCAGTCGACCAGTACGATGGTCTGCAACTCTCGCTTGAGCAAGGCGTACACACCGGTGTTATCGAAATGGCCGCCGTCCGACAGGTACCACTGCGGACTGCCGAGACCCGGAAATCGAGCGAACATCTCGCGCAGCAGCGCGGTGTACTTTGCGACGATGGCGGGCTTCACATCGCGACCGTCGACGAGGTTGTCCTGCCAGTAGCCGAGGCGCAGGCCACTCAGGAACGACAGCGCTGCCATACCGGGCCGGGTCAGCGAGCCCATGCCTGAGCCGAGCGCAGCGCCGGAGATAGCGATCCATTCGGCCAGCGTGGTCGCCGCAAGACAGGCTGCCGATCCGGTGGCCGGCCCGTGGGTGCCGGTTTCCACGCCTAGCGCGCTTACTGTCAGGGCGACGCCCTTGCGGTCGGCGTTGTAGGTGCCGGTGCGGTCGTCCACGGTCTGGTTGACGCAGCAGTTGACCAGATGGATCGGGCCACCGTAACGATGTGGCGCATAGTCGGTCATGTTCACGTCGTCGCCGTCCAGAAGACGGGTGACTTTCACGATCGAGCTGCAGATTCCACTGGTGTTGGCCGAGACGACGCTGATCGGAAAGCGAGGCTTGTCCGGGCCTGGTGCGGCAGCGCTGTTGCCCACCGACACATAGGCCCGCGCGATGCGCGAACGATAAAAATTGTGCAGCGACGACTGGTTCAACTGCGTCAGCGAGCGCCCATTAAATAGCAGATAGAGCACACCGACGAGCGCTACGCCACTCCAGCGAAGATAGGATCCGATGCAGCCGTCGCCAGGCGTAAGGCCGTCGAACGGAAAGACCAGGGTCTGGAAAATCGTCGTCCAGAACAAGGCGAGTGCGGCAATGAGGATCAGACCGAGCACATTCGCTATGGCGGCCCACGGTAGCTTCGCCAACCCTCCTTTGCTGGCGCTCTGCAGCGCCGGGAGAGCGAAGCGCACGATCCCGATCACTATCGTCGTGATGCCGACACCCATCGCCACGCTTCCACCGGCGGGACCGAAGAAGGTTCGGGCGTTCAACCACTCGCGCACGTACCAGCTCGCCATATCGAGGAGGCCGAGGGCGAAGATCAGTGCGCACGACCTGAGGCAGCGCGCTAACCCGGCGGTGTAGCGCACCCGGTCCTGCGCACACGTGTGACGCAAGCCGGTAAGTCGCGAACAGATCCATGCGAGCGGTGTCGGCAGCAGTGCGACGGCACCCAGTCCGAGCAAGGTTGTCTCGAGCGAGGCTGTCGCCGAGACAGCATGAATCGCCAGCGGAACCCCGATGATGCCCGCCAGAATGGCGGTAGCGAAATCGCCCCAGGTCGCCTTGCCGAGAAACCAGTAGCCATAGCAGATCACCAGGGCGGCGGCGGCGGGTGCGGACAGCAGCCACCACCACACGCTCATGGCCACGGGCATGACGCCGGTACCGGCGACGAACCATGCGTAGACAAGATGGGGGAAAGTGACCACGCAAGCGAGCAGGGTCGCCAGCGCGGCGACTTCGACGTGTGTGGCGATCAATCCACGCAGCTGGCTCGCGCCAGCCTGCAGCAGGTCGGCTGAGCCGGCCGGTGCGAGGAAACGGCCGTTGTGGCGTAGCCACCAGAGAAAAATAGAACCGTCCGCGGCAACGCCACGCGTGACGACCTCGGGCGTCCCTTCCGGCGTGCGGTTGAACAGCCGGCCGAATGCCGAACCGATATAACCACCACCCGACACAGTGGACAGATAGTCGAATCGGCGCAGGACACCATTCTTCGCCAGCGCTCTCAATACGCCCAGGCAGAATGTGGCACTACGAATGCCACCACCGGAGAACGCCAGGCCGATGGTCGGCTCATCCGGCGAAACGCCGGCTACGGCCCGGCGCCGGGCCAGCGCTTCACTTTCACTTTCGGTTTCGTTGACGCTTTCGTTGTCGGCTGGCACGTGGTCAGTCGCCGTCTTAGTGAAGATTCTCCGGTTGTAGACCCTGCAGTCACATCAGGCAACACGCCATAAAGCGTATTCCCGTGCGCTGGCGCACGTTTGGAACATGCCAACCACGGGAACACGGGCGGTTGCCCTTTTTCCTGCCTATAGGGAAGCCTTTGGGACGACACACGCAGCAGGGCGTCTTGCTCGTCCGGCCTCACCCTTCAACTCGGCGTGGTCGAACGGAATGTCGTTCTCCCAATACCAGGGGAAGCAGGTCTCGCCGATGGTCGCCTCCAGCAGGTAGGCAAAGATGCTTTCGCCGTTGGAGCTGTTGCTCATAAGCAGCACGCAAGTACGTGAGTCCATCTGGCAGACCGCCAGATTGTTGGTGCCGTCGTCGTGGCCCGATTTGAAGAACACAGGCCCGCGGGTCGACTGGTAGCGGGCCATCCCCAACCCGTATCCGAGTTTGATCGCATCGTTGTCGGTGGTGTCGGGTGAGGTGATGGTCGGGAACTGCTGTAACGAGTGGATTGCAATGCGCGGCGTCAGCCAGGAACGGTAGGTGGCGGCGGTCAGTCCGTCGCCGCGAACCATGGCCGCGAGCAGTTGGGCGTAGTCATGCACGGTGGTATCCATCGACCCGGCGGCGCGGACGGATTCACGATGCTTGTGACCCAGCGCCTTGCCGTTCTCGTCGTAGCCGATCGCAAGATTGCTCGCGAAGTCGTCGCGCCACGTCATGCTGGTGCGCGTCATGCCGAAGGGTATGAACAGGCGTTCGCGCATCAGCGTGTCGACATCGATACCCTTGCCGTTCTCGATCACGAACTGCAGCAGGTTGATGCCTTCACCGGAATACGCGTAGCGCGCGCCCGGATCGAAATAGAAGGCCAGCTTGCCGTTGGGATCGTAATCCTTGCCCGGTGGCCAGTAGCGAAAATTGGAAAAGCCGGAGCGGTGGCTGAGCAGGATGGCGGGCGTGAGTGCCTTCCAGCGGGCGTCGCCAGCGAGGTCGGCATACTTCTCGTAAGCGGGGAGGGGTTTCGGAAGGTCGCCTGCGATGCTTGCATCGAGGTCGAGGCGCTGGTCATCCACCAGTCCCATCACCGCGTACGAAAATGCCATCTTGGTGATCGACGCCGCATACATCACAGTGTCGGTCTGCAACGGGAGGTGCTGCGCCGTGTCGCGTTCGCCATAGGCATGCAGGTAGGTCACCTTGCCATCTTCGATAATCGCGATGGCAAGGCCAGGAACGTTGGCGGCTTTCATCAGCTGCTCGACGCGATGATCGAGCGCTTCGCCACGCAAGGGTTTCGGCGCGGCGGGATATCTGTGTTGCGTGGCGCATCCGGCCAGGAGGAGAGCGAATGGAACGATCAGCAGGAACCACGGTGGACGGACCATGACCAACCTCCGGATACGCGCAGATACAGCCCTTGGACGATGTAACCCCTGAATGGAAGACGGCCCCAGAAGGGGCCGTCGTTACATCGTTTCAGCTTTCGTCCCGCCAGCGGCGGAACCAGATGGCACCGGCGATCATCGCGGCACCTGCCGCGGCACCGATCCAGAGCGAGGGGCTCGCCAGGGCGCTGTAGTGGTAGGCCAGGTCGAGGCTGTCGAGCACGGCGGCCGGATCATTGTGACCGGGAATCACGATCGGCGAGGCGTTGCCGACCCAGCCGGCCGGAACCAGACTGCCGAGCAGGCGGCCGACCACGTTGCGCCAGTACCAGTTGCTCGACATGTCCAGCGAGCCCATCAGGCCGAACCAGGAGACGATGACACCCGAGCCGACTGGCAGGGCGATAGCCCAGAGGAACGGCTTGCTCTTCGCCCATGCCGAGCAGAGTAGCAACCAGCCGAGCGTGGGCAGCGCCCAGATGGCGTACAGCGGGATCAGCAGCACCAGGTTGAGCACGACGTGGAACGGATGCGCCTCCATCATCAGGGTCCACAGGCCGATGCCGTGAACGCTTGCGGCGATGGCCATGAGGATCATCATGGCCAGCCCGACGATCACGCCGACGACGATGGCGATAACCGGTGCGACAAGGGCTGCGCTCGCAAGCTTGGAAAGGACGGTGGACGTGTCCGACAGCGGCAACGACTTCCAGAACAGGATGCTGCGGTCGCGGCGATCGTCATACAGCGCACCGAGACAGTAGAAGAAGACCACGATGGCGGTGATGCCGAGGATGATGGCGGTCACGGCGTACAGCATGATGTCGATGCCGGCGCCCGCGTTATGCAGGTCCTGCGCGCTCATGTTGTACTGGAAATGCATGCTGTCGCCGCCGAACTTCAGGCCACCCCAGTGCTCCCGGCCGAGGATCTCACCCAGGACAATGCCCATGCCGTTGAGCACGAGAAAGACGATGCCGGTGATCACCGGGGTCCAGAAGAAGCCGCCCTTGTGTTCCCAGAACTCGCGCTTGACCAGCCAGTAGAAGGTTTTCATGCGTAGGTGCCCTTCATGGTGGCGACGAAGAGGTCGCCGATCGACGGGCGTCGTACCTCGCCCAGGCGTTCCAGCTCGGGCCGGCTGACGTTGTCGAAGAGGAAAATGCTCTTGCCGAAGACCTGGCGCTCATCGAGTGGCTTCAGTTCCCGGGCTGCGTGTGCGAACTCGGCGCCGACCAGTACTTCGGCGAAACGCTCGCCCAGGCTGTCCATGTCGGTATCGAGCACGATCTTGCCGTCGCGGATGAACATGAGGTCGGTGAGGATGTGTTCGATCTCCTCGACCTGATGCGTGGTGACCAGGATGGTCTTCTCCTCGTCGAAGTAGTCTTCCAGAAGACTCTGATAGAACTGCTTGCGATAGAGGATATCCAGGCCCAGCGTGGGTTCGTCCAGCACCAGCAGTCGAGCGTCGATCGACATGACCAGGGCCAGGTGCAGCTGCACGATCATGCCTTTGGACAGCTGCTTCACCTTCTGCTGCGGCTGCAGCTTGGTGCGGGCCAGGAAGGCGTCGCACTTGGCTCGGTCGAAGCGAGGGTGTGTGTTGGCCACGAAGTCCACGGCATCCTTCACCCGGATCCAGCGTGGCAGCACGGCCACGTCGGCGATGAAGCAGACCTGTTCCATCAGCTTGTCGCGATCCTTGCGCGGGTCCAGGCCGAGGACGTTGAGCTGGCCTTCAAAGGTGGTCAGGCCGAGGATGGCCTTGAGTGCCGTGGTCTTGCCGGCGCCGTTGGGACCGATCAGGCCGACGATACGGCCTGATCCGATCTGGAAGGTGGCACCGTCCAGTGCCTGCGACGACTTGTAGCGTTTGCTCAGGCCGGTGGCGGTAACGACCGCGGTCATGACGGATCCTCCGTGGAGCCTTGGGCTTCACGCATCAAAGTCTTGAGGTCGAGGCCCATGCGCTGGAGGCGGGCAAACAGCGCCGGCCATTCTTCGCGCAGGAAGCGCTCCCTTTCACTCTTGAGTAGCGCATCGCGCGCTCCATCGATCACGAACATGCCAAGACCCCTCCGTTTCTCAACCAATTGTTCGTCGACCAGCTCCTGGTACGCCTTGGAAACGGTCAGGGGGTTGATTTGAAAATCCCCCGCGACCTGGCGTACCGACGGCAGCGGGTCGCCTTCGTTCAAGGCGCCGTCCAGGATCATCGCCACCACGCGTTCGCGGAGCTGGCGGTAGATCGGGACGCTGTCGTTCCAGGTGATGGACATGTATTTAATCCTTGGCCGTGCGGCGCAGTGCATTACCAAACGAATAGTAGGGCATGGCCAGCTGCGCGCCGATCAGCGCAGCGGCGCGATCTTCCGCGCTGCGCTTGAGGGCGGCAGCCGCCGAATCCAGGGTGGCCTCGCTAGCCAGGGCTGCCTCGCGCACATCGGCGTCGGTAGGCCGCACTTGGAGAGCGGGAAGGTCGACGACGCGGACGCCGTTGACGAAATGGGGTGCGGCGACCAGTGCAGCGGCGCGGTCATCGAAGGAGCGCAGGGCGAACACGCTGGTTCCGGCGATAAGGACAGAGGCGGTGAGGGCGATGAAGTTCGGCGCTTTCATGATTCGACTCCGATGACTTTGCTGCAGGTCTTCAGGGGGTTAAAGGGCGGCGACGTTGGCGTCGGCGTTGGCGTAGACAACGATCGGGGCCAGGTCGGTGACGTGTGCGCCGTTGATCTCGGTGATCGGGGCAGCGGTGGTGGAGGTGCTGTGGAAGCCGGCCAGGGAAGCGGTGGCGATCACAAAGGCGGCGGCGAGGGCGGCGAGGTTCAGGTTTTTCATGTCAGTACTCCAGTGGTGGTGTGGGTGACCGGTGTTGTAGTGAACTATAACACCAGATTTTCAGTCGTCAACCAGAATTTCGTGAAATTCCATATGACTTATGGCCTATGCCGTGCCGCGCTGTGCTGGTGGGGTGCGTCGGTGGCACTAGCTCTGATGCGGCTTTGGGGGGAAAGGTTTAGGCGAGCACCCGCGCAGACCTGTGGGAGCCGCTTCAGCGGCGAATGGGTGCTGGCGGCAACCTTGCCCGCTGCCGCGGGATCGCCGATGAATCGGCTCCCACAAGGAGCATTGCCGGCAGCGCGGCCACAAACGAAAACGGCCGGCCCTTTGAGGGGCCGGCCGTTAGCCGATCGGGTTCGCGAAAGCCTTACAGCTCCGCGCGGAACTCCACGCCGATGATGCGCGGGTCGTTGACGAACGCCGTGCGGTTGTTGAAGTCGATGCCGCCGGTGATCACCTTCTTGTTGGTGACGTTGCGGCCGTACAGGGCGATCTCGCGCTTGCCGAAGTCCCAGTTGTAGCCGACGCGTACGCCGCCTTCGAGGAACGGCTTGCTCTTGAACTCCTCCGAGTCGTACAGGAAGAAGTTCACTTCGCTGCGATAGTTCCAGTCGGTGTAGACGAAGAACTCGCCGCTCTCGCCATACGGGATGCCGTAGCGTGCGGTCCAGGTGCCGATCCACTTCGGCGCGTTCGGCAACGAGTTGCCATCGATCAGTGCATTGCCCGACGCATTGAGCGGATCGAGCACGGTGCAGCCGCCGCCGCACGGCGCGATGGCCAGGTTCTTGTCCTTCAGCTCGGTGTGGTTATAGCTGCCGCCGGCAGTCATGTAGAACTGCGGCGTCAGGTAGGCCTCGAGATCGAACTCGGCGCCGTAGCCTTCGGTCTTCTTCGCGTTGATCAGCTCGGTGACGTTGCTTGCACCACCGACCGCCGTCAGCTGCTGGTTGTGCATGTTGTACTTGTAGACGTCGGCGTTGAAGCGGAGCTTGTTGTCTTCGGTAGTCGACTTGAAGCCCACTTCGTATGAAGTGACCGTCTCCGGCTTCGCCGTGGAGATGCTATTGGCGAAGTTGATACGGCCCTGCACGCTCGGTGCGCGGAAGCCGTTGGCGACGCGTGCGTACACGTTCGCATTCTTCGACAGCTGCCAGGTGCCGGTGAGGTCGCCGCTCCAGCGTGAGTCGGTCGGCTTGGAGGTCAGCGGGCCAATCGGGCCGGTGAAGCCGATGAAACGCTGTGCACTGAAGTCGCGCTTGTCGTGCGACCAGCGGGCACCGGCGCGGACATCGAACTCGTCGGTGAACTGGTAGTCGGTTGAGCCGAACACCGCCCATGCCTTCGTGTGCTGGCTCTGGTCGACCAGGCCGTTGAGGGCGTGGTTGTTCAGCGTGTCGTAGGAGTAGTTCGTGATCGCCACGTCTTCGTCGAAGTAGTACGTGCCGACCTGCCACTTCAGGCGCTCCGCGCTGTCGTTGGACAGGCGGAATTCCTGGCTGAGCTGGCGATCCTTCGGCAGGGCGTCCGCGGTCTCGGAGTAGAACGGCGTGACGCGGTTGGTGCTGCTCGGACGGGCGGGCGTCTCGGAGGCGTCATAGCCACCGTCCACGTCGCCGAGGCTGTATGTCTGCGCGCGCTCGAGGCCGGTGATCGAGGTGAAGTTGAGATCGCCGAAATGCCAGTTCAGGTGCAGGTTGCTGCCCCAGGTGAACAGGTGCTGCTTGTTGTTGCCGTCCTGCGAGACCGAGTCGCGATCGAAACCCTGCACGAACTGGTCGCTGCCCAGGGTGATTGCGTTGGCGCGGTTGACCATGGCGCTGCCATCGAGCAGGCGGCCGTGCACGTTGATCAGGGCGTCGAAATCGTCGGAGTGCTTGTACAGGGCCTGCAGACGGACGGCGCGGTCGTTGTAACCGCCGAGGTCGTCCTTCTTGCCCTTGTAGTCGTTGTCGATCCAGCCATCACGGTGCTGGGCGATGGCGGAGACGCGGCCGGACCAGTCGGAGCTGATCTTGCCGCCGAGGGCGGCTTCGGCATTGGCCGTGCCGTACGAGCCGTAGGACACGCGGGCGTAGCCCTCGGTTTCCTGCGTCGGCTTGCGCGATTCGAACTTGATCACGCCGGCGGGAGAGTTGCGGCCGAACAGGGTGCCCTGCGGGCCGCGCAGCACTTCCACCTGTTCCAGATCGAACAGCGGGAAGCCCTTGAGGATGGGATTTTCCTGGACGATGTCGTCGTAAACCATCGATACCGGCTGCGACGCGTTGAGGTCGAAGTCGCTGTTGCCGAGGCCGCGGATGTAGAAGCGCGGGAACTCGCGGCCATACGACGTCTCGGCATACACGCTCGGCGCGCGCGCGGCGAGCTGGAGCACGCCGTCGCCGGCCTGGCCGAACGCTTCGAGCTTCTCGGCCGTGATCACGGTCATCGAGATAGGCACTTTCTGCAGGTCTTCCGTGCGCTTTTCGGCGGTGACGGTGACGGTCTCCAGCGTGGCTGTCTTGACCTTCGGGGCGGTGGGCGCGGCGTCCTGTGCAATAGCCGAGCCAGCAGTGAGTGCCGTGGCGATGGACAGGGCAATGACGAGACGTCGCGGCATACGGCGCGAGCTAACGAGAGACATGGTGTGTTCCGCCTGGGAGGTCCTGAGGTGAGAGTGCCTCGCCAACTGCGGTCGAGCCGGTCCCCTGGCGAGGGCGCGTCTTTGCGAATTATCCCTTGTGACGTGGGCATGACGGAAGTGTTGCAGCGCAGAAACCTGCGTGGATGAGCGCGGCTTGCCGCTGTCATGGAAGTGCAATGGGTGGCCGATAACGTGCCCGCCTATCGAACGCGTTGCCGACGTTTGACGTAAGTAAGCGTCACTATCGCCGACGTTTGAGGTTTTTCTCAACACTTTCTATGAGAATTTTCGGAGCCAATCCCCCATGAAGAGATTCCCCCTGGCCGCCGCCTTCTGGACGATGTGCGGTACTGCGGCCGCCGAGGGCGCACCGCAGGAAGCGATCGAGCTCTACGTCGATACGACCACCCGGCAGCTATTTGCGGAGCCGGGGCCGGGCCGGCAGCGCCTGGGCAAGTTCGCGCAGGTCACGGATACCCCGGCCCCCGTGGCCGCTGTCGCCCCGGCATCCGCGGGTGCAACGGCACCCGCGGGCGCCCCGGTACAGGCCGTCGCGGGGGCCAAGCCGGCGTCCGCGGGCACCAAGGCCTGGTACGACAAGATCAGCCTGCGAGGCTATGTGCAGATGCGCTACAACCAGGAGGTCGGCGGAGATGCGAAAGATCTCAAGTCGCCGGGCGATCGCTACATCGGTCGCGAGCAGGGTTTCGGCATCCGCCGTGCGCGCGTGGTCATCAGTGGCGACGTGACCGACAACATGTCGATTTACATCCAGCCGGATTTCGCCAGCACGCCCACGGGCTCGTCGACAGGCCACTTCGTGCAGTTGCGCGACGCATACGCGGACCTCTGGCTGGACAAGGACAAGACCTATCGCATCCGTGCCGGCCAGTCGAAGATTCCCTTTGGTTGGGAAGACCTGCAGTCGAGCCAGAACCGTCTTGCGCTCGACCGCGCCGATGCGCTCAATTCCGCCGTGCGCGACGAACGCGATCTTGGTGTGTTCTTCTACTGGACGCCGAAGGAAATCAAGGAGCGCTACGCGTACCTGGTCAAGTCGGGCCTGAAGGGCTCGGGCGACTACGGCGTGTTCGGCGTCGGTGTGTACAACGGTCAGGGCGCGAATCGCCCGGACCGCAACGACCAGCTGCATTCGGTGATCCACTTCTCGTATCCGTTCAAGTTTGCCAACGGGCAGTACCTGGAAGTGGGTGCGGACGCGTACTCGGGCCGCTACAAGGTGACGACCGGTTCGGCGACGATCGGCGGGCGCACGTTTACTCCGACAGTGGATGCGCCCGTCGCCGGCTCGACGGACCGTCGCGTTGGGGCACACGTAGTGTATTACCCGCAGCCGTTCGGCCTCCAGGCGGAGTGGACCGTGGGGCAGGGTCCGGAGCTCGACGTTGCACGCAGGACCATTCGTACGCGGTCGCTTCGCGGCGGCTATGCGCAAGTGATGTACAAGTTCGACGGCGGCTACGGTTCACTGATGCCGTACGCGAAGTGGCAGACCTATCGCGGCGCGGCTAAGTTCGACACCAATGCGCCGAAGATGCAGGCGGACGAGCTGGAAGTGGGTGTCGAATGGCAGCCGTCGAATGCGGTGGAGCTGGCGGTGGCGTGGGCGAACATGCGCCGGACGGATGTGAGTACGGCGCCTTATCGTCGTATCGATGGACAGCTTCTTCGCATGCAGTTGCAGGTGAATTACTGAGGCAATAGGAATCGCCGGCATAGCCGGCTCCCACAAGGAGCGCGGGCTCTTTGTGGGAGCCGGCTATGCCGGCGATGGGGGTTGCGGTGGACTGGTTTTCGCCGCTGAAGCGGCTCCCACAGAAAGCCTGCGAGGAACCTACTTTTTCTTCTTCGCAGTCGCAGCCAGGGACTTCTCGCGAATGGCCTTGAACTCGCTGCCGTCCTTCCATACGGGCCAGACGTCGTTGTCGGCGAGTTTTTCGCCGAGGGCGTAGAACGCCTTGACGTTCTGCGTGACGCCGTCGAAGTTCCAGCGCATGTCATAGACGTCGGTGGGCTGATGGTAATGGTTCTTTACGTAGTCGTCGGAGGCAGCCTGGCCGGCAGCCTTCCCACCGACGACCATGTCGATCCCGCCGTTGGCGGCGAGTGCGGGCACGCCAGCCTTGGCGAAGTTGAAATGATCGGAACGGAAGTAATGGCCTTTCTCGGGTGAGGCATCGCCGCTGACGACGCGACCGTCCGCCTTGAGCACCTCGGCGAACATATCTTCCAGATCACCCTGGCCCAGGCCAACCACTTCCATGTCCTTCGTCGCACCGGTGATCGGCAAGGCGTCCATGTTGATGTCGGCCACTGTTTTGTTGAGCGGGAAGGGCGGGTGGGCGACGTAGTATTCCGAACCAAGCAGGCCCGACTCCTCCATCGTCACCGCGGCGAAGATCACCGTGCGCCTGGGCTTGTCCTGGGCGAACTTGCCGGCGATCTCCAGCAGGGCGGCAATGCCGGTGCCGTTGTCGATCGCACCGTTGTAAATCTGGTGGCCCTTCAGCGACGGATCGTGGCCTAGGTGGTCCCAGTGCGCGGTGTAGACGATCGCTTCGTCGGGCTTCTCGCTGCCCTTCACCATGCCGATGACGTTGTTGCTCAGCGAATGGGTGATCGTGCTTTCCAGGTGGATGGATGCCTTCGCATCCAGCGGCACCGCCTTGAAGCCTCGCACGTCGGCCTGTTTCGCGAGATCGTCGAAATTCTTGCCAGCCTTGGCGAACAGGCGCTGCGCCGCTTCGTGGGTGAGCCATCCGGCGACGGGCAGGCGCGGCGAGGGGTCCTCGCTTTCGGGCAGGTCGAGCTTCGGCATGGACCAGCCGCTCTGCACGACGTTCCAGCCGTAAGCGGCGGGTTCGGTCTGGTGGACGATGAAGGCGGCAGCTGCTCCCTGGCGGGCCGCCTCCTCGAACTTGTAGGTCCAACGGCCGTAGTAAGTCATCTCGCGACCCTTGAACAGCTTGGGATCGTTCGCGTTCCAACCCGGGTCGTTGACCAGGACGATCACGGTCTTGCCCTTCACGTCCACGCCGTCGAAGTCATTCCACTGGGCTTCCGGGGCGTTCACACCGTAGCCCACGAAAACCACGTCGGAATCCTTGAGGTCCACGTCGGCCTTGGCCTGGAGCGTGCCCACAACCATCTCACTTCCAAACGCGAACGCTTCCTGGCTGCCGCCTTCGGCAATGTCCAGTTTCACATTGGCCTGGTCGTTCAGGGCGGTTGAGACGGCGGGCACGGTCTGCACCCATTCGCCCTTGTTGCCTGGCTCCAGGCCCATCCGCTTGAACTGCTCGATGATGTAGTTGGTCGTCAGGCGCTCGCCCAGCGTGCCGGGCTTGCGACCGTCGTATTCGTCGGACGAGATGATCCGCAGGTGCGCGGCGAAGTCGTCGGGCGTGATCTCCGGGCTGAAGGTGTGCTGCTCGTTGGCCACGGCCGGAAGCGGCGGAGGCGGCGAGGTGGCGGCCTTGGCGGGGGCGGGCGGCGGGGTAGCCGCTGTCTTGTCTTCGTCGTGGGACTGGCAGGCCGCCAGGGTAAGAGCGGTCAGGCAGGCGAGAGCGAGTCGACGCATCGGCGGAGAATCCCCTTGGGCAGATTAAGGTGGATCCCGAGTGTAGCTGTAAGGCCGGCCCTGTCGCCGGGCCGGTCGCGGCCCCATAATGGTGGGTTATCCCGTCCCCGGAAGACCTTCCCCATGCGTATCGGCATCGACTTCGGAACCAGCTACTCGGCCGCCGCGGCCGTCGTGGACGGCCAGCTCGAGCTGGTCCGTTTCGGTGACGCCAGCCAGTTCCGCACCGCGGTGTTCTTTCCCGAGGTGGTCCCCAACGTGGACGACTTCGTGCTGACCCCGGCCCTGGAGGCCCAGGTGGACGCCTTCGTACGTGCCTCGCGTGCCGACGAACGACAGGCAGGCCGCACCGCGCGTGGTGATGCGGACCTGCGCCGCGACGCTATCCGCGTGGTACGCCGGCAATGGATGGAGGAGCGCACGCGCGAGGTCTCGGCGTCCGTCGCCAGCTTCCAGGACGCCCTGTTCGGCGAGGAAGCCGTGGATGCCTATCTCGAAGAAGGCACCGGCAACCTGATCGAATCGCCGAAGTCGATGTTCGGCTACAAGCTCGATCCGCGGGTGCGCAAGACCATCGTGAGTATCGCGGCGCACATCCTGGAGCATGTTCGCCTGGTGGCCACGCGTCAGTTCGGCACACCCGTTCGCGAAGCGGTCATAGGCCGCCCGGTGGAATTCCGCAGTTCGATGGGCGCGGCCGGCGGCGAGCAGGCCCTGTCCATCCTGCGCGAAGCGGCGCGGATTGCCGGATTCGACGAGGTTTCGTTCCTCGAAGAGCCCGCCGCCGCGGCGATGCACTATCACCAGTCACTAGCGGAGCGGCAGCGGGCGATCATCGTCGACATCGGCGGCGGTACTACCGACGTCGCCTACGCCGAACTGGGCGCCGGCGAGGTGCCGGTTATGCATCGCAGCTGGGGCTTGCCGCGCGGCGGCACCGATCTGGACGTGGGCGTGAGCCTGCACAGTTTCATGCCGCGGTTCGGTAAAGATCTCAGCGGCGTGCCGGTGCATCACTTCGTCGAAGCGGCCAGTGTGCACAACCTCCCCAAGCAGCGTGAATTCCGCAAACAGGACTATCGCCAGGTGGACGAGCCCTTCGGTTCCCGCCTTCGTGCCCTCCAGGGAAGCGGAGCGACCACCCGACTGAACCAGTCCGCGGAGCGGATGAAGATCGCCCTTTCAGGTTCGGACGTTGCCTCGGCCTCGCTGGATTTCATCGAGGCAGGTCTGAAGATCGACGCTGTTGCGGGCGATTTCCATGCTGCTTCCGAAGACTTCCTCGACCGGATGGGGCGTCTTCTCGACCAGGCCCGGGCGGACATTGGTGAGCCTCCGACAAGCGTTTTTCTCACCGGCGGCACGTCCCGGTCGCCGCAGGTCCGTGAGCGCGTCGGCGCAAGTTTCCCCGGAGTCCGCGTCGTGCACGGCGACCCCTCGTTAGGTGTAGTCTCTGGACTCGCACAAGCCGCACTTTTGTCAAATTCATCAACCGGTTCCGACAGTCGATAAGCGAATTCGGCATATTCACAAAGTGCTGGCATTTCCTGCATTACATCGTTACTTATGGTGTCAGCGCGATTCGTTTGAGAAGGCGAGATCACGCCGACCGATGGAGGTTTAATCGCGTGCAGGGGTCGCCTGCCGGTTGATGCTGCGGGGGGTGCTTATATGGGAAGGGTTAGCGTTCGGATAGGGATGGGCAACGAACAGGGTGTTGCTGGGACCGCATGTCATGCAGATGACGCTGTCTCGCCGATGCAAGGAACAACAAACCGCGGGGAGGTAGGCGTATGACTCGCCCTTCCAACGTACAGGGGCTTGAAGACTACGATCTGGTCACCCTGGGTGCGGCGCTCGGCATGTGCGAGGTCGATCTCCTGACTCTCAGCCCGGCCCGGCCACGCGCATCGATCGCGTCGAATACACACGATGGCGTGACCTATCTCACCGGGCATATCGATTTCGATGTGCGAGGTTCGCTCATCGTGCCGGACGACGCGTGCATGCTCGTCTACCTGCATGAGACCGGTGAACGCAGCTGGTGCCAGGGCGTCACCGTCGAATCGGAGATGGGCGTGACGCTGCTGCGTGGAACGCCGACCGATTTCATGTTCGAACGAGGTACGCAGTTCACCTTGGTGGTGGCCCCGTACGCGCGCTTCCGCTCGCGATTCATGGCCTCCGATCATGCGGACGTGGACATGGCCGCTCAGCGACTGCGCCTGTTTTCGGTGACCTCCGAGCACCTCAAGCGTGCCTATCGGCAGATACGCGAGCGTGTGCAGGAAGCCGAGGACCTGGCATTCGGTCCGGTCGAAGACCTTCTCGACGAGCACATCCGCGTGGCTCTGGGTTCGTCGTCCGAAGAGCGGCCGGTGGCATCGCGCGGGCGTCGTGCACACTATCAAGTGATGCGTCGTGCGGAGCGCTTCATGCGCGCCAATCTTCGCCGCGATATCTATTCGCAGGAGCTTTGCCAGGCAGCGGGAGCCAGCGAGCGCGGCCTGCGTTATGCGTTCGACGACCTGCTCGGCATTCCGCCGAACCGGTACCTCGCCATGCTTCGCCTTTGCACGGCACACCGCAGCCTCGTCACGGCGGAAGCCGGCCGGCGTTCGGTCAAGTCTGTCGCGCTCAGCTGTGGCATGTGGGACCTCTCGCGCTTTGCGGAGAAGTACCGCAGCGTGTTCGGCGAGCAGCCGCGCGAAACGCTCATCCGCAGTGCGCCGGCGGACGATCTCGCCGCGGCCGAAGAGTTCGAAGGCTGGTAATCATCACGGCACAGGGATCGTGCCGTTCCGACACCAACTCCGGCGCGACGCCGGCTCAGCGCGGGCGTGGGGAGATCGGTGAGCACCCCATTTGATGCATGCGAAGCCGGTCCGCACAACTTCGGGTTGCCTTCACGCGGTCGTAGAGGTATTTGTAGTGCAATTCACGCACTGCCAGTCATGCCTAAACGATTCGAGATACGTCTTATTGCTCCCTCTGGTTACGCAGAAGACCGCGCCGCCTGCCAGCGAGGCATCGAACGCCTGCAGGCCGCGGGGCACACAATTCTCGGCGCCAATGTCGTGGACCGTGTGTGCCTGCGCTTTGCCGGGAGCGATGCCGAGCGCGCGGCGGACATCAACCAGCTCGCCGACCCCGATCGTCCGTTGCCGGACGTGGTCATGGCCATTCACGGCGGCTACGGCGCCATCGCGCTGCTGGAGCGCCTCGACTACGCGGGACTGGAAGCCCGGTTCTCAGATAGTTCGTGCGTGCTCGTCGGCCATGGCGACTTCACCGTGATCCAGTGCGCGCTGTATGCGCGCAGCCGCATCAGTTCGCTTTTCGGCCCCATGCTCGTGCAGGACTTCGGAGCGGGCTACCTGCGCGAAAACACGTGGCGGCACTTCTGGCAGACCCTGCAGTCACCGCGTACCGACATCGCCTGGGTTTGCCCGGAAACGCAGGAGGATCTCCGCATCGAGGGTACCCTCTGGGGTGGCAACCTCTCGGCACTCTGCAGCCTCATCGGCACGCCGTATATGCCGGCGATCGACGACGGCATCCTCTATCTGGAGGAGATCGGTGAACAGGCCTACCGTATCGAGCGAATGCTTTACGAGCTCCTGTTGAGCGGCGTAGTAGCTAGCCAGCGGGCCATCATCCTGGGTGGTCTGGGCGGACAGCGCGTCAGTGAGTACGACAACGGCTACGACATCGAGCATGCGCTGGAGCGATTTGCTGCTGCGTGCAGCATACCCATCGTGCGGGGCCTGGCGTTTGGCCACGGCCAGGACAAGTGGACTCTGCCGTTCGGCGCCCATGCAGTGCTTGACGTATCGGCGGGTACCGCCGACCTGCTGGCCAGCGGGTATCCCTACAAACCCTAGCTCAGACCGCGCTCAGCCGAGCGCGGTAACCTGGGTGGCGCCGATCACGCCGATAAACACGATCGAAAGCATCCAGAAGCGTGCCGGGTCGCGCCACACGCACACGCCCAGGCAGACGATGCCAAGGACGCAGGAGACGATACCGGCGGCATGCAGGCCCAGTGTGATCAGTGACGGGTCGGAACCACCCGTGGCAATCATCATCGGTCTGAAAATGGCGTACCAGGCAAGGACGAGGCAGGCGCCACCGACGATGCCGAGCAGCCAGTTGGCGGGATGATTCTTCGGCAGCATATTGATGCCGAGATAGATCGCGAGAACAACGACAGCGAAAACGACGAGCAACAAGGCCATGCGTTAACCCCTTTGTCTTGATGTGGCTCGCGGTCCCCACCGCTAGAGCCAACCACCCGAGCATGGCCTATCAAGGCGGCGAGGTCATGCTGCGCCGCAGAAGGGGGTTTCGTCGGCGAATCCGGCGTTTTGTCGGAAACGCGTCGAGGAACGGCCGCACGCCATCGTATGCTCCCCGGCAATCCAGCATCGGAGCCATGCTATGGCAAGCCTCAAATTCCTCGGCCGTATCCTCGTGGCATGGTTCGCTGCCTGGTGCGTCTTGCTCGTGGTGTTCGGCATATTCGACTGGCATCACGGCGAGCTGCCCTGGTTCGTCACCCTGGCCTGGTTCATCGGCCTGATGGTGGCGCTCGGTCGCGGCGTGACCCACCTTTATCGCGTGCGCAGCATCGCTGGACGCGTCGACGCCGAGACGTTGTCGAACCGGCAGCGTCGTCGCGTGGAAGTGCCTTACGGCGCCGACGAAGCCTTCGACATCGTCGATGCCGTGATCCGCGACCTGCCCAACGTGCAGGACATCAACGGCGCGCGCGGTGGCCTGCAGCTTCGCGCCATGGTCCGGCTGCTGCCCGGCGAGACCCCGCGTCGCCGCGGTCTGCCGCAGCACAGCACCTTCGAACGCAACACGCGAATCTCCGCCACCATCACGCCGTCCGATGGCTCCAGTAGCGTGATGTTTGTCTGCGAGCCGGATAGCAGTGCCTGGGTGGACTGGTTCAATCCTGATGGCGGCGCGTCGCTGGAGCATGTCGAAACCCTGGTCCGTTCGATGACCCAGCGGCTGACCGAGCGGCGCAATCGTGAGCGCGCCGATGTGCGACAGACGGCGATGGAAAAAGAACTCACGGCGGCGCAGCTCGGCCTTCTGCAGGCACAGGTGGAGCCGCACTTTCTCTACAACACGCTGGCCAGCGCACAGGAACTGGTTCGCACGGACCCCGCTCGCGCCGATCGCATGCTCGGCCATCTGATCGACTACCTGCGCCGTTCCCTGCCGCGCACCGATGGATCGCTGTCGACCCTGGGACAGGAGCTTGAACGTTCCACGGCATGGCTGGAAATCATGAAGTTGCGCATGGGTGAGCGGCTCACGGTGCACACCGAGGTGGCGGACGAACTCGCTGCCTTGCCGATGCCTTCTATGATGCTGCAGACCCTGGTTGAGAACGCGATCAAGCACGGCCTCGAACCGAAGCCCGGCGGTGGCGGTGTGTGGATCCGCGGTCGCGTGGAGGGCGGGGCGCTGTCGCTTACCGTCGCGGACGACGGTATGGGTTTTCGTAGCGAAGGCTCAGGTACCGGCATCGGCCTTAAGAACCTGCGCGAGCGTCTGCGCCTGACTTACGGGGCGACGGCAAGCTTCGTCATTGGCAACAACTTCCCCAACGGGGTTGCCGCGACGATCACGCTGCCGGCCAAAGGAGTGAGCGATCATGCCTAAGTGCATCGTTGCCGAAGACGAGAGGCTGCTCTCCGCTGCCCTGCAACGTGAACTGGCGAAGGCATGGCCCGACCTGGAGATCGTGGCAGTTTGCGAGGATGGCGGCGAGGCGCTCGAGGCCATCGCCACCCATCAGCCGGATGTCGCCTTTCTCGACATTCGCATGCCGGGTCTCACGGGCATGGAGGTGGCCGCGGCAGCAGCGGATGCCAGCCCGCACACGCTGGTGGTCTTCGTTACCGCGTACGACCAGTACGCCGTCGATGCCTTCGAACGCGGTGCCATCGATTACCTGCTCAAGCCAGTGGTCGCTGAGCGCCTGGCGCAGACGGTGACGCGGCTGCGCAGCCGGCTCGCCGATGCCGCCCGGCATGCGCGTCGCACGGGCGATCTGGCCAAGGACATGATCGAGCGCTTCGACGAGACGCCCGACGAGCCCTTGACCTGGATTACGGCAGGCGCAGGCAAGGCCACCCGCCTGATCCTCGTCGAGGACGTCATCTACTTCCGCGCAGATAACAAATACACGGTAGTTGCCACGGCGGAGGGCGACGCGCTGTTGAGCCGGCCGATCCGCGACCTGTTGCGACAGCTCGACCCCAAGACGTTCCGTCAGATCCATCGGTCCACCATCGTCAACCTGCGCCAGGTCGCCTCGGTAGAGCGCGACGACACCGGCAAAGGCTGCCTGCGCCTGCGTGGGCGCCCCGAAACCCTGAATGTGAGTCAGCCGTTCATGGCCATTTTCCGCGCCATGTGACGAAGGAGACTTCCATGCGCACCTTGCTAGCCATCATTTACTGCTTCCTCAACCTCGCCGGTTGCACCGACGCGCAGAACCGCAGCATCGTGGCCACGGCGCAAGAAAACGGAAAGGTGGTCCTCGACAGCCTCACCGACGTGCGCATGGGGCGCGCGTGGTTCGAGTGCAAGGCGAGTCAGAGCGGGCGCTGCTATTACACGGTGTTCAAGGAAGGCGCCCAGGTTCGTGCCTTTTCACTACCGGTTACCGAAGCGTTGCGGGTCGACCACCTGCCGAGTGGGTTTAGCCAGTGTGTCGCGGTGTCAGCGGGCAAGGTGTCGGCGGATTGCCGGGCGGGGTGATTGGCGCCTATCGCCGCTGAAGCGGCTCCCACATGAAGCAGGAGCTCGCCGCTGAAGCGGCTCCCACATGAGTGAGTCGGCTCCTACACGGGACCTGCGCAGGTCTTGTGTGGGAGCCGCTTCAGCGGCGATCCTGCGGCAGCGGGCGGTCAGGGCGAGGTGCGCGGCACGATCGTGTAGGTGATCTTCGAAGGATGTGCCGCATCGTGGTGAACTGCGTTGTGCGCGATCACGCCCTTGGCTTCGTCGTAATTGTTACCACCGGTGTTGAGGTTGCGATCGAAGCGCGGGAAGTTGCTGCTGGAGATCGCCACGCGCAGCTTGTGCCCCGGATAGAAAAACATGCTGGTGTCGATCGGCTGGAAGGTCACCTTGTAGACCTCGCCATCCTTCATCCACACCGGCGGCTTGTCGTAGCCCTCGCGGTAACGCATACGCTGAATGTTCTCGGTGATGTTGAACGCCTTGCCGTCGGGACGGACGTCCATCACCTTGAAGGTGAAGTCCGTGTCCTTCGCATCGGAAGACACATACAGCGTGACGGTGATCGGTCCGCTGACCTCGGTGCCTTCCTTGAAGGGTTCGGAGTCGTAAACCAGGATGTCGTTACGGGCCAGCTGTGGGTTCTGGTCGAACGAGCCGAACTTCACCGCATTGCCCTGGCAGCAACCGCCGCCTCCCAGTGTGGTGACTGGATTGGCCGGGTCGTAGATGAAGCTGTCGGGCTGGTCCGTGCCACCGGCCGTGTCGACGAGCTTGCCGTCGCCGTAGAGCGTGTTGGCCTTGCCACCGCTGGTGAAGTACAGGTCGCGCGTGATCGCACCGGCCGGCGGCCAGGTGGGCGAGTTGCGCCACTTGTTCTCGCCCATCACGTAGTACATGACTTTGGGCTGCTTATCGACGACCGGGCTGTCCACGCCCTTGAGGAACTTGTCGAACCAGCCGAATACCAGGCCTTCGTAATCGAAGCGGGCGTCGCCCACGTCGAGATCGCCGATCATGGTGTGTTCGGTCGCACGCGTATAAGCGCAGTGCAGCACCGGCGCGATGATCGCGTACTGCTCATCCGCGACATCCTTCGGTGCCGTCGCGCGCACCTGGTTGAATGCGGCAAGGTTCGGCGAGACCGACACGTCGAACCAGCTCATGAACCACAGGCCGGGCTTGTTGATCTTCATGTTGTCGTGCCACAGACCACCTTTGCGCCAGGCGGGACTGTTGGGCGTGCGCGCGATCATGTTGCCGCCCGTGGGCACGTCCATGGCGTCGGCGAAAATCCCCTTGGGGCCGTCGACAGCCTTGAGGATGTCGTTCTCCGGTAGGTGCCAGAACGCCTGGTCCCACTCCACCGGCGGCATCTGCGGGTCGAGGTCGAAAGCCTTGGAGGCGCGGATCAGGTCGGCCTGCGACGTATTCGCGGGGAACATGGGGCGAACCTGGTTCTGCTCGCCGTAGATCCAGGCCTGGAACAGCATCTGCACGGCACCGCCGCGATACCAGTTGCCTTGTTCGTAATAGGGACCGACCTTGCCGACACCCGCGCCGAAGCCCTGCACGTTGAACGTGGCCAGGGCCGGTTCGTTCTCCGCGACCACGGCCATCTGCCATTCGGCGGTCGACGAACAACCGGTGGTACCGACCTTGCCGTTGGACCACGGCTGCGTGGACATCCAGCGCACGGCGTCCACGCCGTCGCTGAGCGGGGCACCGAGGATGTCGTAGTTGCCTTCGGAGAAGTAATGGCCACGCTCGTTCATTTCGACGTAGGCGTAACCGTGCTTCACGGCAGCGAGCTCGCGGGTCATGTCGCGCGGGGCGCCAATCTTCACGTCCCAGAAATTGAAGTTGTACGGGGTACGCACGAAGATCGTCGGGACCTTGCCACTGGCATTCTTCGGTCGGTAGACGTCCGCGGCCATGCGCTTGCCGTCGCGCATCTTCACCATCACCTTGCGGTCGATTACCGCCGCATCCTCAAGCTGCTTCTCCAGATCGATGCGCTTGGCGATGAGTGCTTTCTGTTCGGGCGTCTGGACGGCCTGTGCCGCGACGGGCTCCGCCAGTAGGGCAAGGCAGAAGGAAGCGACGCCGACCGACAACGCGGTCCTGACGTGAGAGAGGGCAGGGCGCGACGGTCGCATGCGGAAGCCTTGTTGTCGGGACGGTCGTTCGAGTCTGGCAAATTGTCCTAAGCAGGTAAATCCGTGACTTCTGGCATGGAGGAGCCATTTGTGGGAGCCGATTTATCGGCGATCGAGTCCTCGCGACAACCTGGCGCGCTGCCGCGGGGTCGCCGCTGAAGCGGCTCCCACAGGGGTCATTACGCTTCAGGTACCGAGATCCCGTGCTTCATCAGAATGGCCGATACCTCCGAGCTCACCCAGTCGAAATGCTCCGGCCCCGCCGCCTCGAGCACGAAGTTGGACTGCGTCGCGAATGTCGGCCAGAACGCATCCGGGTCGGGATTTTCATGCAAGCCGGCCTGCACCTCGGTAGCCAGGCGGTCGAGCATGCTTTGAAGGTCGTCACGGTGTGCCATACCCCAAGGCTACGCCCGGCATGTGTACGCAAGTCGTGTACGTTCGCGCTTGACCTGAACTTTAGTTGAGGTTGTTCAATGAGGTTCCCGAACGGATGCAGGCCCTCCCATGCGCATCACCCGACTGACCTTGCCGTCCACCGACGTGGATGCCTGCCTGGCGTTTTACCGCGATGTCCTCCAGCTCCCGACAACCGGGACGACCGTGCATGTCGGTTGGACCGAGGTTGACATCGTGCCCACCTCGACGGACACCGGACCCGTGCACCTCGCCTTCAATATTCCGCACGACCGGTTCGCCGCAGCCTGTACCTGGCTACGCAAGCGCGCGCTGCTGCTGCGCGATCCTCTTGGCGAGGAGCGATTCCATCTCGACGGCGTGTGGGATGCGGAGTCGGTGTACTTCGCCGGTCCGCACGATGCCGTGCTCGAGCTCATCGCGCGCCGGCCGCTCGCCCTTGACGGCCCGGTGAGTGGTGACTTTCTAAGCAGCGAGATCGCCTGCGTGAGTGAAGTCGGTCTGCCGACCGACCATGTTCCGACGCTGGTTCGTCACCTCGTGGTGAGTACGGGCCTTGCGCCGTTCGGCGATGTTTCCGACGTATTCGCCCCCATGGGCGACCACGAGGGTCTGCTCATCCTCGTGGACCGGCGTCGCCTCTGGTTTCCGGAGCAACGACGCCTTCCTGGAGCTCGGGGGATTCGGCTAACCATGGAGGGTCTCCTGCCGGATGCCGTTCTGGTCGACGACGAAGGTTGGCAGGTCGCCTCGGTGGCACCCGCTTCATTGCCATCCCGAAAGAGCGCCCACGCATCCCTGCCTGTCTGGTGACTGTCGCGAAGCCTCGGGATGGCCGAGAATCGCTGACCGATGCCATGGCCCTCCGACTATCACGAACATGCCGAATCGACGGCGACGCCGCCCGCCATCGAGGCCGAGTGGATGTTCACGGCGTCGTCCGATGGCGTGCATGTGGTTTTGCCCGATGGCCGCATGGACCTCATCGTTGCATTTCGCGGGGAAGACGACTGTCCGGTCGAGAACCTTCAACTACTGATCGTCGGCCCCGCGCAACGCTGGACCGATGTGCCGGTGGTTCGCGGCGATCGCTTCTTCGGCATCCGTTTCCGGCCCGGGCGGGGAGGTGCCTGCCTTGGTGTCGAAGCGGCGGCATTGCGTGACGGTGGCATCTTCGACAGTGACGTGGACGAGGTGCTCGGCGTCCATGCGCACTCGCTCCGTACCGCAGCGCATCCTGCAGCACTCGCCGTCGCGATACGTGATGTCGCGCGACAGTGCGCGACATCCGCGAGCGAGCTACCGCCGCCAGTGCAAAGGGCGATAGAACTCGTCCACCTCGGTGGTGGGCGGCTCAGCCTGGAGGACATTGCCGTTGCTGTCGACATGCCAGAGCGTACGCTCCGCCGCCATCTGTCTCATTCGCTCGGCCTGTCATTCAAGGCGTACTCGTCCGTACTGCGTTTCCAGCGAACGATGCGCCTGCTCACTCGCGACGATCGTCCCCTCAGCCTGGTCGAAGCCGCGCTCGAGGGCGGTTACAGCGATCAGGCGCACATGGCACGTGAGTTCCGCCGGCACGGCGGCTTTACGCCTGGGGCGCGGCCGCCTCTCGTCCTGATCGGCATGGCCTTTGACTGACTGGCCGATTTGTTCAAGGCTGCTCTCAGAGCGGAGGCTACGCTGTGGCCCATCACCGGGAGACTCTCATGCGCCTTGGATACACCCTCATCTACGTTTCCGACGTCGCGGCCACCGTCGCCTTCTATGAGTCGGCCTTCGGGTTACAGCGACGTTTCATCCACGAGAGTAGCCTGTATGCCGAGATGGATACCGGCGAGACAACGCTCAGCTTTGCCGCCGAGACGATGGCCGAGATGAATGGCCTTGCCATCCGTCCGAATAGTCTGCGAGACCTGCCTGCCGGGATCGAGATCTGCCTGGTCACGGACTCGCCGGAACAGGCCTATGACCATGCGGTTGCCGCGGGTGCGCTCGCGGCCAAAGCGGTGGAAGAAAAGCCATGGGGACAGAGGGTAGGCTATGTGCGTGACCTCAATGGCTGCCTCGTTGAAATCTGCTCGCCTGTCCGTCCCTGATGCAAAGAAGCGCTGACTACGACGTCGATTACATCGTCATCGGCTCCGGCTTCGGCGGGAGCGTGTCGGCGTTGCGGCTGGCGGAGAAGGGCTATCGCGTTGCTGTGATCGAGCAGGGCAGGCGGTGGACACCGGACACGTTGCCGACGACGAACTGGCGGTTGTCGCGCTGGCTCTGGGCCCCGTCGCTTGGCATGCACGGCTTCTTCGGCATGCGTTTCTTTCGCCACGTGGTCGTTCTGCACGGTAACGCCGTGGGCGGCGGTTCCATCACCTATGCCCAGACACTTCTCGAACCGCCATCCAGTGTCTGGCGTGAAGGCGCCTGGGCGGGGCTGGAAGACTGGGAGCGGATCATGCCGGCGCACTACGCCACTGCGCGACGCATGCTTGGTGTGACGACCAACCGACGACTCGCAGCGGCGGACTTCCGGCTGCGTGACATGGCACAGTCAGTTGGCGTCGGGGACAGCTTCTATGCGACGGACGTGGGCGTCTTCTTCGGCGAGGAAGGCGATGCGCCGGGCAAGACCTATGCCGACCCGTACTTCGGCGGCGAAGGGCCCGATCGTCATGCCTGCATCGGTTGCGGCGGATGCATGATCGGTTGCCGGTACGGCGCCAAGAACACACTCGACCTGAATTACCTCTACCTTGCCGAGAAGCTTGGCGCGGCCATTGTCGAGCAGACGCGCGTGGTCGACGTACGCCCGATCGGCGACGAGTCAGATGGTTCCGGTGGCTATGTCGTCACGACACGCAGGGGCGGGGTGTCGGCCCGCCTGCGCTGTAAAGGCGTGGTGTTTGCCGCCTCGTCGTTAGGTACGCAGGACCTGCTGTTCCGCCTCCGCGAAAGTGGAGCGCTACCCGCGATATCGCCGGTTCTCGGGCATGGCGTACGCACCAATGCCGAGTCACTCATCGGCATTCGTTTTCCTGGTTCCACCGAAGATCTTTCCCGCGGCGTCGCTATCGGGTCGGGTATCTACATCGACGCGCATACCCATATCGAAGCCACGCGCTATCCGGCGGGCTCGGATGTGATGGGCTTGTTGACGACGGTGATGGCAAAGGGGCGTCACCGTCGGACGAGCTGGCTGTTCACGGTGCTGCACATGCTCGCGACGCGGCCGCTCGCCTTGTTCCGGCTTGTTCGCACGAAGGACTGGGCACGCGAGTCGATGATCCTGCTCTGTATGCAGACACTCGATGGTCAGCTCACGATGCGACTCGGACGCCGTTGGTTCTGGCCGTTTCGCCGTCGTCTCGTGACCGAAGGACCCAGGATACCGACGTTCATTCCCGCCGCGAACGCTTTTGCCATGAAGGCGGCTGAAGCGACGGGCGGGGTACCGATGACTTCGCTGTCGGAGATCTTTCTCGATATCCCGATGACGGCCCATTGCCTGGGCGGTGCCGTGATGGGTCGGGACGCTGGCACCGGGGTGTGCGACAGCCGCGGCCGTGTCCACGGTTACCGCAACCTGTATGTGTGCGACGGATCCGTGCTCTCGGCGAACCTCGGCGTCAATCCCAGCCTTACCATTACAGCCATCGCCGAGCACGTGATGAGTCACGTGCCCGCGGTGTCGCCGATCAGCGCTGAAGGAACGAGCGAAGCACGCCCGTAACCAGCTGGTGATCCTCGAGCGAGGGCATGCCGGATACGGTGATCGCTCCAATGACACCGAGCGAGCGCAGGCGCAGTGGAAAGCCACCGCCATCGGATGCATGGTCCGCTGGGGACAGTCCGTAGCGTTCCTCGAGGGTCTGGCCGGCCTTAGCCAGCTTCATGCCGACGACGAGAGTACTGGTGCCGAGCGCGAGCACGGTATTGCGCTTGCGGCGGATCCAGTTGCCATTGGACGTGTCAGCACCGGGGGTTGTCGTGTAGAACAGCGGGCGGTCGTGCAGGGCGATCTCGATAGCCACGGCTCCCGAGCGCGCGAGCGCACCTTCGCGCAACGCGTTGCCGATCATCCAGGCGTCATCGAGGCTGAAGCGGTCGAACTGCAACGCCGCTTCTTCGCTGGCGAGCTCGTCGAGGGTCGGGTCGGTCATGCGTCTGAAATCTCCCTTGGGAATGGGGGGATTCTAGAACGCGGGGTCATTCTGTTGAATAAATGGTCGCCTGGCGGACCGCCAGTTTCCATTGGCCACTTTCGTCAGTCCAGATTTCAGTGGTCCGCCGATGAACGGTCTTGCCGGCAAAGCGTGCTTTGCCGACAGGCGTCAGTGTTTCCTCGCCCATCAGGACCACATCGTGGGCACCCCTGGTTGCTGCGTACTCGATCGATCGGTCCAAAGAGGTGTAGTCGATCATTCTCGTTCGCAGGTTGTTTACAGCGTCAGCCTTTCTCGCAATCTTGTTGAAAGGGTTATTGACGACAGCGTCTTCGGTGAAGGTGTCACCAAAAGCGGATACATCATGAGCCAGGATCGCCTTGTCCATGCGCGCGGTCGCGTCGAGCACAGCGGCGATGCGTGGGTTTTTCACGGCTTCCGCAGCTGCCGGATTCGCGGTGTGCCACGCGGCATGAGCGGGAAGGGCGACCAGAACTAACAGCGCGATGGGTAAAACGGCGAGTGAGCGCATCGATCGTCCTCCAGCGCGGGAAATCTACTCTGGTTATACACACCGATGGCGCAAAGCGACAATCATGTTCGCCCCGCTGCAAGTTATATCTGACGGCAGACCCGCTCTTGCGTGACACGAAAACGCAAACCGAGGTGATCTCATGAAAATGTGTCTCATAGCGGGGGCGATCCTGCTTGCAGCCGTCACCGGCTCCGCCTTCGCCGCGGAAGGCGCTACAGCCGACCACGGCACCGCGCCGGTCAAACAGGAGATCAAGGTCCGGCAGGTCTCGCCCGCCTACTGGCGGGTCACCTTGCATAATCCGCCGTTCAACATCTTCGGGCCGGAAACGATTCCGCAGCTGAATGAAGTGATCACGGCGATCGAGAAAGACCCCGACCTTCGTGTCGTGGTGTTCGATAGCGACGTGCCCGGGTTCTTCCTGACCCATTACGACTTCGTGCCGGCGCTGGAGAAGACCACCAGCCTTCCGCCCGGACCGACCGGGTTGCCCCCGCTACCCGACATGCTCGTGCGCCTGAGTAAGGCACCCGTAGTGTCGATTGTCTCGATTCGCGGCCGTGCCACCGGCGTGGGAAGTGAGTTGTCACTGGCCAGTGACATGCGCTTCGCCAGTCGCGAAAAGGCAATCCTGTCGCAGTGGGAAGTTGGTGCCGCGCTGGTGCCCGGTGGTGGTCCCATGGCGCGCTTGCCCCGCCTGATGGGTCGCGGCCGCGCACTGGAAGTCCTGCTTACCGGTGACGACATCAACGGCGATATCGCCGAGCGCTACGGCTACGTCAACCGCTCGCTGCCCGATGCTGAACTGGACGGGTTCGTGGACGCGCTCGCGCGGCGCATCGCCGGGTTCGACAAACAGGCCATTGCCGATATCAAGCAGCTGGTCAACGGCCCTTCGCTACCGCCCGACAACGAGATCGGCGCGGGTTGGGCAGCCTTCATCACCTCGGTAAAGCGCCCGCAGGCACAGGCAAAGATCGGTCAGCTGATGAAGGACGGGCTGCAGAAAATGCCGGACGTGGAAACGAGGCTGGCCCATTACACCGGCGAGCTGGGCGGAGCGGATCCCGGCAAGTAGTACGGCGGGCATTGTTGCGGCCGGCGGAAGGGTCACTGCCTTCGGCCAGCCATTCAGCACGTCCCGCGCGGTCCCCAACTTGGGTTTCATCGGCTCGACCAGAGCCGCCGGCGATCGACCGATCGTCGGACCCTTGAGGAGATCGACATGAGCAACGAACAGAAAGTCGCCATCATCACCGGCGGTTCGCAGGGTATCGGCGAAG
Source organism: uncultured Luteibacter sp. (assembly GCA_966191635.1). Lineage (GTDB taxonomy): Bacteria > Pseudomonadota > Gammaproteobacteria > Xanthomonadales > Rhodanobacteraceae > Luteibacter. Next base: position 78,374 of record CBIGPO010000014.1, read on the forward strand.
GCCTCGTAAAGGCCTATCGCGCGAAGGGTTTCCGCGTTGTCGCGACGTCGCGTTCGATCGTCCAGGGCAGCGACCCGGACGTGCTCGCCGTCGCCGGTGACATCGGCGAAGCCGCCACGGCCGAGCGCGTCGTGCGTGAGGCGCTGGCAAAGTTCGGTCGCATCGACACCCTGGTGAACAACGCAGGTATCTTCATTGCCAAGCCGTTCACCGACTACACGTCGGAAGATTTCGCCGCGATGATCTCGACCAACCTGGCCGGTTTCTTCCACATCACCCAGCGCGCCATCGCACAGATGGAGAAGCAGGGTAGCGGCCATATCGTCAGCATCACGACCACCTTCGTCAACCAGGCCATTGCCGGCGTTCCGACGGCCCTGGCCAACCTGACCAAGGGCGGCCTGACCTCGGTGACGAAGGAACTGGCCGTGGAATACGGTCAGAAGGGTATCCGCGTGAACGCCGTGTCCCCCGGCTTCATCAAGACCCCGATCCACTCGCCGGAAACCTTCGCGACCCTGGCCGGCTTCAATCCCATGAAGCGCATCGGCGAGATCAGCGACATCACCGACGCGGTGCTGTACCTGGAAGGTGCCGGCTTCGCCACGGGTGAGGTGCTCTACGTCGACGGTGGTCAGAACGCCGGCCGCTGATCGCCAAAGACCGGACCGCGTGCCCGCGGTGAAACGCGGGCACGCAGCCCTACTCGTCACGTGACTACCGGGAACACCTTCATGCAAACGCAAGACACCACCACACTCAAACTCCAGGTCGTCGCCGATGTGATATGCCCCTGGTGCTTCATCGGCAAGCGCAGCCTGGATAAAGCCATCGCGACGCTTGCGGGCCAGGGCATCGACGTCGAGCTGGAGTGGATTCCGTTCGAACTCAATCCGAACCTCTCGCCCGATGGCATGGACCGGCGTACGTTCCGCAGCGCCCGCTTCGGTAGCTGGGAGAACGCGCTGGCAATGGATGCGCGCGCCGTTGCCGCGGGCCGTCCGCTCGGTGCCGTCTTCAACTACGACAAGCAGAGCCGCACGTCACACACGCTGGCTGCGCACGCACTGCTTCGCCTTGCCTGGAAGGAGGGCGGTTCGTCCCTGCAGACATGTCTGGCCGAGGCGATGTTCGCCGCGTACTTCACCGAAGGACAGGACCTGAGTGACCACGGTGTGCTGGAGGCGCTTGCCGTCGGTGTCGGCATGGCGTCAGGGGCGGTCGATCGTTCGACGTCGCTGCAGGGCGAAGTGCGCCAGTTGGAGGGTGCCGTGCAGAAGGCTGGCGTGCCCAGCGTGCCCAGCTATTTCATGGGTGGAAAGCCCTTCTTTTCAGGCTCGCAGGATCCGCAGGGCTATGTGCGCCTGCTTACGGAGGCGGCTGCCGCGCAGCGCTGAGTCGCAGCGGTGGCGTCACTCGCCGCCGAGCGCGTCGGCCTGGGCCATCAATCGCGCGAACTCCGCGCGGAGCAACGGCACGGCGAAGTCGACGAAGCTGCGGACCTTGGGTACGGCGAGCCGACCGTTCGGCGTGATGAGGTGTACAGGCAGCCCGGCCGATTCGGCGTGACGGAGCACCAGGCGAAGGGATCCGTCCTGGACACGGTCGGCTACGTGATAGGTGTACAGGCGCGTCACCCCATGGTGCGCCACGGCGGATGCCATGGCGGCCCGCACGCTGTTCACCACAAGTCGCGGCTTGAAGCGGATCGAGCGCGGCACGGAACTGCCCGGGGCGGGAGGGAACACCCAGGTATCGTGGCCAAAATGCGTCGTGGTGATGATCCGGTGCCGGAGGAGGTCGCCGGGCTCGTGGAGGGCCGGGTGGGATGCCAGATACGTTGGTGAGGCCACGACCACGCGTTTCACATTTCCACCGACGCGGGTGGCGACCATGGACGAGTCCTGAAGATCGCCCACGCGTAATGCGATGTCGACACCTTCGTCGACCAGGTTGGCATGGCGATCGAGCAGCATGAAGTTGACCGAAACGTCAGGGTAAGCTTCCAGGTAAGCGTCGACCACGGGACGAAGGATATCCTCGCCGCTCACGGGCGGCGCGGTGATCGTCAGCGTCCCGCGCGGCGATGCCCGTTCGCCCGCCACACTCAGATCGGCCTCATCCAGCTCAGCCAGCACACGGCGGCACGCCGCCGCATAGCGTTCGCCCGCTTCGCTCAGTCGGATCGACCGGGTGGTCCGATGTAGCAGCTCTGCACCGACATGGTTTTCGAGGAAGGCGATAGCCCGGCTTACGGCGGCCGGCGATCGCGAAAGCCGCCGACCGGCACCTGCGAGGCTGCCTTCGTCCAGCGCGGCGACGAACACTTTCATGGCTTCGATACGGTCCATCCGCAAAGGATAGTCCTCCTCGTCTATGCTTGTGACGGTGCGGGACGTCCCGCTTGCGCAGGGGCCATCATGTCGTCGACAGAAACGTTCAAGTTCGTACTTATTCTTCTGGTCGCGATCCTGGCGCTCGAGTTGATTGCGCGCCGTTTCCGCCTGCCTTCCGCTGCCGCACTGCTGGCTGGTGGCATCGGCATCGCGTTCCTGCCCGGCATACCACCGGTCACCTTCGACCCGGAACTGGTGTTGATCGTCTTCCTGCCACCCCTGCTGCAGGATGGCGCGTATTACACGGTCTGGTCGGATTTCCGTAAGTACCTGGGCGGGATCCTGTGGCTCGCCATCGGCGCGGTGGCGTTCACCACGCTTGCCGTCGGCGCCACCGTACACTGGATCGTGCCTTCGCTGCCCTGGGCGGCCTGCTTCGCGCTGGGTGCCGTGGTGTCGCCACCGGATGCCGTTGCCGCGAAGGCCGTGCTCGGCAAAGTGCGTTTACCGCGACGGCTGATGGTCCTGCTGGAGGGCGAGAGCCTGCTCAATGACGCGACGGGCCTGGTGCTGTTCCGCTTCGCTGTCGCCGCCGCGCTGACCGGAGCGTTCAGTGCGCAAGAAGCCGCACTCAGTTTCGTGGGCCTGGCAGCGGGCGGCATTGTCGTCGGTGCCGTGGTGGGTATCGTCGCAGTCCAGGTCGTCCGTCGCATCACGCATGTCTACCTTGCGATCACGGCGGCCTGCCTGTCGCCCTGGGCGGCCTACATTGGCGGTGAAAGCCTGCATGTTTCCGGCGTGCTGTCGGTGGTGACGACCGGCATCCTGTTGGGCTGGTACCAGCACGACATTTTCCCGGCCAACATGCGCATGCGGGCCACGGCGTTCTGGGCCGTCATGATCTTCCTGCTCGAAGCCCTCGTGTTCATCCTCATCGGCTTCTCGCTTCGTGGCGTGGTCGAGAGGCTTGGTGGCATCGGCAGCGCGCTGGATGCCCTGGGCGTGCCGATCCTCGCCGTTCTGGCCGCCGTGATTCTTTCGCGCTTCCTGTGGATCTTTGCCACGGACTACCTGCGCGCGCCCCTGGCCCGGATCGTCGGAAAGAAGGTTGCACCGGCGTCGCCTTCGGCCTCGTTCCTGCTCAGCTGGGCAGGCATGCGCGGCGTGGTGACGCTGGCTATCGCGCTGTCCTTGCCCGAGCAGATGCCCGGTCGCGACCTGACGCTCGCCGCGGCCTTTGCCGTGATCCTGGTGACGGTGGTGGTGCAGGGCGGCACCATCGCCCCGGTCATTCGCTGGCTGAAACTCGATGGTGCCGTGCATGTCGACACCGGCCACCTCAATGAGGGGCAGGCGAACAGACTCATCGACATAGCGCAACTGGAGGCGGTCAGGGCGCATGCGTACGATAGTGAAGGGCAACTGGTGCATCCGCGGCTGCTCGAACAGTACACGTACCGCGTGACGGTCGCCGAACGCTATGCCATTGCACCGCAGGACTTCACCGGCGGCCGCGAGGCGCACTACGACGTGATCCTGGCAGCGATCGCGGCAGGGCGGAAGGAGCTGCTCCGCCTGCACCGCTCGGGGCAGATCCACGATGAGCTCCTGCACTACTTCGAACGGGATCTCGACATGCAGGAAATCTCCGCCGAGAACGACCGGCACAGTCCCTGATTACCGGGTTATCGCGTCCCTAGCGTGGCTACGAAGCGCATGGCGCGGGCGATGCTGGAGCTGATGACGGGCAGGCGGCCCACCGGTATCGAGATCACCGCGATTTCCTCGCGGTGGAGGTGGATATTCGCCTCCGCATGAGCCCAGGCCAGCTCCATCTCGTTTGGTGTCAATGAGCGGGCCGGCACATCGTCGTTAGTGATCCGCTGCACTTCGCGGAAGAAGTGCAGGTGCAGAAAACCATCGTCGGTCGGTCCGGTAATGGCCATCCCCGTGGCGACTCCAGACACGAAATGCGACGTGCGCGTGTGGAGGATGCTCTTAGTCGTTACTTCGGACACGCGGTAACCTCACTTCCCCTTCGCCCAAGCATATGGGTGGACGAAGTCGCCGTCTATCGCGTGCGGGGGGCGGGATGTGACAAATGTGCGGGGGTCGGCAATTCAGGCGGTGAGGGGACGTCCGAGCTCCCTGCCGTAGGCGGCGAGGCGGTGACCTTCGGCAAGCCGTTCGGCTTCATACACGAAGAGGGCCTTCTCCAGCGGCAGGCGATCGAGAGCGGCCACGAGCGCCATCGCGTCCCCCGCCGCTTTGGCCACGCCCATGGCTGTATGCGGCCTCACCACGAAGGCCGCGTCACCGAGCAGGGCCACACGGTCGCTCACTATGCGCGTGCTTTCGTAGTCGAAGATCGCCTGCAGGGAAGGGCTGGGTTCGGCGGCCACCGCAAGAGCGAACGGGTTCGGCAGGAGCTCGCGGGCGGCGGCCACCAGTTCCTCACGGAGCGGGATCGGCACGTCGCCACGCGCTACGGAGAACTCGCGCAGGCGACCGTCGCTGCCGGTGAGCCAGCGGTCGAGGGCAAGACCCTCGGCAGCCTGCCGATACCACACCCAGTTGTAGCGCCGCTGGCCTGGCGCCGTTTCGCCACCGGGACCCGGGACGAGGTAACCGAGGATCTGGGATCCACGCATGTGATAGAAGGCAAAGCGCTCGGAAAGCGCCGTGGCGGCTTCGGTGGGGAGGGTGGTTTCGGGAATCAGTCCGCGCCATGCGACATAGCCTGCATAGGTGCTCGCGGTGGGACCGTGGCTCACGGCCGTGCGTGCAATGGAGCCGACACCGTCGGCCCCGATCACCAGGTCGAAGCGATGCGTTTGCCCAGTGTCGAGCACGACGGTCGCCGCTGACGGCGAGTTCTCGATGCGCGTCACGCGCGCTCCCACGCGGTATGCCGCGGGCGGCAGCAAGTGGCGGACGGTGCGGTAAATGTGATCCCAGGAAATCTGTGTCTGCGGCGTCACGTCGCGCTGTGCGAGGCTGCCGTTACGCGCGAAGGTGATTCGCTCATGCGCGAGGACGCCGACGCGGGCCGCCTGTTCGCAACCAAGCATGCGCAGGATGGCGTACAGCTCGCGCTGGCCCACCAGCCCCGCGCCCCGACCTTCGAGACCGCGCTCGGAGCGTTCGAAAACGTGTACTTCGTGGCCAGCCGCGCGCAGCAGGCTCGCTGCGAACAAGCCGCCCATGGAACCGCCCACGATGCCGATACGAAAACTCATGCCTTCAACTCATGGTCAAGAGGGACAGCATCCCGGGCGGCTTGCCGCACTTATGTCAGCGGGCATTGCGCTCGGCGCGCTCGTGCGCTTCCATTTCCTCCATGGTGTAGATCGTTTCCGGAATGGCTTCGAGACGGGCCTTCGAGATCGTCTCCCCGTTGCCGTCGGAGAGGCCGTAGGTGCCTTCGTCGAGCTTCTCCAGCGCGCGATCGACGACGGTCAGGCGACCTTCGTTGTGGCTCAGGATGGACTCGTCCCGGTCCTGCTGCGCGAAACGCTCGGCATCGTCACCGGAATCCTGCGGCTCGCCGCCGGCGGTCTGCTGGAGCAGGCCTTCTTCATTGCCTGCCGCGTCGGCTGTGCCGATCAGTTGCTTGCGCAGGGTGAGGAGGCGCTCGCGCTGGGCGTCGAGGAAGTTCTTGCTGAGAACGGCGTCATTCATAGCGTGGACCTTGCGTGAAGAGGGAGGACTATTCGCCGAAGCCGTCGCCGTGTCTTGAACGTTTGGATCGGCGACAGGGCATCGGGATTCGATGGCGGCATAAACCCTAATCCGTTTGAAGGGTTTCCGTCGTGAATGCCCACAGGAGCTTTCAGGAGCTTTGTGTGGGAGCCGGCTACGCCGGCGATGGGGTTGAGGGGAGCCTGGCTATCGCCGCTGAAGCGGCTCCCACAACGAGCTTGCCGTCCCGATGGGTGGCACAATTCACCCTTCAGCTAAACCGCAGGATCTCGCAGTGACGTCCCCGACCCGACAGGGTTTCATTCTTAGCCGCCACTGGCGGGATACGGGGCATGGCACCGACGTCGAGTTCTGGCTGGCGACCGACGAAGGGCCGAAGCGCGTGGTGGTCACGGCACAGCAGTCGGTCGCGTTCGCGGTGGCATCGCGGCAGGCGGACATCGAAGCGGTGGCACGCAGGGTCGCCAGCGTGGACATCCGCCCGTTACCGCTGAAGACCTTCACGCAGGAGCCCGTGCTGGGCGTGTACACCCGCAGCCACCGGCAGATGGTGCTTCTGGAGAAGCGGCTGAGGGAGCGCGGCGTGGTGTTGCATGAAGCCGACATACGGCCACCCGAACGCTACATGATGGAGCGCTTCATCACCGCGGCGGTCAGCGTCGAAGGCGGCACGGCGGAGGGTGACGCCATCCTCGATCCGAAGCTCCGGCCGGTGGCCGACTATCGGCCGCCGCTTCGCGTGGTGTCGCTCGATATCGAGACGAGCGCCGGGGGCGATCTGTATTCCCTGGCGCTGGAAGGCTGCGGGCAGCGGCAGGTCTACATGCTCGGCGAACCGGGTGTGGGCGACGTGCCACCTGAGGACTTCGCGCTCGAATACGTGGTGGATCCCGCGCAGATCATCCATCGTCTGAATGGGTGGTTCGCCGAGCACGATCCGGATGTCCTCATCGGATGGAGCGTGGTGCAATTCGATCTTCGCCTCCTTCAGGTGCACGCGGACAAGCACGGCATTCCGTTGCTCCTGGGGCGTGGTGCCCAGCCGATCGAGTGGCGCGGCCATTCCCGGCGGGAGGGCTTCCTCTTCGCCCCGATGGCGGGACGGCTGGTGATCGACGGTATCGAAGCGGTGCGTGCAGCGCAGTGGAGTTTCTCGTCCTACAGCCTGGAGAATGTTGCGCAGACGATGCTCGGCGAGGGCAAGTCCATCGACGATCCTTACCACCGCATGGCCGAGATCGAGCGACGCTTCCACGAGGACAAGGTCGCCCTCGCACGCTACAACCTGAAGGATTGCGAGCTCGTGACGCGGATCTTCGCCAAGGCGAAACTCTTCGAATTCCTGCTCGAGCGTGCACATGTCACCGGCCTGCAGGCCGATCACTTCGGTGGCTCCATCGCCGCATTCGATCACCAGTACCTGCCACGCATGCATCGGGAAGGCTATGTCGCGCCGAATGTCGGCGATGTGCCCGAGAAGGCCTTTCCGGGAGGGTTCGTGATGAACTCCCGCCCGGGGATTTACGACTCCGTACTGGTGCTGGATTTCAAGAGCCTTTACCCCTCGATCATCCGCAGCTTCCTGGTCGATCCCGTGGGACTGGCCGAAGGTGCCCTCGACACGTCGGAAGCAGCAGCCGTGCCCGGCGTGCATGGACGATTCTTCTCTCGTACCAAACATTGCCTGCCGGCCATCGTCACCCAACTGTGGGAGCGTCGCGACGAGGCGAAGCGGCAGGGCAACCAGGCACAGTCCCAATCGCTGAAGCTGCTGATGAATTCGTTCGTCGGCGTGCTCGGTGCACCCAATTGCCGTTTCTTCGATCCCGAGCTGGTGTCGGCCGTGACCCTGCGCGGTCACGACGTGATGCGTCGCACGCGCGAGCTGGTTGAGGCCGAGGGCTATGAAGTTATCTACGGCGACACCGACTCGATTTTCATCTGGCTGAAACAGCGACGCAGCGAAGCCGAGGCGTCCGCCATCGCCGATCATCTCGTGGAGCGCGTGAACCGGTGGTGGCACGATCATCTGGCCGAAACACTCGGCCTGGAGAGCCAGCTCGAAATCGAGTTCGACACGCATTACCAGCGCTTCTTCATGCCCACCATCCGCGGCAGCGAGCTGGGCAGCAAGAAGCGTTACGCCGGACTGGTCGTGTCGGAAGAGGGCGAGGAGGACGTGGTGTATCGCGGGCTGGAAACGGTGCGCAGTGACTGGACGCCGCTGGCGCAGAAGTTCCAGCAGGCGCTGTACCTGCTTATCTTCAAGGAGCAGCCGTACGCCGCCTTTATTCGCGACTATACGCGTAGCCTGCTGGCGGGTGAGTTCGACGATCTCCTCGTCTACCGCAAGCGATTACGCGGCAAGCTCGCCGACTACCAGAGCAACACGCCGCCACAGGTGCGGGCTGCACGCATGGCCGACGAATACAACGCGCGTCACCAGCGTCCGCTGCAGTACCAGAATGGCGGCTGGATCAGCTATGTGATAACCCGTAACGGACCAGAGCCGCTCGAAGCGCGCGAGTCCCGGATCGACTACGAGCACTACCTGACGAGCCAGCTGCAGCCGATTGCCGATGCGATCCTCGGGCCGTTGAACGATAGCTTCGCCAGCCTCACGACCGCGCAGATCAGCCTGTTTCAGACCTGATCTGACGGCTCAATCGTCACGACGAAGTACGTCGGCGATACGTAGCCGAAGCACAGGGAGCAACTCGCTTTCAAACCACGGATTGTGCTTGAGCCATGCCTGATTGCGCGGGCTGGGGTGAGGTAGCGGCACGGTGAGCGGCCAGTCCCGCTGCCAACCTGTAACCACCTCCGTGAGTGTCTTCCCGCGGCCGGGCAGGTGATACGCCATCGCGTACTGTCCGAGCACCAGCGTGAGGCGGATGTTCTTCAGCTTGGCCAGCAGCGGCCCCCGCCATGTCGGTGCGCATTCCGGTCGTGGCGGCAGGTCCCCCGACTTGCCTGTCCCGGGAAAGCAGAAGCCCATCCCCAGGATGGCCAGCTTTGTCTCGTCGTAGAAGACCTCGGGCGATAAGCCCAGCCACTGGCGCAACCTGTTACCGCTGGCGTCATTGAACGGAATACCCGTCTCATGCACCTTCCGGCCCGGCGCCTGACCTGCGATGAGGATGCGAGCCGACGCGTGCGCCTGTACGACGGGTCGCGGTCCGAGGGGCAAATGGGCGGCACACACCGTGCAGGCGCGGACCTCCTTGAGCAGCGATGGCAGGGATGTCATTGGCGATGCAGATCGAGGTCCTGGAAGTCGTAGGCCGATGCGGTCCGGGCGGATGCCCTGCGCATCGTGGCGCGGCTTATTCCACCGTGTCCATCGGGAACAAAATCGACGAAGGCGTCCGCGTGAAGTGTGCGGTCGTCCCAGCGGATAAGGAAGCTATCGCCCTGCCATGGTTCGGCCGTACCGATGAGGCGCGACGATTCGGAAAAACGCACGCGAAGCCGGTTGCCGTCGGCTGTGACTTCCACGGTGCCATACCATGCGTCCTGATAGCGCCCGGCATACCGTACGAGTGGCAGGGCAGGTTGGAGTAGGGGCTCCGGCCGCCGGCCATTCTTTGCGTCATCGGCGTTCAATCTCTCGGCGCGTTTCTTCGCAGACGCCGCAAAGGCCGCTATCCAGTCGGTGTCGCTCTTTCCGAGGTAGCTGTCGGCGACGTGGAAGGTGATCGCATTGAAAGCCTCTTCGGATTCCTGGTTGGTGAGCACCACCACAGCGAGGCCAAGCGAGGGAATCAACGTCGTTTCCGACACGGTTCCCGGGAAGCCACCGGTGTGCCAGACCATGCGCTGGCCGCGGAAATCCGAGACGAACCAACCCGCCGCATAGCCGAAACTATTCGGCTGGGCCGCGGCGAGCGCCGGGACCGAGGGCGTGTCGACGGGAATGGGCGTCACCATCGTGAACATGTCAGCCTGCGTTGCCGCGCTGAAAAGTCGTGAATGTGTGACGTTTGGTGACGGTAGCTCACCCTCGCCCAGCTGGGTGCCGGCCCAGCGCGCCATATCGTGGATGCTCGCATAGATGCCGGCGGCCCCGGCGTTGTTCTTCCACACCAGTGTCGGTACAGCACCGAGTTGTCCACCCGCATCCGGCATGTACGAGGTAGCTGCATCGTCGGTTGGTCGAAGCTCCGAGCCATCGATCAGTGCGTCGCCCATGCCTACCGGGGCGAATATCTGAGTGCGTACGAAGTCGGCATAGCTCTGGCCAGACGCTTGCTCGACGATGAGCGTGGCCACGGCGAACATGATGTTCTCGTAGGCGAAGCTCTCACGGAAACCCGTGGATAGCGGAAGATGGCCAAGATGCTCGACCACCTCGCGCGTGCTGTAACGGGTGGAGGGCAGGAAGAGCAGGTCGCCTGCGTGGGGTCCGAGACCGCTGCGATGGGTAAGCAGGTCGCGCACGCGCATCTCGCGCGTGGCATAGGGCTCGGCCATGCGGAACCACGGCAGATGATCGGTCACCCGGTCGTCCATGTGCAGTTTGCCGCGCTCGGCGAGCATTTCGATGGCGGTAGCGGTGACCGACTTGGTGTTCGACGCGATGCAGAACTTCGTGTGTACGTCGACGGGAAGGTGGTGCTCCACGTCCCGCAGGCCCGAACCTTGTTCGAATACGACCTTACCGTCCTTGATCACCGCCACGGCGATGCCGGGCACGTTGAAGGTGGTGCGGACCTGGTCGATATAGGCGGGCAGGTCCGCCGGAAGTCCCGTGGGAATGTCGGCCGCGTGCGCTGAAGCGGACACTGCCGCGAAGAGGCCCAACGTCGAGAAGGCAAAGCGCGCAAGCATTGTGTCGCTCCATAGCAAGGTCGCCGCTATCGTGCACAACAGCGTACCGACCGGGGAGTGCCAGAACGTACGGTATAGCGACGCTTTACCCAGGGAGCAAGGTCGCCGCGCCGCGAAGCATCAGGTCGATGCTTTCCTCGAACCGCTGGTCGAAGCGGTCGAACAGGACTTCCCCTGCTTCGCGAAGCAGAGGAAATGCTTCGGGATCAAGATGCGTCTTCCGCATTTCGATGTCATAGGCCGGCGAGCGTTCGCCCGGTTTCGGGAAAACAGCCTGCTCTTCGATCACGAAGCTCACCGTGAAAGTGTAGACGGCACTGAGCAGGGTGACTGCCTGGCGCGTCGTGAAGCCGGCTTGGGTGAGATGACCGCCGATGCGTTCGGCGGTCTCCTGGAACAGCGTATTGGTCAGGCGCGTGCCGGCGATCATCCGGCCGCCGTCGCGATAGGCCAGTAGTGTTTTACGCAAGCCTTGTCCGAAGGTTGAGACCCAGACTCGCCAATCGTCGGACGGCTCGTCCGGAACGAGGTTGGCGCCGCCGCTCGCCAGCACGAGCGTGGCCATCTCGTCGATCAGCGCATCTTTGCTCTTGAAGTGCCAGTAGAGCGTGGGCGCCTGGATGTCCAGCGCCTGCGCCAGCTTGCGCAAGGTCAGGTCTTCGAGGCCGGTGTCGTCGAGGAGGCGAAGGGCGGCCTGCACGATGATGTCGCGATTCACTTTCATGCGGGCCGGCCTCGGTGGGGGTTGCAAACTGAATCTAACACGGTTAGATTGACTCTAACAACGTTAGATTAACGAGGGATCACCATGAAAGCTGCTGTCGTGTATGAGATGGGCAAGTCGCCCGTGTTCGCCGATTTCGAAACGCCCACCGCAACGGTCGGTGAGGAACTGATTACCGTGAAGGCTGCGGCGCTCACGCATTTCACCAAGGCGCGTGCTTCCGGCACTCACTACAGCGCCAACGCAGGCCTTCCCGCGATCGCCGGCTCGGACGGCGTCGGCGTGACGCAGGACGGCCGCCGCGTGTACTTCATCCTGCCCGACGCCCCCTTCGGCGCCATGGCCGAGGTCACTCGCGTTCGCACCGGATACTGCATCCCCGTGCCCGATGGCATCGACGACGTCACCGCCGCCGCGTTGGCCAATCCCGGGATGTCGGCCTGGGCAGCTCTTGTCTACCGTGCACAGATCAAGCAGGGCGACACGGTGCTCATCAACGGTGCCACAGGTATCGCCGGGCGGCTGGCCGTGCAGCTGGCTAAGTATCTGGGCGCGGGGAAAGTCATTGCGACGGCGCGCGACGAGACGGCGCTGGCATCCGTGAAGACACTCGGCGCCGATGTCGTGATTCCCTTCCATCTGGAGGGCTCCGATCCCGAAGGCGCTTCCCGCTTTGAAAATGCCCTCCGGGAGCAATTCAAGGACGGTATCGATGTGGTTGTCGATTACCTGTGGGGGAAGAGTGCGCAGACCATCATCGTCGCGATCGCCAGGGCCGCCGAAGACGCGAGGCCGGTACGTTTCGTCCAGGTGGGCAGTGCCAGCGGCAGCGATATTACCTTGCCCGGCGCGGCACTGAGGTCATCGGCCATCGTGCTGATGGGCAGTGGCATCAAGAGCGTTTCATTGCCGGATCTTCTTGCCGCCGTGGGGCATGTCTTTGCCGCAACGGTCCCCGCAAACCTGCAGATCGCGACGCGCGTGCTTCCCCTGTCGGACGTCCAGACGGCCTGGGACGAAGACGGCGGAAAGGCAAGGGTAGTCTTCGTCCTGTAGGAGCCGATTCATCGGCGAAGGGTGCTTGCCTCATGCTGGCCCGCTGCCGCGGGATCGCCGATGAATCGGCTCCTACAGTTGCCGGTCACCTTTTGTTAGACTTCGCCGTGAAACGACCTGCCAGCCGTGTCAAGCCAGCCCCCGTCGTGACTTTCATGCAAGCGAACCTCCAGCTTGCGTAGGCCACTAACAGCAGGGGCTTCATCCCATGTTCGAACAACGTACCAGCCGTCCGCGGCTGCTTTCGCTGGCCATCGGCCTGGCTTTCTCCGTCGCCGCGCAGGCGCAGTCGACGACTTCCGACACCGCCACCACGCTCGACACCGTGAAGGTGCGGGGGCAGCGCACGTCGAGCTACACCGTCGACCAGACAGCCGTTGCCACCCGTCTGCCTTTATCACTGCAGGACACGCCACAGTCGGTAAGCGTCATTACCGAACAGCGCATCGAAGACCAGAATCTGACTTCCGTGCGCAGCGTGCTCGACAACACCACGGGTGTGTTCTCCAGTGCGTACGACACCGAGCGCGTGGTGTTCTACGCCCGTGGCTTCCAGATCGAGAACATGGCGTACGACGGTGTGCCCGTCGCGCCCGGCCTCAATGCCAGCTCGGCAGACGGTAGTCTCGACACCTCGATCTACGATCGTATCGAAGTGGTGCGTGGCGCCTCGGGCCTGCTCAGCGGCGCAGGCAGTCCGTCGGCCCTGATCAACTTCGTGCGCAAGCATGCCGACAGCCACACCTTGCAGGCAGACGCCGCGGTGAGTTACGGCTCGTACAACACGCAGCGTGAGTCGGTCGATCTGTCCACGCCGCTGAATGCATCGGGAAGCGTCCGCGGCCGTGTGGTCGCCACGCACGAGCAGGGCAATTCCTATCTCGACCGTTACAGCAGCAAGAAGGACGTGCTGTACGGAGTGGTGGATGCCGATCTCGATGCAGACACCACACTCAGCGTCGGCTTCGATTGGCAGAAGTCCAGGCCTAAAGGCGTGACCTGGGGTTCGTACCCGGTGTTCTACGACGACGGCGGCTTCATCCAGTGGCGTCGCGGATTCACCAGCGCGGCCGACTGGACGCGCTGGACCAACACGACCAAGACCGGTTTCATCGATCTCAAGCACGACTTCGGTAATGGCTGGCAGGGACATGCCATGGCCAGCCACCGCGAGACACAAGGTGATTCGCAGCTGTTCTATGTCTACGGCTTCCCCAACCGCGACACCGGCGCCGGTGTGACCCCGTACGCTTACCAGGGCCGCGATCGCGGCCGCCAGAACATGCTGGACCTCTATGCGTCCGGTCCGTTCGAAGCCTTCGGTCGCGAACACGAACTTGTCGTGGGCGCTAACGGTTCGCACTACACCAGGGACTCCACCGAGAACGCGCACGGCGATCTTCCGGCGATAGACAACTTCCTCGACTGGAACGGCAACTATCCCTTCCCGGATTTTGCATCGACCGGTGACCGCGCGAACATCGCGCGTACCGTGCAGAGTGGCCTGTATGTCGCCACGCGCCTGCAGCTGGCCGATCCGCTCAAACTTGTCGCAGGTGCGCGCTATGCCCGGTGGAAGAACGACACGAACGATGCGTCGGCGGGTATCTATCACCAGAAAGACAGCAAAACCATTCCGTACGCCGGCCTGATCTACGAGATCAACCCCACGTACTCGGCCTTTGCCAGCTACACCGAAATCTTCGATCCGCAGGATAACCGCCGTGCCGATGGCAGCTTCCTCGACCCGATGACCGGCAGCAGCCGCGAGGTAGGCATCAAGGGCCGCTACTTCGATGGCCTGCTGAACACGTCGCTGACGTTCTTCGAAACCCGCCAGGACAACGTGGCCGAAGCGGCGGTGGGCGAGTTCCTGCCGGACGGCCGCACGCAGGCGTACAACCCGGTCAACGGCACCAAGTCGCGTGGCTTCGAAACCGAAGTCTCCGGTCAGCTGTCTGACACATGGAACGCCACGCTGGGCTGGTCACACTTCAACATCAAGGGACTGGGCGACGACGGCACGCGCACGGCCTTGCGTACAGCCTTGCCGCGTACGCTGGTTCGTCTGTTCACCACATACACGTTACCGGGCAGCTGGAACCACGTTACCGTGGGCGGCGGCGCCAACTGGCAGTCGGCCAGCCACGCGCCGGTCGACGGCCCGGACGGCGCGCAGACGGTGAACCAGTCCTCGGTGATGCTGGTGAGCGCCATGGCGAAGTACGCGTTCTCGCCGCAGGCCTCGCTGCAGCTCAATGCGGACAACCTCCTTAACCGGAAGTATTTCGTGCTGGATGAGTACAGCAACTTGTATTACGCGGCGCCGAGTACCGTCACGTTGACGTTTAACTACAAGTTCTTCTGAGCGGTCAGTTGCGTTCGAGCCTGGCCAGCAACTCCGAGGCATGGAAGATCCGGTTGCGCTTTCGTTCCGGATAGCGGTCTTGCAGGATGCCGCGGTCGACAAGCAGGTCGACCGCGGTGGATGCCGTCTGGAACGACGTCCCCAGAAGAGAGGCCACTTCGTTAACGCTGGTCACCGGATGTCCGAGCAAGAGCTTGGGCAATCGGTGCGCCGCGGCATCCACACGAATATCGGAAAACAGGGTCATCCACCTCTTGAGGACGTCGTTCATGTCACGCGCAATGGAAAGCGACGTATCGCACGCATCGACCACGGCGTTGCACAGGAACTCGACCCAGGCATCCCACTGATCCTTGAGTTGCACCCCCGAGAGGCTGCTGTAATAGGCATGGCGATGCTTTAGCAGGAAGCCTGAAAGATAGAGCGGCGGGTAGCCCGCCTCTGCCAGCATGAGCGGCATGAGCAGGCGACCAACGCGTCCATCGCCGTCAGCAAAGGGGTGGATGGTTTCAAACTGCGCATGCGTGATCGCCAGGCGAGCGACGATCCCGAGTTCGAAGTGCTCGTCTTCGTTCCGTTCGTAGCGGAGCATGCAATTTTCCAGCTCACGCATGCACGCATCGATATAAGCGGGAGGTGGCGGAACGAAGGTCGCATCCTCGATACGTCCTGCGCCAATCCATGCCTGCGTATCTCGCCACTCGCCCGGTCGGATATGTGGCTGCGCATCCTCCATCAGGACGCTGTGGAGACGCCTGACGACATCCAGTGTCAGGCCTTGCGCGCGTGGCGATTCGAGCGAATCGAGTCCGTCCTTGAGGGCGACCACGTAACGCTCGGTCACCTGGGCGTCGGGCGTGCTTCCTTCGGCGCCTTGGGTCGCCTCGTATTCCAGGAGTTCCGAGAGCTGTGTCCGCGTCCCTTCGATCTGGGAGCTTTGCACGGCTTCGCGGCGAGCGAGTGAGCGGGTGATCAGCCCGGTATTGGGAATATGGGCGACTGCATCCTGGAGGCGTCCGAGCGCTTCGTGGGCACGGCGGATGGCTGAGTTTGCGCGGGCGCCCGATGGCAGGATTCGCGGCGTCTTCGGAGGTACAAGGGCATAGCAATGTGTCTGCGGCTCATCGCATTTGACGAGGCAGCGCTGTCGACTGGGGGTCAGATCCTGTCGGCGCACGGGGCGGTTGACCCAAAGCTAAGGTTGAATAAGCCTAGGCCTTATTCAAGGATAAGTCGATATCCTTGAATAACAGCTCTTCTTATTCAAGGTTAGCCAAGGCTCTTCACTACCTCGCCGCCTGCCGCACAGCCCCCGGCGGCTCCCCGATCACCCGCTTGAACGCCCGGCTGAAGGCGGCCAGCGATCCATACCCCAGCTGGAAAGCCACGCTCTCGATGGTCGATCCGTCGCGCCCGATCCACTGGGCGGCCAGGCGCATGCGTAGCTCGGTGAGGTAGCGCACGGGCGTCATGCCTGTGACAGCGAGAAAGCGTTCGGCGAACACAGAGCGGGAGCTGCCCATCTGCCCGGCGAGCTCGGCCACGGTCCAGTTCCGGCCCGGCTCGCGGTGCATGGCGACGATGGCCTTGCCCAGGCGCGGATCGCGCAAGGCCTTCAGCCAGCCGGTGGCATCGCCACAGCCCGATTCGACCCATCCGCGCACGATGATCGCGGAGACGACGTCGGCCAGCCTCGCAAGAATGCCGGCGAAACCGGCGCGCTTGTTGCACGACTCGCGCTCCATGGCGTCGAGCATCGGGCGCAGTTCCGGATAGCGGTCGAGCAGGGTGCCGACGAGCATCACTTCCGGCATGGCCGTGACGAGGGGTTGCATGCCGCCCAGTTCAAACGCCATGCATCCACTGAAGATCAGCGCACCCGCAGCGCGCGCACTCGCTTCGCACTCGGGATGGATGTTGGCGACGCTGTTGCACAGCGGCGTGGCCAGGAAGTCGGTGACGTCCCGCGACGCTACGTCCGCCGAGGAGAGAAGCACGTGGGGACGCCCTTGTGGCAGCAGGACAGCGTCGCCCGTCTCAAGTGGAAGCAGCCCGTTGTCATGTGTGCGCAGAAGCACCGGCCCGCGGCCGATGAAGTGGAACTGGGCATGGCCCGGCTCGCCCGCGAACCCCACGCCAAAGGGTCGGGCCAGTTCGATGCGTCGATAATTCACGCCGAACAGCCGCATCCCCAGCAGCAGTTCGCTCGCCGCATCCGATTCGTCTGCAAAAGCGGGAAGAGCCATAAGTCCGGACGTAAGATCAAGGATTAAGGATTTGGCATCATATACCGTCCGGAACGACCCGCCTACCATGCTCACTTTCCTTTATCTGGACAGGAAGCGACATGACGGCATGTGCGGAAACCTGCGACACGGTGGCAGTAACGGAGCAGCCCGCCTGGGGCGCGGTCTTCGCGGTGACGCTGGGCGTCTTCGCCCTGATCACGGCGGAATTCCTCCCGGCGAGCCTGCTGACGCCCATGGCAGCGAGCCTCGGCGTTACCGAGGGCATGGCCGGGCAAACCGTGACGGCGACAGCGGCCATCGCCCTGGTGACGAGCCTTGTCATCTCGGTGCTTACCCGGAACATCGACAGGCGGGTGGTGCTCCTTGCCTTCTCTGTCCTGCTGGTCGCGTCCAACCTGCTCGTCGCCTTCGCGCCGACGCTCTCGCTGGTGTTGCTCGGACGGGTATTGCTCGGCATCGCCATCGGCGGCTTCTGGACCATGTCCGCGGCTGTCGCCATGCGACTGGTGCCCGAGGCGATGGTGCCGCGGGCGCTATCGATCATCTTCAGCGGTGTCTCCGTCGCTACCGTGGCAGCGGCACCGCTGGGCAGTTACTTCGGCCATCTGATCGGTTGGCGCAACGTGTTCCTTATCGCGACAGTCATTGGTGTGCTGGCGTTCTTCTGGCAGCTTGTCGTGCTGCCGAAGATGGCGCCCACGGGCTCGGCACGGATGGGAACATTGGTCGAAGTCATGAAGCGTCCCGTCATGCGCGCAGGCATGTTGTCGGTGCTGCTTGTGTTCACCGGGCACTTCGCGTTCTTTACCTATCTGCGGCCCTTTCTCGAGGTCGTGACCGGCGTGGGCGTGAATGGTCTTTCGATGATCCTGCTCGGTTTCGGTGTGGCTAACTTTATCGGTACCTCGCTCGCGGGCTTCATGCTCGAGCGCAGCCTGCGAATGACGTTGTTGCTGATGCCGTTGGCGATGGGTGCGATAGCGCTTGCGCTGGTGGCGCTCGGCCGTGCACCGATCGCGGATGCGCTGCTGGTCGCGCTATGGGGCATGGCGTTCGGTGCCGTGCCGGTGGCCTGGACCACCTGGATTACGAAGACTGTTCCCGACGAAGCCGAGAGTGGTGGTGGCCTGATCGTGGCGGCGGTGCAGTTCGCCATCACGCTCGGCGCGGCAGCTGGCGGCCTGGTGTTCGATCACGCCGGCGCTTCGGGGGTCTTCGTGGGAGCGGGTGCGGTGCTGCTCGTGGCGGCGGCGATGATCTTCGTCAGCCTGCGCGATCGATCCGAGGCAGGCGTGGCGGTGGCGTCGGAAGCGTGACGATTGTGGGATGGATCACTTCTGCGGAGCAATAATGGGCTTACAACCATGGAGCCAATGCCATGCCCACCTTATCCGTCAAGCGCGTCTACGAAGAGCCGTCGCCGCGTGATGGCATGCGCGTCCTGGTCGACCGGCTCTGGCCTCGCGGCCTGACGAAGGAGAAGGCCGCCGTCGACCTCTGGCTCAAGGAGATCGCGCCGACCCCGACGTTGCGAACCTGGTTCGACCATCGCGAGGATCGCTTCGACGCTTTTGCGGAAAAGTACCGCCACGAGCTCGCGCATAACCCGGCGGTCGCGGAACTGCGAGCGCTCGTGAAGAAACGGAAGGTGACGCTCGTCTACGGCGCGCGCGATCCCGCCATCAACCATGCCGTCGTTCTCGAGGCATGGCTGGGGACGTGAACTGGTGCCGTCAGGTCAGTCCTCTGACCCAGGTTTGTCGGGCTTCTGCAGCGCCTTCTGTGCCTGCATGACTTGCAGGTAGTCCGGTGCGGCTACCGATTTGGCGTCCAGCGCGCTTCGGTAGTTGCCCTGCATCACCAGCGATACCTCACCCAGCCCGCCATCCTGCGCCGTGCTCCACGATGCGATGGCAATCGTATTGTCGCCGTGCGTATTCAGCAGCCCGGCCGGTAGTTCGAAGTCGGTCTGTGGGCCGACGTCGCTGATGTAGCGACCCATCTGCCAGCCGTTGATGAAGATGATCGCGCGATAGTGATGCGGTGCGATGTCGTGGATGCGCAAGGCGATGGGTACATCCTGGCCCGTCGGGATGTCGAGACGGAAGCGGGTGCGATACCAGTCGACGCCGGGCTTGTCGGTAGCGCGGGGCAGGGTGGTGGTCGCCCAGCGGTCGTCCGGGAAGCCGGGTAGCTGCCAGCCCATGCGCTCGCCGTAGAGGCCGCCGGCATTGAACGGCCCACGTGTCGGGTCCGGCAGGTTCTCACCGCCTGCGTTGCCCTGGATCTTCCAGTGGATATCCGTGGGGGAGCCTGCGAAGGACGCTGCGATCAGGCCGCGGGGTTCGCGGAAGGTTCCGCTGTGCTCTTCCTGGAGGTGTCCGGTGTTTTCGACCAGCACGGAGACGATGTTGTCACCGCCTGCCTTGAGCCAGCGGGAATCGATAGGAAACTGCTGCGCACCGCTCGGGTTGTTACCGAGAAAGTGGCCGTTGAGCCAGGCGGTGAAAATGCCATGGTTGCCCAGGTGCACGCCGGTGTTGGCGGCGAGAAGGATGGCGGTTTCCTTGCCGGTGGCCTTGAAGTGGCCGCGATACCACACGTTGCCGTGGTGGAAGTTGTAGTCGTCGCTGTCCAGGATCGGTAACTTGTGATTCCAGTAGGGGTTCGGCGTGGTGGTGCGGTCGGTGGCTGTCCAGCGGCTATCGTCGAAGGTCGGTTCGATTTCCGGTGCGGACTCGCTGACACGCCAGGTGGTCAGGCTCGGCAGCGACACCGGTAGCGGGCCCTCGATGTGGCCTAGCAGGCTTGCGGAAGCCGTGACATCCGCAAGCACGGGCGCACCGTTCCAGGAGAAACCGCGCGTACTCGCCGTAGCGAAAACCTCGATGTCACCGGCCTTGTCGGTGTCACCGGTGAGAGCGAGTTGCTCGCCGTCCCGAGTTGCGTTGCGTGCGAGATAGGGACCGCGCACGAGGACGGGTCCTGTTTGCGTATCCAGCTGCCAGAAGGTCTTCGCCACGTCGTTGTCGCCGATCAACAACAGCAGGGAGTTATCACCCCGGGTGATGGCTACTCGTGCGAGGCCGTCATGGCGATAGTTGAGGCGGAGCGTATGTGTGGCGGCGTCCCAGTGGGTGGTGACGTTGCCACTTATCACTTGCGTGCCGGGCTCGGCGGCATAGCGCAAGACGGTCTCACCGTCCTCGCCGTGCCGGCCATAAAGCAGCGCCACATCGCGGTCCCCCAGCCGAAGCTGGGTCATCAGCTCGGAGGTGGAATACGCCAGTTCCTGCTTGCCGAAGCGGTAATCGGCGAGAAGTATTTTCGAATCGCGGCCGTCGACGTGGATCGCCGTGCCTGCTTCCTGTGGAATCGTCGTGGTGCCTGCCTTGCCCAGGGTAATCCGCAGATGCGTCGCATCATTCGACGTATCCGTCGCGTCGGCATGCCGCAGGATGTAGAAGCGCGTGCCATCTTCCGGGTTCACGCGTGCGTTGACGCGAAGGCGCGGATTCTCCGGCACGGAGGTAGCCACGGCGTCCGTTCGTGCGAGCGGCGCAACGGCCTGCGTCATGTAACCGATGAGCTTCTGCTGGTCGTATTTGTCGGTGAGCTGGCGGTTCGCCATGATCGCCGCGCCGTAGTCGTACGAGGTGTACACACCTGGCGACGACAACCATCCCCAGTTGATACCACCGTACGTCATGTAGAAATTCTGCATGGTCGAGCCAGCTGCGATGTTCGACTCGTAGAACACGCGCTCGAAATCGGGGCCGGTGAGCTTGCGGCAGGCTTCATAACCGGGACCGCCCCACACGTCGAACGCGCCGCCCTGGAATTCCGGGAAGAAAAGCGGCGAGCGTGTCAGACCCTTTCGTTCACTGGCGAAGTCATAGACGGCGTTCCAGCGCTCAGGGCGCGTGCAGTCGAAGTCCGCCGGGTAGGAGTCGTAACCGGGGATATCGACCGCGCCGATACCGGTAATGAAATTGTCGTTGTGATTGCCGGTGAGCGGCACGGTGATGCCATCGGCACGCGCCTTGTCCTCGATGTCCTGCATATAGCGGCGGCTATCGGCGGAATCGTCGTAAAGCTCGTTTTCGACCTGATAGAGCAGCACGGTGCCGCGGCCGTCGGTCAACTGGTGACGCGCGAGGATGCGGTCGATCTGTGTCATCCACTCGCGATAGGCAGCCGTGTAGTCCGGCGCGGTAGAACGCGGCTTGCCGGCGGTCGTGACCAGCCAGCTGGGAAAACCGCCAGCGTCGGTTTCCGCATTGATGTAGGGGCCCGGTCGAGCGATGACATAGATGCCCACGTCGCGCGCCATGTCGAGCAGGCGGTCGACGTCACGGATGCCCGAGAAGTCGTAGACCCCGCGCTTCGGCGAGTGGTATCCCCAGTCGAAATAGATCTCCACGGCGTTGAAGCCCGCGGCTTTCATCTTCTGCAGCACGTCGAGCCAGAGGTCCGGGCTGGGTAGGCGCCAGTAGTGGAACGAGCCCGACCAGATGTATGTCGGCTTGCCATCGATGATCAGCGAGTAGCGGTCGTAGGCGATGGTGTGTGCGGGCGGGGCCTGGACCGGAGCCGAGGCGCTCGACGTGGAAAGTGCCAGCAGCCCAAGCGCTGCCGAATGCGCGGCAAGACGGCCGAACGGCCTTTGAAAAGCAAACATCCCCAACCTCCGATCGACGACGGCGCGCCCTATGGCATCCTGCGGAGGGTGGGGGATTTTGGGTATATATGCAAATTTGGGTACTGATAAAAAACAGCGCCCCACCCCGAAGGATGGGGCGCCGAAAGCGTCAAAGCGTTATGGCGCAGGCAACGCGTAAGCGACCACCGAATCACCCATCTTCGTTCCGAGCGAACCATGGCCGCCGGCCATGATGACGATGTACTGGCGGCCGTCCTTGCCCTTGAAGCTCATGGGCGTTGCCTGCCCGCCGGCGGGCAGGCGCGAGCTCCACAGCTGGCGACCGTCCGTGACGTCGTAGGCACGCAGATAGGAATCGAGCGCGGCGCCGAAGAACGCGATGCCGCCCGCGGTGATGAGGGTGCCACCCTGACCGGGCACGCCGAGCGGAAGCGGGATCCCGAGCGGGGCGCTGTCGCGAGTCGTGCCGTTCTTGTGCTTCCAGATGACCTTGCCGGTGGTCAGATCCACTGCCGACACCCAACCCCACGGCGGTGCCTGGCAGGGGATGCCGAGCGCACTGAGTAGCGGCGAGATTTCGACACCGTAAGGCGCGCCGGTATTGGGGTGCACGCCCGAGCTTTCACTGGTCGAGGCCTCGCGACGTGCGACTTCCGCAGCGGGAACCAGACGGAAGACGAAGGCGAAGGAGTTGGGGTTGGTGAAG
This sequence comes from uncultured Luteibacter sp., assembly GCA_966191635.1. Lineage (GTDB taxonomy): Bacteria > Pseudomonadota > Gammaproteobacteria > Xanthomonadales > Rhodanobacteraceae > Luteibacter. Next base: position 101,008 of record CBIGPO010000014.1, read on the forward strand.
GCGATCTGGCGAACTGGATCGACCGAGATGCCGCCCCAATCGAAGACGCCGGCATTGCCGGGGTGGATCAGGGTCTCGGTGAGGCCAGGCGGGGTGTACGGACCGTCGTAACGCATGGACTTGAAGCGGATGCGGCACATCACCTGGTCGAAGGGCGTGGTGCCCCACATGTCTGCTTCGGTGAGCTTGGGCGGGTCGTAGTTGAGCTGCGACCTGGCCTGCGTCGGCGAGGTGTGATCGCCCTGCACGGCACCCTGGGCCACCGGCACTTCGTCGATGGGGATGATGGGCTGCCCGGTCAGACGGTTCAGCACGTAGATGCTGCCCTGCTTGCTGGTCGAGATCAGCGCGGGCTGCACGCCGGAGGGCGTCTTGATGTCGACGAGGGTGGGCTGCGCGCTGACGTCCTTATCCCAAAGATCATGGTGGGTGAACTGGTAGTTCCACCGCACCTTGCCCGTGGCGATGTCCAGCGCGACCACGCCAGCGGCGTATTTTTCGGCACCGGCCGTGCGACCGGCACCCCAGGTATCCGGGGTCTGGTTACCCATCGGCAGATAGACCAAGCCGAGCCCTTCATCCACGCTCATCACCGACCACACGTTCGGGGAGTTGCGCGTGTAGTGCTGGCCCGCGGGCAGCGGGGTGGTCTCCTCGGGATTTCCCGCATCCCAGTTCCAGACAAGGTGCCCGTCGTGCACATCGAAGGCACGAATGACGCCCGATGCCTCGTGCGTGGAGTAGTTGTCGCTGACATGCCCGCCGATGATCACCAGGTCGCGGGTGATGGCCGGAGGCGAGGTGGAGTAGTAGCCGCCAGGCAGCATCCGCCCGTCGAGATTATCGGTGAGCAGCTGGACGGTGCCCTTGTCGCCGAAGCTGGTGCAGATCTGTCCGTTGTCCGCATTGAGCGCGATCAGGCGCGCGTCGGCGGTGGGCAGGAAGAGGCGGCGCGGGCAATCTGTCACTGCCGGTGTGGCTGTCGCCGCGGTTGTGGCTGTCGCCGGCGAGGCGGTGCCGGCCGCCGCATAGTCGGCATCATTGTGATACGACACGCCGCGGCAGGTCATGTGTTCCCACATCTTGAAGGTGCCGTTTGCGCTCTGAATCTTCGGATCGAAGCGCCATTGTTCCTTACCCGTGGTCGCATCGACGGCGATGACGATGCTGTGCGGCGTGCACACATAAAGCGTGTCGCCGATCTTCAGCGGAGTGACCTGATTGGTGATCTCGACCGGATCCTGGGGCCCCGGAAGGTCGCCGGTATGGAACTCCCAGGCCTTCGTCAGCTTGCCGACGTTCTGGGCATTGATCTGGTCCAGGGGCGAGTAGCGCTGGCCGAACGGCGTTCCGCCGTAGGAGTGCCACTCGCCGGCAGGCGTGCCGCCCGGACCGAGGGCCGCCGTCGGCAGCACCGCGTCGAGCCCTCGCGCGAGGCGCCCCTCGATGGTGGTCGACTCACGGGGCAGGCTCACCAATCCCACGACCAGAGGGAAGACGAGGCCTACGGCAAGCGACGCCGCCGGATAAGGAACGGACGTCGCCCGCAAGGGACGGCGTATGAAGGGCAGGGCGAACCAGATCCCGATCGCGAACCAGACGTCCAACCGCGGCAGCAGTTGCCAGAAGTCGAGGCCGACCTCGTAAAGCGCCCATACGGTGGTGAGTACGAGCATGGCGGCGTAAAGCGAGATAGCCGACTGCCGTTGCATACAGAGCAGCGTCGCGACGGCGATCAGGCCCAGGCCAAAGACGAGGTAGTGCAGCGATCCGCCGAGGGCGACGAGCCGTATGCCGAGCACAACGAGCACGATGCCAAGGATCAAAACGACGGCAGCCGTGGCAAGCAGGAACCATGGCGGGCGCGATGAAGTTTGGACTCTCACAGGGATGGCTCCTCTATATTTTGCGAGCAGCCGACCGACCGCTACGCTCATCTTGCGTCGACCCTATCACGGCGGTCTTGATGGGGATTGCGCCAATAAAGCAAATAAGCCCTAACGCCGCCACCCCCACCAGCGGAATACCCGCCACCCAGGGCAACGAGGCCGCCACGGCAAAAAGCATCGTCCCGCTGGCCGGCCCAAGGGTGTCCTTCAGGTCGTTCGCTACCGACACGGCGGCCATGTACGTCGCACGCGTCTTCGGCGCCGCCAGTTCGTTCACTGCTGAAGGAATCAGCGGCCCGCAGAACATGTCGGCTGTCGAGAAACACATCATCGCCACGATCAGCGCGACGAGGCTGGGCGACGCCAGGAGGACGCCGAACGCCACGATCAGCACGGCCGCACTGGCAAGTACGAGCACGCGTGCGCTGAATCGCGCCGTGAGGCGAGTGACAGGGATCTGCAAGACGGCGGTGAGCACGGCACCGAAGGTAAATAGCAGGCCGACGCCCGAAGGACTCAACGTCCCGGCGGCATGCACGCTGAGCGGGAGCACCGTCTCGACCCAGCTTCCCGAAAGCTCCAGCAGCATGAAGCACAGAAGCATTCCACCGAGCCGGCGATCGCGAAGTGCGGGAAGCAAGGCCGAGAAGCCTTCCTCGTCATCGTCATCGTCCTCTTCTCCGTTGGTTCCGGCGTAACGCGTTTCCGGCAGCAAGCACGCAACGAGCGCCGCGGCCAACAGGAGGGCCACGGCGGAACCGACGAAGACCGTGCTCAACGACCGCAGTACGAGTAGTGCTCCGAGCGCGGGCCCTATGGCACGCCCGACGCTGGAGAGCACACGTGCCACGGCAAAGTGGTGTCGCGTCTCTTCCTGCGGCACCACGTCGCCAATCACGGTGAAGGCTGTGGGATGCAGCACGCTTTCGAAAACACCGATCAGCAGAAGCACCACCGCCGTCGCGAGCACACCGTGGCAGAACGAGAGCAGCAAAAATCCAAAGCCAACGCCCAGTGTCGAAGCAAGCAGGACAGGCCTTCGGCCCAGACGATCGGCAATGCCACCCAGCAGAGGCGTAGCAAGCAACTCACCGCCCGCGTAACAGCCGAAAAGGACGCCAATCCACGCTGTGGGAACACCCGCATCTTTCTGTGCCCACAGGGCAAAGAAAGGCAGCATCACGCCGTCGCCAATACTGATGAAAAGGAAGAGCAGGGCGGCGATCGACGCCGGCTTCCTGAGGAAGGTAAGTAAGTTCACGTCATTGACTCCAACGCAGCGAACAGCCACCACGAGGGGCAGCTGAACAGGATGCGCGTTGGTTGACGTAAACGCTTACGGTCGCCGGAGGTGGCGACGGGAGGAGGTTAGCAGCGTGCTTCGGGCGCTTCCAGTAGCAGATGTCGGTGGGAGATGCGTAACGGCCCATTCTCTTACGCGCCTTGTCGCACTTAGCTGATCGCGTGAATCTCGTTGTACTTGCAAACTGTCTCCAGTTGGAGACACTATGCGCATCTACACATTAGCTCAGACGGACGACTTTTCGGACTGGGTTCGCAGCCTCAAGGATCGCGTTGCGAAGGCGAAGATCTTCGTCCGCATCAAGCGACTTTCGGACGGAAATATGGGAGATGTGAAGCACTTCGATGGCATCTCGGAGATGCGAATCAACTACGGCCCGGGCTACAGGCTTTACTTCGCCAGGAATGAAGGCACGATCTTCCTTCTCTTAAACGGAGGGGATAAATCGACCCAGGCGAAGGACATCGCGAAGGCAAAGAAGCTATTGGCCACGTCGAAGATGGCGTTCAGACAGACGCGAAATATCCGGCCGTAAGTATCCAAACAAGGAAAAACCATGCCTACTAAATTTTCTCTGTTCGACGTTGCCGATTACCTGGACAGTGAAGAAGCGATTGCCGCATACCTGAATGAAGTTCTAGCCGAGGACGACCAGGACTTGCTCCTCTCTGCCCTCGACGACATCGCTCGTGCCCGCGGCATGACTGAAGTGGCGGATGCCGCCGGTGTCACGCGTCCAGGCCTGTATAAGGCGCTCAAGCCCGGTGCTAAAACGGGATTCGTGACCGTCAAAAAGTTAGTGAGCGCGTTGGGCCTTAGAATGATATTCGTGCCGAATGGGGTGGACGGCACCACGAGCAGGGCTGCGGATGCGAGACCTGTCAAACCGAACAAAATGCGGGCCGCGGCAGCTGCATCAAAAGCGAAACGATCCGTGCGGCGGGCGAAAGATGCCTGATGGCCCAGGCAATTCGTATCTCCGATAGAGCGCGCTTCATAGGAGTTATTCCTCCTCGGGAGAGCCTCTCGTGACAGCCAGATTAAGAGCCTTTCCGGACGGATCGCTTTCCCATACAGTTCGGCATCCATCGATGCTTTGGGGGCAACATGAAGATCCATGCGACGTTTACGAGCTTCGCGGCGTGCTTGATGCTGTGCCTGGCGGTTTCTCCCGCGCATGCCCGTGGCGATGAGTCAGTCGGTCTTCTTTCCAAGCCGGAAGGAGGGGCCAAGGCGTCGATGGAGAGCATGCAGATCCCCAGCCATGGATCGCTGATGAATGCCCTGGTCTACGTGGCGGCGGGTGCCGGGCCGCATCCGGTCGTGATCCTGTTGCACGGCTTTCCTGGGAACGAACGCAACCTGGATCTTGCGCAGGATATGCGACGTGCAGGATGGGATGTTCTGTACTTCAACTACCGCGGATCGTGGGGAACGCCGGGGGACTTCTCCTTCTCGCATGGCATCGAAGACGTGGCGGCAGCGATCACCTATCTGCGCCAACCTGAAAACGCCAGGCGGCTAAGGCTGGATTCGTCGCGCATCGTGCTGGTGGGTCACAGCATGGGTGGCTTTATGGCCGTCCAGGCGGCTTCCGCCGACCCTGCCGTCAAGGGCATCGCCATGATCTCGGCAGCCGATATGGCCGGGACGTTCGGGCAAATGCAGGCGCAGGGATCACGGGCAGGCGCGGTGAAGGACATGGGGGCGGCACTGGGGAAGGAGGGCATGGCGCCGCTTAGCGGATGCACACCCGAGGGCTTGGCATCGGACCTCGCCGACCATGCGACGGCCTGGGCATTTCGCTCCATGGTTGGGGCGCTCAAGGACCGGCCGGCGTTCGTCATCACTTCGGACGACGGCCTGGCCCCCGCCGATAACGCTTTCGCTGCCGCGTTACGCAAAGCGGGCGACAAGCAGGTAACGACCCTCCATTTGCCGACCGACCATTCGTACTCCGATCAGCGGACGGAACTCTCACGGGCCGTGCTGCAATGGCTCGCCACGTTCAAGTAACGGCGGTTAGTGCGGGACGTCGAGCGTATTGCAGAGCCACAACATGGCCCGGCCGATGCCGCGCTTGGGTAAGCGCTCATCGGGCGGGAGCATGACCACGACCATCAGGGCAGCCTTCGCGACATCTTCGAGCCCAAGGTCTGAGGCCTGACTGCGCAGGAGATACGCGCGGAAACGCGCTTCCTCCATGTCCCCTTCAAGCATCGCCCGCCCGATGGCCGACACATCCAGAGCCAGGCGGTCGCGGCTGAGAACAGTTTCTTTGTCGATGGTGGCCATGACTTGAGAGTAGGCCGGTCGCCGCAACGGCAGCATTAGCCTTGCGGTGTAGGCGGGCAGGGCATCCGGGCAGTATCGGAAGGTGTAGAGGGCCGATCTGGTCGTCAAACGTATATACTTGCGTACTTGCAACTATTGCTCATAGGCGTAATATTGCGTCTATGCATAAGCTACCTCCAGGCACTCATCCGCTAGCCGCCGAGCTCATGGGCGTGCTCATGCCCATCATCAAGGACAGCCAGGCCGGCGTGGCCGCGGTCATGGCAGGTTTCGACCTGACCTTCTCGCAGCTACGCATGCTGTGGATCCTCGACCATGCCGGCTCGGACCTCGCCGTGAACGAGCTGGCCGAGAGCGTTTCCCTGTCGCTGCCGGCGGCCGGACGGGCCGTGGACGGCATGGTCCGTGTCGGCCTGCTTACGCGGCGGGAAGACGAAGTTGACCGGCGCATCAAGCGCATAGGCCTCGCCGAGCCGGGCCGCCAGACACTCGAGAAGATCGGCCGTGCTCGCGGCCAATCCGCCGACCGCTTTGTCGAGGCGCTCACTGACGAGGAGCGAACCGCGTTGGCCGGCGCCCTGGCCACCCTCAGCGCACTCACCCGCAAACATTTTGCCGCCCCCACCGGCTCCTCCTACTGCTCCCCGGAAAAACCCGAATGAACGCTCCCACCCAAACCGATGTGCCGCCGGCGCTCGACCGCCGGTTGCTGAGCATCGCTTCTGTCGTCGTGCTCGGCAGCTTCATGTCGATCCTCGACACCACCATCGTCAACGTCGCCATCCGGGAGTTGTCACACTCGTTCGGCACGTCGCTGTCGGTGACGCAGTGGATATCCACTGGCTACATGCTGGCGCTTGCCACGGTGATCCCGCTGACCGGCTGGGCTGCCGATCGCTTTGGCACCAAGCGCCTATACATCGGTTCCATCGCGTTGTTCGTCATCGGCTCCGCGCTGTGCGGGCTGGCCTGGTCGGCGACTTCGCTGATTGTGTTCCGCGTGCTGCAGGGCTTCGGTGGCGGCATGATCATGCCCGCGGGCATGACTATCCTCTCCCACGCTGCCGGGCGCGAACGAATGGGCCGCGTGATGGGCCTGGTTGGCATCCCCATGCTGGTCGCGCCGATTGTCGGTCCCATTTTGGGCGGCTGGTTCGTCGACGATCTTTCCTGGCGCTGGATCTTCTTCGTGAACCTGCCGATCGGCGTGATCGCTCTGTTCGCGGCGTCGCGTTTCCTGGATCGCGACGAACCCAAGCCGCATCATGCGCTGGACTGGCGCGGCCTGTTGATGCTGTCGCCGGGTCTGGCGATCTTCGTCTACGGTCTTGCCGAGACGGCGGCCGGCGGTGGCTTCACCCGGCCCGATGCCGTGGGTGGTGTGCTGCTGGGCCTGGCGCTGGTCATTGGTTTTGTCTGGCATGCACGTCGCAAGGAAGGCGCCTTGATCGACGTGCGCCTGTTCGGCACGCGCGTCGTCGGCGCCGCGGCATCCACGTCGTTTTTCTTCGGCACGGCGTTCTTCGGTACCGCGCTGTTACTGCCGCTGTATTTCCAGTTGGTGCGCAGTGAGTCGGCTCTGCACGCAGGCCTGTTGATGGCGGCCCAGGGCATCGGTGCGATGATCTCCATGCCGATCGCCGCGCGCCTGACGGACAAGACCGGCCCTGGCCGCATCGTGCTCGTTGGCCTCTGCCTGACGGGACTCGGCCTGCTTGGACTCACCCAGATCCAGAGCGACACGCCGATGTGGATGGTCGAAGGCATGCTGTTCCTGCTCGGCCTGGGCATGGGGTCCACGATGATGCCGTCGATGACTGCCGCGCTGAGCAGCCTGCAGCGCCACGAGATCGCGCGCGTCACCAGCGGTATGAACGTGGTGCAGCGCGTGGGTGGCTCGGTCGGCACGGCGCTCCTGGCCGTGGTGCTGTCGCACCAGATCGCCAGCGTGATGCCTTCAACCGGCGTGCAGGAATCCGGTCTTGCCGTGGCACGCGCCATGACACCTGCGATGCACACGGCGATCCTGCCGGCGCTCGGCCGTGCCTTCGGGCACACGTTCGTGTGGGCCCTCGGTGTGGTTGTGCTGGGACTCATCGCGGCGGCCTTCCTGCCTCGCAAGCGTGCGGTGCATAACACCGAGCAGGCGGCCGCGGCGACGTTGGTGGATTAGGCTGGGTCAGGGACTCGATAGGGAATATGGCTTCGCCCACCCCGATTCGAACGTACCCAACTTTCCCTCGGCCGGACTTACCGAAACATTCACCTGGCGAGTCTTGAAGAGGTCTTTGCTGAAAGGCATGCGATTGTTGATGAGGTACTGGTCATCCATGAAGCTGCTCGGACCGTCGTTGAGATCGTTAATGCGGGACGCAATGCGATACAGCGTGTAATTCTTGATCGAGCAGTTGACCAGATTCGAATCGGCTTGATTGCAGCCGTCCGTGTTGATGCTGACGGCATTGCTGTCGTTGTAGAAGCCATCGACGACCAGGGCTTCACCGGCACCGATGCTGACTGTTGCGAACGGGCGCGTGAGCTTGGTCGCGACCGCGACGCCATCTACCATCTTGGCGTGTGTGACATTGCGCCAGCCGCCTGGATCGGTCGTCACCGTTTCGTTGTGCGTGGCCTCCGAAACGTGTGCGCAGCCACCACCGCCTGCGCCGCCGATGATCATCATGTCGCAGTACGTGCCATCGGAGACGGTTCGCGTGCCGTATTGGGCAGCGAACCATTCCTGCGTCTGGTAGTACTCCTTCTCCTTGGTGGCCGACAGTGAGGCGAGGCCGATCTTTGGTTTCGCTTGCCACTGCTTGGCCGTCATGTCGGGGAAGTTGGCGCGGAGCAGCTTGTAGGTGTTACCGACGAGCGAATACGTGCCCGGCTCGACGATATAGAACATGTAGTAGGACTTGCCGGCATCGATTCCGGTCAGGTAGCCGTGCAGTCCCACGCGATCCATGGACTGGGTGTAGCCGGCCTTGAGCAAAGCGTTCGGCTCGCCGTTTTTCTGCCAGATGATGGTGGAATTCCGGTCAATGCTGTATTCCGGATAGGCATCCGCTCCTGGCAGCGGAATGCCCGAACTCTTGTACTTTTCCCCAATGCCGACCATCGGCATGACAACGACAGCCTTGCCGGAAGCGATCGCCCTTCCATAGAGGGTCGCGCTTGCGTCGTGCCTGGCTTTCAGTTTGTCTTTCGCCTGCTGCGTCGCTTCTTTCACGAGCGTCTTGCGGGTCTTGAACAGGTTAGCCAGGCGGGACGAGCCTGGCGGGGGAATGTTGCCGCCCGTTTTCGACAGGTCCGGCGGTAATTCGGAGTGCGTTGCGCCGGCAATCAGGCCACACGCCATGTACTCCATATGGGCGGTATTGATGTCGGTCTGATCCGGATTCACCTGGGCCACGTACGAGATCGCGGCAAGATCGCCGTCCACCGTGACGTGGAAGGGGAAGCCTGTTGCACCCGGTCCACTGAGTCCTGCCTGGCGGACTGCGGCGGCCGTCTTCATGGCCACGACCAGCTCGCCCTCGTGACCGTGATATTCCTCGGAGAGCACCTCGTAATCCTTGATGCCCGCGATGAACTTCTTCATGGTCGCAATCGCATCATGCGGATCGATGCTGGGTGCCATGGTCCACGTGGAATACGTATTGCCGTCCGACTCATTCATTGCCATCGTGAAGTTGGTCAGGCACAGCTTTGTGGAGTCGACCGGTCCGAAGAGCTGCGCCGCGCTGGGCAGGGCACTGGTGTTCACGCTGGAGGTCGATGCGTGGGTGTCCGGCACAGCGGCCGTGGCGGTCCCACTCCTGGGCTTCACGAGTGCCAGCATGCCGCAGATCTCCCGACGCACGTCATCGGGTTTCGCCATCATGCCGGCAGGCAGGGTCATGTCGATGTTGACCGCGCCTGCATCGGTGGCCGTGACGAAGAGCGGAAAGCCGCGCGAGCTTCCTGTGGCTCTCTGATGAATGGTCAGCGTTCCCTGCGAACCCTGAAAGTTGCCCTGGTCGGCGTCGTAGCCTTTGGCGGAGATATCCTTCATCTGCGCAAGGGCATCCCGAGCCGTCACGCCAGGCACCGTCACGCCGGCTCCAAACGTCTGCCCTGTGGCTTTGTCACCACCGGATTTGAACGAGCAAGCATCCTGGGCCGTGGCGCCTGCGCTCAGGCACAGCGCAAGGATTCCCAGCGAGATGGTCAACCATACGGACCGATACGTCATTCCCTTTCCCCTGTTTCCGTGTTTGCGTGCGGCGCAAATTGTCGGCGGCAAGGAATAAGATTCGGCCCCGATCTTGTCAAGGACTGAAAGCCACCGTTATCACTTACGCGATTTGACCCTCGACGGACGGACACGGGCATTGATCACGGACTTGCTGTCCGGTCCCGGGAATTGGCCGAAAACGCACAGTCCCTGGGTAGGGAAATCCCGTCAGGACAAGCACTTAGACACTTGGCTCGGCTACGCTGGAGGCTCCATCCACGCAAAGCCAAAGCCAAGGAGTCGTCATGAACACGATCAATCGCCGTGCCATCGTCGCCGTTGCCCTGCTTCTCGCCTGTGGGGTCACTGCTGCCGCTACACCGCCGGCCAGCCACGCCCCTGTGCGTAGTGTTACTACGTCGAGCTCGTTCGACCTGCCGTGCAACCCCTTGGTCTGCTCCGTCAAGGGTCCGTAAGTCTCGTTGACACGTGATTGGGGGTGGTCACGCACCACCCCCAGCTACGACGTCTTCTAAAGACGCGCCGACCGAGTGGCAGCATGCGTCGCCTTGGCCTTGGCTCTGGCGGCAGCCCATGCACCGACCAGAAGTCCGCCCGACACGACGAGGGCGAGGATCGCCTGTACCCGCAGTGTGGCGGGATCGGCCAGGAGTCCCGGCGCGGTGATCGCCAGCGCGATGCTCGCCGCCATGCCGCCGACGGCGGTGCCATGCCAGCCATGTCGCCACGCCAGAACGAGAACGGGGCCGATGAGGGCAAGACGTGCGGCTTGTTGCAAGCCGTCGTCATGCGTATGGACGGCTATCCAGGTAAGCGTGGCCAGCGTGGGTAGCACCCACCCGAGGACATCCCGGAAGAGGGCACTGTGCCAGATACGCGCGACGCTAAGCGGTTGGTCGCCGAGGGCGAGGAATCGTTCGTGGAGCGCCAGCACCGTCGGGGTGAGGGTCAGCGCACCCAGGTAAGCACCCAACGTGTAGGCCAGGAAATACCCGGGCCATGCGGTGTTCGGATCCGGCCATTCGCCGGTCGGTGTGTTGAGAATCGCCGCCAGTGCCGTGAGCAGGGTCGCGGCAGCGGTGATGATCGCCGCGCCCAGGGCAGCACTCAGGATCACCGGCATGCGGAGATGTCCCTGCGCATCGTGGAGCGACCAGCGCTGCCGCATAGGCTTCAGGAGGGCCATCCACAGCACCACCATGGGCACCGACTCGGAAATGGCCCAGGGCACACCCATGTCCGGTGCAAGGAAGATAGCGTTCTCGATCAGGGGCAGGCCTTCGCCAACGGCAAGCGCGGGCCAGTAACGCGTAGGCAGGAGGAGGAGGCAGGCGAGGCGAAGCCCGGCCGTCAGCATCCACTGCGGGAAGGACAGATGCCGGGTCACCTCATACAGGGCGCCATACGCAGCGGCGAGCGCGAGGTGTTGACCCCAGGCTTGCCAGCGCGCTTCGTTCATCCTTGGATTGCCTCCGTTTCCGTTCAAGGTCGCTCCTAGCCTTGGTTAGAGGGGTCAGGGTCAAGACAGGCTCGATTATTAACCTGAATTGCCTTGCAACTGTGTCAAACCGCCTCGGGTTTGGCAGCTTTGCCGAATCTGCATGATCCCTGGGGCCTTATGGGGTCACTCATGGCGCATCGGGTAAGAACGCTTTTGGTTCTTTTTGGTGTACCAGCTGAAGCGCAAGATGTTGCTCCGCCGGGAGTTCTTCGCATGCCATCACCAATATACCCGGCACGTCGCTGGTGGCGGTCGAGGTCTCCAGCCACGTGAGCACGCAAATGTCGGTTGTTCAGGCGTTTCTCGTCTAGCTACTCTGAAGACACGGCACGTCCAACTCCACCTACCCAGGCCAGGGTAATCGGCAACGAAGAGGTAGTCCTTGATGATCGCCGTTCCCCAGTCGTCGCTCACGCCATACCAGTGGACGATGGTCACATGTGCACTCATCACGGCGGCTGTCATCTTCGCTTTGCTACGACACGTGCCTAAGACGCCAAGAACGCAACGCCTCCAGGCTGTAGCGGTAGTGATTGCCTACGTCGTAATCATCGCGACAGTCTTCGAGAAGCTGGGATGGATACGTTAGTTCACGCCGGCTGGTAGACCGCTGCCATAGTGTCAGGGCGGAGGGGGCATGCTGCTCATTCTCCTGTTCTGGTTTCAGGCCATTCGCGGAAGTTCACGCAGACCGTAGTCTTGTCCAGCATCGCGAACTCACGGGAGCTCCAGGGCTTAGAACTCGAGGCCGTCCTGAAGATAGTCGTAGAAGATTTTCGGGATGAGGTTTTTGAGCATCATCTGGCTCTGGGTTCGATGTTTCGATCCTAAGTTTGGCTCGACGGTGCAGCAAATTAGCCTTTGCGCAGCGCGGACCTACAGACAACTTTAAGTTGATTTGATACGGTCGTTCCGTTGCCTGCGTCGTCGCTGTCGAAGCCTCGCAGGCAACCATCGCTCAATGCGGTGAGAAGCGCAGACCGAGGGTGCACCAACACCCGCGGTCTGCTGACCACAACCAACTGAATAGGAGTCACTTGTGGCTGCCATTGATCATACGGTAATCGCTCGCCCGCCGAATCCCCCCGGCGACATCCCCATCGGTTACCGGGCGCTCTG
>CBIGPO010000015.1:0-106905 GCA_966191635.1 uncultured Luteibacter sp.
CGCGCAACTTCCCGCCGGCAAGCGCCGGGAGGCACCCATGAATACGGTCCTGGTCACCGGTGGCGCCGGCTATATCGGCAGCCACACGGTGCAGCAACTGGTCGCCCGCGGCGATCGCGTGGTGGTGATCGATAACCTTTCCACGGGGTTTCGCGACGCCGTTCGCGGTGCGGCCTTCGTTGAAGGCAACGTGGGTGACTGTGAACTCGTCTCCAGGACCCTGGAGGCGTATCAGGTCGACGCCGTGCTGCACTTCGCCGCCCATACCGTGGTACCGGAGTCCATGAGCGATCCGCTGAAGTACTACGGCAATAACACCTGCAACACGCGCAACCTGCTTGCCTGTTGCGCCCAGGCCGGCGTAGACAAGTTCATCTTTTCCTCCACGGCGGCCGTTTACGGCACGACTGACGACGGCATAGCCGACGAGAACACGCAGACCCGTCCGATCAATCCGTACGGCACGTCCAAGCTGATGTCGGAGACGATGTTGCGTGATTGGTCGGCGACGGGTGCAGTGCGCCATGTCATCCTGCGTTACTTCAACGTGGCGGGGTGCGATCCGCTCGGTCGCATCGGGCATTCGACGCCCGAGGCCACCTTGCTGATCAAGGTGGCGTGCGAGCACGCGGTCGGCAAGCGCCGCAGCGTGTCGATCTATGGCACGGATTACGACACGCCCGATGGTACCGGCGTGCGCGACTACATTCATGTCGAAGACCTTGCTGCCGCACACCTGCGGGCGCTGGATCACCTGCGCGACGGTGGTGCGTCGTTGACACTCAACTGCGGTTACGGTCACGGTTATAGCGTGCGCGAAGTCGTCGACGCTGTGGCTCGCATTGGCGGCCATGCGTTGAACGTGATCGAGTTGCCGCGTCGCCCCGGCGACATTCCCAAGCTCATCGCCTGCAGCGACCGGCTGCGACAGGAGCTGGGTTGGACACCTCGCTATGATGATCTCGACTTCATCGTGCGCACCGCGCTGACCTGGGAGTACCACCTGGCCGGCGCGAACCTGCCCACCGCGTCGGTGGCATGAGCACTCATTCACATCTGTCGTTACGTCAGCGCAGGCAGGCCCTGCGTGAGGAAGACGCCTCGCCCGTTGCCTCGCCGGCCTTCCTGCGCCATGTGCTGTTCGTGATCGGCTGCCTTCTCGCGCTGGCTGCCTCGCTGGCATCGGAGGGTGCGCGCTCCGCCGAAGCTGCCGTGGTCGCTGCGCAACGTATCAATGTGCATCGCATCGCGGGGCAGGGTGACAGCCTGCCGCTTTCCGTCGGTATTCCACTGCCGCCTGGCGCGCTACGCGACACGGAGCACCTGCGCATCCTCGACGCGCATGGCAAGGAAGTACCGGCGGCGGTGACGCGCATGCTCACCTGGCATTACCGCGACGGCAGCCTGCGCGCGGTGCGTGCGCAGTTCATGGCGAGCGAGGGTACGTACTATTTCGCGCTGGGCCAGCCGCGTAGCGCCGTTCTGGCGTCGTGGCCGTATACCAGGGGGCTGGTCAAGGATCGCCCCGCTGCGTTGGGTACGCTGACACCCGAGTGGCTCACCGCGTCGTTGATCGCCGGGCCGCAGTCGGTCGCTGCGCACGATGAGCCTTATGCACGCTATGTCGACGCCCAGTTCAAATGGGCAGCGGCGTTACCGGTGAAGGACACGACCGCCTGGTTGTTCGACCGGCCGTCCACCCTGTTCAAGGCGTATGTACGCACTGGCCGCGCCGACTACCTCGAGGCGGCCGAAGAGAGCTATCGCTGGTACATGGCGGGGATCAAGCGCGATGGGCCCGCCGTGAGCCCGGTCTGCGGTGGCGGCTGGTTGCCGGACGGCAAGCCCTGCGACGTCAAGTACGTGTACATCGAGCCGATCGTGCTCGCGGTGGCTTTGACCGGCGATGACTCCATGCACGATTCGGCAACCGTCGCGAAGATGGCCGACCTGTGGAACAGCGGTGGCTGGAATGGCGCGCCCGGACCTTACAGGCATCCTGATGACTACTTCACCGAGCGCCTGGCGGGGCTCGGTCTCGTCGAGACCGTCGCCGCCTTCGAGCTTACCGGTGATGCGCGATACCGCCAGCGAATCGACGCACGTGTCGGCTGGCTGCACGATCAGCAGCGCGCCAATCCGGATGGCCTGGGTGACGACGGCTCCTGGCGGAACAGCTGGAACGTGCACGAGAACGATCCGGGCGGCGACGACGACGTTCGCGGCGCCTCACCGTGGATGAGCGAGAACATCGTCGACGGCCTCTGGCATGCGTGGCTAGTGACGGACGACGCCCGCATCCCGCCCATGCTGGAGGCCTTTGGTGGCTACCTGGAACGCTATGGCTGGATCCATCCTTCGCTGCTCGTGCATCCGCATGACTGGCGAAATGAATGTTCCGGCCCGGGCGGTCAGATCGCCTGGTACTGGTCCTCATCACGCGCCAACACGGAAGCGCTGATGAAGATCCAGGAGACGGAGGGTTGGTATAGCGACGGTCATACCGTCGAGCTGGGGCTGCCGGTGGCCGCCGCGTACTACTTCGAGAAGGATCCGGCGAAGGCAGCGGCGTTGAAGAAGCGTTTCGCGGCGTTGTCATCGTCGTACAGCGAATCCTGCGCGTCCATCTCGGATACGCTGCGCCGTTTCAACTGGAACAATCGCGGCGCAGGCGTGGCGCAGTGGCTGATGAAGCAACCGGCAGGCGCTGGCCTCGCTCACGCATCGCCCTTGCTCGGTAGCACGCCATGAACCGTCGCGTCGCTGTGTTGCGAAGCATCGGTATCGTTACCGTGTCGACGTATATCGAGTACGCGCTCGGCCTGTTGATGAGCGTGTGGATCGCGCGTTCGTTAGGGCCGGCCGACTTCGGCCGCTATGCCTTCACGGTCTGGTTGTGTGGCTGGTTGATTGTCTGCTCAAACCACGCTCTCACCACGTCGTCGACCAAGTTCATTGCCGAGGCGGATGGCATGGGCGATCCCGGCCTTGCCTCGAGCCTCGCCGCGCGTTTCTCGCGGATCCAGACCTACAGCTCGCTGGTCGTCATCGGGCTCTTCGCTGCGGTTGCCGCGATAGCCAGTCCGGCGGAGTGGGGCATGTCCCTGTTGCCGATCATGATGCTGGTCGTGATTGCCGTGGTCGCCAAGTCGAACTATGCCGTGCTGGTGGCTATCGGCAAGGGTCAGGAGCGCTTCGAGCCGGAGGCTATCGCCACGGTGATCGGTGGCATCGTCGGCATGGTGTTCGTCCTCGGCGCCATGGTGATGCACGCGGACCTGATCACCTTCGTCGCGCTGTTCGCCGTCGCCTGCCTGTTGCTGAACCTCATCAACCGGATTTCCTACCGGCACTATTGCCGTCCGTTCACATCCGGCCCGATTCCGCCGGCGACGAACGCGCGGGTGAACCGGCACCTCAAACTCACCGCGGTTCTCGTGCTGATGGGCTCGTTCCGCGTGGGCACCATCGAAGTCTTTCTGCTGAATACCTTCTCCGGATCGGTTGCCGTGGGTTACTTCGCCATCGCGGGCACGCTGACGCGTGGTGCCGTGCAGCTGTTCTCGGTAGGCCTTACCTCGACGCTGCTACCGTATATGGCCAAGACCTTCGGTGAGAGCGGGATGGCGCGCGCCGCGCGTTTTCTCTCCGAAGCCACGCGGTTCTATTGGGCGGTCGGTATCGCTATCGCGGGACTCGGCCTGGTGACGACGCCGGAGATCGTCAGGCTGATGTACGGCAACCGCTATGTCGACGCGATCCCCGCCATCGAGGCGACCCTCGTGCTTGGTGGACTCTTGCTCATCGGTAACGGCATCGCAGCTTTCCAGACGGTCGTGGATCGCCAGGACGATCGTATTCGTATTGCTACGGTCGCCGTCGTGGCGAACGCCGTGTTCGGCATCGCGCTGATTCCGACGTTCGGCCTCGCCGGTGCGGTGATCACGTACGCTGCCACGCGTATTGTCGAGATGGCGCTGGCAATTCATTACCTCCGCAAGGCCACGAGCGGCGCATTGCCGGTTGCGGCCATGGCACGGCTCTTCGTCGTGGGGCTGGTGGCCACCGGCGCGGCCTGGGCCGCCACGATGGCCACGCCGTCGCGCCTGGGGTTCCTTGTCGGCGCAGCGGTCTTTATCGCGGTCTACGCGCCAATGAGCGTGATCGTCCGCTACTGGACGAACGACGACCTGCAACTGATGGCCGGCATAAGCCGTCGTCTCGGCCCGCCTGGACGTGTCTTCCTGCGTGCCCTCCAGTTCGTGCAGCCATCCGCGGCCAAGGCCAGCCCATGACTTACATGAGCGTTATCCTGCATAGCGTCGACGAACTGCGAGCCATGCGCGACGAGCTCGCGGCTGTAGCAGAGCTCCCCGGGGCTGCCAGCAGCATCGTGCAGCATCCGGACTGGATCGCCTTCGAAGTGGAGAGCCGACGCGATGGCACCTTGCCGCATGTGATCGTGGTGCGCAACATCCAGGGGCATGTTGCAGGCTATGCGCCCCTGTTGGCGATCGACCATACCGCAAAGCTGGATCTCGCTGGGCGACGGGTCCAGCTGTATCGCGGGGCCGCCCTGCGACTGCTCGGGGCTGGCGTGGTGGCCACCGAAACGGAACGTGCCACCGTGGAGCTGGTCGTGTCGCGGCAGCTTGCCGGTGACGAAAACGTCCGCGTGGTGCGCATCCAGGAAGCGGATCTACCCAACCGCTTCGCTGCCGCACTCTCCCATGTCGGCGGCTTTCGCACCGTCGCGGCGCATTTGCTCGACCAGCTGCATCTGTCTATCGACTCACACCCATCTTCCGAGGCATGGCTCGCCGCGATGGACAAGAAAAAGCGCACGGATCAGACCCAGCGAGTCGGCCGCGCATATCGCAAGCTCGGCGGCGACGCCGCGCTGCGGATCTTCGATGCCGGTACGGAAATGGCCGAGTACTGCCGCCTGATGAACGAGGTATACGCGCGAACATGGCATCACGCCGAGCTACCGACGAACTGGGAGGCGCCGGAGCGCGTCGCCCTGTTCCGGCGCCTCGCCGAGGCGGGTCAGCTCATCGGCCATGTGGTGATCCGTGAGGGAAGGCCGCTGGCCTATGTGCACGGCTACCGGATCGGCGGCACTTATCTCGTCGACGATCTTGGTTATGACGAGGAAGTAGCAAAGGTCGGTATTGGATCCGTTGCCGTCTTCCAGGCCGTGCGTGGCTTGCTGGATCGATTCCCCGGTGAAAGGATCAGCTTCGGCTATGGCGACAACCAGTACAAGCGCCTGCTCGCGACGCGCGTGGAGCCCTGCGGATCCCTGTACGTCGTGCGCTCCGGCCGTGCCACCGCAGGATTCAGCGTGTATGCCCCGGTACGGTGGCTGTACCGGGGCTTGCACCGTGTGCGTTCGGATATGCAGGCCCGCCATCAGGGCTGATTCCATAGTCGAAGCGGCAATGTGGGTGGTCCGCAAAAAAATCCGTAGGTCGGACGACCTAAACCACGTTGCGTATATTCGGCAAGTCGATGGCGGTGCATGCTGCCCCTGACGAAGCTGCACGAGCTGATCATGAACGCCCATGTCGACTCCACCCGTACGGAGGCGACGGCACGGCTGCCGTTGTTGCGCCAATTCCAGGAAGCACGTTATACGCGGCGATTCTTCGCCCATCACGCACTGACGCATCACCTGTATCGAGGTGTTTTTTCCTCGTTCGATGAGGCCCAGGCGAGTATCCCGCCGTCGAGCGTGAGCGGCTATGACAACACCGAGTCCGCGGATCTGTACCGCGAGCGCACCCGCCGGATCTTCATTAATGATTATCCGATGATCTACTGGCTGGGCCGGTGGTTTGCCGAGGGTGCCCATCGTGTGTTCGATATCGGTGGCCACATCGGCCTGGCTTACTACGCGTACCGGAAGTACCTCGCCTATCCGTCGAGCCTGAGCTGGACGGTGATGGATGTGCCCGCCGTGAACGCGGCGGGGGCGCAATGGGCCGTGCAACACGATGCCGCGCGAAGCCTGCACTTCGCGGACGAGGTCGGTGCCGCCTCGGGCACCGACGTGCTGTTTGCCGCCGGGTCGCTGCAGTACCTGAGCTATTCGCTCGAAGACGCGTTGCGTTCGATGGCGAGGAAGCCCAGGTTTCTGCTGCTCAACTCCGTACCCATCCATATGCGTGAGTCGTATTTTACGGTACAGAACATCGGAACAGCGTGCTGTCCTTACCGCATTACGGCCGAGCGAGAGTTTCTCGATGGACTTGCGGCGCTCGGGTACGACTTGCAGGACCGCTGGGAGAATCCGCTGCGGAGCTGCATCATTCCGTTTCACCCGGACAAGTCGTTGGACCGCTATTTCGGGTTTGCTATGAGGCACCGGGATAGCCACCCTGTTCCTTCTTGACTCGACGCTGCTCCATCCAGTCATACAGGACGGGCAACAGGACGAGGGTAAGCAAGGTCGAAGTGATTAGCCCGCCCACGACGACCGTGGCCAGCGGCCGCTGCGTTTCCGCGCCGACGCCCGAGGAGAGCAGCATGGGTACCAGTCCCAGGATCGCCACGCTGGCGGTCATAAGCACGGGGCGAAGTCGTAGCGCCGTGCCCCGGACGACCGCTTCACGCACGCTCAATCCCGCGTGTTGTTGCTCGTTCAAGAAGCTGACCAGGACAATGCCGTTCAACATCGCCACGCCGAACACCGCGATGAAGCCAATCGCTGAGGGTACCGACAGGTACTGCCCCGTGATGAACAAGCCCACGATGCCGCCAATCACCGCGAAGGGCACGTTGGCCAGGATCAACCCGGCATAGCGCACTGAGTTGAACGCGGTATAGAGCAGCACGAAGATGAAGAAGATCGTCGCCGGCACGATGATCGACAACCGCTTCAACGCACGCTGCTGGTTCTCGAAGGCACCACCCCACTCGGTGTAATAGCCGGTTGGCAGTTTCACCGCCTGGGCTATCCTGGCGTTGGCTTCCTGGACGAAACCGTCGATATCGCGGCCGCGCACGTCCATCTGAATCACCGCATACCGCTGCAGCTGCTCGCGGCGAATGAATGAGTAACCTTCCGCCGTGCTGACCCTGGCCACCTGTGACAGCTGGACTAATGCCCCGGAGGGTGTGCTGACCGGGATTCGCTCGAGGGCGGCCAATGACGCCTTGCTGGTGTCATCCAGGCGCACTGTCATATCGAAGCGTTTGACGCCGTCCAGCAAGGTACCTACAGGTTCGCCGCCGATGCCGTTGCGGACTACGGTGAGGATGTCGTCCGCGTTGAGACCGTAACGGGCTAGTGCATCACGGTCGATCTCGATGCGGATCTGCGGTTTGCCGATATTCGCTTCCAGGCCAAGGTCGGCGACGCCGGGTACGGTGGCGAGGGTGTCCTTGAGCCTGGCGCTCAGCCGATCCAGTTCGGCCAGATCGTTGCCATAGAGCTTCAATGCCAGTGTCGCGCGCACGCCGGAGATAAGCTCTTCGATACGCATCTGAATCGGCTGCGTATAGCTGACCACGGCGGTGGGAAGGATCGCCGTGAGCTCGGTCTGCATCGCCTCCTGGATGCTCTCCAACGTCTCTCCCTTGCGCCACTGGTCTTTGGGTTTGAGCGGGGTATAGACCTCCATGTAGTTCACATCGGCGGTCTCGCCCTTTTCTGCGCGGCCGATCATTGCCAGGGTCGTGTCGACCTCGGGAAACTTCGCCTTGATCCGTTGCGCGACCTGGTTGGAAATATCGATCGACTCCTCCAGCGAAGCGGAAGGGATCGATGTGATGCGCCACATGATCGCGCCTTCGCGCAGGTTGGGCATGAACTCTTTGCCGAGGAATGGAAAGAGCGCAAGGCTACCGACCAGCGCCGCTGCCGCAATACCGATGACCGCCTTCCGATGGCCCAACGACCAGGTAAGGACGCGTGCATAGTGTTTCTTGAGGAAGGCTACCAACCGGGTGTCTTTCTCCTGCTTGGGTTTGAGCACGAGTGCCGCGAGCACAGGGATCAGCGTCAAGGCCAGGATCAGCGAGCCCGCCATGGCGAAACTGATATTGAAGGCCATCGGTTTGAACATCTTGCCTTCCAGCCCCTGCAGGCTGAATAGCGGCAGGAAGACCACGATGATGATGCCGATCGCGAATGCGATGGGGCTGGCCACTTCGCGTGCGGCCTCAAGCACGGCGGCGGTCTTGTCCACGGGGCCGCCCTGCGATTTGCGCTCGGCCATGATGCGGAAGGCGTTCTCGACCATCACCACCGCGCCATCGACCATCATGCCGATACCGATAGCCAGACCCGCCAGCGACATGAGGTTGGCTGAAAGCCCGGCCTTCTCCATGCATATGAAGGCGATCAGCATCGCCAGTGGCAAGGTCACCACGACGATCAGGGCACTGCGCAGTTCACCCAGGAACAGGAACAGGACGATGGCGACGAGGATCGAGCCCTCGATCAACGCCCGCACGGCTGTGCCAACCGCCGCATTGACCAGATCCGTTCGTTCGTACACCGGTTTGATCGTGGTGCCGGCAGGCAGTGCCTGCTTGACTGTTTCGAGCTTGGCCTTCACTGCATCGACCACGCTCTTGGCGTTTTCGCCAATGCGGGCCAATGCCTGGCCCATCACGACTTCCTTGCCATCGCGGGTGACCGCCCCGGTACGCGGCGCGCCGGCCTCGATGACGGTAGCCACGTCGCGCACGTAGACGGGCGTGCCGTCTTCGGTCTTCAGGACGATATTGCCGATGTCGGTGGTGTTCCTGACCAGGCCCAGGCCACGAACCAGGTACTGCTCACGACCCACGTCGATGAAGTTGCCGCCAACCTGGGCGTTGTTGGCCTCCAGCGCCTGCATCACTTCCTTGAAGCCGAGGTTGTGTGCGATCAGTCGCATAGGGTCGACCTGCACCTGATACTGCTTCTCCTGACCACCCCAGGAGGTGACATCGTCCACGCCGGGTGCCGTGCGCAGGATCAGCCGCACCGTCCAGTCCTGCAGCGTGCGCAGATCCATGTCCGACGGAGCGTTCTTCAGTTTTTCATCCGCACGCTCCACCGTGTACCAGAAAACCTGTCCCAGGCCCGAGGTATTCGGCCCCATTTCCGGTTTGCCATAGCCAGCCGGCAAGCGGTCACCCACCTGCTGCAGACGCTCGTTGACCAGCTGACGCGCGAAGTAGATGTCCATGTCGTCGGCGAAATACACCGAGACGTAGGACAGGCCAAAGAGGCTTACCGAGCGGATCTCTTCGACCTTCGGCAAGCCGGCCAGTGCCGACTCCACCGGCGTGGTCAGCAACTGCTCGACGTCCTCGGCGGCCAGGCCGGAGGCTTCCGTGTAAACGTTCACCTGCACCGGCGTGACGTCCGGGAAGGCATCGATCGGCAACGTTCGAATGGCCTGGAAACCCAGGAAGGCGACCACCACGAAGATGATCAGCACCAGTACTTTGTACTTGAGAGAGAGTTCAACCAGACGCGCTAGCATCAGTCTTCTCCCAACTGCGAGCGCAGGATGCGAGCCTTCAAGGCGAACGCGCCTTTACGCACGTAGGGCGCGCCGGCGGCGAGTCCCTGCTTGATCTCGGTCCAGCCATCGCGCGTGTCGCCCACATCGATGGGGACAGGCTCGAACTGGCCCGGTTTCTTGCCGCGGACAAAGACGGTGGCCTGGTTCTGCAAGAGCACGACAGCCTCGGCGGGCACAGCCAACTGCTGCGTACTTGAGGTGACAGCGATGCGGCTTTCCACCAGCTCGCCCGGGTGCAGCAAGTCCTTTTCGTTGGCCACCTGGATGCGGACATCGACAGTGCGGGTCTTCTCATCGGTCTGGTGCGAACGCTGAACAACCTTGCCGGGCAGATCGGTCCCATGCGCGACGACGGTGACGGCATCGCCTTCCTTGACCTGTTCCGCGGCAGCGGGCGACAGACGTGCCTCCACCCACACCGACGACTCGGTGACCAGGGTGAACAAGGGCCGGCCTGGCTCGATGCGCTCACCCACCAGGAAGGCGTCGGTCGTCACGCGTCCGGCGCGCGGGGCAAGCAGTTCGAAACTGCCATCGGCCGCAGATGAACCACGTTTGATCAGATGGGCAATCTGCCCATCGGACAGACCATAGGCTCTGAGTTTGGCCTTGGCCTGATCGCGCTGCACGAGGGCCTCGTTGTAGCGACGTGCCGACACGGCTTGAGCGCCTAGCGAAGCGACGCGCTGCCAGTCCTGGCTGGCTACGATCAGCTGGCCTTGAGTCTCGGCAACCTCAACGCTGGACAGAACAACCAGTGGTGTGCCGGCGACGACGACGTCACCCAGCCTGGCTTTGCGTGCGACGACCTGGGAAGCGACCCGGGGCGAAACCAACACCGTGTTATAGGCGTCGACCTTGACCTCACCGGGTGCCTTGATCTGGTCGGACACGGTACGGACGGCAAGGGTGTCGACGACGATCCCGGCGGTCTTGATGGCTGCGGCATCGAGCACGAGCGGGTTACCAGGGGCGTCTTCCGCGCCGACCGCGAGGGAGAGGCTACTCAGCAGCACGACCAGTGACAGGGACAGAACGGTGGGACGGAGAAGGTGCGTGGTCATCGGGACGTATCCTTGGAAGGGCCATCGATGGAAGGGCCATCGATCCAATCGGTCAGGCGACCGGCGGCGGCGAGGTAATCGAACCAGGCCTGCCAGGTCTGGCTTTCCAGTGCGAGACCGGAGAGCGCCGTATCGAGGCTCTGTTTGAGTTGCACGAGGTAATCCGAGGTGCCGATCTCACTGGCTTGCCACAGTTTTTCGAGCGTTCGGGCGCGCTCGTCGAAAGCGTTGGCCCGGCTTTGCCGGAACGACTCGCTCGCACCGCGCAGCGCGGCGTAGGTGACCTGGGCCTGCTTGAGGACGGCATCCGAGCGCAACGTGGTCGCCCGTCGCGAGGCGAACGCGGCGTCGACGTCGGCTTGTGCGGCAGCGATCTCGGCGCGACCGGTGTTCAGAATCGGTATCGGGATGGAAATGCTGATGCCAACCACGCGATCGGTACGCGTGCCACTGCGAACGCGCCCACCGGTCAGGCTGACCGTGGGATCGGGTTGTCGCGCACGTTGGGCGACCACAACACCAGCCTCGGCACGATCCTGGTCGGCCTGTGCCTGAAGCGATTCCGGCCGATCGGTCACCGGCATGGGGACGATCGTCTCCGTGCCCGGTGGCAAAACCAGAGGCAGTCCGGGCAACGCAGCCTCGGCGTCGCCGCCGATCGTGGCCAGGGCCGCCAGGGAAGCGGCCTCCTGTCCGGCCAGGGACGCCTGTTGGATCTGCGCCTCGCCCAGGGCCAGGCCAGCCAGATCGCGTTCGGAGCTGCTGATATCGCCCACCTTCAGGCGTTGGGCGGCCAACGCATCGAAACGTTGCATAAGCGCCAGGCGACGCCGACCGAGCTCGCTTTGTTCACGCGCGAGAATCGCGCCTGCCCACGCTTTCAGCCAGCCCGCTGCGATGTCGCGACGTTCAAGCGTGTAGGCGGCTTCCCTGGCCCGCACCTCGGCGTCGCTTTCGATCATCCGGGCTCGACGCTTGCCGAACAGGTCCAGCGCGAGGCTCGCCCCGGCCGTCCGTCGATCCACGTCGGCGTTCTCGCCCTCCAGTTGCACGGAGGGGTTGTACAGCGGCTGGGCCGCGGCGCGCGCGCGCGCCTGCGCGGCCCGCAGCTCCGCGTCGGCAACCTGGACTTGCGGGCTCCTGGTCCACAGGTCACGAAGCGCGGATTGAAGCGCAGGAGGCGGGGTCAGAGCTGGCGGCGGATCGCCCTGATACGGAGAAGCGGAAACGGTGGCGGCAAGGAACACGCACACGGCGCCCCAAGGCGCTGTACGCAGCAAAAACATAAGAAAAATCTCCTGAAAACCAGCAACGATCGACGCGCCGGCCTAGCCGGGGGCGCGTCGGACACGATGGGTTTCAGGCGATGGGAGGCCGCAGTGGCGAACGGTTGACCGGAGACAGCGGTGCCGCCGGCAGATGGCTCACCACAACGGGCAAGCCGATGACCGCCGCAAGAGCAGGCATGGCTGTGGGCAATGCGGTGGCGTGTGCACACGCGCAATGGCAGCCGCCGGCTTCACCGAGCAGGCAAGTCTCGCCATCGTCTGTGGAGGGCGTATTCGCCTCCAACGCGTTCAGGGTCAGCGTGTGAGGGGTGGACGGTGTACTGGATGCAAGGCGAGGTCCGTCCAGCACGCACACGGTACCCGCAGCGATCTTGATGATCAGCGCCGCGATCAACAGCAGCCAGCCGCCTTTGTGGCGGCGTAAACGCTGATACATCGTGGGCAGGGGGCGGGACATGGTGTGGATGCTAGGCGATGGTCTGCCTGTTAGACAATTCCATCGCGCAATCGGAGCCATTTTTCAGAATGATCCGATATCCGGCTGGGATGGCGACCTCTAGTCTCCCGGCACATGAATTGGAAGAAGAAGCCCGTGTTCACGGCCATTTCGGTGGCCTGTGCGAAACGCTACCCACCGCTCTGGACCGCCGTGCTTTTTGCGGTGCTCCCTGTGCTACTGCGGGTGGGGTCTTCTTACGGCAACGGAACGCTTCTGTTCACGTTTGCGGGCATGGGGGTTCGGGCGGTGCCGTTCATGGAGGTCGCGGTCTTTTTGGCCAGCCTTGTCGGCTTCCTCAAGTACGGCTCGCATGGGCACGTGTTGGCGTACGCACTTTGGGTGGTGACATTTCTTTCTGTCGCGGTGCTCGGAATCGTGATGTTCGAGGCGTTCAGTCCGCCGTGGGAATGGAGCGGTTCGTTGCTGCTTCCGGCAGTTGTCGCGCTGAGCTGCTGTGCGGGGATGATGTCTGGTGCGGGTATCAGGGTCGCTTGTTACTGTGGGAGCCGCTTCTGTGGGAGCCGCTTCAGCGGCGAAAGGCTTCGCCGCTGAAGCGGCTCCTACAGAGGGAGCATCGCCGCTGAAGCGGCTCCTACGGGGGCTTTCGCCGATGAATTGGCTTCTGCCTGGCCGGGTTTGGGCAGTTCGAAGTCGCGGTAGCGGCCGGGGTCGCCGGTCATGCCGGACTCGGCGGCCTTGGCGATGTTGTACATCTCTCGGGCGCTGACGTAGTGGAGTACGTAGTCGCGGCCGTCGTTGTAGGTGGATTCGAGGTAATCGTGCATCGCGTCGACCGGCTTGCCCAAGAGGGTGTCCATGTCGCCTTCCTGCGTACCGTGCGTGTGGATCTTGATGAAGATCCACTCCGGCCGGCCTTCGACATGGATACCCGTGCGGACCCATTGGTCCACGCGTGACGGCGTGGGCGGAGAGCCGCGGCGGATGTCCGAATTCTCGATGCGCGGGATGATGCCGAAACGGCGATTCTTCCAGTTCAGGCCGAGTACGCCCTGGATGATCAGCAGGTCGCCGGAGGGCTTGCCACCCACGCGCATGCGTACACCGGTATCGTGCGACTTACACTTATGGGGATCGTCGGTGGCGTAGTAGATGGCGTTGGACATTCGCGTCTGCGTGTCGCTGGGTGCGGAAGGCAGGGTGAAGTCCGCGTAGCAACCGAGTTCGCGCAGCAGGATCAATTCGTTGTTGATGCCGCACCAACGGCCGTCGGCACGCGAATTGTCCAGGCACCAGTTGCCGTGGATGAAGGCGAAGCGCAGCTGCCCGGTGACGGGATCGCGCGGTAGCGCGTTGTGCTTCTCATGCAGCAGCCGGTTGAAGCGGTCGATCGTGGCGACGAAGTTATCCGGGGTGTCATTGTCGTGGTGGAGGTGGATTTCGATTTCGCCATAGCCATCGGCACAGAGCGATTCGATCTTGTCCAGGTGCTCCTCCACG
The DNA here is from genome assembly GCA_966191635.1 of uncultured Luteibacter sp. GTDB lineage: Bacteria > Pseudomonadota > Gammaproteobacteria > Xanthomonadales > Rhodanobacteraceae > Luteibacter. The sequence continues at coordinate 13,838 of CBIGPO010000015.1, forward strand.
TATTCCTCTTCGGGGTAGAAGAAGCTGTGCTGTGGCACACGTCCGTCGGCGTCGCGGTGGCGCGAGGCGAGGGCGCGATAGTCCGTGCACCAGCGGTCGACGCGGCGGCGCTGCGTGTCCATGTCCACGCGCCCCCAGTTGGGCTCGAAGTGATCGACGAAGCAGAACATCACGTGGACCGGGCCCGACACCTTCGGGACCTTGGGCCGGGTGAGGTAGCCCCACAGCCAGTACTGCATGTTGCGCGCGCGGATCGCTACCGTCGCCGCGACGGCGAAGGCGAGCAGGACCAGGACGAACAGGGCGATGAAGATCACGCGGCGGCTCCGGCTGGTACCAGGGTAAGCAGTTGCTCGGCGTTGTTGCGCCACTGCCGTTCGCTGGCGATGTAGTCACGCGCGGCATGACCCACGCGTCGGCGCTCATCGGTCAGTCGGGCCAGCTCGAGCACGCGCTCGACACAGGCGGCGGCATCGCCGTGCGGGAACAACCATCCCGTACGGCCATCGGCAATCACCTCGGCGACCGGTGCGTAATCCGGTGCGACCATGGGAACGCCCATGCCCATGAACTCGAACAGTTTCATGGGAGAGCCGTAGTGATTGGAATTCGGCAACACGGCATAGTCCATGCAGGCGATCCAGCTGGCCACGTCCTCGTGGGGCACGCGACCCGGCAGCAGCACCCGGTCACTCAGGCCGCGCTCGGCGACCAGCGCGCGCACCGCCGGCAGGGTCTTGCCGTCGCCGACGAAGACCAGGGCCAGTTCCGGCACGTCGTGCAGCCGGTTGGCGATGGCCTCGACAAAGGCGTCGACCCCATGCCAATGAGCGAAGGCACCGATATGCCCGCACACCGTACGACCACTGAGCCCACGTTCGCGGCGCAGGGTCTCATGGTCGAAGCGGGCCGGATCGAAGCGGGCGAGGTCCACGGCGTTCGGTGAGATCACCGAGGGAGCGATATCTCCGTAGGCTGCGATAGCCTGGTCACGGAAATAGGTGGAGATGAAGACCAGGCCGGTAGCGTGGCGCAGGCACCAGCCTTCGATGCGCCGCGCCAGGGCCTTCATGGTCAGCGGCCGCACCCGGTCGACCAGGGCCGAGTCGTTGATTTCCAGTACCAGTGGGATGCCGCGACGACGGGCCAGCCATACTGTGGCGAACAGAAACAGCGAGTAACGTTCGTAGATCAGCTTCGGTGGATGCGTGCGCAAGGCGCGCGTCATCCGGATCAGGGTGACGATGTTGTAGAGCAGCTCGAATACTTCGAACACCACGCCGGGCAGCTTCGTCACGAAGCCAGCGAGCCGGCCACGCTCGCCGCCAGCTGCCTCCGGCTGTTCACGTTCCGGATCCGCACCGGGGAAGGACATGACCGACACCTCGTGCCCGAGATCACGCAGTGCATGCACAATCCCACGGATATGCACGCCCTCCACGTGGCGCCCGCGCGTCCGGTGGTGGTAGAGGATGTTCAAGGTGCGTTGCCGGGAAGGGCCCCAAAACGAATGCCCTGGTCGATCCACTCCGGTAGAAGCACGTCGAGCGCCTCGGCGGCTTTGTCGCTGTCGTCATGCATGAGCACGATGTCGCCGGCAGCCGGCGGATCGTCGCGCAGGCGCGAGATGAGCGCTTCGATCGGGCGGTCCTGGTAGTCGAGGCTGTCGTACGACCAATAGATGAAGCTGCGCTTGCGCCGGGCGAAATGCAGCAGAAGCTTTGCCCCGACATAGCCGTGGGGCGGACGCATGCGATGGTGCGGACGGTTATCGAACAGGCGCAGAAGAGCGTCGGTCCGGTACACCTCATCGAGCTGCTTGCGAAGGTCCATGTTGCGGAAGGACCAGTGGCTGTACGAATGGTTGCCGATCATGTGACCGTCGGCCACGATCCGCTGGACGATTTCGGGGTATTGCTCGATCTTCTCGCCGACCAGGAAAAAGCTCGCCTTCACACCATGCCGCGCCAGCGTATCGAGCAGTTTCGGCGTGTGTTCCGGGTCCGGGCCATCGTCGAAACTCAGGTAGCGCAGGTCGTGGTCGCGGGTGCGGGTGAGCACGAGCGCTTCCGGCAATAGGCCGAGCAGGTCGTGTTTCTTCAGTTTCCAGTTCATGCGTTTGCGCCAAGATGTGCCGGTTCGCCGGCGGCTACGCGGTGGAGTGTGTGCTCCAGACGGTCGATGTTCTCGTCCCAGCGAAACGTCGCCGCATGGGCCGCGATCACGACGGGATCGAAATGACGCTCGAAGACTTCGACCAGGGCGGTGCCCAGCTCATGCGGTTGATGCGGTGGTACCAGCAGACCTGCCGTCTCGGGCAGTACTTCCGGAATGCCGCCTACGGCAGTCGCTACCACCGGTGTACCGCAGGCCATGGCCTCGAGCACCACGTTCGGCACGCCCTCGTTGTGGCTGGGCAGGCAAAGCACATCGGCCGCGCGGAACCAGTCGGCAAGCGCGGAATGGTCCACAGCGCCTTCAAAACGCACGGCGGGCGCACAGCACAAGGAGGAAGCGCGATCCTCCAGGTTTGCCCTTGAGGGGCCTTCGCCAACGTAGATGAGGCGTGCATCGTGATGGCGCTTTACCAGCATGGGGAACGCTTCGATCAGGTCGTGGCAGCCTTTGGTGGCCTTCAGGTTACCCGCGTAAAGCACGATGGGCACTTCGGCCGGAAGGCCTAGACGTTGCCGTGCGGCTGACCGATCACCGCGGTTGAAGATCTTCGTGTCAACGCCGTTGTACAGCGCTTCCACGCGCTCGGCCGGCGCACCCAGTGCCACCGCCTTGCGCGCCAGGGCCTTGCTGACCGCGATCACGGCTCCCGCACCACGCAGGGCGGCACGAATCTGCGGCCGGCGCAGGCGTGCTTCGGCCTGCACGTTGAGGTCGCTGCCGTGCACCTTGACCACATAAGGAATACCCAGCATCCGCGCCACCCAGGCACCGGCTACCGCATCGGGAAACGCCCAGCTGGCCAGCAATACGTCGTAGTGCGCGGCGCGTAACTCGCTGCCGCGCTGCCACATCACGCTGGCGAAGAAGCAGAAGGCATTGAGGAAGCGGCCGAAGCGCGGCGGATGGTAAAAGGTGAAATGGTCACGGTGGACACCTGGCACATGCACGCTGCCCTTGGCGCCGGCCAGGCGGTCGCGGAAATCGACGGCAGTGAGCACGTCCACCTCATGGCGTTCGGCCAGGCGCTGGAACTGCTGGCGGTTGAAGGTGCCGCGACGCGGATCCCACGGTGTGGGAAACAGGTTGGTCAGGATCAGGATTTTCATGACGCCGCCTCCATGTCACCAAAGTAGAGCTTGCCGTAACGTGTCGCCATGGCTTCGAGCGATCCGTGCGTCTCTACCCACTGGCGTGCGGCCCGGCCGAATGACGAAGCGCGCTGGGATTCGTGGAGCAGGCCGAGGACGGCGCGGGCAAGCGCGGATGCGTCGGCCGGAGGCACCAGGCGTCCGGTGGCGTCGTCGCGAACGATTTCGGCATTGCCACCGACGTCGGTCGCGACGATCGGCAAGCCGGTGGCGCAGGCTTCGAGCAGGGCCATGGAGTAGCCCTCGGTGATGGACGAGAGCACGAACAGGTCGAAGCCTTGCAGCAACTGGCGCACGTCGTTGCGGTCGCCAAGGAAATGGACGCTTCCGGCCACGCCTTCGTCGAAGGCGCAGGCGCGCAAGGTCTCGCGGAGTTCGCCATCGCCCACCAGCACGAGGACCGTGTCGGGGCGACTCGCGTGGACCTCGCGAAAGGCGCGGATCAGGCTGGCCTGATCCTTGGCCCAGTTGAGCCGACCGACCGTACCGATGATCTGCGTACCGGTGGGCACGTTGAGCATGCGGGTCAGGCGCTCGTGCATCGTGTCCGAGGCCAGTTCGAAGCCGCCGAGCACGATGCCGTTCGGCACCACGCAAGCCTTTGCGGCCGGCACGATACCGCGATGCACCGCGTCGCGACGCGATGCCTCGCACACGGCGACGACGGCATCGGTGGCCTTCATGGCGCGACGGAACAGCCACTCCCGACGGCCCGGCTTCTGCTGTCCGCCCATGCCGTGACGTGTGTTCACCACCTGGCGGATACCCATGCCAGCCGAGGCGAGCACGGCCTGGTAGTGCGCGACCGCGTTATGCGTGTGCAGCACCTCGGTGCGGTGTGTGGCCATGAACCGGCGCGCACGACCGATCGCGCGCAGGTCGAAGCCAGTCTGCTTGTGGCAGGCGTGCACGGGAATGCCGAGGGCGTCCAGTTCAGCGGCGAGAGATCCGCGCTCGAACAGGCAGACCACCTGCACCTTGTGGCCGAGACGGTGCTGTTCCGTAACCAGGTCGAGCACCATCCGCTCCAGGCCGCCGCGATTGAGGTTCTCGACGAAGTGGGTGATGTTCACGAGGTCAGCTCCGAGACGGTGACGCGCAGCTTGCCGCTTCGGGTCAGCGGAATATCGTCGACAAAGTGGCAATGCAGCTCGGCGCTTTCGCCCAGTACCTTGGCTACTTCATGGCGGATGTAATCGAGCGACTGGTCGTTGAATGCTTCACCGCGCACGATCGACAGATCCAGGCGATCCAGACGGCGCTGAACGAGCTGGAAGCGGGTCAGGCCTGGCACATCCTTGAGCATGTGCGGAAAGAACTCACCCGGCAGCACATGACCCGCCGGTGTGCGAATGGCGTCAAGCTTGCGTCCGTCCACCGAGGCCAGCATCGGCAGGCCGCGGCCGCAGGGACAGGGCTTCCCGCTCGCATGAGTGGCCATGTCGCCGTTGACGTAGCGAATGAACGGCATGCCGTAATTGAACAGGTCGGTGATGGCGATCTCACCGCTGCCCTCGTGAATCGGCTGGCCATTGGCGTCGAGCGTCTCCACCACAAGGTGGTCGGCGTTCACGTGCAGGCCGTCGCGGTGCTCACACTCCGAGGCGATCAGCATGAATTCACGGCAGCCATAGGTATTGAAGGCTGGAGCGCCGAACGCACGCTCGATGACCTCACGCTGGAACGGATGCAGGGCTTCCGCGGCACCGATGATCGAAACGGGCGATGCCACTCGACGGTTGTTCGCAAGCAGCCATTCGGCCAGGCGAACGAGCGGCCCAACGTAGCTCACGATGACTTCCGGCCGATAAGCGTCGATCGCGTCGGCGTAGTCGGCCAGGTTGGTCTGGGTCATCTGGAAGCTGTTGAGCAGCTTGCGTGCGAACACGGCGTTGTAAAGACGATCCTTTAGCTGGTGGCTCGCACTGGGATTGCCGACCTGGCCGCCCCAGAGAAAGAGCGTACGCCGGCCCATGCGCGAACCTGCCCAGCCGTAACCGCGCCACATCACCGCCACACGGCGGTCGTTGCTTTCGCGGGTAAAGCCGAAACGTAGCGGTTCACCGGTGGAACCACCGGTGGCCTTGTAACCGAGGCCATCCTTCAGCGACGTGGCTTTCAGGTCGTCGGCATGGTTGCGGATATCGGCCTTGGTCAGCACCGGCAGTTGCGCGAAGTCCGCCAGGCTGCGGATGTCACGCGGCGCGATGCCGAGCGCGCTCCAGCGCTCGTGGTAGTAGGGCACCTCGCGGTAACACCATGCCAGCAGGGTTTGCAGGCGCTCGAACTGAAGCGCTTCGATCCGCTCACGACTGAGCCACTGATCGCTCTCGTAGCGACGCATGTGCCGTGGCGTGCCACGTCGACGCAGGCCGCCTTCGTAGGCGGGCCAGATGACGTTACGCAGGGCGGATTCGTAGAGGCTCATACGGTTCTCAACAGCACGGCGACGAGAACGAAGAGGGCGGCGACACTGCCCGCGGCGGCCGGCACCCAGCGCCATCCGCCATCGGAGAGGCGGAAGAAGGGCAGTTCCGGCCAGCGCTTGCGTGCGCCGACGTAGTGACCCGCGACCATCGCGGCGATCAGGTAGAGCACCACCATGTAGCTGCGGCTGAGGAAGAACGCGGCAGCGAAGAGGCCGCACAGCGAAAGCAGAAGGGTGAGTGCCAGCTGCTTCTCCATGGCCCATTCGGCTTCCACCTTCGGGTCCGTACCGGGCACACGCACGTGGCGGATGATGGTCAACATCATCCAGAAGCCGTAGCCGACGAAGGCCAGCCAGGTCACGAAGCCGACGAAGCCGGTTTCAGCCAGTACCAGCACGAAGGAGTTGTGCGCCGTGAGTTCGTTGTACTCGGTGAAGTTGCCGGCGCCCACGCCGAACGCCGGGTTGTCGCGGAACATCTCCAGGCCTGCGTACCAGGCGTCGACGCGTCCGGCCGCGGATTCTTCGCCGGCGTCCAGTTCATCCATGCGCGAGGAGACCAGCTTCATCGCGGCCAGGCCGACCACACCGAGGATGCCGGCTACCACGACGCCCTTGCGATACCACACGTAGCAGCCGGCGATGATGAGCACGGCCAGCAACGCACCACGGGAGTTGGTCAGCACGATGCCGTAGAGCAGCAGCAAGACGCAGCCCAGCCACACCGGTCGCATGGCGCCCGTGCCACGACGACCGAGAAACACCGCCATGGGCAGGCACGCGGCGAAGAGCAGGCCCAGATCGTTGGGGTCGTTGAAGATGCCGACGTACTGGATGCGACCGCCTTCGCTCAGCGGAATCCCGGTCCAGCCCGTGCCCAGTTGTGACTGCTCCACACCGTGCAAGGCGAGCACCGTCGCGCAAAGGACAAAGACGCTCATGGCAATGCGCACGCGTTTCTGCGTGCTGCACGCCGCGCCGAAGACGAAGAAGGCGATCACCACCGGGCCGAAGCGCGCGAGCTCGTCGATCGCTCCACCGGTCCAGCCATTGGTAACTTCCGAAACCATGAGGATCAGCAGGAAGGCTGGCAGGATGAGGAATTGCGGTGCGGCAAACGTCTTCGCCCGCGAGAACAGCCACGACGCGAACGCGAGCAGCAACACGATGGGCAGGATGGGCACGTTCTCCAGCCCGGGCAGGTAGTCCTGCGGCCGGATAATCGTGAGCACCACGTAGAGGAGGATCAGGGGGAACATGTGTGGTCCTTCGGCCCGTTCGCTTCATGCGCGGGCGTGGGGTAGCTCATCAGTTGCGGCAGGGCGAGCATGGCGGCGAACCAGCCCGGACCCATGTTGCTCTCCACTGGCAGGCGGTGAAGCGAGTAGCGGTTCTCCGAGGGTTCGGGGTTGGTGCCGCAGATGTAGCTGCAGGCCAACTTGAATCCCGCATTGCGTGTCGCTGCGATCACGGCGTCGTTGTAAGCGCGGTCGCCGCCCACGGGGTAGGACATGAGGATGGCCGGGTTGCGCAGTTCACGATCGAGCGTGGCCTTGGATTGGCGGATCTCCCGCTCCATCTCGTCCAGCGGCAGGCGCGCGAGCATACGATGGTGGACGCCGTGCGAACCGAATTCGAGGCCGGCGGCCTCCATCTCGCGTGCCTGGTCCCAGGTCATCGGGCGACACTCGACCGGCCGCGCCTTTGCCGAGGGCATGTTCCACTCGGACTCCAGGCGCTCGGTCATGGCGGTCTGGCCGAGCGCGTCCAGCCACTTCATCTTAAGCAGGATGCTGCCGGCGATGCGTCGACGCGAGGTGCGGTCCGGCGGCAGCGGAATATCGATCTGCAGCTCGGGCAGGACCAGTCGCGGCGCGCTGGTCATCAGGATCATGTGCACCAGCCAGTCGTACGCATAAGGCTTGCCGCTGTCGATGTGGCCGGTGGAAACGAAGAAGGTCGCCGGCACGCCGAGGTCATCGAGGATCGGCGCGGCGATACGGTAGTTATCGTCGTAGCCGTCGTCGAAAGTCACCGCGACGGTGTCCGGCGGCAGTGCCTCGCCGGCGTCGAGCGCCGCGACGATGTCGGTCAGCCGCATCGGTCGGAAGTACTTCCGGATGCGCAGCATCTGCTCGCGGAACTGGTCCGGCGGTGTGCTGATCAGTTCGAGATCGAACTCGTAGGTCTCCGGATCCGGCAGCGGCATGATGCGGTGATAGGCGAGGATGCGCAGGTCACGCTGCCACCACGCACGCACCCGCTGCAGCGAATGCAACAGGCCGCTGGAATAGCACAGTTCGCCGAGTCGGCCACGGATACCTGGAGCGCCATCGTTCATATCGATCACCATAGGTGCAGCCTTCGATTACGCGCGAAGGCCAGCAGGGCCTGTGCCGCGAAGAGATTGAGATAAAAGAAAGCGACCGCGATGCGCAGGGGAAGCAGGCGGCCGAGCGCCGGGCGCAGGCGCGCGAGACCGACCATGAGGGCCCCGGCGATAAGGCAGCTGAAGGCGAAGGCATACATCGGGTGCCGGGTGATCAACACGCCGGTGCTCAGCGTCAGCGTGAGAATGAGCCAGGGCGCCAGCAGGCGTAGCAGCTTGTGACTGACAAAGCGCAGCCACAGCGGATTGCGCCAGGGCACGAGCAGCCAGGGAGCGAGCTGAATCAGCTGATAGTTGCCGGCCAGCGTGCGGATCTTGCGACGACGTTCGTCTTCCGGCACCTGCGAAGGCTGGTCCCAGGCCATGGCACGTGGCTCGAAAACCACGCGCTTACCCTGGGCGGCGACACGCATGGGCACCAGTACGTCGTCGAGCACCGTACCCGGCGGAATGGGCTGGAACAGATTGCGGCGAACGGCGTAGAGCGCACCGCTCACGCCAATGGTGGAGCCGGAGCGGCTTTCCGCGTGGCGGATGCCTTTCTCGTAACGCCAGTAGAAATCGACACCCTGCGCGAACCCTGTACGTATGTTCTCCATATGCAGCTCACCACCAACCGCGCCCACGCTGGGATCGGCGAGGTTGGCGACCAGCTCGGTCAACGCGGTGGGCGAGAGCTTCTGGCGCACATCGGTGAACAGCAGTACCTCGCCGCGGGTAAGGGCCACGGCGTCGTTGAGGCAGGCAGCCTTGCCGCGGCGATTCGGGAAATCCAGCACGGTGAGCCGCGGATCGGTGGAGCGGCGGGCAGTAGTCACCGTGTTGTCGTGGCAGCCGTCGCAGGCGATCACGATATCGATGAGCTCGGCCGGGTAATCCAGTGCCTGCAGGCTGGCCAGCTTGGCGCGGATGAAGCTTGCGCCGTCGTGCACCGCGATCACGATGCTCACCGTCGGCAGGACGGCGTGGCGCGCGACCGGCTGCGGACGCAACCGCGCCTGCAGCCACACCAACACGGGGTAGCCGACAAAGACGTGCGCGAGCAGCAGGGCCGACGTCCAGCAAGCGAGCCAGGCAAGATGCGTAATCATGGCGTTCCCCCCGGTGCCATGTGTCAACCGCGCCCGAGCAAGCGACTGAGCAGGCCACGTTTCGAAGCGGTCGGCGCTACTGGTGGGGCCAGTGCGAGATCCGCGGCGAGCGTGCCGAGCGTGCCGTTTGCGATATCGAGCAGGTTGAGTTGCACGCCTGTCAGTTTCTGCACACGCATGGCCATGTCGACGGCGAGCAGCGAATGGCCGCCCACGTCGAAGAAGTTGTCGCTGGTACGAATGCGGCACATGCCCAGCAGCTCCTGCCAGACGGACGCGAGCAGGCGTTCGCTTTCCGTACGCGGTTCATTGCTGTTCGGGGCGCCGGCACCCGAGCGTTGTTCTGCAGGCAAGGGCAGCGCGGCGATATCCGGTTCGCCGGTCGCCAGCAGTGGCATGGCGTCGAGCAGGGTCAGGTGGGCGGGCATGGACCAGGCAGGCAGGTGACTGGCGAGGGCGGCGCGAAGGCCGTCCACATCAGGCAGGCAACCCGGCGTGGCGACGGCGTAGGCATCGATGCGCTGGTCACCGGCATGGCCCGTGCGTGGCACGGCCAGCGCACGGACGATGCCGGGTTGGGCGAGCAAGAGGGTTTCGATGGCGGTCGGCTCGATATCAAGACCGTAACGCCGAATGCGACGATCGTCGCGATCGAGCACCTGGACCAGACCGTCGGCCAGCCAGCGACCGCGATAACCCGTGCGCACCAGACGATCGTCGCCCGGCTGGCGGTCCGCCAGAGCCCGCGTGCCGAACGGCATCGCGAGGCCACGGCCGGCGATGGCCACCTCACCGGTTGCCCCGATCGGGCAGGGTTCGCCGTCGTCGTCGAGCATCCAGACTTCGCTGTTAGCGATCGGACGGCCCTCATGCAGCGCATCCACGGCACGGTCGACCTGTCCACAGGTCGCGACAGGTGCTGATAGCGCGTCCCCGAACAGCGTCCACAATCCGGCCGTGCGTTCGCCGATATGAGCGGCGACCTCCGGCGTAGGCGTGCCGCCGACGATGGCCGCCTGCATGTTTGCATCGCCCGTCCAGCCATGGTCGAGCAGGTCGTGCCAGGTTTCTGGTGTGGCGATGAAGCGATCGAGCGACACGAGCTCGCCGCGCGCGAGGTCCCGTGCTTCCTGCACGACCCAGGTAGCGCCGCTGGCCAGGGCGAGCAGGGGCTCGATCATCGACATGGGATCGGCAGGCAGGGCATCGCCGCCGATGCGCTGGCCGGCGCGCAGGTCGAGCGCATGGATCAGGCCTTCGACGGTGTTGGTCATGGAACGATGCGAAAGCGCCGCTCCGCGTGCCTTGCCGTCGGCACCGGGCACGTGGAAGGCGATCGCCGGGGCATCGGGTTCGGGATAGGCACCAACGGGTATGTCGTCCAGGTGCACGCTGTCGATTTCAGCGTGGTCCGCGTCGAGCCACAGTGCGCACGCGCGCGGCCAGTCCAGCGTGGCTTCGAGTGCTATGTCGCCGATCATCACGGTCATCCGTGCGTCGGCAACGATGTCGCGCAGGCGCGCGGCAGGATCGGCGCGGTCCAGAAGCAAGGCGGTACTGCCGGTGTGTGCGATGGCAAGAAGACCGGCCAGGCGGTCGGCGCCGGCATCGACACATAGTCCGATCACGCTGCCCGGTATGGCGCCGCGATCGCGCAGCAGGATCGCCATGCGCAGTGCGCTGCGCAGCAGAGCCACGTAGCTGGTGGTGCGCGCCCCATGGACGATGGCGGTCGCATCCGGCGAGAGCCTGGCGCGTGCTTCCACCATGGCGTAAAGGTCGAGAGGAAGATTTGCATCGCTGCCCGTGGCGTTCCAGCCGCGCATCTTCTCGCGCTCGGCCGGCGTGGCGGCGGTGAGTGAAGCCACTGCGATGGTGGGATCGGCTGCCACCCGGTGCATCATGTCCAGGTAGCGTTCGCGCATCAGTCGCGCGGTGCCGGCCTGGAGCAGGTCGGCGTTGTAGGTGACGCCACCGACCATGCCGGCGTTGCTTTCGAGGAACCACAGGCCCAGGTCTTCCGTCGCGCCGCTCTGGAACAGCAGGATCTGTTCGTGCGCCAGGCCGCCCCAGTCCACCGATCGCTGGCGTGCATCCTGGAACGAGAACAGGGCCTGATAGAGCGTGGCACTCGCGCCGTGGCCGACCTTCAGCTCGCGCTGCAGGTATTCCAGCGGCACGTCCGGATGGCCGAAGGCTTCGATCGCGGTGCGCTTCACGTGGCGCACGAATTCGAGAAAAGACAGGGCAGGGTCCACGCTTACGTGCAGCGGCAACAGGTTGTTGAAGTAGCCCATGACCGATTCGACTTCGGTCTGGTTGCGGCCGCGTACCGGCGTGCCGACGACCAGGTCGTGCTGGCCCGCTGAACTGGAAAGCATGGCGTAGTACAGCGCGAGCAGGGTCATGTTGAGCGTGGCATCGGCCTGCCTGGCCACGTCATGCATCGCGTCGGTGTCTTCGCGGGACACACGGATCCACTCGGTACGACCGAGACCGGACATGCCGGGGCGGCGCGGATGATCGGTCGGAAGCGCACGCACGTCGCCCATCTGGGCAAGGCGCTCGCGCCAGAAGCCGAGCTGCGAATGGAAGGCCGGCGAATCCAGCCAGTGCGAGTGCCACTCGGCGAAGTCGCCGTAGGTCACCGGCAGCGCGGCCAGCGGCGAGGGCAAGCCGGCGACGAAGGAACGGTACAGCGCCGATAGTTCGTTATAGAGGATGTCGAACGACCAGCCGTCCCAGATGATGTGGTGAGGCATGAAGAAGAACGCGTGCTCGTCGGCCGACAGGCGGAACATGCGCGCGCTGAACAGCGGGGTGCTGCCCAGGTCGAACGGCGTGTCGGTGAGCTCCTGCAGACGCTGCATCAGGCGGGCTTCGCGCTCCGCGGCGGGCAGGTCGGAGAGATCCTCCGCGGGAAACAGGGGGTATTCCATCTGCGGCGAAACCACCTGCATGATGTCCTGGCCCACATCGCGAAATGCGGTGCGCATGCTTGGCTGCCGCTGGATCAGGGCCTGGAAGGCCATGTCGAAGGCATGCTCGTCGAGGCGACCGCGCAGGCGATGCGCAGACGGCGCGTTGTAGGTCACGCGGCCCGGATGCATGCGCTCGAGCGCCCACAGGCGACGCTGCATGAGCGACAGCGGCGCATGATCCTGGTCCCGGTCGGGACGATGATCGATCGGCGCGGCGGCGGGCGCCGTGCCGCTGGCCACCATCGAACCGATCGCGGCGGCGAGCTGTTCGATGGTGGGTGCGTCGAACAACGTACGGAACGACAGCGTGACATCGAACTCGCGGTTGAGTCTGGCCGTGAGCTGCGCGGCGAGTAGCGAATGACCGCCCAGCGCGAAGAAATCGTCGCGCACATCGAGGTCGGGCAGGCTGAGCACGGCCTCCATGGCGGCCGCCACGCGACGTTCGTCCTCGTTGCGTGGCGCCATGCGCTCGCCCGGGGTCGCCACCGAATGGGCGATCGGTGGGGGCAGGGCCTTGCGATCGATCTTGCCGTTGGGCAGGAGCGGGATCGCATCGAGCATGAGGATGTGTTGCGGAATCATGTAGTCGGGCAGGCGCGAACGCAGGCGTGAGCGCAGGCTCTCTTCGCTGGCGGCAATACCGTCGCGGCCCACGACGTAAGCCACCAGGCGCACGTCGCCCGGGCGGTCTTCACGTGCAATGACGACGGCGCGGCCGACCTCGGGTGTGTCCGCGAGCACGCTTTCGATTTCACCGGGCTCGATGCGGTAGCCACGCACTTTCACCTGGAAGTCCAGGCGGCCGAGGTGTTCAATCATGCCGTTGGCCAGCCAGCGACCGCGATCGCCCGTGCGGTACATGCGCGAATCCGGTGTTTCGGACCAGGGATCGGGGATGAAACGTTCCGCCGTGAGTTGCGGACGATCCAGGTAACCCAGGGTGACGCCAGCGCCGCCGATGTGGATTTCTCCGGGCACGCCCAACGGGCAGTGGTTGCCGCGCTCGTCGAGGATATGCACCGTGGTGTTCGCGATGGGGCGGCCGATGTAAATACCTTCGCGTGGATCGGACACGCGCCAGTAGGTCGAGTACACCGTGGTCTCGGTCGGGCCGTAGCCGTTCCACACCTCGCCACAGCGGTCGAGCAGGGCTTCGGCCAGATCGACCGGCAACGGTTCGCCGCCGGAGACGGCGCGGAATGCCGGGCGGCCGCTCCATCCGGCGTCGACGAGCAGGCGCCACCCGGCAGGTGTGGCCTGCATCATCGTGGCATCGACTTCCTCGATGAGGTGACGCAGCTGACCGCCATCGCGCACGTCGTCACGTCCGGCAACGACGATCTCGGCACCGCTGGTCAGCGGGAGCATCAGCTCCATGAAGGCGATATCGAACGACAGGGTGGTGACCGCGACCAGGCGGTCGTCGGGTGCGATTCCCGGCACGCGCTGCATGCTGGTCAGGAAGTTGGACGCCGCGCGATGAGGCACGCGAACACCCTTGGGCCGGCCGGTGGAGCCTGAGGTGAAGATGACATAGGCGACCGAATCGGGCGTGGCGGCCTTGCGGTTCCGTTCGGGGCGCTCGAAGGAAGCGTGCACCACTTCTTCGCTCGCGAGCGATAGCACACGCGTCGGATCGAACGGGAAGGCCAGTGGCGCGTTGTCGTCGACGACGAGCGCGGCCAGCGCGGCGTCTTCCGCCATGAAGGCGAGGCGGTCGGCCGGGAAGGTCGGATCCAGCGGCACGTAGCCCGCGCCGGACTTGAGCACGCCGAGGACGGCGGCGACCATATCCAGGCCACGGGCGAGCGACAGACCGACCAGGTCGCCGTGACCGATGCCGCGCTCGCGCAAGGCGTTGGCGACACGATTGGAGCGCGACTCCAGCGCCGCATAGCTCAGTGAGCGATCGGCGTGACGCACGGCCGAACGCTCCGGCGCGCGGTCTACCTGCTGTTCGAAGAATTCATGGGCGAGGCGCAACTCCGGAAACGGCGTTGGTGCGGGTTGCAGTGCGGCCAGTTCACGGTAGACGGCATCGGAGACGATCGGAAGCGCTACCGCTTCCAGGGTCGGATCGATAGCCGCCTGGCGCAACAGCATGGCGTACGCGTCGAGCCAGCCCTGGATCGTCGCAGCGTCGAACAGGTCGGCGTTGTACTGGCACTCCAGGCGCAAGCCACCGTCGACCTGCACGGCGTTGATGAAGAGCTCGAAGTTTTCATAGGCGCGCGGCACGGCCTCGACGTCGAAGCGCATGCCGGGGAAGGTCACCGTGCTTTCGTCAAGCTGCGCGTCGAGATTGAACAGTACGGCTACCAGCGGCAGGCGCGACGTATCGCACATGATCGACAGGCGGGCGAGCAGTCTGACCAGCGTGTAGCGCTGGTGTTCGAAGGCGTCGAGCAGATCGTTGCGTACGGCACCCAGCAACTGAGCGAAGGTGGCTGTCTCGTCGACATGCGTGCGCAGGGGTAGCACATTGACGCAGTGGCCGACGAGGGTGTCGTGGCCTTCCGCCGCCTGACCAGCCGATGGCATACCGATGACGACGTCGTCCTGCCCCGCGATACGGCGGAGCAGGACGGCGAAGCCGGTGAGCAGGGTCGCGTAGAAGCTCGCACCATGGGTGGCGCCCAGGCGCTTGATCGCGGTGACCTCGGTCGGGTCGAGCGTGCGGTCTTCGCGCCGTGAGGTGAACGACCGACGGCGGGGGCGGGAGCGGTCCGTGGGGAGGTCCAGCACAGGCACGGAACCGGCGAACCGGGTGAGCCAGTACTGTTCGTCCTCGCGGGCTGCCCCGGTGCCGGCGTGCGCAGCCTCGGCCAACGCGAAGTTCGAGAACGCGCCTGCGGCGGCCGGGCCTGTGCCCTGGCCCGTGCGCTGCGCGTAGAGGGCGGCGAGATCGCGCACGATCACGCCGAAAGACCAGCCATCGCAGACGATGTGATGCGCGGCGATGGTAAGCAGGTGACGGTCGGCGGCCAGGCGGAACAGTTCCGCGCGGACCAGCGGGCCGTGTTCGAGGTCGAAGGGCGTGGTGACGATGCGGTTGAAAGCACCCATGATCCGCGCGTCACTCTCGAAGGGTGCGAGTAGCGAGAGGTCGTGGAAGGCGATGGGAAGCGTCGTGTGTTCGGCGACGAAGAGGCCTTCGCCATCGCTGCTGAACGTGGCGCGCAGGGCCTCGTGACGATCCACGATACCCTGCAAGGCGCATTCGAGAGCCGGCACGTCGAGCAAGCCCTTGAGGCTGATCGACACCGCTTCGTTGTATGCCAGCGAGGCTTCCGGCTCCAGCCGGGATGCCAGCCACACCTCGCGTTGCGGCTCCGTGGTCGGCACGAGCCGCGACAGCGGTGCACCGGCGAAGGGGTCATAGTCGACCGCTGTGGCGGCGGCCAGCTCGTTCGGCATCATGCGGTGACCCTCAGGTACTTGCCCGGCGCATCCGGGTTGGGAACGAACCATGCGGGCTGGCCTTCCTGATCCTTGCCCAGGCGCGCACCCGGGACGGGCGGGCGCTCGGCATCGAAGGAAGCCGCTTCGCGGCGGCGCGGCAGGAATTCCGCTTCCTGCATTTCGAGAATCGATTCACGGAACGCGGCGACGATGGCGGCGAAGTCCGCTGCGCTGTGCGACGTGGTGAAGAAGCAGGGGAAATTGTCGAGGATGTGGATGCCGCGGCTGCGCATCATGGCGAAGAGCAGGTCCTGCAGCGGGTGGTCCTCGGTGAAGGTGGTCTTCCACACCGAGGCGAAGTGCACCACGTGGATAGGCGCGGCTACGCTCACGCAGAACGCGTTGAGTTCCTCCGCCATGGCCGTGACCTTGGCGTTGAGCGTGGTCTGCAGTTGGCCACCCTCGTTGGTCAGATGCGTGAGCACGGCGTGCGCTGCAGCCAGGGCCAGCGGATGGCGTACGAAGGTGCCGGCGAAGTAGGTCACGCCCACGGTCGGTGTGGAGTCGTCACCGAAGCGCCAGTGGCCGCCGTCCAGCGCATCCATGAAGCGGCGCTTGCCGGCGATGATGCCGATCGGGAAGCCGCCGCCGACGACCTTGCCATAGGAGGCCATGTCCGCGTCGATCCCGAGGACGGCCTGGGCACCGCGTGGATGGGCGCGGAAGCCGGTGACCACTTCGTCGAAGATGAGCAGTGAACCGGATTCTTCGGTAATGGCACGCAGTTCCTGCAGGAACTCCACCGGCTGGAAGTCGGGGCGACGGCTCTGCACCGGTTCAACCAGGACGGCGGCAATCTCGGAAGCGCGCTCGCGGATGATCTGCAGCGACTCGGGCGTGCCGTAGTCGAGTACGAGCACGTGTTCGGAGGTGTTGCGCAGGATGCCCGGCGCGGCCGGCACGGACTTCAGTTTTTTGGTGCCGCGGACGATCACCTCGTCGAAGATGCCGTGGTACGAGCCGGTGAAAATGACCAGCGTATCGCGGCCGGTGACGGTGCGTGCCACGCGCACGCAGCCCATGACCGCTTCCGAACCGGTGTTGCACAGCGCTGCGCGGTCGAAACCGGTGAGGTCGCAGACCTGCTTGGCCACGATGCCGGCCAGCGGATGCTGCGGGCCAATCTCGTAGCCGGCGTCGAGCTGCTTGCGCACGGCGTCGAGGACGAAGTCCGGCTGCCAGCCGAACAGGTTCATGCCGAAGCCGTTGAGTGCGTCGACATAGCCGTTGCCATCGAGGTCCCATACCTTCGAACCCTTGGAACGCTCGATCACGATCTGGTAGACGATTTCCTTCAGCAGCGGACGGAAGCCGTTGACCACGCGCGGATCGGCGAGGTGCCCGCGATGTTCTTCCGTATAGGCTTTGGAGGTCTTGGTGCGCTCGATGTAGCGGCGCATGAAGGCGTCCAGGCGTGCCCGCTGGCGACCGGTGAGTTCGGTCGCGCCGTGGTGAATGCGGGCTATGGCGCCGAAGGCCTTCTTGACGTCGTAAGTGGTGTGGGCGAGCGCCGCTTCTTCATCGGTCGTCGGGCCGCCCTGTGTGGGGGCTGTGCTCTGTGTGGGAGCCGCTTCAGCGGCGATGGGAGCTTGCGGCAAACTGGCTATCGCCGCTGAAGCGGCTCCCACAGGGGCATTGGTTCCCACAGGATTCTGAACAAGCACAGGAGCGGCGGCTCCTGCCAGCAACGCCAACTGTTCCCGCATGATCTGCATTTGCTGCGCGATCACGTCCTGGACCAGTCCGCCGCCCATGGCCATCGCCACGGGCGCCGCCGCCGCGACCGGAGCGGGCATAGCCGCTGCGGGCGCCACCGGCTGTGCTTCAGCCGGCAACAGGCGATCGATGTGCGCCGCGAGCCGTTCGAACGACGAGCAGCCGTCCATCAGTTCGCGGAAAGTGATCTTCAATGCGTAGGTTTTCTGCAGCTGCAGCGCCACCTGGGTGAGCGATAGCGAGTCGAGCCCCAGCTCCACGAAGTTGGCGTCCGGATCGACACCCTCGAGTTCGGTTCCCGATACGTCCTCGAAAAGCGCGAGGAGTTCGCCGACGAGGCGCTGCGGACGGGCGTTACTGGCGGGTGTGGAAGGCATCGGCATGGGGGACTCCGGAACGACGGGAGAAACAGGAGAGGTGGAAACCAGCAGAGCGACAGGCGCCGTGGCTATCGGCGCGAATTGCGCCAGTGCAGCCAGGGGCGTCGCCGCGGCGATCGGAGTGACGGAGGCTGGGAGGCGTGCGTCGATCCAGTGCCGCTTGCGTTCGAAGGGATATGTGGGCAGGCGCACATGGCGCCGGTTTTCACGGTGGTCGAAAGCGGCCGTGTTGACGGCCACGCCCGCGGCCCACAGCGCGCCGGCCGCACCGAGCAAGGCGGCGCGCTCGTCGGCGGGACCATCACCGAGGGAGGCAACGATCGTCCGGCCGCGGCTCTGCGAGTGCTGGCGAGCCAGCAGGGCCAGACTCGGCCGTGGACCGACTTCGAGGAAGGCATGGGTGCCGTCATCCAGCGCGTGAAGCAGTGCTGGCGAGAAGCGCACGGCGTGTCGCATGTGCCGGGTCCAATAGTCCGGCGAGGTGGCTTCCTCGTCGGTCAGCGGCAGACCCGTCAGGGTGGACACGATGCGGATGCGCGGTGCGTTGAGCGACACCGCGGTCACTTCGGCACGGAAGGAAGCCAGCACGGGGTCCATCATCGCGGAGTGGAAGGCGTGCGACGTATGCAGGAGACGGCAAGCGACGCCGTCGGCTTCGAGGGCGACACGGAATGCCTCGACGGTCTCCGTGTTTCCGGAGACGACGCTGGCGTTAGGCGCATTCTCGGCGGCGAGCGAAAGAGCGTCCGGTAGGCGCGCCCGCAGTTCGGCGGCGCCCAGGCGAACGGAAAGCATGGACCCGGCAGGCAGCGCTTGCATCAGGCGGCCGCGGCGCGCGACAAGTCGTGCCGCATCGGCAAGTGGCATCACACCGGCCAGCACAGCGGCGGCGAACTCGCCGACGCTGTGGCCGATCATCGCCACCGGCTCGACACCGAGGCTCATCCACAGCCGGGCAAGTGCATATTCCAGCGCAAAGGTCGCCGGCTGGGTTAGTTCGGTGGCCTTCAGTGCGTCGGCATCGGCGGCAAACATGCGGTCGCGCAGGTCGAAGCCCAGCTCGTCGCGCAGCGCACCGGCGACTTCGTCCAGCGCGACACGGAACGCCGGCTCGGTAGCGTGCAGTTCGCGGCCCATGCCAGCGTACTGCGAACCCTGGCCCGGGAAGAGAAAGACCATGCCGGGCGCCGGCGTCGAGCAGGTGCGGCACATGGCTGCGGCGGCGATGTCGCGCAGCTTGCTTACCGCATCGTTGGTGGAAGTGGCGACGACGTGGGTACGCTGGACGAAGGCCTTGCGGCCACGGGCGAGCGTCCACGCCGTATCGGCGAGGTTGCCATCCGGATGAGCGGCGAGGTGGTCCGCGAGTCGGGCAGCGGCGTTACCCAGTGCCGTCGGCGTTCTGGCGGAAACCAGCAGCAGCTGAGCACCGCTGGCTACATCGGAAGGTACGCGTTCCGGCGCCTCCTCGAGGATCACGTGGGCATTCGTACCGCCGACGCCGAACGCGCTGACGCCGGCGCGCAACGGGCCACCGGCGGTTTGCCAGGGGCGCAGCGAGTCGTTCACCACGAACGGTGAATCGGCGAGATTGAGACGCGGGTTGGCCGCGGTGAAGTGCAACGACGGCGGCAGGCGACGTTCGCACAAGGCCAGCGAGGTCTTGATCACGCTTGCCGCGCCAGCGGCCATCACGAGGTGGCCGACATTGCTCTTCAGCGAGCCCAGCGCGCAGAAGCCCTTGTCGGTCGTGCCCTGGCGGAAGGCCTGTGTCAGCCCCTCCAGTTCGATCGGATCGCCAAGCGGCGTGGCGGTGCCGTGCGCTTCAACGTAAGAGATATCGCGCGGCGACACCCCGGCATCATCGAGCGCCATGGTGATCACGGCTGCCTGGCCGGCGGCGTTCGGTGCGGTAAAGCTGGCCTTGACCCCGCCGTCGTTGTTGACCGCGACACCGCGGATCACCGAGTAAATGGGATCGCCGTCGCGCAGCGCATCGGAAAGGCGCTTGAGCAGGACCACGGCCGCGCCGTCGCTGAACACCGTGCCCTGCGCGTCGGCATCGAAGGTCCGTGTATGCCCGTCGGATGACAGCATCGAGCCTTCCTGCGCAACATAACCACTGTTCGGTGGGCAGGAGATGGACGAGCCGCCCGCCAGCGCCATGCCGCAACGGCCGGCGCGCAAGGCGTCGAAGGCCTGCGCGATGGCAACCAGCGACGTGGAGCACGCGGTATTGAGGCTGATCGCGGGGCCGGTAAGGTTGAGCTTGTGCGCGACGCGCGTGGCCAGGTAATCCTTCTCGTTACCGAGCATCACCTGGAAGGCGCCAAGCTTGTCGATGAGGTCGGGCCGGCCGCTGATGTGCTTCTGGTAATACGTGGCATTGTGCATGCCGCCGAAGACGCCGACCGGCACCTCCTGCGCGTCGGGTACATAGCCACCGCGCTCGAGGCATTCCCAGCAAAGCTCCAGGAACAGGCGCTGTTGCGGATCGGTGAGTTCGGCCTCGCGCGGCGACATGCCAAAGAAGCCGGCATCGAACTGCTCCACGTCATCGATCACGCCGCGTGCGGCCACATAGTCCGGATCGTCCCGATCAGCCTGGCTCACCGCCGGGTCGAGTTCACCCGGCGCAAAGAAGCGGATCGACTCGCGGCCGTTGCAGAGGTTGTCCCAGAACGTCTCGACATCCGGCGCACCGGGAAAGCGACCGGCCATGGCGATGATCGCCACCGGCTCGCCCACCGCCGACGCGCCACCCGACAAGCGTCCTGCCAACGCCTGGCGTGTAGCGCGTCCTTCAATCGTGGCCGCCACGGCGGCCGGGGTCGGCTCGGCGAAGAAACCGACCAGGGAAGGGGTCGGCGACAGTTCTTCGTGCACGCGAGTCATGGCACGCGTTGCAAGAAGGGAGCTGCCGCCGAGGTCAAAAAAGTTGTCGTCGCGACCGACCGTGTCCAGGCCGAGGGTCTCGGCGAAGATGGCGCAGAGCTGTGTTTCCACGTCGCCGCGCGGTGCCACGAAAGGCGCGGCCAGTTCAGGGCGCGCACTGTTCGGTGCGGGCAGGGCGCGGCGGTCGAGCTTGCCGTTGTCGTTCACCGGGAGTGTGTCCAGGCGCATCCAGGCGACCGGCAACATGTATTCGGGTAGCGTCAGGGCGAGGGCATCGCGCAGGCCGCGCGCGGTGACTTCCGCGTCGTGGCTGACGTAGTAGGCAACAAGACGCTTGTCGCCGGGCGCATCTTCGCGGGCGATCACGGCCGCGGCGGCGACGCCTGGCAGCGCACGCAGGACGATATCGATCTCACCGGTCTCGATGCGGTAACCGCGGATCTTTACCTGACCATCGACGCGCCCGACGAAGGCGAGGTTGCCGTCAGGTAGCCAATGAACGAGGTCGCCTGTGCGGTAGCGCGTTCCACCGGCGACAAAGCGCTCGGCGGTGAGTTCGGGACGATTGAGGTAACCACGGGCGACGCCATTGCCACCGATGTACAGCTCACCGGTATCGCCGGGAGCGACTTCGTTTCCCGCTTCATCGAGTACATGCAGCGAGGTCTCGCCAATCGGTGTGCCAATGGGAATCGCGCGAAGTTCGTCGGGCAGTTCACGCGGAATTCGGTATGTCGTCGCGAACGTCGTGCATTCGGTGGGGCCGTAGCCGTTGATCAGCTGTGTGGCAGGAAGTGCCGCATAGGCTTTGCGTACGTGAGGCACGGAAAGTGCTTCGCCGCCGGTGAGTACGACACGCAGCCCGGAAAGATTGCTCGCATCGTCGTCGACGATGGCATTGAACAGTGCAGCCGTGAGCCAGGCTATCTCGGCGCCATGGCGCTCGACGGTACGCGCGATGCCGCAACCCGTGGGAACACGTTCGCCGTAGACGACACAGGTGCCACCATTAAGCAGTGGACCGAAGATCTCGAAAGTCGAGGCATCAAAGCCGAGCGGCGCGGCATGCAGCACCTTAGGCGCGTCAAAGTCGATGTAATCCGACCGCAGCACCAGACGGAGGATGGCGACATGGCGAATCTCAACACCCTTCGGCGTACCGGTAGAGCCGGAGGTATACATCGCATAAGCAATGTCTGCCCCCTCATCCCCCTGTAGGAGCCGCTTCAGCGGCGAAGGGTGCTCGCCACCACCCACCTCCAACCCCGAAACCGTAAAAAGCGGAATCTCGTCTCCAAGAATCTCCAATCTCTCATCAGCAACGATGGCCGCCACATCCGCATCGCGCAGCGCAAACGCCACGCGCTCGACGGGCCAGCGGGTGTCGATCGGCAGATAGGCCGCCCCAGCCTTGAGTACACCCAAGAGGGCGACGATCGCCTCGACCGAACGCTCCATCAACAGCGCGACGTAACTACCTGGTTCCACGCCTGCCGCTACCAGGCCAGCCGCGATGCGATCGCTGCGTACGTCCAGTTCGGCATAGGTAAGGCTCGAGACGTCCGACGCGACAGCGATCCGTTCCGGACAGGCCCTGGCCACCGAGACGAAGCGTCCGTGAACGGTGTCGTCGCCGTGCCGGCTGTTGGATAGTGCGTCATTCATCGTCTGGCCTCATACCCGTTGGGAGAGCGCGAGGGCATAGGCCGAATGGACGATGCGGCAAGAGCAGGGCCAGGCGAAGCGCAGCGCGCTTCGCGGCTCCTTCCCCTGTTACCCCTGGTATCCCTCATCCACCACGCCGTGCCTTCGGCTTTCATGCAATCCCCCGTCACGCTGGAGGGCCGGTTGACCCTGTCGCGTCTGTGGAATCTTTATAGCCCCCGGGTCAGGGACGGCATATACAACTGGCGCGCTAGCCGGGGTGGGCAAATGGCCGAGGGGTAAGGTGGATCGCACACAAAAAAAGTCCCGCTCATAGGCGGGGCTAAAGTCGAGCAATTGACGATCAGCCCATCGATGACCGCGATTGCGAAGATGCCCGCATCGAGCTCATCCTGGGAAACACTGTCATTGTGGAGATGAAGCCTATCGGGGTAGCTGCCGTTCTTCCATGTGTAGGGGGGCGTCCCCCCATGCGCTGTAAACGTGAAGTTTTGCCCAGGGCGCGCGTTGGCATAACCTGGTGGGGAGACAGTAAGTTTTGGCACGACCTGAACCGTCAGTTGATGCAAGGCGGTGTTTCCAGCCTGATCGGTAACCGTGATGATGCCAGACTCAGGTTCTCGTTGAACTCGGGCGTACCCGGTGATGGATCCAGTCCGCCCGGGACGCTGCGCTTGACCTTGATGAGAACGGGCTCGGAATATTCCTCGCCACTGCCCTGTGTCTAGGTGGCGGTTTAGCTGAGCACTTTGTCGCCGTCACCGGATGCAGCATGACGGCCGTGCCAGCCCAGAGCACGGTGACGGTGTCGCCGGCCACAGCCCGGGCAAGCGGGCCGACCTCGACGTAGGTGTAGGCATTGCGATCGACCAGGTCGTAATAGCCCAGGCCACCATCGATGGCTGTGCCGATCGAGGCAGCGGGGAAGATCGCTTGAATCGTGCGGGAAGTAAGAGAGGGTGCGGTGAGCGTGCTCATGGGAGATCCTTCTCTGGGTGATGGCGTGTCGGGTAGGTGGTGTCGGATGCCTCAGGGCGTGGACTCTATTTTTTGAATGAATATGCGGTCATACTCATCAGGAGCGATAAGATCGATACGCGCGACACGTGACGTACCACTCGCATCGTACGTAAGCAGGATGTGCTCTCCGACAGTTCTAAAGTACTCAGCAGTATAGAGAAGATCACCGTCTGCTCCATCATCGCCTACTCCATAGAATTTCACGAGGAGGCGCTCCCCGGACGCGGGGTAAGCGTAGCCCTCGATGAACACAGACTTGCATGGCTTTTTCAAGTCGAGTCGTGCTTCACCGCCAACTGGATATTGCACAACGATGGGCGTGCCTACCTCCAGTCCAGAATTAAAAGCGACGTTTCCGCCTGTGTTCGTTACTGTCATCGTGCTCAGCGTGACAGCTTCCTGGTAGTCAAACAGGTAATGTGTTTCGGTCGTGAAATCCTGGGTCAAGGCGGTTCCAGCCACCTTCACTGGATAACTTCCCTGGCCCTGTGCGCTATCGTGCACTGAGATGGTGGTCGTACCCGCGGTGACGGCTTGAATGCGTCCATCGTGGCTATCAGGTACGGAGACGACGGTGGGATCGCTACTGCTATAGGTATAGGGACGCACGCCGCCGGTGGCATGGCGTGTGTAACTCTGCGTGCCGGTGAGATCGACCGGTGTGGAGTCGATGGCAAAGGGTGCGGCCGTATCGATACGAAATTCGAGCGTCTCCGACGGCACGGCCGACCCGACCCCACCGCGCCGCACGCTATAACTGACGACGACCTTGTCACCGGTGTTGGTGACGATGAAGTCGCGATCGGCGTAGTCGGCCGGTGGTTTAGTCGGATCGGCAACCTTGTAGCTTTGCATGCGAGTGGAAACGATGCCGACCCAGCGATAGGTGATCTCGTCGCCTTTGACGATGTTCGGGTAACTGGCGAGGGCTGTGCACTCTTCGGCGGCCGGATCGAGGAAGCCGCCGTTCTCGATAGCGCTGCCGTTGGCACTCACCGTGGGTGCCGGTAGCGGTTGTTCCGCACTAGCGCGGCGAACGCTCAAAGGCAGGTGTGCCGACGCCTGCGCCTGCAGGGCGCGGACAAAGGCCCGGTCGCGTTGACTGAAGGGTTCGACGAGGTAATAGACGTCCATCTGTCCGTCGGCAAATGCCAGGATCTCGGTTTGCACGACGCTGAGGATCAAGGGCGCGACGGTACCCACTTGTCGATTTGCTTCGTAGCGCACGGGTGCGCCGGTCCCGTCGGTGCCCTCGAGGATCAGGGTGACCGTGTCGTACAACGCCATGGTCGGGTACTCGTCAAATCTGTCGTTCGAGCGTTATGGCTATGACTTCGATCAGCAGGTCAACGCATTGCAGGTGGGAGGCAGCCTCATCGCGCTCGACGGCGACAACGGCACGTTGCGTGCGGGCTGGGCGGCCGACCACGGCACCACGCGCGTCACGCCCAAGGCCGCCGATGGCAACAGCGCGGCGAAGTACCGCGCCAATGGCATGTCCGGCTGGATCACCTGGCAGCATGGGAGCGGCCTATGGGTGGATGGTGTGGTCGGTTCCACGCGCTACCGTGGCGACGTAGGCACGGACCTGCGCGGCGCTGATGTGGGCCGCGTGCGTGCGAAAGGTTGGAGCATGTCGGTGCAGACAGGCATGCCGTTCGCTCTCGGTAATGAATGGACCGTCGAGCCGCGCTTCCAGCTCAAGCACCAGTCGCTGAACTTCCGTGACTTCACCGATAGCGATGGCCTGGACGTTAAGCTCGGCACTGCGAAGCAGACCAGTGCCAGTCTCGGCGGCCGCATCGCGCGGACGGCGAATCCCGTGTTCATGCCCTATGCCAGTATCGATCTGACCCATACAAGCAATGGCGATCCGAAGGCGGATGTGTCCAATGCGGACTGGGACATCGCCCAACGCTTCGGTTCGGGTCGCGTGGGCAACTCCTATCGTGCGGCTGCAGGCGTGGTAAGCCAGTTGGGTGAGCACGTGCAGGTCTACGGCGAAGGTACCTATAAGCACTTCGTCGGCAGCTATGGCATGCAAGGCTGGGCCGGTAATCTCGGTGTTCGTGTCACCTTCTGATGCCGGAATGATGGTCGTAGGTGGTGCTTCGCAGGGGATGATCTCCCCTGCGACACCGAAGCCCTGCTAACTCTTGAGGATGATGCGAAGGATCTCTCCATACGCTACGGTGTTACCTGCGCCAATACCCACCCGAAAAGAAGCGCCGGCAGGATCGAGCAACGTCACGACCGAACTTCCGTCGGGAATCTGTATGACGTCCTGGGTCCCATCAGTTTTTTCCCAATTGATAACGCTGTAGCCGGTAACGTCGGCAAACTGAATGTCTATCGATGAAGTGGTAGCAGGCCCGTCGGGAAAATGTATGGGCACCCTACCGTTGATCACATATGCGTGCATAGTGTGAATGGATAGCGCAGCGCCAGTGGTCTTGACGAATTGATACTCGCCCACAGGACCGACAACCACATTGCCCAGCGTGGCAGACTCCCCGACAGGAATGGTTACGATCGTATCGTCGGCAAAATCGTGGACTGTCGGTTCGGTGCCCATCCCGGAGCTGATCCTCAGCAGGAAGACGACCGATAGTTCCCGCCCCCCTCCGTTGGCACGTACGACTTCATAGCTGACCTGCACGGTGCGCTCCGCATTGGCCGCAATGGCAGTTGCCGGGATGATATGGGCGTAAGGCTTGCCGGCGGCATCGGCGCTGACCGGAAGCGGATAGGAAATGACTGTGCCGTCGCCAGCAAGCCCTTCCCACTTGACGATGATCAGGTCGCGATTCCGTAGATTGGCGCTGGCGGGAACCACGACGGTCGCCATAGGCGCGGTACTGGGCAGGGAGTTCCCCGCTGCCTCGGTGACGGCAGGAGGTGGAAGGGTCGTCTTCAGGCGTGCTTGTTTCCGGAAGTTCTTAGTGGTCGGCTGCTTCATGCTTGGTATCCTCCGGCGTCGTATCAAGTTTGGTGACTATCGCTGTTGCTCGTGGCGGCTTCGCCAGAAAGGATGAAGTGGCCATCGCTGCTCCTGCCGGTAGTAGTCGGCAACCTGTAAACGGTACGCGCGACGGATGTCGTTCAGGCGGACCCCGTATTGCATGACCTGAAGTGAATCTCCCGTGCGAATCGACGACAAGATCGCCTGGGCGCCACGTAACCCGGTGTAGATGGCATTGAATATGCCTTGCGATGAAAGTGGGTCGAAGGATATGGCGGCGTCGCCTACGGCGATCCAGGCCGGGCCGTGAGCCTGCGTGAGCCAGCTTGCCGTGGCGTCCGTGCTCTGCACGGAGCTCCACGTATCATCGATCGTGCAGTACTTCCGTATATGCGCGGACCCGGCCATCGCCGAAGCGAACCCCTCCGGATTTCTGAGGACCGCCGCGGCCTGAGCAGGCGTCGAATGTAGTGCCGCTACGCGCAAACCTCCTGGCAGGCCCGCTGTGTACCACCATCCGTCCGCGACCGCTTCGACCAAGCTCCGGGAATCGGTACTGAGATCCTTGCCCCATGCGTACAGAGCGATGAGTGTGGATTCGCGCCACCGCCTTGCACCCATACGGCGCGCCACCGCCCTCGATTTTCCGCTGGCATCGATGACCCATCGCGCGCGAATCTGTCGATCCGCCAGCGTCACCATCATTCCGCTCGCGTCGGAGACAAGTGAGCGCATTCGACCTTCAATGAGGATTGCTCCTGACTCCGCCGCCGCCGCTCTGAGCGACTGATCGAAGCGCGTACGGTCAAGATGCCACCCGCAACCCTGGGGGTCGAAAATAAAATCTGTCGCGATCAACGGTGCCGAGCCCCAGCTGGAGAGGTTGCCGATGTTGACCTGTGGCGAGCTTCGCTCCAGCCAGGGCAGCAATCCCGCCGAGTGCAGCATCGTTCGCGCCGCCCCCGGAAGGCTTTCTCCCACTTTTGGCCCGATGCCTGCTGCGGAATTCACCAGAACGGTTCTCAAGCCCCCCGAGGCCAATACGCGAGCGGCGACTGCGCCTGCCGGTCCGGCACCGATGACCAACGCATCGCAGGTCTCGGTGATCATCGTTGACGGCGGAACGCGTCCCAGGCTTCTTCAGTCCACCCGGCTTCCTTGAGCAGGTCCGCCCGCGCTGTAACCGGCTGGCCATCGATACGACCGCCGAAGGCCGTTGCCGCCTTTGGCAGCGGACTGGTGCCGGGCTTGCGTTGTTCGACGTAGACGCTGGCGATGTCCGCCGAATAGTCCGATGGCGCCGCGCGCAGTTGCACGATGCCCATCTCGTCGAAGCGCTCCACCATGGCCTGCATGACCTTCTCGTTGTCCTGACTCTCCAGGAAGAAGGCCCGTAGCCACTTGTCGCGCTGCGCAAACGCCCCCTTGCGAGCGCCATCGGAAAGGCTGGTATTGAGATAAACGAGATAGTTCTCTTCCGTCAGCACGTCGTTGGGGACTTTTGCCGGCCAGAAGGACGGAAGATACGGGTGGAACTCGGGGTCGTAGCCGGAGCGGCATCGCGCGGTATCGCCTTGCCACGGCAACGCCATCCATCGGGTCAGGTCGCCGGGCCCCTGAGCATGCAGGGGACCATCCTCGGCGAGAGCCCTCGCCGGGGTCAGGGTGGCGCCATAGTCGGGCTCGCTCACGGCGTCATCCCGACGCTTGATGCGTACCAGCCCGTCGTAAAGCGTCGCATGCCGCATCGGCCACGTAAGCTCGCATCCCGGATGAAATGCGTCTGCGATGCAATAGGATAGCGGACCCTCGTCGAGGCGCGCGGGTTGCTCCGCAATGGGCGAGTCTTCCAGGGGCTTCGCGTAATGCGGGTCGGGAAAGCGCGGAATGTCGGGGTATTGTCCCAGGTCCAGATCGCTCGCGAAGTCGGATTGCACGAAGTTTGCAAGGTGAGCATACGTTCGTGGTGCAACGGGGAGGACGTCTCCCGGAGCAGATGGGGCAGTCTGGCCAAACGAATCGCCGTATAGCTGAGGCCACTTCAATGCGCTTCCGACCGGAGCGCTTGTATCGTCCGGAGAGAGGAACTGAGCGTAGACATCGAACCGCTGGTCCGTACTCTCGGGTTTCTGCAGTTCGCGAATGAGGTTCGTCGAGATGGGTGTCGAGCCTGTCAGGCTGAATGACTGGGCAAAGCCGAGGTTGACCCACTGCAGGTCGGAGAGCCGACGCAGCAGCGGCAGGATATCGGCGGTGTAGGATGTCGCGCCGTCGGGAGGGATCATTGCTGCGTCTATCGCAGCGTGGCGGGCCATGTCGTACATCGATCGGAACGCGGCAATACCTGGCGCGTAATCTGGCGGCCCGACGACGACCCAGGCACTCGTGACAGGAATCGGATTTCCGTTCACGTGTACGACGGCGGACACGGGACCATCCGCTACATCGTCATACCAGTCCACCGAGTTGTTGAAGTTCTGCTCGACGCCTTCGACGAAAGTGACGAGCGGCGCCCCGCTCGGCGATGCCGAGACGCCATGCCCGCCCAGTACGAGCAGGCGGCCCAGGTCGTCTGTCCGCAGTTCGCCGAGGTTGACGACCTCATCCTTGAACTTACCGTCGTCGAACTGAACACCGCTGGCGTGAACGCCGCTGATTGTCCGCGCTGACGGCGTGATGGCCAGCTTGACGCGGTCTGCGCCGGTGACGAGTGGATTTCGGCGCGCTACGGTCTTCGCTTCAGGAATATCCATGGCCGTATCAAAGACAAACCACTCGGCCTTCTTGTTGGCTACCTGTACCTTCCAGTCGATATCGGCATTGGCCAGTGTCAGTTCCTTGACCGCAACGCCGTCGCGGTTGTACCCGTAAATGCGGAATCGCGCGGCCTGGCGCTTGATCGCACCTGTACTGTCCCGCGTCGAGCCAAAGGGCGGAGGCGGTGCGGAGGCGTATTCCGGGCCGATGTAGTACTCGGTCTGGCTGTTGCCCACTCGCGCCACACCGATGCCGGGATGGATTACCGCATAGGCGATCTCGTCCTCACCGGCTTTCGATGGCGGCCAGGGTTCGTCAAACGTCGGCTCATAGGGCGGGATCGGCGCACCAGGCGGACGCGGCTGGGTGGGCTCGCCGACTGACTGGCCATTGACGTCACGTCGCGTCTGCGCAGACGACCGATAAACGACCTTTCTCGCATCGGCGATACTGCCTACGGGAGCCATATCGATCAGCGTGCGCCAGATGTTGTAGGAGAGTGATTCTCCATACTCCGCCTGGCCGCGGGCATCGATGTTCTGCTGAGGAATGATAAGTGTAGCGACCTTACGGGGGACCGCCGTCTTCTCGTCCCACACGCTTCGTGCGTTGATCAACGATTCGTTCGCCTCGGTTCGCAATTGAACGAAGAAGTCCAGCCGGGCGCCCCCATTGCGCAATCGTTCCAGCAAATCCTTCGCCAGGTAATTGGGCTCGTCCATGTCGATCGGAGTGGTCGGCTCGGCGGCCGATTGCACTGACAGGACGTACTTGCAGTAGTCGTTTGGACCAAATTTGTAGGGAATGCAACTCCAGAGCCGTTCCGTCAACACGCTATCGACGGGCTTGTCCATGGATGCAAGGATGGCTGCCGTCTCGGGGTGATCGACAAGCCACGAGTCCAGTGTGTCGTTGACCGCCGCGGTCTTGAATTCCGCCATTTCCATGGCATCGGCCGCGAAGAACACCTCGGTGTTCTGTAGCACGAAGTCGAGGGTGTCGGCATGGACATCCTCCTCGAGCGCTTTCTCGCCTGGCACATGAAACAGCTTCAGGCCAATACCGACGGTGCTGTTCTTATCGGGACGCTCGTCGGGAATATCGCTCGAGAAGCGCATCCAGGCCGGATAGTAGGCGCCCGGTTGAAAAATGCCTACACGGTACTTTTCTTCCAGATCGTCGTTAACCTGAAAGACGCCGTAGGCACTTCCATGCTGCTTGATGAAAGCAGCCCGCTTAGCGGGAGTCTGCTTTTCGTTGACGATGTGGTCATGCTGAACTTTATCGACAAAAAGGCGACGAATGGCTTCGATGGCCGACTGCATGCTCCCGGCTTCCGGCGGCGGCAGGACCGTTACTTCCTTGCCTGTTGCATTTCCGGCAGCATTCTTCGCCGGGGTTTCTTTACGGTCGGTCATAGGGCCTCCATCCATTGATGCCAGTAGGCCGCTCCGCGGTGCTCACAGGGGCGCGTCAGTCGTATTACAAGGGTCGACACCGCGGGGCCGCGTGCGGGGTGCGCTCTATGCATCCAGCGTCCCTTGCGCACTCATGCTCAGTCTGAGGCGTCCGTGCCTTTGGCGTCCCTGCGCAGACTGAAGCTGCCTTGCTCCCAGCATATTCCGTGGCGATTCCATCGACCCGCCGCGGCCCTGGGTGTCGGGAACCAAAGCTAATCCCATGTAATTACGAAGAAAATAGGTCGATGGTTGTAGGCGTCCACGTCCGATTCCGGACAGCGTTTTTCGGGAATTCCTTTTCATGGTGTCCGCCATTTCTTGGGGGCGGCGGTACGACGGGCTTGCGTCTGATCCGTCAGCATTCACGAACGTCCGATATCGGACAGTGCTCAGCGGATGGCGATGATCCAGAGGGCGGCACCTTGCACGGGTGCGACGGTCCAGTGCACGCGATACGTGCCCGCGGCGCTAACTTGACGCCATGCGACGGCACCCTGGACGCCACTCTCGTCCGGCAATTCCACAAACGCATCGATCAACTGGAAGCCGTCGCCCGGCGTCGCGGTCATGCTCTTGACGCCGCCGTCGCCCCACCAGAACGCCAGAAGGGTAGCGGGACCATCGACGGTGATTTCGTCGCTGGCCACCACGAGCGCCTTGTCGGCGTAATTCTGCGCGAAGGCCTGCACGCGCGACGCGTTACGCACTTCGACGAAGGGTAGGGATAACTCGCCCTTGGGTTCGCCGCGTTTGGTGATGGAGACGGTATGTGCCGGGCCGCCCTTTCCCGCGCTCGCCATATACGCCCGTACATTGAACCGGTCGCCGTAATCGGCATAAGTGAGGGGGTGGCCGAGCGACTTCCACCGGTTTCCGTAGGTATCGACAGGAGATCCATCGTTACTGCTGTAGCCGGCGTTGAAGATGACAAAGACACTGCCGGTGGTCTGGGTATCCATGGCCGGTGTCACAGCCGGGCTGACGCCGAGGCCTTCGCCCTGACCGAGGAACACGTGCGCACCGAGCGAGGGGGCGGCGGCATCGGCAGCGACGGACATGGCAGGCACTCCAAGCAGGAGACCGGCGAGCACGAATCGGCGGACCTGGTGCATCGGGGTTCTCCGAAAGTTGTACTTGCAAGGTGCCTTGGCGTACGCCACGCTTGGCCGGGCAACGGCTCGCACGACGATACGACGTGCACGTTGCAACAGGGGAGCCGCACGGTGGCTGACGAAACCGACTTTCTCGACCTTTACAGCAAGCTTCGCCTGGAGCCGAACTGTACGTTGGCCGATTTCAAGCAGGCTTATCGTCGCCATGTGGCCGCCTGGCATCCGGATCGCCGCCGCGGGAGCCGCGCCGACGCCCTCGCTGCCGCACGCCTGCAGCGCCTTACCGCGCAGTACAGCGCAGCCATGGAATTCCACCGGCGTCACGGTCGATTGCCCGGTGCGGTGTCATCACCGCGCGTTTCGGTGGTGGCGGCGAACACGGAAACCGCCGCGTACGTCCAGAGCGATACGCCCGCGCCTTCGGTGTCGGTCTCGCTTGAGGGGGACGAGCGGTTCGAAGACACGCCCCTGCGCGCATGGCGCACCCGTTGGCTCTGGCTCGCTGCACTGGTCATCGTCGCCGTCATCGCATGGTCGCTGATTCCGGTCGCCGGCTCGGAAGACGACGATACTTTGACCGAGACTTCCGCCACGACGGCATCCACGCCTTAGCGCGCACCGCGTCCGAACAACACCACCTCGACCGTCTCGATCAGGATCACCATGTCGAGGAAGAGGTTGTGGTTCTTGACGTAGAACAGGTCGTACTTGAGCTTCTCGGCGGCGTCTTCTTCGGAGGCGCCGTAGGGATAGCTGAGTTGCGCCCAGCCCGCGAGACCCGGCTTGATGCTGTGGCGCAGGTTGTAATAGCGGATCTTGGTTTCCAGGTCCGAGACGAACTGCGGACGCTCCGGGCGCGGCCCGACGATGCTCATGTCCCCGCGGATGACATTCCACAGCTGCGGCAACTCATCGAAACGCAGCTTGCGGCAGATCCGGCCAACGCGAGTGATGCGGTCGTCGTTACTCTTCGCCCATACGGCGATGCCATCCATCTCCGCGTCGGTACGCATGCTGCGGAACTTGTAAAGCCAGAACGGACGGCCGTGCTCGCCGACGCGTTCCTGTCGGTAGAAAATGGGCTGCCCACGACCGGACTCGATGCGGATCGACAGGATCACACCAAGCATGATCGGCCAGCAGAGCAGGGCGATCACAAGAGCGGCGGCGATATCGAACGCACGCTTGAGGAACACAGTCACCGGCGACGCATTGAAGCCGCCGGAGAACACCAGCCATGACGGATCGAGCATGGTCAGCTGCACGCGGCCGGCCTCGCGCTCGACAAAGGTGGTCAGGTCGGTGATCTGTACGCCGAGCTGGCGGCAGGCGAGAAGATCGTCCATCGGCAGGCTGCCGCGGCGATCGTCCACACCTACAACAATTTCATTGAGGTGTTCGCGGCGGGCCAGGTCAGCGAGCGATTCGTCGCGCGAAAGCAACAGTTTTTCGGGTACCAGCACGGTTTCGTTCGGGCCCTGTCGATAACCGATGAGGCAGAAGCCACGACGGTCCGAGCGGCGCCGCATGCGATTGTGGATCTGCGCGGCGCGTTGTCCCGCGCCAAGCACCACCACGCGGCGCTTCAATGATTCCATCTCCACCAGGCGCATGAATAAGCCACGGAAGGCGGCCGTCGCGACGAAAGCGATGACCAGGGCCATGCCGAGCACGCCGCGGCCGACGTAGGCCTGCGGGATGATGTAGTAGCCGACCACCAGTGCCAGGCCGCCGAGAATGAAGGCGATGGCGTGACGGGCAAGCTGGCCACGCCAGCTCATGCGTAGCGTGGATCGATACTCACCGAGGGCTGCCATGCCAAGGAAAATCACCGCCGCGAACATCACGGCGCGAGCGGTGAGTGTCTGGTTCGACGCCGCCAGGTCGTCGGGCGAGGGCGCAAAGCGGATATAGGTCGCGACGTTGAGCGAGGCGGCCAGCAACAGCAGTTCACAGGCACCCATCAGGATGAGCCAGCGAACGATTGGCTGTCTGAAAAGACGGATCATCGTGTTCCCCTCCGCACGTTGTCCGAACGTGTCGATATATGGAGGCTAGGAACCCGGGCTCGATCTGTCGATTGCACTTCCGGTTTGCACACGGCTAGGCCAAACGGCTGCGTGATGCATCGGTGTATCACTCCCTGTAACACCGTCGTTACATACCCGATTCGGCAACGGTGAGAAGCGCACGCAGTTGGTCGGCCAGCCGAAGGCTCAATGCAATCAGGGTAAAGGTCGGAAACGCCCAGCCGCCGGTGGGAAATACCGAACTGCCCGCGACATGAAGATTGGCGACCCCGTGAACCTTGCCCTGCGTGTCGACCACACCTTGTGTCGCGTCCTCGGCCATGCGTGTCGTGCCCATGTGGTGGGCGGTGCCGCGTACCTCGGAGGGGCCATCGGGATCGGTCGTCCACGCGGCGGCATCGAACCGACCCGCGCAGGCCTGGGCGAGGCGATGGCCGGTGAGCGCGCCCAGCACACGATGCGTATGTCGGTCCAGTTCGGTCAGTTGCCAGTCCACGCGGACTCGACGCAGGCCCAGCGCGTCGCGCGTGTCGTCGAGCGTGACCCGGCTGTCGCGATTGGGAGCCTGCTCGAAGAAGCCGACCAACTCCACACGGTCGCTTTTCACCGTCGGCTTGTCGCCGACCTTGAGTGCTACCGCGCGGATCACGTCGCCGATGTGCAGGCCGAGCCGCATCGCGCTGATGGCAAGATTCTGTGGCATGACCAGGGCTGCCGTCCCGCCGGGCGCATTCTGCAACGCGGCCGAAAGGCGTGCCTCGACCAGGGCGGCCTCGTCGCGCGTGGGCGGTCGCAAGGCGGCACGTACGTCGCGCAGGGCACGGATGCCACGAGGCACTTCGCCTTCCACCGCGAACGGGTGCACGCGCGCGTTCAGCGTGCGGTGCTCACGCTGCGCCCCGAGCGACAGACCAATCTCAGACGCGACTGACGCACGTATCTTGCCGATGCTGCGTTCGTACGGACGGGTGAGGCGATCGGGATGCTCCGAACGGATACTGCCGATGGCGCCGCTGGGATGATCCATGAAGTAGCGGCCGACCAGGTCGTGATCGTTACCCAGGCCGTGGGACGCCACGTTGTCGGAGAGCAGCAGGATGCGTGCGTTCTCGATGCCGCCGGCGGCCAGAACGTAGTGTCGCGCACGCACGTGCCCTCGCCGGCCGTCGAGTGAGCCGATGGTGGCTTCGGTCACGGCACTCGCGTTGTCCGTCGCGAGCAGTTCCATCACGTTGGCGTGCAGGAGCACGGTGATGTTGGAGGCCTGGGCGAGCGTGTCGCGGTAAGCCTCGCCGAAGATGATCGGACTGCGCGCGAAGATGAAGTTGACCATGGCCTCCGGGTCGAGGTCGAGCGGCGTTCGCGGCGTCGGTCCCTCGAAAGTCCCGGGGCCGAACGCATGCTCCGGATCGATGCGGCAGTACTCGCGCGCTTTGTCGTACCAGGGTGCCAGATCGGCGTAACGCAGCGGCCAGCCGCTTTCGGGTACCCAGTCGCGCGGCTCGAGGTCCGTATCGGCCAGGGGAATACAGCCGCCACCCCAGAGCGTGCAG
This sequence comes from uncultured Luteibacter sp., assembly GCA_966191635.1. Lineage (GTDB taxonomy): Bacteria > Pseudomonadota > Gammaproteobacteria > Xanthomonadales > Rhodanobacteraceae > Luteibacter. Next base: position 49,068 of record CBIGPO010000015.1, read on the forward strand.
CTGCCGCCGAATACCCGCATGCGCGACGTGCCGGCGTCGAAGGGGGTGCTGCCGACGGAGCTACCCTCATACAACGACTGACTGCGATCCTCGCCGGCCAGGCCGCCACCTTCGATCAGGCATACAGTGGTGGACGTACCGATGAAGGAACGGGCGATAGCGATGCCGGCGGGGCCCGCGCCAATGACGCAGAGGTCCGCCTGATAGTCGGCAGCTGCCGACTTGTCGAGGTAGTCGATGATCACGGAGCGTATCTCCCAGCGTGTTTTTTTATTTGTAGTAACCGCGGTACCAATCGACGAACTTGCCCACGCCTTCGCATACGTCCACTTTTGGCAAGTAGCCGGTGGCCTGGACCAAGGCGGACACGTTGGCTTCCGTGTCGGGTACGTCGCCAGCCTGCAGGGGCAGCATCTCCATCCGCGCCGTTTTCTTCAGGCACTTCTCGAGCACCCGGATGTACTGCATGAGCTCCACCGGCTTTTCGTTGCCGATGTTGTAGATACGGTAGGGTGCGACACCGCTGGAGCCCGGGTCCGGGCGGTCGCCCGACCAGCTCGCGTTCTTTTCGGGTATCTGATCCAGCGTACGCAACACACCTTCCACGATGTCGTCGACATACGTGAAGCTGCGCTTGTGGTGTCCATGGTTGAACACCTGAATCGGTTCACCGGCGAGGATCGCCTTGGTGAACAGGAACAGCGCCATGTCCGGGCGGCCCCAGGGGCCATACACGGTAAAGAAGCGCAGACCGGTGCAGGGCACGCCATAGAGATGCGCGTAACTGTGCGCCATCTGCTCGTTGGCTTTCTTCGACGCCGCGTACAGCGTCAGGGGATGCTCGGTGGGCTGGTGTTCGGAGAACGGCATGCGCGTGTCCGCGCCGTACACCGAGCTGGTCGATGCGAAGACAAGATGTTCCACGTCGTGGCGCCGGCAGCCTTCGAGCACATGCAGGAAGCCAGTAACATTGCTGGCGATGTACACGTGCGGATTTTCGGCGGCGTAACGGACGCCCGCCTGCGCTGCGAGGTTGATTACCCGTTGTGGCTTGTGCGTGACGAAAGCGTTTTCCACGGCATCGCGGTCGGCGAGATCGGCATGGATATGGGTGTAACCCGGCTCGTCGGCGAAACGGGCGAGTCGCGCCTTCTTCAGTTCCACATCGTAGTAGTCGGAAAGACTGTCGAAGCCGATCACCTCGTCACCACGCGCAAGCAGGCGCATGGCCACGTGTGAGCCGATGAAGCCGGCGGTGCCGGTCACGAGCACTTTCATGCTGTGTAGTCCGCGATCAAAGCCGTCCATCCACGGCGTCGCGCGGCAGGACGTATTTGACGTCGTAGACCACGGACTCGGGTTTGCCGAAGGCGCGGATGCCCGCTGCACCCAGGGCGACGAACTCGCGATGTCCCACGGCGACGACCACGGCGTCATAGGCGCCGTGCGCGGGATCGGCCATGGGCGTGATGCCGTACTCGTGCTCCGCCTCGCTCGCTCGCACCCAGGGGTCGTACACGTCTACGCCGACGCCATAGGTGTCCAGCGCGTTGATGATGTCAACCACGCGGGTGTTGCGCAGGTCCGGGCAGTTTTCCTTGAAGGCCAGGCCGAGGATCAGCACGCGGGCGCGCACGGGGTTGATCCCCTTGCGCACCATCAGTCGTACCACTTCCGAGGCGATGTACGTGCCCATGCCGTCGTTGGTGCGCCGGCCGGCGAGGATCACGTCGGGATGGTGGCCGACCTGCTGCGCCTTGTGGGTCAGGTAGTAGGGATCGACACTGATGCAGTGTCCACCGACCAGGCCTGGCCGGAACGGCAGGAAGTTCCACTTGGTGCCGGCGGCTTCGAGCACTTCGAGGGTGTCGATGCCCAGTTTGTTGAAGAGGATGGCGAGATCGTTGACCAGGGCGATGTTGAGGTCGCGCTGGGTGTTCTCGATCACCTTGGCGGCTTCGGCCACCTTCAGGGAGCTGGCCCGATGCGTGCCCGCGGTGATGACCGAGCGATATAGCGCATCCACGAAATCGGCAGTAGCCGGGGTCGAACCTGAGGTAACTTTGAGTATTCCCGTAACGCGATGGGTCTTGTCGCCGGGATTAATCCGCTCGGGACTGTAGCCGGCGAAGAAATCTTCGTTGAAGACCAGACCGGAAACCTTTTCCAGAATCGGTACGCAGACTTCCTCGGTGCAGCCCGGATAGACCGTCGATTCGTAGACCACGATGTCGCCGCGCTTGAGCACTTTGCCCAGGGTCTCGCTCGCCCGGATCAGCGGCGTGAGGTCCGGACGACGTGCGTCGTCGATCGGGGTTGGCACGGTAACGATGTAGACATCGCACTCCGCCAGGTCGTCGATGCCTGAGGAAAAGCGCAGTCGGTGCGAGGCGCTCAACTCGTCGCCATCCACTTCGAGGGTGACATCGTGGCCCCGGCGGAGCTCGTCGATGCGTCCGGAATTGATGTCGAATCCGAGGGTTGCGTATCGCTTGCCGAATTCGACCGCTAACGGCAGGCCCACGTAGCCCAGTCCGACGATGCCGATACGCACCGTGTCCAGGGAGAGCGTCACGGTGTCGCCGGTGACGTTATACGGCTGCCCGTCGGCGACGGGTTCGCGCACGGCGGCGGTGCCGGCCGGTCTGCGGCTTACTGTGTCCATGCCCGCGTCCTACCCCTTCGTGGTCCGGAAACCCCGTCTGCCGGGGCGATGAGAGGTTAACAACCCACTCGTGGATTGCCTGTACGGCTTACGGAGGTAGACGAATGGCCGATACCCGGTAGCGAGGTCGGTGCCGTTTACAAGCCTCCATCGCCGATATATGGTTCATCTCGCTCCGCTTAAGAGGCAGGGCATATGACTACAAGGCAGTCCTCCGATCGACTCATGTCCGCGCGAACCTACACCGGCTCAGTACGCGTGGCCTTGCTGGACGATCACGCGCTCGTCCTCAAAGGGCTCATTGCGCACCTTGAGAAAATCCCTTCGATCCTGATCGTCGGCAGCCACGGCAGCAGCCAACCTTTCCGGGCGATGCTGGCAGCCATGCCTGTGGACGTGGCCCTGATCGACTACTCCCTGGCCATGGACGACATTGACGGTGTCGCCCTGATCAAGTTGCTGCGCGCGTCGCATCCGGCGTTGAAGATCCTCGTGGTCTCGGCCCATGGCTCGCGCCTGGTGATCCGTAGCTTGTTGAAGGCCGGAGCGCACGGCTTCGTCGCCAAGAGCCAGGAGCCGGATGAGATCATTCTTGCCATCGAAGCCGTGATGACCGGTCGCGAGTATCTCCCTCCCAGTACGGTGAGCGGCCTGGCGGACAACCCTATGGCTGGCCTTTCTCCCCGGGAATGGGAAGTCGTCCGCTGCGTGCTCGAAGGTCTGTCGGTCACCCAGATCGCCAACAAGTTCAATCGCAGCCTGAAGACGGTAAGCACGCAGAAGACGGCGGCCTACCGAAAGCTGGATATCAGCGCGGACAACGAGCTGCACATGTTGCGTTCGTATCTCCTTGCATCGGATAGCGAGGTGTCATCGAAGTGAGGCGACGGATCGCCCTTGTTCTCCTCGGTTTCGTCGCGATCGCCAGCGCCGCCGGCGATCCGCCCGATGACGCGCGCGCGCGGTGGATAGCGGAACACCCCGTGGTGCGGATCGCGATCGATCCGCAGCAGGGATCCGAGATACGTGGTAACCAGGCCAATCCGCTGGTCACCCAGTATCTGGCCCTGGTGGCGGAGCATACGGGTGTGCATTTCGAGACCGTGCGTACCAAGTCCTGGGAGGATTCGGTCAAAGCGTTCACCGAGCATCGCGTGGACCTGCTGCCGTCGACCAGCGACCGCATGGTGGTCGCCGACCTGGGCGACCGGGCCATCCTCTCCGCGCCGTTCTACGTCGGTCGCACCCTGATCGTGACGCGCACAGTAGGACCGGCAAAGGTGGAGATGCGCGATCTCGACGGGCATACCGTCGCTTTCAAGGGCGGGGGTTCTTACGAGGCGTGGCTCAAGCGCGAACATCCCCTGGTGACGCGTCTTCCGTTGGATGACATTCATCAGGTGCTCGCGGCCGTGGAAAGTGGCATTGCAGATGCGGCCGTGGGTGTGGATGTTGCCTACCACCCGATCGTGCGTCGTGACTATGCCTTCAGCCTGCGCATTGCCGGTGATGTTCCCGAGATGCCGGTGTCGGTAAGGGTGGCTGTGCGGCGCGATGAGCCGGAGCTGCTCGATATGCTCGACGGCGGCTTGCGGCGCATCACCGCCGACGAAAACGAGGCGGTGATCGAGCGTTGGCTGGAGACGGCGTACCTGCGTGCGCCGACGCTGTCGCAGGTCGTTTCGGTGTACCAGGTGGAAATCGGGCTCGGCGGCGCGCTGCTGCTCGTGTTGATCTTCGCGTTGTGGCAGATGCGCCGTGCGCAACTCGCGTCGCGGCGTGGCGAGCAACAGAAAACCATGTTGCTTGCGGTGATGAGTCACGAGGTGCGCAACGCGGTCAACGCCGTGGTCTCCTCCATCGACCTGATGGCGAGGCAGCCGCTGGAGGGCCCGCAACGCGACCTCATGGCTATCGCGCAGGCGAGTGGTCGCAACCTGCGCACACTGCTGAAGAGTGCGCTCGACTACACCAAGTCCGAAGTGCAGGGCTTCACCCCCGATCTGGTCTCCTGCGATGCGCTTGCCGTGGCGCGGCAGGTGATCGAGTCGCAGCGCCCGGCGATCGAGGCGAAGAGCCTCAAGATACGCCTCGACCTTCCCATGGGCCCGCTGCCCTGGTTGCTTCTGGACGAGACCCGGTTGCGCCAGGTCCTGGAGAACCTGCTTGCCAATGCGGTGAAGTACACGCATCAAGGCCATGTCGGGATCGCACTATGGCAAGGCACCGAAGAGACGCCCGACGGCGTGCGCCGGCTGGTGATCGACGTGTTCGACACGGGCATCGGCGTGCCGGTGGACCGGCAACGTGAATTGTTCCGCGCGTTTGCGCAATCGCATGGGCCGCTCGATACGCGGCTGGGTGGTACGGGGCTGGGGCTGGCAATCTGTCGCGATATCGTTACGCACCTGGGTGGGCGCCTGGATTTCACCAGCGAGCTGGGTGTGGGCACGGCTGTGCGTATCGAACTGCCGACCAGCCTGGTGCCGGCCGTGACGATTGTTGCCGACGACGATCCACTCGGTGTGACAAAGGATGAGCCGATAGGCACGGTGCTGCTTGTCGAGGATCATCCGGCGAATCGCCAGATCATCGCCGCGCAACTCAAGTTCATCGGCTACGCCACACAATCGGTGGACCACGGGCAGGCGGCGATCGACGTGTTCGAGGCAGGGCGCTTTGTCGGCGTATTGCTCGACTGCGAGCTGCCGGACATGCAGGGCTACGACATTGCCGCGGAGCTGCGTGCGCGCGAGCGTTCAGCCGGTGGACCACGTACGCGCTTCATCGCCATCTCAGCCAATCACGGCGAGGCGCATATACGCCGATGCGAAGAAAGCGGCATCGATACGGTGTTGGGCAAGCCACTGTCGCTGGAGGGGCTCAAGGCCGCCCTCGTGGCGCCACGGACGGAATCGGAAATCGATGCGACTTTCATCAAGGAATGCCTCGCCGACCTGGCCGCCATCCGTGCCGCACTGGCCGAGGGTAACCTCATCAGCGCCGCGCATTTCTCCCATCGCCTCAAGGGCGGGGCGCTCGTTTGGGGGGCGACGTCCATCGCCGCGGACATCGACCGCATTGAGCAGGCGCTTGCAGCCGAACCGCTCGACAGCGCGGTCGTGGAGCGGTTGCTCGACGCGATTGCCGCACGTCTCTAGGCTTCGACGCCCTTTAAACGCCCGATGGCGTACCAATGTCTGTCTGACTTTCCTTCGTCTCAACGTAACGGAGTCTACAGATGGCAAGCATCAACGCATCCGCGAGCGGCACGTTCAGGATCGGTGGCGACCTCGAGGTGAACCGACTCGGCTTCGGCGCCATGCGCATTACCGGGAAGGGTATCTGGGGTGAGCCGGCCAATCCCAAGGCCGCGCGCGAGACCCTGGCCAGGCTGCCCGAGCTTGGCGTCAACCTGATCGATACGGCCGACAGCTATGGTCCCTACGTCAGCGAGGATCTGATTCGCGAGGTCCTGCACCCGTACAAGGGCATGGTGATTGCGACCAAGGGTGGCCTGACCCGTCATGGTCCGGATGTATGGGCCCCGCTGGGGCGTCCGGAATATCTGCGCCAGTGCGTGCTGATGAGCCTGCGCCGCCTTGGCGTGGACCGCATCGACCTGTGGCAGCTGCACCGCGTGGACGAGAAGGTGCCGCAGGATGAGCAGTTCGGCGTCATTCGCGACATGCAGAACGAAGGCCTGATCCGCCATGTAGGTCTCTCCGAGGTCAACGTCGCTCAGATCGAGGCGGCATCGAAGTTCTTCAAGGTCGCGACTGTGCAGAACCTCTACAACCTCGGCAACCGCCAGAGCGAAGCCGTGGTCGACTATGCCGACAAGCACAACATCGGCTTCATCCCCTGGTTCCCGCTGGCCGCGGGCGAACTGGCGAAAGAAGGTTCGGTGCTTTCGAAGATCGCCAGGAAGCTCGATGCAACGGACGGCCAGGTAGCCCTTGCATGGCTGCTCAAGCGTTCGCCGGTGATCCTGCCGATCCCCGGCACGGGCAGCCCCGATCATCTGGAAGAGAACGTCAAGGGCGCTTCGCTGAAGCTGTCGCAGGAAGACTTCGAAGCCCTCGAGCACGCCGTAAAATAACCGCAGAACCGCAGAACCGCAGAACCGCAGAACCGTTGGCTAACCGTAGAACTGTAGGAGCCGGCTGCGCCGGCGAACCCTCACGGGTGATTCCGCGAATGAGGCCTTGCGTCACGTCGTGCGGGCGGTTGAACCGCTCGCACGATCACTATCCAGCCTCATTCGCATCCACGACAGCCTGAGGGTTCGCCGCTGAAGCGGCTCCTACATTTCACCGGACGTCACGACAGGCCCGTGCCTCATAGAGGCGCTGGTCCGCGCTGCTCAGCGCGGCATCCAGCGGTGTGCCTGCGAGCTTCATGGCAGCGCCCAGCGTAAAGCTGATCGGTGCCGCTTTGGCCTCGCCTCGCAGTCGGTCCATCACTTCAGCGAGTTGCCTGTCGTCGGCGCTACGTAACACCACCAGAAACTCATCGCCACCCAGGCGCACCACAGCGTCTTCGTCGCGCACCCGCGCTCGCAGAAACGTCGCCATATCCACTAGTACGTCGTCGCCGCGCTGGTGGCCATAGGTGTCGTTGATGGCCTTGAAATGATCGAGGTCCACCGTGATGCAGCCCAGCGTTTCGTCTCGCGTCAGTTCGCCGAGCTGACCCAGGTAGCGACGATTGAAACAGCGAGTGAGCGGATCGCTCAGCGACCACTCGCGCAATTGCCGTTCCTGTCGGTGCTGCTCGGTGATGTCCTGTGCGTGGCCGAGCACATAGCGCTCGTCATCGTCGTCGTCGAGCACATTGTGATAAGCCCAGATACGCAGGTCGCCGTTGGCGGCACGTAGTTCCATGCGACCGGAGTCGCTGCCCTCGTCGACGATACGGCGCAGGTAAGCGTGGAATGCCGGGACCACTTCGGGCCGCATGAAGTCGGCAAGCGACCGGCCCATCAGGCCGTTGATCGGATAACCCAGAGAATGGGCCGCGGCGGGATTGACCGAAAGCAGGATGCCGTCGAGGTCGTGCGTACAGATCAGGCCAAGGCTGTAGTGGAACAACTGGCGGAAGCGACGTTCACTGGCTTCCAGGGAGGCTACCGCCCGGTGGCGGTCGGTGGTGTCCTGAATGGCCCCGATGAGGCGTTTTGCCGGACCACCGCGTGGCTCGACCTCGCCGACCGATCGTACCCAGAGCGAGCGATGCAGGGCCGTCACCATCGGCAATTCGACGTCCCAGCCCGTGCCGCTGGCGATGCTTCGCTCTATCGCCGTGCGGATGGTTTCCCGCGCGGACTCGGGGAAGAACGAGAACGTTTCGTTGAGGTCAGGCTCGTAACCCGCGGGCATGTCGTGAATGCGACAGGTCTGTGCGGACCAGTGAACCTTGTTCGACGCGAGGTCGACCTCGAAGCCGCCGACTCCGGCCACCGCACCGGTTCGGTCGAGGAAGGACTCGCTCGCGCGCAGCCGGGCCTGCCATTCCTGGGCCGTGCGCCGGAGGTCGCGCTCAAGGGCTATCTCGCGAGCCAGGGCGGCACTGCGTTCGCCGGCTGTGGCGCGTTGCTCCAGCGCCATGCCGACCAGGCCGCCGAGGTCCGTAAGTATCTCGCGCTGCGTCTGGGTCAGCTCCCGGGGTACGTGGTCTATGACACAGAGCGTGCCCATGCCGGAGCCACCTTGCATGGCGATGGGCATGCCGGCGTAGAACCGGATGTTGGGATCGGCTTCGACCAACGGGTTATCGGCAAAGCGGTCGTCTTCGTGGGTATCCCGCACTTCGAACAGGGTGCTGCCATGGATCGCATGCGCGCAGAAGGAGATGTCGCGGGGCGTCTCGGTGGCCCCGTCCAGGCCGACCTGGGCCTTGAACCATTGGCGGTCATGGTCGATCAGGCTGACCAGGGCGATCGGCGAGCCTGTCACCAGCGAGGCGATCCGCACGATGCTATCGAAGAAGGGCTCCGGTGCGGTGTCCAGTACGGCCAGGGCCCGCAGGCGTTCGAGCCGGCGTGTTTCGTCGTCAGGTAAGAGCGCGGCGCGCATCGCGACTCCTCGATAGGGTCCAGCGGAACGTAGCGGCTTGCCCGCCGGCCGGACGTGATCCACGTCACTGTCCTGAAGGACGCCCGCTTCCCGTAGCTTTGCTTACTTAGTGGAGCTTCACTGGTGGCAAGGTCGTATTTCGTAGCCAGTCGGCCAGCCATAGCGCGGTCGCACGCGGCCAGCCGTGCAGCGTTGCCCGGTGCAGTTGCTGTAGCGAAACGTAGAGCATCTTCGCCAACCACCCACGCATCGGAATGATCGATCGACCCTTTGGCCCGGAGGGAAGCTCGCCGGTAGCCTGGCGTGCGCCCAGAGACACCAGGGTGCCCTTGGAGTGGTACACGAAAGGCGCGACGTTCTCGCCGCGGAGTGCGCGGGGCAGGGCGCGCGCCAGATATGAGGCCTGCTGGTGGGCGGCCTGGGCGGTGGGTGGGACGCTGGGGCCGCCGGGCGTGAGGGTGGCGAAGGCGCAGTCGCCCATGGCGTAGATATCGGTCAGGCCCTGGGCCTTGAGCTGGGCGTCGACCAGGATTCGCCGGTCTTTCGAAAGCTCGAACGGGCCGAGGCCCTTGACCATGTCGTGTCCGGTGACGCCCGCTGCCCATACCTGGATATCGCAGTGCACGCTGCTGCCATCGGAAAGATGGAAGGCACCGTCTTCGACCGCATTCACGCCGACGCCCGTGCGCAGTGTCACGCCCATGCGCTGGAGAATCTTTTCCGCTGACTCCGAGGTCCGGGGGTCGACGTTGGGAAGCACGCGCTTCGCCATATCCATAAGGGTGATGTCCAGTTTGCTTGCTGGATCGAGGCCGCCGTACCGGTGCATGTCGTTGAACGCGTGGTGCAGCTCGGCCGCCAGTTCCACCCCGGTGGCCCCGGCGCCGACGATGCCGATGCTGATGCGCTTTTGGGGATCGCCCGCCGTGCGCAGCGCGAGTGCCAGGATCTTGCGACGCAGGTCGATCGCCTGGGCTGGGCTGTCGAGCATGTCGCAGTATTCGAGGACACCGGGTGTGCCGAAGTCGTTCACGCGGCTGCCGAAGGCGAGCACGAGCGTGTCGTACTTCAGCGTGCGCGCCGGCAGGATGATCTCGTCGGTGAGCGGAAAGCGGACTTCATCGAGGGCGATGGTCTTCTCAGTGGGGTTCACCTGCCGGATCGCGCCGGGTTCGAAGCGGTATCCGTGCGATTGCGCGTGCGCCAGATAGGGCACGGCTTCTTCGCCATCGCCCAGGAGGCCAACCGCAAGCTCATGCAGGCGTGGCTTCCAGAAATGGCTGGCATCACGGTCGACGAGGGCGACGTCGAAGTCGCCGCGTTTGCCCAGCCGTGCCGCCAACTCGATACCCGCCGCGCCACCGCCCACGATCACAACGGTGTGTGCACCGGGTCGCTTTGAAGCCGTCATGGGAGTCTCCTCAGTAGCCTGGACTCGAGCATACCCATGGATTCGTTGCTTGCTTGCGAAGACTGCTCCTTTCCGGCTAAATCGAGCACATGCTTGCAACAAGACTGCTCCGACGACGAACGATGCGCTGATGCCATCCGGCGCGCCCGTGCGCGTGCCTCAAGCCTGTTGTTTACGGAGAAGCCCATGTTCCTGTCCCTGGCGTCGCATGCCGACGCCTCGCTCGCAAGCGTGTTCGCGACCCTTGGCCTGCCAACGGCGTTCGCGCGTGCCCAGCCCTCCACGCGGCCGGATTTTGGCGATTTTCAGTGCAACGCCGCGCTGGCCCTGGCCCGTGAGGTCGGCCGGTCGCCGCGTGCCGTTGCGGAGGACATCGCCGGGCTGCTCCGGCAGGAGGCGATGTTTGCGGCGGTGGATGTCGCCGGCCCCGGCTACGTCAACCTGACCCTGGCAGGATCCTTTCTGGCGGCGTCCGCGCGGGCCATGGCGGCCCACGCGAGCCTTGGCATGCCCGACACCGGGCGCGGTCGTCTGGTGATCCTCGACTTTGGCGGCCCCAACGTGGCCAAGCCGCTCCATGTGGGGCACCTGCGGTCGCTGGTACTCGGTGAAAGCCTGCGCCGCATACATGGGGCCCTCGGCTGGCGCACGTTGGGCGACGCGCATCTGGGTGACTGGGGCCTGCAGATGGGCATGCTGAGCGCGGCGATACGGCGGCGTGACCCGTCACTGGCCTATTTCCTCGGTGGCACGCAGGAGGCAATCCCGTCGAATCCGCCGGTGACCCTCGACGAACTCGAGCGCCTGTATCCGGAAGCGGCCGCGGCCTGCCGCAGCGATCCCCAGCGCATGGCCGAGGCCCGCGCCGATACCGCGGCCCTGCAGGCGGGCGATCCCGGGCTGCTCGCCTTGTGGCGCTCGTTGCGGGCCTTGAGCCTGACCTCGCAAGTGGCGGACTTTCGCGAGCTCGGTGTGGTCTTCGACGCGCTCGACGGCGAGAGCGACGTGCGTGATGCCATCACACCCCTGGTCGAGCGGCTTCGCGCCAGTGGTGTCGCAAGGGAAAGCGATGGCGCGCTGGTCGTGGACGTGGCCACGCCGGCCGATTCCTTCGACGTACCGCCGTTGTTGCTAGCCAAACGCGACGGTGCGGCACTGTATGCGACGACCGATCTGGCGACGCTGGAAGCGCGTGCCATGCACGAAGGCCTCGCGCGCGTGGTGTACGTGGTCGATCAGCGGCAGGCGCTGCATTTCGAGCAGGTGTTCCGCGCGGCAGGCAAGGCTGGGATCGCGGCAGGCGTCGAGTTGATCCACGTTGGCTTCGGCACGGTGAACGGCCCCGGTGGCCGGCCGTTCAAGACGCGCGACGGCGGCGTGGCCAGGCTTACCGACCTGCTCGACGAAGCCGTGGCAAAGGCCGCCGAGCGCATCGAAGGTTCGGGTTACGGAAGGGAGCTGGATGCGGCAGGCAAGCTCGCACTTGCCCGGCGCATCGGCATCGGCGCGGTGAAGTTCGCCGATCTTTCGGGTGACCGGCTGTCGGGCTATGTGTTCGATGTCGAGCGGCTGGTGGCTTTCGAAGGTCGCACGGGGCCGTACCTGCAATACGCGTGTGTGCGGCTACGGTCGTTGTTAACAAAGGCGGGCGGTGCTGCCGCGGAGCCCGGCGTTCCGGTGGCGGACAGCGAGCGGGTGCTGGTCATCGCCTGCCTGGGCTTCGGGGACGTCGTGGCAGAGTCGGCGCGCCTGATGCAGCCGGGTGTGCTCGCGGAGTATGCGTTTGGGCTCGCGCAACGCTTCAGTCGGTTCTATGCCGAGTGCCCGGTGCTCGTGGAGGCCGATCCGGGTACGCGCGCATCGCGGTTGGGATTCTGCGTGCTGACGTTACGTGTACTGGAACGGGCGCTGGCACTACTTGCCATTGACGTCCCGGATCGAATGTAGGAGCCGATGAATGAGAAAATGTGGGAGCCGATTCATCGGCGATGGGACGTTCGGCATCTCCGCTCCGTTGGCTTTTCGCCGATGAATCGGCTCCCACAGGAAGCAGGTCGCGCTGGAGCGGGTCAGGCTTTTGAATAGGCCTCGGCGGCGTCCATGACGCGGGCGGAATAGACGAGTGCGGCGCCTGCGTTGAGGGCTATGGCAACGCCGAGGGCTTCGGTGATCTCCTCGCGCGTTGCGCCTTGCTTGAGGGCTTCGGCTGTGTGCACGGTTATACAGCCATCGCAACGGGTGGTGACCGCAACGGCCAGGGCGATCAGTTCGCGGGTCTTGGCGTCGAGGTGGTTGGTCTTGGCGCCGGCACCGGACAAGGTCTGGTAGCCCTTGATGGTGTCGGGGCTGAGCTTGGCGATTTCGCCGATACGGGCGCCGAGCTCATTGCGATATTCAGGCCAGTCAAGCATGGGGTAATCCTCTGGAAGGGCCGGCGGCACGGGTTTGCGTCGTCGGTAGCAACATGATGGCCTCTACCCGTGCGTAGGAAAATACGCGAAACGCTCTAGTTCTGGCGCTACGCAAGATCCGGATGGTGGGGTGCGGCGAACGATCGGAACATGGCTCCATACCCACCACGGAGCCACGCCATGTCTTTCCGCATCACTGGTATCGACCCAAAGCCCTTCACCTCGCTCTACGGCCTTGATGAAGATCAGCTCGCCAAGCGTGGCGTGATTCGCGTCATCGCCCTGAACGACACGGGTTACCCGGAGCGTGTCGAACTACGTAACGCACGCCGCGGCGAAGCCTTGCTCCTGCTCAATCACACCCATCAGCCTGCGAACTCACCCTATCGCTCCAGCCATGCCATCTTCATTCGCGAAGGAGCGACGGAAGCGTGCGATGTCAGTGACGAGGTACCCGAGGTATTGCGCACCCGCACGCTTGCGTTGCGCGGATTCGACGAGCGGGATCACATCGCCAGTGCCGTCCTCGTTGAGGGTGGCGTGCTGGACGAGGCGATCGCGCGCATGTTTGCGATGTCCTCGGTTCGCTATGCGCACGTGCATTACGCGGCGTACGGCTGCTACGCCGCACGCATCGATCGCACCTGACCGTGCAGCTGCCAGAACAGCGCCTTGTCGAACGGTGACCAGACCGGCACGCGTACGCCGCTCGCGGCCAGGGCGTCGCGTGTCCACTGGTTGCATGTGACGAAGAGGCTGTAGCGGCCGTTGGCTTCGTAGAAGGCGTCGTTCACGTCGTAGTGGTGGCCTGGAATCCAGATGGCCGATCCGCTGCCATCGACGGTGGTGCTGTGGCGTATATAGGCGACGAGCCTGGCATAGGCTTCGGGCGTCATAGTGAGTGGTATCGCCGTCGCATCGTGTGTCGGCGCGGGGCCGTATTCCACATGCATCGCCGCGCCATCGCGTCCACCGATCGCGTTGAGGGCGGTGGATACCTTCAGGTCGCGCCACTGCGGCACGTCGAGGAAGAACGTGCGATCACCCCAGCCGACCGTGACGTAGTCATCGGCGTCCACGTCGTTCCTGTGCGCGTTGTGCACTGGTGGGAACAGCACCGTCCAGTCCATCAGTACGTGTCGGGCAGGCATCGCCAACCCCGCATGCACGCCGTTGGTGGTCAGCCACACGGTTACCCCGTCATCGGCCGGTCGCCAGTCACGATTGAGCGGAATGGCGCCGAGGACAACCGCTGCCGCCAGGTAAAGGAGAGGAGTGAGGATAAGCGCCCCACAGACAGTCCAGATAAGACGTCGCGCGAGCGATGGTCGCGTGACATGGGTGGCCGGTCGTTGCTGGTTGCGCATGCTCACTCCCCGGGCGTTTACGCACCCGCAGCGGCAGAAGCGTATAACGAGGCATCGAACACCGCATGAGGGCCGCCGCCGTGCCCATAGCAGACCACGCGAAGCCCGGAGACGAGCCGTGCCCGGTATGCAAGGGCCTGGGTGAGGTGACGTATATCGACGAAGAGGTCGGTTGCCAGATCGGCGTGCCGTGCTGGGCCTGCGCGGGACCGGCCGAGGAACACCTCGGCCAGCCCGCTTCGGATACGCCCTGGCCCGGCTGAGCCGGACTCAGAGCTTGTAGTTGACGCCGAACATCAGCGTGCGGCCGAAGGTGTTGTAATCGAGCGGCCTGGCGATCTTGATGTTGTTTGGCAGCGAGGCGATCTGCTGGGTCTTCTCCGGCGAGTTGGTCAGGTTGTTCACCTGCAACAACACCGACAACCCGCTCCAGCGGCCCTCGGTGAAGGCGTAACCGAGCTGGAAGTCGGTCTGTTTGTCGGCAAGGATCTTCTGGTAACCGAGCTGGTCGAACAGAGCCACCGCCTCGCCCGTGAACGACGAGCGATAGCGCTCGGCGATGCGCACCGACCAGCCGTACTTCTCATAGTAGAAGGCGAGGTTAGCTACCTTGCGCGACAGGCCGGGCAGGGTGGACGGGCTGCCGGGAATCGTGGAGACCGCGCTGACCGGAAGCGAGCTGTTGGTCAGTGAGAAGTTCGCCAGCATGCCGAAGCCGTCGAGTGCATGCGTCAGCAGGCCGCCTTCGAAGGAACCAGACAGTTCCAGGCCCTGCATCCTGCCGCCCGTACCGTTCTGTGGTCGTGTGAACGAGCCAATGTTGCTGCTCGGCGTGAGCGTCGGCGTGTCGTTGGTGTAGCGGGAGAAGTCGTAGTCGAGCGTGGTTTCGTTGTAGATGTAGTTGAGCAGATTTTTGTTGAACACCGCCGCAGCCACGTAGCTCGCCTTGCCGAAGTACTTTTCCCACGACAGGTCCGCACCCACCGCGATATACGGTTTCAGTTTCGGATTGCCGCCACTGCCGGACCAGAGCACCTGGCCGGCGGCGGGGCCATCGGTAACGAGCGCGACGCCTGCCGACGTGGCGACCTTCTCGTCGTCGATGCGGCCGCGTGCCATGGTCTTGGCCAGGCCGAAACGCAGGAACTGCTTGTCGGCCACTTCGGCGACAAGGTTAAGGCTGGGCAGGACCTTGTTGTAGTTCGTGCCATCGGCAATGCGGCCGACCAGCTCATTGCCATTGGTCTGCAGGGCTTCGGAGGACTGAATCGTGCGTACGGCCTGCACACCCATGTTTCCGCGCAGCGGGATGTCGCCCAACATCGTGTCGATGTTGAACTTGAGGTAGACCACCGGCACCTTCTCGCGCACCGTGTAATTGCGGCTCCAGTCACCCTGGCCGTTGCGCTCGGTCTCGTAGAACTGGTCGTTCAGCGCACGCAGCACGTTGTAGTTAACGATGCCGGGGATGCCGCCGTAGCCCAGGTCGGTGATGCCGCGCAGCGATGACGGGTCGATCGGCGCCGCAAAACCCGGCACGTAATCGGCCGAGGTGGAACCGTTGCCGTTGAGCCAGGCGAAAAGCACGTCGGCCTGCTTGGTCTTCTCGCGATCGGAGTAGTTCACCCCGAAGTTGAAGTCGCTGAAGATCCAGCCCACCGGATGGCTGATTTCCAGGCGGATCGCCTTGATGGTGTCCTTTTGCTTGTCGTATTCCTCGCGCCCGTTGTAACCGTAGTTGTTCGGGTCGGTGAAATTCACGACGGAGGAATCGGACCAGTCCGTGCCGGGGCTGAAATCCGGGAAGCCTTCGTCGCGCTTCGTCTGGAAGTCGGTAGACGACGTCGCCTGGCCGGGCAGGCCGGCGAACAGGTAAGCATCGTGCAGGCGCTTTTTCGCGCTGGAGTACGACAGATCCGCCGTGGCGTTCCAGCCGTTACCGAAGTCGTACTGGTTGTTCCAGCCGACCGAGAACAGCTTGTCGCGTTCCTTGGTGTATTCGTTCTGCAGGACCGTCTTGAGGCCATCGATATGGCCCGAGGTGACGATCGGATAGGGCTGCGCCGGCACGAAACCCACGTTGGAGTAGGACACGTTGTCGTAGGGGCTGCTCGACCACTGCGCGCCGTTGAGGAAGGTCTTCTGGTTGAACGTGGAGTAGTAGAGGTCGAGCGTGGAATGGTAGTGATCGTCCGGTGCCCACTCGAGCACGGTCATCAGGCCGTTGCGCAACTGGTTCTCCGACTTGGCACGCAGCTGGGCACCTTCCTGTGACAGCACGTCGTTGGGCAGGCCGGGCGTATGCGCTGCTCCCCATTGGCCCTCGGCGCCGTTCGGGCCGTTGTTGTTGCTCCACCACCAGGCCTGGTACTGCTTTTCCTGTATGGGCGAGTCGAGCTGGGCAAAGCCCACGGCCAGGCCGAGCGTATGGTCGAAGAACTGGTCGATATACGAGAAGCTGGCGCGGTGCCCGGCGTCGCCGACGCCGGTGCCGTGGTTGAGGCTGCCATTGGAGTTGCTTTCGCCGCGCAGGTTGGCGGCGAAGGTACGGTTCGGCAGGTCCAGCGGCTTGATCGTGTGCAGGTCCACGGTGCCCGAAAGACCCTGGCCGATGAGGCTGGCATCGGGTGTCTTGTAGACGACCGCGCCGCTGATGAGCTCGGACGGATACTGGTCGTAATCCACGCCCCGGTTTTCGCCGATCGTGGCCTGCTCGCGGCCGTTCAGCGTGGTCCCGGCGAAATCGGGCGACGTACCGCGGATGGAGATCTGGTTGGCACGGCCGTCCACGCGTTGCGTGGCCAGGCCGGACACGCGCGCCAGGCTCTCGGCGATGCTGCTGTCCGGCAGCTTGCCGATGTCTTCGGCGGAGATCGCCTCGACGATGTTGTCCGAACCCTGTTTGGTCTTCAGTGAGTTCTGGATACTGCCCTGGATGCCGGTGACGACGATGGCGTCAAGATTGCTCACGGCATCCGGGTTGGCCGGGTGTTTGTCCTTGTCCTTTGCGGCTTTTGCCGGTTTTGTGGACGGCGTCTCACTTTGCGGTGTAGCGGGAGACGGTACCTGCTCCTGGGCGAAGACATCGCTGCCGGAGAACAAGAGGAGGGCCGTGGCACATGCGATGGCCAGCGGACGTGGCTGCAGAGCGGCCACGGCAAGACACGGCGTCACGCGTCGACGATTCATCGATATCCCTGCGTTGAATGAGTGAGCGACACGTCCCCTGACGCATCGGTGGCGAGGATGATGTAGTGACACGAATCTGTCATCCTGCGTCGCAGCACACACCTCGCGGAGCGCGCCATGTGGGAAGAGCTGGCCAAGACTGTCCTGTTGATCGTGGCGAGTCTTTTTCCCATCATTAATCCGCCTGCGGCGGCTTTCATGGCGATCAGCATCGTGCCGCATGCCACCGACGCTGAACGGGCCGATATAGCGCGTCGCGTGGCGGTGAACAGCTTCGCGCTGTTGCTCGCATCGTTGCTGGTAGGCGCCTATGTGCTTGGCTTCTTCGGTATCTCGATACCGGTGCTTCGCGTGGCGGGTGGGCTGGTCGTGGCCATGGCAGGCTGGCGGCTGCTCGACGCACCTGACGACGTGGAGGAGGATCAGGACAACGAAGCTGCCGCGGTGGACCATCGCCATGGCAGGCGCGACCCCAGTTTTTACCCGTTGACACTGCCTCTGACGGTGGGCCCGGGCTCGATTGCCGTGGCCATCGCGTTGGGTACCGGTTCGCCGCGGCAGGGTCCTACCCTCATTCACTTCGCGGCGGTGGGTATTGCCCTGGTGATCATCACCGCGAGCATTTACCTATGCATGCGCTTTGCCGAGCGCATCGAGCGCGGCCTGGGTACGGCGGGGACCCAGGTGGTGATGCGCTTGTTTGCGTTCTTTATTTTCTGCATTGGATTGCAGATTCTTTGGCTGGGTGTGTCAGAACTGATCGGCATCGTTTCCAGCGCACCGGCGGCGACACACGTTCCGCCGTGACCACATGCCTGCGATGGCATCGGATTCGTCCGTTCCATCCGCGATTCGATATGCCGAAACGGCATTGCGGGGAATACGCTCCTATTTTGCTGGACATGTGCGATTTGCGTACTGGTTGAGAGTCATCGACGAGGCGGGTATATGTGACCACGGGGGAAGAGCGACGGTCGTCGAAAGATCGAAAGGAACTACTTACTCACAAAAGGAGCTTGTCATGATCAGGATCGAACATGGTGTCAACATCACGCATGTGTTTGCGCTCGCAGGTGCCCTGGCCCTGATGGGGATGCCCCCCGCACTTTACGCTGCGCCGGCAGAAACACGCGCTTCACAACCCTGGTTGCCGAAAGCGGCGTCATGTGAGCAGGAAACAGAGACTTTTAAAGTACTGAAAGACGGCTCTACTATCGACGCCAAGCTAATTCAGCTTTGTAACCTCAAGCTTCAGGCGAGCAAGGGAATCGCATCGGTGGAGAATCTAGGCTCAAGATTTGCCCCGACGCTTGAAGGAAATACCGTGCGCTTGAAGACCTCTGAGGACTGGGCGCGCATGTATTTTGACACGCCGGTACAGACAGTAAGCATTGGCGTGTTTTTCGATGGAAAGGCCCCCGGGGAAATACTGGCGATCGCAGCGGATGGCTTCACACGGCTCGACAGTGCGACCTGGCCGACTGACGGCACCGCGAAAACGGTGACGTTGAGTGCGCCGGCGGGAAAGACGATTAACTTCGTTGTGCTACAGGGTCCTTATGATTCATCGGCGAGAGCCCTGTTCGACAACGTACGCGCCACACGCTGACTATCAGGTCGAATCGCGTCCCGAGGGCGGAAAGCGTGCGAGGGCAGCCAACAGCATACGCATCGACACGGGCTTGCTGATATGTGCGTCGAAACCTGCCTTCAGGGCGCGTCGCTCGTCCTGCGGGCGGCCGAAGCCGGTCAGGGCGATGGCTACGATCCCCCTGGTTTCGGGGTTGGCACGCACTGTTTCGATCAGCTCGTGACCGTCCATCTCCGGCATGCCGATGTCCGAAAGCAGGATGTCGTGGCTGCCGGAGGCAAGAATCGATAGTGCCATGGCACCTGACTTGGCGATGGTCACGGTGGCGCCTTCCAGGCGCAGCAGGTCGGCGAAGGGGCCGAGCAATTCTTCGGCATCGTCGACCACGACGATGCGGCGGCCGACCAGCTGTGGCGTCCAGTGGGCAGCGGCCATCATGGCGGCTTCACTCTGCCGGACTACGCTGGTCGGAAGCACGACGGTAAACGTTGCGCCCTGGTCGGGGCCCGGCGAGCTGGCCGCTACATCGCCGCCGTGCAGGTCGGCCAACTGCTTGACCAGGGCCAGGCCGATACCCAGGCCGCCGGTGGCGCGATTCTTCAGAGTGGTTCCCTGCTCGAACATGTCGAACAGACGGCCGACCATCGAGGGCGATATGCCGATGCCGTCGTCGGTCACCTGCAGCCTGACGTGGTCACTGGTGCGGCTCAACGTGGCGGAGATACGACCGTTGGGCCGGGTGAACTTCAGCGCGTTGCCAAGCAGGTTCCAGACGATCTGTTCGATGCGTATGCCGTCGGCCGTCATCATGACGTCGGTATCCGGCACGGTGAGACTCAACGTTACGGACCGCGCCGCAAGCTCGTCGCGCATGCCGTCAGCGACGCGGCGCAGGCAGTCGGACACGTTGACCTCGCTGATATTCAGGGCGAGCTTGCCTGTGTAGAGCCGGGAAAGGTCGAGAAGATCGTCGATGATCCGCGCTTGCCCTTCCACGGTCTTGCGGATCGCGTCGGCCGAGCGCTCCGTGGCCGCATCACCGCCGATGGTCGCCGAGCGGGCGATGAGTTCCGCGTTCATCAGGATGAGGTTGAGTGGGTGTTTGAGTTCGTGCGACATCACGGCAAGGAACTCGTCTTTCATGAGCATGGCACTCTGAGCCGCTTCGCGCGAGGCCTTCTCCGCCAGGAGAAGATCCTCGCGTTCCCTCTCGCGGCGCTTTTCCTGGGTGAAGTCGCGCGTGATCTTGGCGTAGCCATGCAAACCACCCTGGTTCAGTGGTGTGGTAATGCCGGTGCAGAAGATGCGCTCGCCGTCGGCGCGGATATGCCAGCGGTCGTCCGTGGCTCGGCCTTGCGTGCGTGCGCGTTCCATCTCGGTCTGGAATGCGCCCTGCGCGCGGTCTTCCGAGATGAAGATGAGGTTGGCATGGCGACCGATGGCGTCGCTGTCTGAATAGCGGAACATACGTTCGGCACCCTTGCTCCACGAGGTGATGATGCCCTCGAGATCGGTGGTGATGATGGCGTAGTCCACGGCGCTGTCCGCTACCAGGCGCATGCGTTCCTCGCTACTGCGCGCGGCTTGTTCGGCAGCCCGTCGGCGGGTGATGTCGATGAACGTCATCACCGCGCCTTCGATGCGGTCGTCCGCGGTGCGATAGGGCAGGATGCGGGCAATGTACCAGCGGCTATCCTGGCTGCCGACTTCCCGTTCAATGGTGCGCAGCGCCTGGAACGCCATGGCCGCGTCCGCGGCCAGGTCGGGATAATCGAGGCTGTGGTTGAGATCCAGCAGCGACCTTCCGATATCGGCGGGAATCAAACGGAACACGTCGGCGGCGCGCGGGGTGAACCGTTTGATGCTCATGTCACGGTCGACGAACACGGTGGCGATATCCGTGGAGGCGACCAGGTTGTGCATATCGTCGTGAGCCTTGGCTGTTTCCTCGACCTTGAGCTTCAGTTCGAGGTTGACCGTGATGAGCTCTTCGTTGATCGACTGGAGTTCTTCCTTGCTGGTCTCCAGCTCCTCGGTTGCCGAGCGGAGCTCTTCGTTGATCGATTGCAGCTCCTCATTGGAGGCCTTGAGTTCCTCGTTCGAGGATTCCGATTCTTCGACGGTAACCTGCAGATGCTCTTTCGCACGCTTCAGTTCCTCTTCCAGCTGGAGGAGGATCGGCGTCTGTTCGTCGTCCACCCCCGCTACTGGCTCGGCACTGCGGGGTGCACCTTCGTGGAAGAGCACGAGCTGGAAGCCGCCGACCTGCTCCTGGTTGCGTACGGGGCGGACCTCGATGCTGACTGAGAGCTGGCGCCCGTCGCGTTCTAGATCCACCGTGCGCGAGCGTACCGACGTGCCGTCCTGGGTTGCCTGGAAAAGGGACGTGCGCAGCTCCAGGCGCAGTTCGGGGACGATCAGCGCAGTAAGCTGGTAGGACGGTGCGCCCCCGACGAGTCGAAGATAGACGCCGGCGCTCTCGGACATGTGCGCGATGTGACCATCGCGGTCGACCAGGATGCTGGGCGGCAGGCGGTCTTCGACCGCGATGCGATGGATTTCGCTCAGTGAGTGCTCCCGCCGATCCTGGGCCGCCGCCACCGCGGCCGTCGTCGATGCGGTGAAAGCGGGGGAGGCAAGGCGCGTGGGCGTGTGCAGGTAGATGCCCGTACGTCCAATGACGTTGGCGCGATAGATGCGGTGCTTCTTGTCGACCGGGGTGAAGAACTTCGACACTACCTCGGCGGATTCCGAGCTACCCAGGAACAGGTAACCGCCCGGGCGAAGCGCGAAATGGAACATCTCCAGCGCATGCGACTGGATGTCACGATTGAGGTAGATAAGCAGGTTGCGGCACACGATCAGGTCGAGCTTGGAGAACGGTGGATCCTGCAGCACGTTATGCCGGGCGAACAGGACCCTCTCGCGCAGGCTTTTCTGCACGCGATAGCCGTCGCCCTCGCGGCTGAGAAAGCGCGTGATCCGGCCGGGCGCGATATCCGCTGTCGCGGCGGAAGAATAGAAGCCGCGGCGGGCGTGGGCGATGGCGTCATCGTCGATATCCGTGGCAAAAACCTGCACGGACGCCGAGTGCGGTGCGGCGGCCTCGGTCAGGAGCATCGCCAGCGAATAGGCTTCCTCACCGGTAGCGCAGCCGGCGCTCCAGGCACGGATGCGCGTATCTTCCGAAGCCTGCTCGAAAAGCCGCGGAATCACCTCGGTTTCCAGCACGTCGAACGACTCGCGGTCGCGGAAAAAATTGGTCACGCTGATCAACATGTCCTTCAGTAGGGCGGGGCGCTCGTACGCATGCTCGTGGAGGAAATCGCGGTAGCCCTCGAGTGTCTGCAGGCCGTTTACCTGCATGCGTCGCTCGATGCGGCGGAGCACGGTGGCCCGCTTGTACGCGCGGAAGTCGTGGCCGGTCTTCGCGCGCAGGATGAGCATGATGTCCCGTAGGGCATCTTCGTGCTCACGGGATTCGGACTCCAGCGTCGAGTCATCGGCATCGGAGGTGGCGTCGAGCGTGGTTCCTTCGGGAAGCACGATCTGCGAGGCAGCGAGCGCCATGGCGATGATGCGTTCGGGGAGCTCGGCAACCGGCAGGATGACATCGACGGCGCCTGTCGCGATGGCGGCGCGCGGCATCTGGTCGTACTCGGCATCCTCGGGATGCTGCACCAGGGTGATGCCGCCGCGTTCGCGGATACGGGCGATACCCACCGAACCGTCCGACCCCGTACCCGAGAGGATGACCGCGAAGGCTCTTTCGCGGTGTACCTCGGCGAGCGTACGGAAAAAGAAATCGATTGAGACGTGCTTGCCCCGAGGACGCTCCATGTCGAGCAGACGCAGGTAGCCGTCGTTCATCGACAGCGCCTTGCGGGGCGAAATCACGTAGACGTGGTTCTTCTGCAGCGGCAGTGCCTCCAGCACCTGGGTGACGGGCATGCTGGTGGAGCGTTGCAGGATGCGATCGACGATGCTGTCGTGCCGTGGCGACAGGTGCATCACGATGACGATGGCCATGCCAGGTTCGCTCGGCATCCCCTCGAGGAACCTGGCCAGGGCCGCCAGGCCGCCGGCCGACGCGCCGATGCCAACCACAGGGAAATCCAGCCCGCTATGGCGCAGGGTCGGGTCGACTTCCGGGTCGGACGGTGCGGCAGGCTGGGACATGGGAAAGAGCTCTGACGGATTCTTTCCCGATTCTCGCGCAACTGGGCACGAAAGGGTGCGGAATGGGGATAATGCGGATATGACCGCGGATCTCTTCGCCGACTCCCCAGCCACCGAACGACGCAACGAGCCGCTCGGTCCGGGCGCCATGGTGCTCCGCGCGTTCGCGCTGGACGACGGCGCGTTACTGGTCGAGCTGATCCATGCCATCTCCACCGCTTCCCCGTTCAGGCACCTGGTCACGCCGGGTGGCCACACCATGAGTGTGGCGATGACCAACTGTGGCAGCGTGGGCTGGGTGAGCGATCGTCGCGGTTATCGGTATGACGCGATCGATCCCGAGAACGGCCAGCCATGGCCTGTTATGCCGGAGTTGTTCATGCGTATGGCGGCGGAGGCAGCGGCGGAGGCTGGCTTCAGTGGTTTCGTGCCGGATGCGTGCCTGGTGAACCGGTATGTCACCGGTTCGCGCCTGACCATGCATCAGGATCGCAACGAGAAGCGCGATTCGGAGCCCATCGTGTCGGTGTCGCTCGGCGTACCGGCCATGTTCCAGTTCGGCGGTCAGGGCAAGGGCGTCAAACCGTTGAAGATTCCGCTTGTCCATGGCGATGTCGTCGTGTGGGGTGGCCCGTCGCGCATGAATTACCACGGCGTGATGCCGTTGAAGGCCTCGCACCATCCGCTGACGGGTATGGACCGTCTCAACCTGACCTTCCGCACGGCACGCTAGCGCGGCCGGGAAGGCGTAGACTGAGCCGGTGGCCCCCTGGGGCCGCGCCGCGCTGATCCATGAAACGAATCCCATCACCCCCAAGGGGCAGGATATAGAGCTGTTCAGGCGCGCACGTATTCATGACGCTCCGGGTCCGGAGCGTGAGCCCGCACTGCGGGCGGAACTTTTCAATGCAGACCAGATGGAAGCCCACGGGCTGGTGCTCGCGAGGCGCCACGAAGTGGCAAAGCGGCCGTCGGCGGAATGGTTGCTACCCAGGCTGGCCGACAACGAGCGCGTCATTCTCGAGGTATGCCGTGCGCTGATGGCTGCCGGACGGCGCGGCGCGGGGACCACGCCGGCAGGGGAATGGTTGCTCGACAACCTCTACCTGATCGAAGAACACATCCGCATTGCCAATACGGACTTCCCCAAGGGCTACAGCCGCGAGCTGGTGCAGTTGGAGGACGGTCCGTCGCGTGGCTTGCCGCGCGTCTACGACATCGCGCTCGAAGTGATCTCGCATGGCGACGGTCGCATCGACGCGGCGGGCCTGGCGCGCTTCCTCCAGGCGTATCAGTCCGTCGTGCCGCTCAAGCTGGGCGAGCTATGGGCCATCCCGATCATGCTGCGTCTCGCGTTGATCGAGAACCTCAGGCGCATCGCCGCACGTGTGATGCTCGACAAGGCCAGGCGCGGTCGCGCGACGCGCTGGGCCGACGCCATGACGCGCATGGCGGTTGAAGATCCGAAGAACGTGGTGCTGGTCGTCGCCGATATGGCGCGTTCCTCGCCGGTGATGAGTGCGCCCTTCGTCGCCGAACTCGTTCGTCGTCTGCAGGGGCAGGGGCCCGCGCTTGCCATGCCACTGGGATGGATCGAGCAGCGGCTTGCCGAATCCGGCCGAAGTATCGACTACCTCGTGCAGATGGAGTCACAGCAGCAGGCCGCGCATCAGGTGTCCGTCGGCAACAGCATCGGCAGCCTTCGCGCGTTGGTTACGGTCGATTGGCGCGACTTCGTCGAACACGCAAGCCTGGTCGATGCCTGCCTGCGCGAGGATCCGGCGGGGATATACGCGGCCATGGATTTTTCCAGCCGCGACCTCTATCGGCATGCCGTGGAGCGCCTTGCGCGTGCCGGTCGCCTCGGCGAAGTGGCCACCGCACGCGCTGCCCTCGAGGCGAGTTGTCCGGATCCGGGCGAGCCACGGGATGGCGCCATCACCCATGTCGGCTATCACCTTATCGGTCCGGGCCTTGCCGCGCTCGAGCGTCGTCTGGGTACCCGGCGATCGTTCGCGTCTAGGTGTCGGCGCGTTTTCGACCTGGCGCCTTTCGCATTCTCGTTCACGGCGTTCCTCCTGTTGCTGGCGGGTCTCACTACGGCGCTTGTCGAAAGCGCCTCGCTTGCACCGGGCTCGGGCTGGGCCCTGGCTGCGCTGGCTTTCGGCGCACTCATCGTGGCCAGCCAACTCACCCTGAGCCTGCTCAACCTGACGGCGATCCTGGTCACCGCGCCCGATCACCTGCCACGCATGGATTACGCCGAGGGCATTCCCACCGCGGCACGCACCATGGTGGCGGTGCCGACGCTGCTCGGCAGCATCGCCGATGTCGACGACGTGGCCGAAGCGCTTGAAGTGCGTTTCCTCGCCAATCGCGACGAGGCGCTGCATTTCGCCCTGCTCACCGACTTCATGGATGCGGATGCCGTATCCACGCCAGGCGATGCCGCCATCCTCGCTCGCGCCAGCGAACGTGTGGAGGCGCTCAACGCGAAATATCCCTCGTCCACCATCGATCGCTTCTATCTGTTCCATCGGCCGCGCGAGTGGAGCGAGACGGAACAGTGCTGGATTGGTGCCGATCGCAAGCGCGGCAAGCTCGCGGCGATGAACGGCTTGCTCCGCGGCGAGGGAGCGGAGCGCTTCGCGCTGATCGTGGGGCGGATCGACAGCCTGCCACCGGTACGCTATGTCATCACGCTGGACACCGACACCCAGTTGCCGCGCGACACGGCGCACCTGCTGATCGCGGCGATGGATCATCCACTCAACCGCCCGGTGTTCGACGAGGCGCGTGGAGTGGTAGTGACCGGTTACGGCATCATGCAGCCGCGCGTCGGCATCGGCCTGCCTGCGCAGGCACGCTCGGCGTATGCGCGCCTGTATGGGGCGGATGCCGGCATCGATCCGTATACCCGTGCCGTCTCCGACGTCTACCAGGATCTGTTTCACGAGGGCTCGTTCATCGGCAAGGGCATCTACGACGTGGATGCCTTCGAGCATGCCCTGGCGGGACGTCTTCGCGACGAACGCGTGCTCAGCCACGACCTGATCGAGGGATGCTTCGCGCGCACGGCCCTGCTCAGCGATGTGCTTGTGTTCGAGGAGAATCCCGAACGCTACGTCGACGACAGCGTTCGGCGCCATCGCTGGATGCGTGGCGACTGGCAGTTGCTTCCCTGGCTCATGCCCACCGTGCCCACGCGCGACGGCTGGCGGCGTAACGACCTCAGCCCTCTGTCGCGATGGAAGATTTTCGACAACCTGCGTCGTAGTGCCGGCGCTCCGGCGGCGCTGGCCTTGCTGGTGGCGGGCTGGCTGTGGATCGCCCCGGTGCTGACATGGACGCTGGCCGTGCTGTCGATGGCTTTCGTGCCAGTGCTGTTGCAAGCCCTGATGGAAGCGTCGCGCAAGCCGCGCGACATAGGTTGGCGGCAGCACGCACGGGCCTCGCTTGTCGCCACGGCCCAGCACGGCATACGCCTGGTGCTCTCCATGGCGTGGTTGCCCCACGAAGCCTGGGCGAGCGTCGACGCGATCGCCCGCTCGTTGTGGCGAATCGTGGTCAGCCACCGCCATTTGCTTCAGTGGCGCTCGTCCAGCGAGGTGGAGCGTAAAGGGCGTGGTGCACATGACGTGCCCTGGCGCGCGCTCTGGGCGGGCCCGACCACGGCGTTCGTACTCGGCATTCTTCTGGCGATCGACCGTCCCATGGTCCTCGCTATCGCGGCACCGGTGCTGCTGCTCTGGTTTGTTTCGCCCGTGTTCGCCTGGTGGGTGAGCCGTCCCGATGTCAGTCATGCTTTCGCTCCGAGCGCGTCGGACCGCAGCTTCCTTCGCCTGTTGGCGCGCCGTACCTGGGCGTTCTTCGAAGCCCACGTCGGTCCGGATGACCATTGGTTGCCGCCGGACAACGTGCAGATGACACCCGAGACCCGGGTGGCCCGCCGCACCTCGCCCACCAATCTGGGTCTTGGGTTGCTCGCAGGTCTTGCCGCCTACGATTTCGGCTATCTGGGGCTTGGTGGCGTGATCAGTCGTACGGCGGCGACGCTGGCAACGATGCATTCGCTCGAGCGCTACCGCGGCCACTTCTACAACTGGTACGACACCGAAACGCTCGCGCCCCTGCGACCGCTCTATGTGTCGAGCGTGGACAGCGGCAACCTTGCCGGTCATCTGCTGACACTGCAGCGCGGCCTTCTCGCGCTGCCACATGAGCCGGTTTTTCGTGAAGTGACGATCGAAGGATTGCACGACACCCTTGGCGTCCTCATGCAACACGTCGACGGTGCCGACCGGTCGCAACTGCTGGCGTGGTCCGATGAACTCCTCGGTGCGATGGCAATGCCACCTCGATCGATGGATGCTGTGTTGGCTTTTGCGGCGAGTCAGGCCAACCGCTTGTGCCTGGTGGCGCCCGCGTTCGTCCACAAACCCTCCGACGAAGTCGTGTTCTGGCTGTCACGACTTGCCGCTCAATGCGACGACCTGATGGCCGAAGCGGAACAGTGGCGCGGCCCGAAGGGACAGGTGGACGGCATTCCGACACTGATGCAGCTGGCCAGTGGCGACCCGGCGGACGCCGCACGACGTGCGACCGCGCAAGCGCGCATCGAGGCGCTGGGCGACATCGCGGCGCTGGCGGGTGAGTTGGCCGTGATGGACCACGCTTTCCTGTATGACGACAACCGGCGCTTGATGTCGATCGGCTACGACATCGATCGGCGCATGCTCGACGCGTCGTTCTACGATCTGTTGGCCTCCGAGGCGCGACTGACCACCTTCATCGCCATTGCCCAGGGCCAGATTCCGCAGGAGAGCTGGTTCTCGCTCGGGCGCCTGCTCACGACGACGGGCGGTTCGCCGGTACTGCTGTCCTGGACGGGCTCGATGTTCGAGTACCTGATGCCGATGCTGGTGATGCCGACCTACGAGGGTAGCCTGCTCGACCAGACCTGCCGCGCAGCCGTCGCCAGGCAGATCGAATACGGCAAGCAGCGCAGCCTGCCGTGGGGCGTGTCGGAGTCCGGTTACAACGCCGTCGACGCGCACCTGACGTATCAATACCGTGCCTTCGGCGTACCCGGGTTGGGTCTGAAGCGCGGCCTTGGCGACGATCTCGTCGTCGCGCCTTACGCTTCCGTCCTCGCGCTGATGGTCGCCCCCGCGGCAGCCACCGGCAATCTGCGGCGACTCACCGACGCGGGCCTTGCCGGCCGTTACGGTCTGTACGAAGCGATCGATTACACACCGTTCCGCCTGCCACCCGGGCAGGACGCCGTGGTGGTTCGCTCGTTCATGGCCCACCATCAGGGCATGTCACTGCTGGCCATCGATCATTTCCTGCACGGCCAACCGATGCAGCGGCGTTTTGAGTCGGACCCGCACGTCATGGCCACCACGCTGCTGTTGCAGGAGCGTGTGCCACGTAGCGCGATGGAGTACCTGCATACCGCCGGGCTGGGTGACGATGCCACAGCGCCTTCGACACCTGAAGCGCGCCTGCGCCTGTTCACCGACCCCGACCGTTCCCGCCCCGCCATCCAGTTGTTGTCCAATGGGCGCTATCACGTCATGGTGAGCAGTGCCGGTGGCGGCTACAGTCGTCGCGATGCCATGGCGGTAACCCGTTGGCGCGAAGACATCACTCGCGATAACCATGGGATGTTCTGCTATGTGCGCGACCCGGAGTCGGGCGATGTCTGGACCACGGCCTACCAACCCGTCGCGCGACGCACGGACCTGTTCGAGGCCATCTTTTCGGAGTCGCGGGCGGAGTTCCGTGTGCGCCAGCGCGGCTTCGAGACACATACCGAGATCGTGGTCTCGCCCGAGGACGATATCGAGCTGCGCCGCACGCGCGTCACCAATCGCGGACGCACGCGTCGCACCATCGAGCTGACCAGTTACGCCGAAGTGGTACTGGCCGACCCGAATGGCGACATGGCACATCCCGCCTTCAGCAAGCTGTTTGTCACAACGGAGATCGTGGCATCGATGCAGGCCTTGCTATGCGCACGCCGTCCGCGTTCGGCGAACGAGCAGCCACCATGGATGTGTCACCTGGTGGCCGTGCATGACGTCGACGTGGATGCGATTTCGTATGAGACCGATCGCGCAAGGTTCATCGGGCGTGGTCGCAGCACGGCGCAACCGGCGATGCTCGATGCCGGCATGGAGCGACTGAGCGATACGGCAGGCGCCGTACTCGATCCCATCGTCGCTATCCGGGTCCGTATTACGCTTGATCCCGAGCAGACCGCGACACTCGACTTCGTCACTGGTGTGGCGGACACGCGCGACAGCTGCATGCGCCTGATCGAAAAGTACCGGGATCGCCACCTGTCCGACCGCGTGTTCGATCTTGCATGGACGCATAGCCAGGTTTCCCTTCGCCAGGCCAACAACACGCTGACGAATGCGCAGCTCTATGAACACATGGCAACCTCGGTCGTCTATCCGAACCTCGCCCTGCGTGCGGAACCGGCGCTCATCGCGGCGAACGCGCGCGGGCAATCGGGGCTCTGGGGTCAGGCGGTCTCCGGCGATCTGCCAATCGTACTGCTGCGGATCGGCGACATTGCACGGCTCGATGTCGCACGCGATCTCGTCCGTGCGGCCGCCTACTGGCGGCTGCGCGGCCTGGCCGTGGATCTGGTCATCTGGAACGAAGACACAACGGGCTATCGCCAGACACTGCACGATGCCCTGACCGGCCTACTCGCCTCAGGGACCGAATCGAACCTGCTGGACCGGCCGGGCGGAGTGTTCATCCGCGCCGCGCAGCCGCTCTCTTACGAAGACCGCCTGGTAATGGAAGCCAGTGCCCGCATCGTGGTGGTCGACAGCCTTGGCTCGCTCGCCGAGCAGATGGAACGTCATCGCCTCGATTCGCGCCCGGCCGCTGCGGAGCCCGCCTCGTGGCCACGTCAGCCACGTCCCGAACTGGCGGCCGCGAAAGCGCCTACGGGGGCCTTCTCGGCGGACGGTAGCGAGTACGTCATCGTACTGGAGCAGGGCGCCGAAACGCCTGCACCATGGTGCAACGTGCTCGCCAACCCTTCCTTCGGCAGCGTGGTGTCCGAAAGCGGCGGCGCGTATACCTGGGCCGAGAATGCACACGGCTGCCGGATCACACCGTGGCACAACGACCCGGTCGAGGATGCGAGCGGCGAGGCGGTGTACCTGCGTGACGAATCCACCGGTCGTGTCTGGTCGCCGACGCCGTTGCCGGTGCGCGGCAAGGGAAGCTACACGACGCGTCATGGCTTCGGATACAGCAGCTTTGAGCATGACGAGGAGGCGTTGCATTCGCGCCTTGAAACATTCGTCGCCCTGGATGCGCCGGTGAAATTTCAGGTGGTCACGGTGACCAACAAGGGCACCGAGGCGCGTCGCTTGTCGGTCACCGCATACGTGGAATGGCTGCTTGGCGATGTCCGCGAAAAGAGCTCGATGCACGTGGTGACCGAGGTCGATCCGGTCACGGGTGCGCTGTTCGCGCGCAATGCCTACAACAGCGACTTCCCCGGTCGCGTCGCCTTCTTCGACATGGGCGACCGCGAACGCTCCGTGGGCGGTGACCGCACCGAGTTCCTCGGCCGTAACGGACGGATGGACTCGCCGCTGGCGATGCGTCGCCAGGGATGGAGCAACCGCATCGGCGCCGGTCTGGATCCCTGCGGTGTGCTGCGCGTCGTCTTCCTCCTCGAGCCCGGCGAATCGCGTGAGGTCGTTGTCCGACTTGGCATGGGCGGCAATGAGGCCGAAGCCCGTAGCCTGGTGCAGCGATTCCGTCAGGACGGCTCCGCCGCCAGGGTACTGGCTGCCGTGCGGGCACACTGGCGTGGCTTGCTTGGCGTGGTGCAGGTCAGGACACCCGAGCCTGCCATGGACACCATGGCGAACGGCTGGCTGCTCTACCAGACGATCGCCAGTCGCCTTTTCGCGCGCAGCGGCTATTACCAATCCGGCGGAGCCATCGGCTTCCGCGACCAGTTGCAGGATTCCATGGCCACCCAGCACGCGGCGCCTGCCATGGCCCGCGCCCAGTTGCTGCTTTGTGCGGCGCATCAGTTCGTCGAAGGCGATGTGTTGCATTGGTGGCATCCTCCTATCGAACGCGGGGTGCGCACGGCCTGCTCGGACGATTACCTGTGGCTGCCGCTCGCCACCAGCCGCTATGTGCATGCGAGCATGGATGCCGCGGTGCTGGAAGAATCGGTCGAATACCTCGAAGGCCGTCCGCTCCGTCCCGGCGAAGAGTCATATTACGACCTGCCGCGTCCCTCGGGCATTCGCGCAAGCCTTTATGAGCACTGTGTGCGCGCCATCGAGCACTCCATGCCACGCGGGCGTAACGGCCTGCCGCTGATGGGTAGCGGCGACTGGAACGATGGCATGAACAAGGTGGGTGAGGGCGGCAAGGGCGAGAGCGTCTGGCTCGGCTTCTTCCTGGTCCACGTGCTACGCGAATTCTCGGTGACGGCACGGTCGCACGGCGACGCGATCTTCGCGGACCGCTGCACGGCGGAGGTGGCACAGCTTTCCACCGCCCTGGAGGCCCATGCCTGGGACGGCGAGTGGTACCGGCGTGCCTGGTTCGACGACGGTACGCCGCTTGGCTCGGCCAGCAACGACGAATGTCGCATCGATGCGATCGCGCAGAGCTGGTCGGTGCTCTCGGACGTGGCCGGTGACGAACGCCGCACGCAGGCCATGGCGTCTCTGGACAGCCACCTCGTGCAGGAAGACGCAGGGCTGATTCGCCTTCTGGACCCGCCGTTCGATCACTCGGCCATGGATCCCGGCTATATCAAGGGATACGTACCCGGCGTGCGCGAGAACGGTGGGCAGTACACGCATGCCGCGGTCTGGGCTGCGATGGCCTTTGCGCACATGGGAAACCACGATCGCGCCTGGGAACTGGCACGAATGATCAATCCCGCCAGCCATACCGGTGATGCCGATGCCGTCCAGCGCTACAAGATCGAGCCTTATGTGCTTGCGGCAGACGTTTATTCCGTAGCACCCCATGTGGGTCGCGGCGGCTGGAGCTGGTATAC
The DNA here is from genome assembly GCA_966191635.1 of uncultured Luteibacter sp. GTDB lineage: Bacteria > Pseudomonadota > Gammaproteobacteria > Xanthomonadales > Rhodanobacteraceae > Luteibacter. The sequence continues at coordinate 81,028 of CBIGPO010000015.1, forward strand.
GGGCTCCGCAGGCTGGATGTATCGCCTGCTGATTGAATCGTTACTGGGGCTGAGCCTTCAGGAAGGGCGGCTACGCATCGCTCCCTGTGTACCGTCCTCATGGGCGGGCTACAGCCTGCGTTATGTGTTTGGGGGCGCGACGTACTCAATCGATCTCCGCCCCGCGCGAGAAGGTGAATCGGCGGGGATCCTGCTGGATGGTGCTTCCATCGATGGCGACAGCCTGTCGCTTCAGGATGACGAGCGCGAGCACAAGGTGCACGTGGTGTATCCGCGGGGCTAACGGCGAGGTAACGCCGTTGGGCGCAGCCTCGCGCTTGGGGGCGCGTATTGCTGTCGCCCACGGGAGTATCGAGCCATGTCCAGGATTTCAAAGGATCGGCCGTCCTACCTCGAGGCACGACGATCGCTTCTCGAGGCTTACGATGTCGCTGCGGCCACGCATCCGGCGGCCTGTGCGATTCGCGAGATCAATGAGAAGGGCGAGTGCCTGCCGCTCACTGCGAAGCAGCTGAGGGGACGCAAGTCCGTCGCCGCGCCCGATTCGGTGATCAGTGAACCGGAACACTTCCCGCCGCGAACGTCGCGGCATTGATGAACCGCCTTTTGGGGTCAACGATGAGCAACCCGTTTCAGAGCATCAACCAACGAATCATCGACGACCTGCGTAAAAGCCGCGGCGAGGCGCCGACGGAAAAGCTGCCCAAGGTGGTGCCGGCCAAGCGCGACGCCGATGACGAAGCGGCTGAAGAAGCCTATTCCAACGAAGGTGGCCCGGAAGATAACGCACCTTTCGAGGCACCGGACGATAGTTCTTGATCGCCGCAAGTCGCTTGCCCCAGATCTTCGTGTTCTATCCCGACCGTGATGTGGGAGCCGCTTCAGCGGCGATAGCCAGGTTGCCGCACCGCCATCGCCGCTGAAGCGGCTCCCACAGAAGTCCTTAGCTGAAGCGGCTCCTACAGAAGTCCTCTGAAGTCCTCAGAAGTCTTAAGCCCTTAGAAATCGTAGTTCGCGCTGAGGCGCAGGTAGCGCGGCAGCTGCCGTGATGTGGGCGTCCCATACAGCGGATTGGCCAGGTTCGGGCTCGACTCCGCGTTCGGATAGATGCCCACCACCCGCTGCTCGTTCAGCACATTGAACACGTTCGCATTGAACGCCAGCTTCGAGTCGGCGAATGCCGGCCGGAACGTCACGCCCACATCGAGCTGACGCACCCAGGGCAGACGACCATGGCTTCCCGGCGGTGAGGGCAGGCCGTTGCAGAAGTGGTAGCTGTTGCCATAGCCGGCTGGGTCTTCGCGATCCGGGCCGAAGTAGCCGAGGCAGGGCTTGGGCGCACCGGAGATCATGCTGATGTTGCCGCTGACCAGCCACTCGGGGGCAATCTGCCAGTAACCGAACACCTTCAGCTGGTGCTTATGGTCGTTGTTCTGCGGCCCGTTGGTGTTGACCATGATGTACGAGTTGTCCCAGTCCTGGGTGGTCGACACGGCCGTCTGACCGGTTCCGCGCGACTCGCGATAGAGGTCCGAGCGAAGCTGTCCTTCCGTGTTGCCGTAGCTGCGCGAGAACGTGTACGTCGCCCGCGCGTACCAGGTGCCGTCGAACGGGTGTTCCAGGAACGACTCCAGCGAGTAGTAGCGACGTTTCAGGCGGTCGAAGCCGAACTCCTGGTTGGTGAGCGGTACGCTGACGTGGTTGCCCGCGGTATCGACGAGGTTGAACGTGTTGGCCTTGCCCGGATTGAACAGCCAGCAACTGACCGGGTTGCTCGTCGTGGTCACGTCATAGCCGAGCGACTGCGCCTTGGCCAGCACGAGGTCGATATCGCAGTAATCGTCGATCGCGTTGCGCAGGATGCGTTGCGTCGCCTTCGCCCCGTAAACCCACTTGCTTCCCAGGGTCTTGGTGAAGCCGAGGATGAACTCGTCCTGGTATTCGGACTTGAGGCCCTTGGTCGTCACGGTGGTGGGATCCGGCAGCTGGCCGAAGGTATTGTTAGCCGCCACCGGTGGGGAAATGGTGGTCAGGTTGGTCGGCGTGCCGTCGGCGGCGATGCCGCCATAGGTGAAGTACTGCGACGTGGTCAGTGCGCCGCCGGCCGCATTGAGCGCGGGGTTCAATGGCAGACCAAGGTAATAGCGGCCGGCATTGGCGTAGACCTTGAAGGTCGCATCGCCATTTACGTCCCAACTCGCACCCAGGCGCGGTGCCCACTGCGGTTTGTGCTGGGTCACGAAGGCCTGGCCGTCGCTGTTGAAGTTCTCGAACTGGTCGTTGCGCAGGCCGACCGAGAGCAGCCACCGGTCGTTGATCTGCCACTTGTCTTCGATGTACTGCGCGCGCTGCGTGGAGCGAACGGTGGCCAGGCTGCTGTTGATGTTCTGGATGACGTAATAACCCTGCGCGCCATTCGGGAAGCCGCCGGTGGCAGGCACGCCCAGGCCGGTGGAGATGGGCGTGTTCGGGTCGCCCTGGCCGTAGGTCCACGAATAGCCGCCGGGGCCGGAGGTGATCGTGCCCTGGTCCAGGGCCTTCGCGGTCTGGTTGTCGATGCCGGCCGTGATGGTGTGGTCGCCGATCTTGTAGGTCAGGTCGATACGGGTGTTGGTGGTGCGATTGCCGCGCCCGGCAGGACTCAGGCTGGCGACTGTCTGGTTGTTGCCGCGCGGCGCGCCACCGTTGAACGCAGGGTTCTGGTTGGTAAGACCATCCACATAGGTGAGATCGGGGTTGTAGCCGGCCGGTGCGTCGTAGTCGTTGCTTTTCAGCTTGCCGTACTGCGCCGTGAGCGTGAGGTCGTCGGTGAGGTAGCCAGTGTATTTGGCCGTCCACAGGTCGCCGCCGGTCTTGATGTTGTCGTCGTTGCCGATCCGTTCCTGGCGTGTGCGCGTCTGGTAGTCGTAATCGTAGACGGTACCCGAGGTCTCGTACTTGTCGGAGGCACCGGTCAGTTCGACGATGTTGCTATCGGTGATGTTCCAGTCGAGTTTTCCGTACCAGCGCGGCTCGTTGTAACGATAGTCGACATACGGTTTGGTACTGGTGAAGCCGCTCACCGGGTTCACCGTGTTGCCTTCCTGCCGCTCGTACTCGCCGGCAATGAAGATGAACAGTTTGTCCTTGATCAGCGGGCCGCCCGCATACGCGCTGACCGTGGTGCTGCTAAAGGCGTCCTTGCTGTCGGGCGAATAGAGCTGGCCGGCCTTGGGCGACGCCGGGAGGCCGTTCTCGAAATAGCGGTTGCGCTGGTTGGCGCGCGCGAAGCTCGGTTCCCACAGCACCTGGGTGCCGAAATGCCATTCGTTGGTACCGCGCTTGCCGACCACGTTGATCACGCCACCATCGGATCGTCCGTACTGCGCGCTGTAGCCACCGGTATAGACCTCCTGCTGGTCGATCGCACCATAGGGCAGGGACAGTCCGCCGAAGCCGCGCAGGGGATCCGTCGTAGAGAAGCCGTTGACGTAGTACGCGTTCTCGCTGGCCGCGGAACCGCCGAAGCTCACCAGGGAGTTACCCGTCGGGCCCTTGAAGCTGCCGCCGTTGTTCACCACGCCTGGTGCAAGCAGGGCGATGGCTTCGGAATTGCGACCGAGCGGCAGGCGCGCCAGTTGCTCGGAGGTGACCACGGTGCGCGAGTCCACAGTGGAGACGTCGATGCTCGGCAGGGCCGCGGCGGATACCGTGACGCCTTCCATCGATTGCGCCTGCGAGGGGACGAAGGACACCTCGGTGCCCGCGCCCACCTTGAGCGTGATGTTCTGCCGCGTGTCGACGACCTTGCCGCCGACCTTCAGGCTCACGGTGTAGGTGCCCAGAGGCAGCTGGCCTGCCGAGAAGCGGCCGCGCTCGTCGACCGGAATGTCCCGGCTCAAACCGGTATCACTTGTAACCGTTACGGTCTCACCGGCTGCGGACGGTGCCTGACCGAAGAGACTGCCGGTGGTGGACTGCGCCAACGCGCCGGAACTGATAGCCAGCGCAAGGGCTGTAGCTAGGGCACGCTGGATACTGGGAGTCTTGCTGGACATGAACGACACTCTCCTCGAACCATTTTTTTGGCGTAGGCGTGCACGGTCTCTGCTGCCGCAGGGCCGGGCATGACGGGTACTCGAAGGCAAATCCCCCAAAAGGCGCGACCCTGACGCCGGCGAATGCGCCGGGTCGTGGGTGCCGGTAACCGGGCTAGCGCCGGTTACATCCCTATGTGACAAAACGTGCTGCGTCGCAGCACGTGAGCCAGTTATATCGAAACTACTTTCGAATGTATAGCCCTCTAGACATCTCTTTTTGAGACGCGGGGCTGGGCTAGCGGAGGGCGACCGGGTCGGTCAGGAGGCCGAGGCTGTCGTGTATGCGATCGAGGGCTCGGGTGCGCTCGTCGCGTTCCTTCGTGGTTTGCGGCGGATGCCGTTCCATTTGCTGCAGCACGGGAAGCAGGTCGCGTTGCTGTGATGTCTTCAGCGGCGTCGTCACGTCTTCGACCTTCTGGCCCATGACGTATTTCAACCGCTCGGTGCTCTGGCTTGCCGTACGGCTAAGGGTCGCCTGCACGAGACGACTCTTCTGGTAGCCGATGCTCATGATGCTCTGAGCGGAGTCGTTGATCTGGCTGTAGTAGTAATTCTGCGACTTCAGATCGTCGGTCAGGTTGAGGCGTGCACTGGCCGAGAGCGCCGAATGGAAGCTTGCGTGTAGCTGCGACGACGAGGTCTGCGACATGCCGCGTTCGGATGCATTGCGCCCCGACTTCTGCGTGGTTTGCGATACCTGGAACGAGAACCCATCGTGCTCATCGGCCCGGCGTGGGTTAGAGGAGGTAGCGGTCTGCGTGATCGATGCGCTGAAATCCGCCAGGCCGCTGAGCAGGGCGTGATCGGTGTCATTGAGCCACGAGGACGAGCGCGTGGTGCTCGCCGTATCGAAGCCGGAGGGCGCGTTCATCTGCGTGAAAGCGTCTTCGAACATGGTCATCAGGAGCGGGTTCGCATGGCCCCGCGAAGCGGCCTGTTCGAACTGGGTGAGATAGTTGCTGATCGCTGCCGCCTGCCGGGTCTTGCTGCCGGTGATAGCCGGTGAGCTCAGGTCCACGCTGACATCGATCTTTCCGTCCGGGCCAGCGATCTTCACGCCGCGCGACTTCACGTCGGCGGTGAAGTCGATCGTCTGGATGGCCTGATTGCTGTCGGTGGCCTTCGCGCTGAGATGGACCGAAGACAGCACGCTCGTGTCGACCTGTGCGAGGCCACCCAGATCCAGGCGAGGCGGCGCGGAGGCCATGCCCTCAAGCGCACTCCTGAAGGCGGCGGACAGTTTTGCGATCGCCGCATTTTCGGCATCGCTCAGCGGTGCGTCGCCCTGGGCTTTGATATTGAAGCTGCCATCATCCTGCAGGGTGAGCGTGAGCGGGCGCCCGCTCGCCGTCGTGATCGCGATGGATGCGTCCTGCCAGACAGGGGGTGGCGTAAATGCCTGGGCGGTATAGATGGCCGGCGACTGTGCCGTCGTGGCGCCACTCAACGTGACGATCACCGAAGGCACGGGCAGGGCGACCGACGTCGTGCTCGTGGCTGCGTTCGCCGATGCCGAGGTCGCTGCTGCCGCGGAGCGCGGCAGCAGCGATGAGGTCGGCAGCGCTACCGCGCTTAATGAAGTTATTGTCATCCTTCCGGCGCTTATCCGTGTTGACCTCCCTGTATAGCGGCGCGTATCGCAGGATCTTGAGGTCGGAAGGGCTTCGCAGCCGGCTGGAGTTAGTGTCGCCCGTCACCGCGTCCCGGGTTTCCACGGCCGTCATGCCATTCGTCACCGCGGAAGCCAGGGATGTTGTCGAAGCGCGTACCGGGTGCCGGACGTTCATGCAATTGCGGCAGAGGACGGGCGTAACCGCGACGCGGATCGAAGCGGGGATCGACGTGGCCGCGGAAGCCCCGTGGCCCGCGGAACCATGGACCCGCACCAATGAAGAGGCCGCCCGTGAACCACTCGGCGCCGTAATAGCCGTAAGGCGCGCAGGGGTAAGGCGCGTACTCGTAGTAACCGTAAGGGCAGGCGGGCTCTGGCCCGATATCTACGCCGGTATCGACGTAAACCTGTGCGGAAGCGGACGTGCCTGCGGCGGCAGCCACCGTAAAGAGCGTAGCCAGGGCAATCGAGCGAACCGTGTTCATCACAGCACCTTGGGGAAGTGGGGATGATGAGTAAAACGGTTCGCGGTCGTATGGGTTTACGTCGCAGAATCATGCGAACCGGTGCCGATGAGCGTAGGTTAAATACGCCTCACCAAGGTTAAACGCATTCGGACCTCGCGCGTTCCTGTTAGCTAGCCCGACCGGATAAGCCAGGAGATCGATTCATGAGTGATGCGACACAAGCCCAGCGCCCGCCACACAAGGGGCGGCGTCTGCTGATCGTCTCGCTCGTTGCCATCGTCATCGTTGCCCTGGTGCTGTTCCACGTCATAAGTGGTTCCGGCAAGAAAAAGCCCGTCACGCCACCGCAGCTGGTCAGTGCGGCCAAGGCGACCCTTGGTGACATGCCCGAGTTGCTCAACGAACTTGGCACCGTGACCCCGGTGGCCACCGTGAACGTGCTGCCCCAGCTCAGCGGTTACCTCACCGAGGTGGGCTACAAGGAAGGTCAGGATGTGGAGAAGGGCCAGTTCCTCGCCCAGATCGACCCTCGCCAGTACGAGATCGACAAGCGCCAGGCCGAGGCGCAGATGGCCAAGGACAAGGCCACGCTCGCCCAGGCGCGCTCCGACCTCGCTCGCTTCACCACGTTGAACGAGCAGAAGTCGATTGCCGAGCAGACCTTCGCCGATCAGAAGTTTGCGGTGCAGCAGGACGAAGCGGCGGTGAAGGCGGACGAGGCGAACATCGCGCAGTTCGACCTCGATCTTGCTTACTGCCACATCACGGCGCCGGTGGCCGGACGCGTCGGCCTGCGGCTGGTCGATCCGGGCAACTACGTCACCCAGTCGACGTCACCGGGCATCGTCACCATCACCACGATGAAACCGACCACGGTGCAGTTCAGCGTGCCGCAGAACTCCCTGGCCAATGTGCTCAAGCGCTTCGGCACGGCGGATACGACGTTGACGGTCACCGCGTTCAGCAGCGACAACAGTCGCCAGATCGCTACGGGCAAGCTCTATGCGTTGGGTAACCAGATGGCCACGGCCACCGGTACGGTCACATTGCGCGCTACGTTCGACAACGACGACGAAGCGCTCTATCCGAACGAATTCGTCAACGTGCGCCTGCTGGTGGATACGCTGAAGCAGGCGGTGCTTGTGCCGACGCCGGCCGTACAGAGTGGTGCACCCGGTGATTTCGTCTACCTGGTGAATGCCGACCAGACCGTCTCGGTGCACAAGGTGACGCTCGGTCCCAGCGACGGCAAATACACGGTAGTCGCCTCCGGCCTCACGGCGGGGCAGACCGTGGTTACCGATGGCATGGACCGTCTGACCGACGGGGCCAGGGTAAAGCTCGCCGGTGCGAAGCCTCCCGCCGGATCGTCCACGGCTGCCGCGCCCGCCCGACGGCACGCGTCGTAAAGGCGGGCACGCGATCCAATGAATATTTCCCGCTTGTTCGTACTCAGGCCGGTAGCCACCGCGCTCCTGATGCTCGCGCTCGTCCTTGTCGGCCTCGTGGCGGTGCGTTTCCTGCCGGTGTCCTCGCTGCCTGCTGTCGACTATCCCGTGATCCAGGTGCAGACGTTCTACCCCGGTGCCAGTCCCTCGGTCATGGCGAACACGGTGACAGCGCCGTTGGAAGTGCAACTGGGTGAAATTCCCGGGCTCCAGCAGATGACCTCGAACAGCTCCGCCGGGGCTTCGGTGATCACATTGCAGTTCGACCTTTCGTTGAGCCTCGACGTGGCCGAGCAGAACGTGCAGGAGGCGATCAACGCCGCGAACAGTTTGCTGCCAACCGGTCTGCCGGCGCCGCCGACCTACGCCAAGGTGAACCCGGCGGACCTGCCGATCCTCACCCTGGCAGTGACTTCGGCTTCGATGTCGCTGCCGCAGCTGGAGGATGTCGCAAACAACCGCCTGGGCTCGAAGATCGCCGAGGTGCCGGGCGTTGGCCTGGTGGTGCCCGCTGGCGGTAACGTTCCTGCCATTCGCGTCGAGGCGGACCCGAAGAAGCTCGCCGCTTACGGCCTCAACATCGACGACCTGCGCTCCCTGCTTGCCAACGTCAATGTCAGCCAGCCCAAGGGCAACTTCGACGGACCCGAGCTGGACTACACCATCAACGGTAACGACCAGATCCGCGATCCGAAGGATTACCTGGCCACCGTGGTGTCGTACCAGAACGGCGCGCCGGTCTATCTGCGGGACATTGCCCGGGTGACGCAATCCGCGCAGAACACGGAGCAGGGCGCCTGGTTCGGCAAGACCCAGGCTATCGTGCTCAATGTGCAGCGACAGCCCGGGGCGAACGTCATCGCTACGGTCGACCAGATCAAGGCGAAACTGCCACAGCTCGAATCCACGCTGCCCGCGGGCATGAAGGTGGAGATTGTCTCCGACAGCACGGGCGTGATCCGTTCATCCGTGTCGGACGCGGCGTTCGAACTGGGCCTCGCCATCGTGCTGGTGGTGCTGGTGATCTTCATCTTCCTGCGCAACGTGCCTGCCACGATCATCCCGAGTATTTCGGTGCCGGTCTCGCTGATCGGTACGCTGGCCGCGATGTACGAGCTTGGGTATTCCATCGATAACCTTTCACTGATGGCCCTGATCATCGCCACCGGCTTCGTGGTGGATGACTCCATCGTGATGATCGAGAATATCGTGCGCTACCTCGAAGAGGGTATGGCACCTCTGGAGGCTGCGTTGGAGGGCGCGGGGCAGATCGGCTTCACCATCGTATCGCTGACGGTGTCCCTGATTGCCGTGCTGATTCCCCTGCTTTTCATGGGGGGCGTGATCGGCAGGCTGTTCAACGAGTTCGCGGTGACCCTTGCGGTGACCATCGTCATCTCGGGCATCGTGTCGCTTACCCTGGTGCCGATGCTGTGCGCGCGCATCCTGCGCGCGCAGGCCGACCGGCACCCGAGCCGCTTCGAACGCATCAGCGAAGGCCTGTTCGACAAGACGCTGGCCGCGTACGAGCGTGGCCTGCGCTTCGTCATGGCCCGGCAGACGCTCACGCTGATCGTGTTCCTGGCGACCGTCGCGCTGACCGTCGTCCTCTACATCGTCATTCCCAAGGGGCTGTTCCCGACCCAGGACGTGGGTGCGGTCGAGGGCATCAGCGTCGCCGACAACTCTGTGTCCTATAGCGCCATGGTGAAGCGGCAGGCCGCGCTGGCCGAGGTGATCCTGAAGGACCCGAACGTCACGGGGCTCACCTCGTACGTCGGCATTGACGGCACCAACAAGACGCTCAACAACGGCCGTTTCCTGATCGGTCTCAAGGCGAAGGACGATCGTTCCCTCAGCGCCGCCGAGATCGCGCGCAACCTGCAGAGCGAGACTGCCAACGTGACGGGTATCCGCCTGTTCGTCCAGCCGGAGCAGGATCTGACGCTGGACACGACCGTGTCGCCCAACCAGTACCAGTTCGTGTTGCGCGGCTCATCGGTGCAGGAACTGGGCAAGTACGTGCCCGCCCTGGTCGAACGCATGCGCAAGATCGACTCGATTACGGATGTCACCAGCGACCTCAACAACGACGGCCTGGCGGTGAACGTGGAGGTGAATCGCCAGCTCGCCGCGCGCTACGGCATCACGCCAGCCACCATCGACAATGCACTCTACGATGCACTCGGACAGCGAATCGTTTCCACCATCTTCGAGCAGTCCGGCCAGTACCGGGTGATTCTGGTGGCCAAGCCAGAGAGCCTGCCGACCGTAGCGTCGCTTGGCGACATCTACCTGCCCAGCCAGACAGGCAGCTCGGGACAGGTGCCGCTGAAGGGCATTGCCTCGATCAAGATCGTGAAATCGCCGCTGGTGATCAGTCACCTCGCGCAGTTCCCCGCTGTGACGGTGTCTTTCAATCTCGCGCCGGATGCGTCGCTGAGCACGGCGGTGAAGGAAATCACCGCGGCGGAGCAGGCGGTGCACCTGCCGGCGTCGGTCAGCTCGTCCTTTCAGGGCGCGGCGCAGGCGTTTCAGGATTCGCTTTCCAGTGAGGTCTACCTGCTGATCGCAGCCCTGGTCGCCGTCTACATCGTGCTCGGCGTGCTGTATGAAAGTTTCGTCCACCCGCTGACCATCCTTTCGACGCTTCCCTCGGCTGGGATTGGCGCCTTGCTGGCCCTGATGGTTGCCGGGCATGACCTCGACGTGATTGGCATCATCGGCATCGTGTTGCTGATCGGTATCGTGAAAAAGGACGCGATCATGATCGTGGACTTCGCGCTCGAGGCGGAGCGCGAGCACGGCAAGCCACCGAAGGAAGCCATTTTCGAGGCCTCGCTGCTGCGTTTCCGGCCCATCCTGATGACGACCCTGGCGGCGATGCTCGGTGCGCTGCCAATGCTGGTGGGTAACGGCACCGGCTCCGAGCTGCGGCGGCCGCTCGGCCTCGCCATCATCGGCGGCCTGGCGCTGAGCCAGTTGCTGACCTTGTTCACTACGCCGGTGATCTACCTGTTCTTCGACCGGCTGGCCACGCGCCTGCGGCGTCAGCCCGTACAGAAGGCGATCGGACAAGAGTCATGAGTATCCCGGGCCTTTTCATCCGGCGTCCGGTGGCGACCACCTTGCTCGCGGTCGCCATTCTGCTCTCCGGTGCGTTGGGGTACTTCAACCTGCCCGTCGCGCCGCTGCCCAATGTTACCTTCCCGGTCATCGTTGTGCAGGCGAGCATGGCCGGTGCGAGTCCGGACATCATGGCGTCCACCGTGGCGGCGCCGCTGGAACGGCGGCTCGGTGCAATCGCCGATGTCTCGGAGCTGACCTCGTCGAGCTCGGTCGGCTCAGCGCAGGTGGTGATCCAGTTCGGCCTGGGACGCGATATCAATGGTGCGGCCCGCGACGTACAGGCAGCGATCCAGGCGGCGCGTGCCGATCTGCCGACCACCTTGCGCAATAACCCGACCTACCGCCAGTACAACCCGTCCGATGCACCGATCATGGTACTGGCGCTCACCTCGTCCACGTTGACGCGCGCGCAGCTCTACGACTCCGCGAACTCGATCCTCCAGCAGCAGCTCTCCCAGGTGGACGGCGTAGGCCAGATCACGCTGGGCGGCAGCGCGTTGCCGTCGGTGCGCGTGGAACTGCAGCCGGACCAGCTCAACAGCTATGGCATCGGTCTGGAGGACGTCCGCGCCTCGCTCAGCTCCGCCAACGCGAACAGCGCCAAGGGCCATATCGACCAGGGCGACCAACGTTTCGAAGTGCTGTCCAACGATCAGATCAGCAAGGCCGCGCCGTATCGGGACATCGTGGTGGCCTACCGCCAAGGCTCACCCGTGTTCCTGCGTGACGTCGCCGAGGTGAAGGATTCGGCGGAGAACCTGCGTAACGCCGGCCTTTATAACGGCAAGGATGCGGTGCTCGTCATCGTCTACCCGCTACCCGGCAGCAACATCGTCAAGACCGTGGGACAAATCCGCAAGGTGCTGCCGAACGTCGAAGCCACCTTGCCGCATGACGTTCACGTGGGCATTGCCGTCGACCGTTCGCAGTCGGTCAACGCCGCGGTGGACGATACCGAACGCACACTGTTCATCGCCGTGCTCCTGGTCATCGGCGTGGTCTTCATCTTCCTTCAATCGCCCCGCGCGGTGCTGGTGCCGGCGGTCGCATTGCCACTGTCCATCGTAGGCACGTTCGGCCCGATGTACCTGCTCGGCTACAGCCTCGACAACCTGTCGCTGATGGCGCTCACCATCGGCACCGGCTTCGTGGTGGACGATGCCGTTGTGGTGCTGGAGAACATCGTCCGCCACGTGGACGAAGGCATGGATGTACACGAGGCAGCCTTGCTCGGTAGCGCTGAGGTCAGCTTCACCGTGATCTCCATGAGTCTTTCGTTGATCGCGGTATTTCTGCCGATCCTCCTGATGCCGGGCATCGTGGGTCTGCTGTTCCACGAGTTCGCGGTGACGCTGTCGATCGCCATCCTGCTGTCGCTGGTGATCTCCCTTACGGTGACACCGACGATGGCGGCGTTCGTGCTGCGTTCGCGCGGAACGGTGAAGCAGCAGGGCCGGGTGGCAATGTGGTCGGAGCGCCAGTTCGAGCGGTTCAAGCAAGGCTACGACCGCTCGCTCGCTACGGCGCTGGATCATCGCCTTCTGGTCGCGCTGGTCCTGATTGGCCTGATCATCCTCAACGTTTTCCTGATTCGCTTCGTGCCGTCCACTTTCTTCCCCGAACAGGACAATGGCATTCTCCAGGGGCAGATCATTGCGGACCAGAGCATCTCCTTCCAGGCCATGGAGAAAAAGCTCGCCCAGTTGCAGGCCATCGTGCAGAAGGACCCCGCGGTGGCCTCCGTTGCTGGGTTTACCGGTGGACGAGCGCTGAACACCGCGAACGTATTCATTGAGCTCAAGCCCCTGGCGGAACGGAAGATTTCCGCGGCACAAGTGGTGGATCGCCTGCGACCGAAGCTCAACGCGGTATCCGGCGCGCGGTTGTTGCTGCAGGCTGCGCAGGACCTGCGCATCGGTGGTCGGCAGTCAGCGGCGGAGTACCAGTACACGCTCACTAGCGATGATCCGGACACCTTGTTCACCTGGGTACCGAAGCTGGTGGCGGCGCTCAGCAAGGAGCGGTTGTCCGACGTCAACTCGGACCTGCAGCAGCACGGCTTGCAGATCTACGTGAACATCGATCGCGCCACGGCGGCACGTTACGGTTTCGCGCCCAACCAGATCGATACCGGGCTGTACGACGCCTTTGGTCAGCGCACGGTGTCTACGGTCTATAACGAGCTCAACCAGTACTACGTGGTGATGGAAGTGGCGCCTTCGTACTGGCAGTACCCGCAAATGCTCGAGCGCATGCGCTTCAGTACCGCGGCGGGCAACGCGAGCGGTTCACAGCAGACACAGATGTCGAGTTCACTGGTAAAGGGTGTCACGGCGTCGACGGTGGCGAGCACGACACAGGGCTCGACCACCTCGACCAATGCAAAAAATGCCGACGCCGAGGCCAACCTGCTCACCAATGCCATTTCCAATGCCAAGGGTGGTGGTTCCAGCGGCAGCGCGGACAGTACGGCGGCGGAAACGCTGGTGCCGTTTCCCGCGATTGCCAGCTACGTGAGCAATCATACGGCGACCCAGGTCAGCCACCAGGATGGGCTTGTCGCAGCCACCATCTCGTTCAACCTCCCGCCGGGTGGTTCGCTCAGCCAGGCCTCGACCATCATCGACCAGGTGTCGCAGCAGATCGGACTTCCGGCATCGATCCACGGTAGCTTCGCCGGCGCGGCGCAGGTCTACGGTCAATCCATGTCCACGATGCCCTTGTTGATCATCGCCGCGCTGGTCGCGGTGTACATCGTGCTCGGCATTCTCTACGAGAACACGGTGCACCCGTTGACGATCCTGTCCACGCTGCCGTCGGCTGGCATCGGTGCGACGCTGGCCTTGCTCATCTTCGGCACGCCGTTCTCGGTCATCGCGATGATCGGCATCATCCTGCTGATCGGCATCGTCAAGAAAAACGCGATCATGATGATCGACGTGGCCATCCACTTGCAGCGCGACGAAGGTCTCGACGCACGCGAAGCGATCCACAACGCCGCAGTGATCCGCTTGCGCCCGATCATGATGACCACGGCGGCCGCAGTGCTCGGCGCCGTGCCGCTGGCGATCGGCATCGGGCAGGGCGCGTCGCTGCGCCAGCCACTCGGTATCACCGTCATGGGGGGGCTTATCCTCAGCCAGATCGTCACGCTTTACACCACGCCGGTGATCTATCTCTATCTGGACGGTTTCCGCGCCAGGCTGGCACGGTGGAACGACCGCCTGCCATGGAACCACGTCGACGCGAGTACAACGCTATGAAGACTTCCCGAACCCTCCTCGTAGCCTCGATCGCGTGGTTGCTGCACGGCTGCATGGTCGGCCCCGACTACAAGAAGCCGGATGTCGCCATGCCCGTCGCCTTCAAGGAAACGCCAGGGTGGAGTCCTGCGCAGCCCGGCGATGCCGCGCCGAAGGGCGACTGGTGGGTGGTCTTCCACGATCCACTGCTCGACCAGCTCGAACCCATGGTGTCGGTGTCCAACCAGACCGTTCGGCAGAGTTATGCGAACTACCAGGAAGCGCTGGCCGAGGTGCAGGTGGCGCGCAGCGCGTTGTTTCCGACCATTGGCGTGACCGGCTCGGCGACGAAGCAACGCAGCGCGAGCAATGGCGTGAGCAACAGCGTCAGCGTGAATCCGGGCATCCGCACATCGGGCTCGCTCGAAGGTAACGTGAGCTGGGCGCCTGACTTCTGGGGCAAGACGCGTCGTACCGTCGAAGAGAACAAGGCGACGGCGGAGGCCGGCGCGGCGACCCTGGCCAATGCCACGCTGACCGAGCAGGTGGCACTGGCCACGGCCGTGATCGACCTGCGTGTGACCGACGCGAATATCGACCTGCTGACCCACACTGTCGATGCGTACAAGGAGTTCCTGCGTGTGGTGGCCAACCAGGGCAACGCAGGGGTGACGCCGCCGTCGGATGTCATTGCGGCGCGCACGCAGCTGGAGAACGCACAGTCGAGCCTGATCGCGCTTGGGGTATCGCGTGCCAGGTTTGCGCATGCGATCGCCGTGCTGGTCGGCAAGACACCCGAGGAACTCGACATCCCGCACAGCGGTGCACTACCCACCTTGCCGTCGCTTCCCGTCGGGCTGCCGTCGACGCTGCTCCAGCGCCGACCGGACATCGCCGTGGCCGAGCGTCAGATGGCCGCGCAGAATGCCGCCATCGGCGTGGCGGTTGCCGCCTACTATCCGGACATCTCGTTGTCGGGTGCGGACGGATTCTCCCAGTCACCGCTGGCTGGCCTGCTGCACGTGGCCAATCATGTCTGGTCGCTGGGTGCCGACGTGAGCGAGACGATCTTCGACGCGGGCGCTCGTCACGGCCAGGTCGTCGCGGCACGGGCGTCGTATGAAGCGGCCGTGGCAAACTATCGCGGCACCGTGCTGACCGCCTTGCAGAACGTCGAGGACGATCTCGCCGGCATCCGCATCCTGGCGCAGCAAGCCGAGGTACTCGATGCCGCGGTGAGCGACGCCACACGCGGTTCGGAGATCGCGTTCAACGAGTACAAGGCGGGTACGGTCGACTACACTACAGCGGTCACTGCGCAGACCACGCTGTACAGCACCCAGCAGAGCGCGCTCGATGTACGCGAGCAACGTCTGCTCGATGCCGTGTCGTTGATCGGCGATACCGGTGGTCCGGTGTCCTCACCCTGAGGGTCGACACATGAACACGCTGACCGCGTTTGCGCGAAAGGAATGGTTCCTGGTCGTCAGCGTGGCGACCAGCGTGATATTCCTGGCCAGGCACGATGCGCTCTTTGCCGGCCTGGATTCGCGGCTGTGGTTCATCCTGGTCTTCATCTGGCTGTTCGTGGTCATCCTCGGTTCCGCCCTGGCCGTGCTGAGGCATGCGGAGCGCCTGGCCCGTCACCTCGGCGAGCCCGTCGGCACCCTGGTGCTCACCATCGCGGTGACATCCATCGAGATCATGAGCATCTCGGCGGTCATGCTGCACGGGGCGAACAATCCCACGCTGGCCCGGGACACGTTGTTCTCGGTAACCATGATCGTCCTCAATGGCATGGTCGGCCTGTCGCTGCTGTGGGGCGGCTGGAAACACCGCGAGCAGGCTTACAACCTGCAGGGTGCGAATGCCTATCTCGGACTGATCATTCCTTTGGGCGTGCTAGGCATGGTCTTGCCGCGGTTTACGAACGTGGCTGAAGGGGCGCCGTTGCCGTTCGGCCACCAGATGTTCCTCGTAGCGGCGATGCTCACGTTGTACGCGACCTTCCTCGGCCTGCAGACGAAACGGCTGAAGGGGTATTTCACCACGGATGCATCCACGGACCGCGACAGCGACGTACGAAAGCAGGCGAGCTATGGGCCCGTGGCATCCGCGGCGCTGCTCATCGCCTACTTGATTCCCGTGGTCTTCCTGGTGGACCAGCTCGCCATCCCTGTCGATTACGTTGTCGAGACGCTGAATGCGCCGGCCGCCATGGGTGGACTCACCATGGCGATACTTGTCGCATTGCCCGAGGGCATGGGCGCAATTCGCGCCGCAAGCCGTAACGATCTGCAGCGCGCGGTGAATATCTTCCTCGGCTCGGTGCTTTCCACCATCGGCCTGACCATCCCGGCCATCCTGTTGATCGGCCAGATGACTCATCATCCGGTCATCCTGGGGCTGGAGCACACGGACCTGGTCCTGTTCGTCCTGACCCTGGTGCTTTCCCTGCTCACGTTCTCGAGCGTCAGGACGCACCTGCTGCAAGGGGCGGTACACCTGACGCTCTTCGTGTGCTTCGTCTATTTCCTGTTCTCGCCCTGAGTCGGGGTCATGGCGGGAAGTGAGGCATCCACACGAGTCGGATCGATGGCTTTGCGGGCGAGCGCCTCGAACTCGCTGATGGTGCACTCGCCGATCTTGCTGCAACCCTGCACGCGAACGGCTTTCGCAGTGACGTCGTCGAAGCGGTTGGCGCGAAGGTTATCCATGGAGGGCATCAGGCTGCGAATGCGGACGATGTCCGTGTCCCCACGATGCACGAGGCTGAAAACGAGTGCACCGCCAGGCGGATAGTCGTCGGGTGTCAGCGGATCATGCCAATCCAGACCGAGGATGCCGGCCACGTTGGCGAGGTTGGTGTCGTGCCCGACCAATACGACGACACCGCGACCGGACGCCGACAGCGGCGCGACTCCCGGCTTCGCTCCGTGCGCGGCATCCAGGCTGGCAACGATGTGACCAACGAGGTTGGATCCGGCGTTCGCAGCGGCGGGCATGGCTTTCTTCGTCGCGGCAAACTGCGCATTGTGCAAGGTAATCAGGCGGCCAAGCACAACGACGTCCGCGCGACCGAAGGCGACAGTGCTCATGGGCATGCCCTCGGCGTAGGCAAGCATCAGGTTCTCGCTCAGCGTGCCGGCGAGCTTCATGGCCTTCGCCACGCGGTCGGGGCCGTTGAGAAGCAGCTTCTTGCCCTGTCGGGCTGCGACTTCTGCGCAATCCGCCGGCGCGCAGCCGAGAAGGACGGTCTGCAGTTCGGCCAGAGCAGGCGGAGGGGGCAGGGTGGTTGCGGTGCCATCGTCGTCATCGTCGTCCGTTTTCCCTTTGCCGGTGTCCTTGACGAAGTGGAACAACGGATTGTTCGCTCCGCCTTCCATCGCGAGGAACGAGCCCCGGCATCCCGGGGTCACGCCGTCGAGGAACGCGGCCGCGCTTTCGCGATTGCGCGGCGTGCTGTCACCGATCACCGCGAACGACGCGGGCCTGGGACAAGCCGCGGCCAGCACACCATCGTCGAGCAACAACTGCCGGAGGCGCCCACCGATGGCGGTCATGCCCTCGTGGCCATGCGGCGTGAGGATGCCCGGTGCGACCGGCCATGCCGGCCAGTCGCCATTGGCATAGGCGGCATAGGTCTCCGCAGGCTTGGTCGGCGACCGCACGCCGTGGCGCATCAGTACCACGTCGAGCCTGGTGGTCTCGGCTGGCGCGACAGGCGCAGCCGATGCCGTGGCGGTGGCGAGTGAGAGCAGGAGTGCAAGCACGGTTCTCATAGCTTCACCGAGAGGTCGAGGAAGATGCCGCGACCGGGCAGGCCGAAGTAGAGCGGATCGCCACTCACAGCCTGCGTTCCAGCGTAGCCGGTGAGCTTGTGCACGTTGAACAGGTTGTTGACGTCGACGCTGATCGAATAACCCTTGGTACCTGCCGGGCCCTTGTCGGTCCGGTAGCCTGCCGCGGCATCGACGCTGAAGTAGCCGGCGATGCGCTGGTCGTTGACGAACTGGATGTTGCCGACATCGTCGGTCGTGTTATCGAGGCCATACTGGTGGCCGAGGAACTTGCCCATCAGTGAACCGAAGTAACCGTTCGTGTTGCTGTATAGCAGCCCCAATGCTGCCGTGACCTTGGGTGTACCGGCGACCTGCACGTTGCTGTTCTTGTAGGTTGCCTTGTTGTAGCTGGCGTTGCCGTAGAGGCTCAAGGCACGCGTGAGGGCGAAGGTGGCTTCCACTTCAGCGCCCTTGTAGATCGCGCCGCCACCGTTAACGAAGGTATTCTCGTTGCCGTTGTCCGTCGCCACCTGGGTCTCGGTGATGAAGTTGGAGAAATTGATGTAGTAGATGTCGGCGCCGAAAGTGAGCTTGCTCGACGCGTAAGCCGTACCGAGCTGGTAGTTTTTCGTCTTCTCCGGCTGCAGGCTGTGCGAGCCGTTGACCTGGATCACGTCGATCGGCGGTGCGAGAAAGCCCTCGGCAGCCTGTGCATAGGCGCTCCACGAGTCGCTGAGGCGGTCGTGCACGCTGATCGACGGCAGGGCGGCGTGGTACGTGGCTTCGGCGGTGAGCGGCACCGGCGGCGAGACCTTGTTCAGCGGCGCGTCGAGGCTGCGCGTGACTTCGGAATAGCGCACGCCCGGGCTCACGGTGATCGCGTCGCTGACCTTCCAGTCGTACTGCAGGTAGGGCTGCACCGTGTCCGTGCGATCGTCCAGCACGTAGTTGTCGACCGGGCCGTACTTGGTACCCGTCTTCGCGCCGGTCGTCAGGTCCACCGGATACTGGTAGCGCGCGTCCAGGTTGCGTTCGAGCCAGATGCCCGTCAGCAGCGTGCCGTCGCCGAGGTCGCGGCCCAGCCGCAACACATTGCCAAAGGCGTGAAAGCCCGAGTCGGAGAGCTTGCCAGGGAGATCCGTTTTGGACGTCGCGACCTTCTTGCCCTTTGCGTTGTAGAAGGTGACGCCATTATCGGCCGGATCGATGTCCGACGCATCCGTGGCCTTGCGCGCCCAGTGATCGAAGGTGTTGAGATAGACCTTGTCGTCGACGTCCCAACCCGCCACCTGACTGGTCAGCCCGACATAGGTGAAGCTGGAGTAATAGGCCGCATTGTTGGCGCCCTTGTAGTTCTGCACGGACGGATCGTTGCCGAGCCCGAAACGCCAGCCGTATTGATCGATCTCGTCCTTGGTCGCACCCTGCACCGTGTTCTGATGTTCGCGGTTGTAGCTGGTCACGAAGGTCAGGCTGGTGACATCGCCAAGCTGGCTGATTGTTTTGATGAAGACGTGGTCGCGCTTGTCGTCCGTGCCTTTCAGGTAGGTATCGCTCGACTCCTTGGAGACATCGGCGAAGATGCGCGTATTGCCCACGGTTTCGTCCGCGGTCACGCCGCCGGCGCGCGTGTTCCAGCTACCCAGGGTGAGGTAGGGCGTAATGCCCGGCTCGTCCGAGGGCTCACGCGAACGCAACGCCACCGTGCCACCGAACGTTGCATTGCCCAGGGTGCTGCCACCGCCAGGACCGCGGTCGATCTCCGCCTGGCCCAGCACGTGATTGTTGAAGTACGCCGAGGTGGTGTGGTGCAGGTCGCTGGCGTCGCCGAACGGGATGCCATCGAAGGTGATGTTGAACTGGCCGTCCTGGAAACCACGGATGCTGATGCCTTCGTTCTTGCCCAGGCCTGGACCCTCGGGCGAAGTGACCGTCACGCTGGGCGCGTACTTGATGATGTCGTCGAAGTTGGCGTTGAAGCGCAAACCGTCGCGAATGAACCGCTCGTCGATCACCGAGGTCGGTTGCGTAGCGTCGAGCGGCGCCGCGCTCGGTGCCAGGGTGTCCACGGCGTTGGCATGCACGCTGATCGGTGCGAGTTTCTGCGCCTCGTCACGGGTGTCGATCGAGGGGAGTGCCGCGGTCGCCGGCGCCGGGCCGGCCCCGACGTTTCCCGGCACGATGGTCACCGTGGTCGGGGTGACGAAGCGGTACGTCATGCCGGTGCCGGCAAGCAACGCGGACAGTTGCTCGGCTGCGGGCACACCTCCGGGCGCGGCGTGGCTTTGCACGCCGTCGGGTACCTCGGCGCCGTAGACCACCTGCCAGCCGGCCTCGTGTGCGAAGCGGTCGAGTGCCTGTGCCAACGGCATGGCTTCGATGGAATGGGTGCTGGCAGCCAGTGCGACGGTAGGTACGACGGTGGCACCGGCTATGGCAAGGGCGATGCAGAGAGCGAGCGAGTTACGCATGGCGTCACATACCTTGGATGGGAGGTCACAGAGGACAGTCATCGCTGTCCGACCCCATCTAAGAGTCCCGTCGCGAGCCGACGGGTACCCCTCATTCGATGAATTTTTTCTTACAGCCGCGTCTTGGCGGGTGTCGTGGAGAAGCGGATGCGGTCGGGCGTACGTTCGACACGCACGTGCGGAAGGCTGTCGACGTAGGCAATGAAGGCCTCGGGATCGCGGGCGTGGAAGACGCCGCTGATGCGTTTCTGTGCCAGTTCCGGATCGTCCACGACGAGCGGCCGGGTCGAGTACGCGTTGAAGCGGCGGGCCACGTCGGCCACGGTCGTATCGTGGAAGCGGATGTCTTCGGGAAGCCATTGCGTCGCGACCGCCACGTTCGCCTGGCCGCGTTCGGTGAGATGGCCATTCATGTCCACACGGGCCGTTTCGCCGCCGTGGAGATCCACGATGCGATCGCGGGGTGCGGGTGTGCCGGTGAGGCGCGCCCGCGCCCTTGCCAGCCACGGGGAGGGCAGGTTCCACACGGATACCTGTCCGCTGACGACCGTCACCTGCGCGGCGTCGTCGCTGCGTTGCACATCGAAGACAGTGCCGACGTCGTCGATCTGCTGGCGACCCACCGTAACCTTCATCGGCCGGGCGGGATCCTTGCCGATGTCGAACGACGCACTGCCCTCGACCAGTTCGATATGCCGGGCATCGGTATCGAAACGAACGACCATGGCGCTTTGCGGCGAGAGTTGCACAACGGTGTCGTCGTCGAGGGTGACTTCGCGAACATCGATGCCGGCGGCATAGCGGATGCCCGGCTCAGCCGGCGACGGCCAGGCCGCAGTGAGGCCGCCACAGGCCAGGAGAACCGCTGCCGCTGCGGCTGACCAGGTCAAGGCCCTGGGGTGACGCTGTTGCGGTCGGGTATCGCCGCGACGTTGTTGCGGCAGAGCATCGCCGCTGAAGCGGCTCCCACAGAAGGCGTCCACAGCTCCCAGTGGGAGCCGCTTCATCTGCGGGAGCCGATTCATCTGTGGGAGCCGATTCATCGGCGATGGGTGCTCGCGACCAACGCCCCGACGAAGGGCGACGACGGCACTCTCACTTGCCGCCAGGCTGCGCAGCTCATCAATCGACATCTGCTCGGCCGCCGTAGCCGCATGCAGATCACCATGCATCTGCGCCATCGCCATGTACTCGGCCACATGCTGAGGCGAGCGGCGGAGCCACCCCATGAACTGCGCCTCGGTACGCGCATCCGGGGCGTCCTGCATGTCGAGGTACCAGGTGGCCGCTTCCTCGGTGAGACGCCGGTCATTCATAACGTGCCATCCCTTGCCGACACGCGGCCAATCCTTTGACGATGTATTTCTTGACCATGTTCGACGAGATCGACAGTTGTTCGCCGATCTCGCGGTAGGAGAGGTCGTCCCGGTAGTGCATGACCAATACGGCGCGGCATTTCGGTGACAGTCGGCCGATCAGCGTAGCCAGGCGCTGGCGACGCAGCGCGCGGTCGACATCGGCACCGGCGTGGCACGGCGTGGCCAGGCGTTCGATGACTTCCTCGAGACCCTCGCTGCTGATCGGCGCGCGCTGTTGCATCTGCGCGTGCTCCTTCACCAGGTTGGCGGCGACGGTGAACAGGTAAGCCTCGGGATTGCGCACCGCACCGGCGCTGGCATCACCCGACCGGAGCAGGCGGAGGTAAACCTCCTGCACGAGATCCTGCGCGTCCCAGCGATGCGAGACACGGCGAAGGAAATAGTTGGCGAGGGTAGGCCCCTTGTCGGCCAGCAGCCGCGCCCAGCTTTGCGGCGTCTCGGCAGACACGTCGGCTCCAGGGTGGTGCCGAGAGCCTAGGGGCCGATTGTTGCAGCTTTGGGTCAAGGTCGCGCGGGAGCCGGGCGGCCTTGACGAATGGCCGTGACGGGAAGGATCAGCTATCGGTCGCGCACTTGTCGTTCTCGCAGGCGAAGTCGATTTCCGCGCCCTTGCCGACAGTCAACGTGATCTTGTTGCGGGTGTCGACCACCTTGCCGTCTTTTTCGAGCGTAACGGTATAGGTCCCCATGGGGATCGGCGAAATCTTGTAGCGACCGCTTTCGCTGATAGTCGCATGACGCTGCGCGCCTGTATCGCTTTTGGCGGTGACCACGCCGCCAGCCGGGCCCTGGCCAAACATGCTCGCAGTGGTTCCCTGCGCATGGGCAGGTGCGCCTGGCATGGTGAGCAGGGTCACGGCGGCGGAGGTGGCGACGCCCAGCAGGAACGTGCGATAGCCGATGCTCTTCATGGAACTCCTTTCTTTCGTACGGTGGGTTGACTCCTGAGGTTGTATTTCAAGCGACGCGCGCTAGAAAGTACCCCTGATGGAAAGACTGTGTTGCCCCTGTGGAATCAACCGATGATCACTTCTATGACAAGCCAGCGTCAACGCCAGCGGACGTGAATCTATGCCAGACTTCCGGCACTTGCCCGATATGTTCGGGTACGTTCGTGAACCTGCCTCGAGGAACGAAACGTGAAGAAACTCATCAACGATCCGCTTCAGGTCGTCAGCGAAATGATCGAGGGCCTTGTCCTCGCCGATGATCGCCTCACGCGTATAGCTGGCGAAAACGTCGTGCTTCGCCGGGACCACGCGGAGCACGCCGCCTCGGGCAAGGTGGCCCTCATTTCGGGTGGCGGCGCCGGCCACGAGCCTGCTCACGCGGGCTACATCGGCCAGGGGATGCTCACGGCGGCCGTGGTTGGCGAAGTGTTTACCTCGCCCAGCGTTGACGCCGTGCTCTCGGCGATCCTCGCGGTCGCCGGGCCGGCCGGTGTCCTGCTCATCGTCAAGAATTACACCGGCGACCGGCTCAACTTCGGTCTGGCCGCGGAACTCGCACGCGCCGCTGGCGTGATGGTGGACGTGGTCGTGGTCGGTGACGACGTGGCCCTGGATACGGACGATGGCGCGGTCGGCCGTCGTGGCATCGCGGGCACGGTCCTGGTGCACAAGGTCGCTGGCGCCGCCGCCGAAGCCGGTCTTTCGCTGGCCGAGGTCAAGCAGGAAGCCCAGGCGG
Source organism: uncultured Luteibacter sp. (assembly GCA_966191635.1). GTDB lineage: Bacteria > Pseudomonadota > Gammaproteobacteria > Xanthomonadales > Rhodanobacteraceae > Luteibacter. Next base: position 104,323 of record CBIGPO010000015.1, read on the forward strand.
CCATCGACGCCGTCTTCAGCATGGGCCTGGGCCTGGGAGCCTGTATCGTCCCGGCGGCCGGTACGCCGGGTTTCGAGCTTTCCGATACGGAAGTGGAATACGGTCTCGGCATCCATGGCGAGCGTGGTGCGAAGCGTGGTCCGATCGCCAGGGCTGACGCCATGCTGGACACCTTGATCGACCGCTTGCTGGAGCGTAGCGGTCTTCGCGCGCAGGAGCGCGTGGCGTTGCTGGTGAACAACCTCGGCGGCACCGCCGTACAGGAACTCGGCATCGTCGCGCGCCATGCGCTCGAACGCATGGCGGCGGCGAAGATCGAGGTCGCCCTGGTGCAGGTCGGTACCTTCCTCACGGCGCTGGAGATGCCTGGCTGCTCACTTTCCTTGATGCGCCTGGACGAAGCGCGTCGCGAGCGTCTGCTCGCGCCTGCATCGGCGGCGGCCTGGAGCGTTCCGACACACCCCGTCAGAGTTATCACAAGCGTCCCGGCGCGCACGGTGACGCAGACTGCCCTGGCGGTGGGCCCGGCGTGGACTTCGACCGGGCATTCGGCCCGTTTTGCCGACGCGATCCGTGCCGTCACCGCTGCCTTGCAGAAGGCGGAGCACGAGTTGACCGATCTCGATTCCGTGGTCGGCGACGGCGATATCGGCCTGAGCCTGGCGCGCGGTGCGAGAGGTGTCGAGGTGGCATTGCCGGAACTTGACAAGGCGCATCCTGCCGCCGCGTTGCAGACGATCGCTTCGATCCTGCGTCGTGAACTCGGTGGCACCTCGGGTCCCTTGTACGCCGCGTTCGTGGTGCGCTCGGCAAGCCATCTCGCCGAGCGTGACGAGGTGGATTCCGCCGTTGCCTGGGCCGCTGCATTCCGTGCCGGGATCGAAGGCGTGCAAGCACTGGGTGGCGGCAAGGCAGGCGACCGCACCATGCTCGATGCACTGATTCCCGCCGCCGATGCGATGGACGCCGCGGTGGGGCGTGGCGACACCGCTCCGGCGATTCTCCAGGCCGCGATCAAGGCGGCGCATGCCGGTGTGGACGCGACAAAACAGATGCGGCCGCGGCTGGGTCGTTCGTCCTATCTTGGCGATCGCGCGCTGGGTCACGCGGACCCCGGCGCCTTCGCCGTGGCGCTCTGGCTGGAAGCGATCGGTTCGGCATTCTGAGGAGCACAAACATGACGTCGCAACCGGTCATCGTCCAGCCCACCGGGCAAGGTGAGTTCCAGGTGCGGGTGAATGCGCAAGGGCCTTCGTTCTTCGTCGACGAGCCGTTGGCCATGGGCGGACTCGCCTCGGGGCCCACGCCGTATGACCTGCTGGGCGCCGCCCTGGGTGCTTGCACGGCAATGACGTTGGGCTTGTATGCGCGCCGTAAAGGCATTCCGCTGACTGACGTGCAGGTATCGGTAACGCATCGCCGCGACGCGGCTACCGGTCGCGATACGTTCGAGCGGGCGCTTTACATCGCCGGTGAGCTCGACGAAGCGCAGTCCGCGCGTTTGCTGGCGATGGCGGACCGATGTCCCGTGGGCAAGACCCTGGCAGCCGGTGCCGACATCGTGACGCACCTGGCGCCGAAGACCGAACCGGTGGTTCCGAACCGTCCCTGCGACCAGACGCATCCCGGTGCGATGGTCCAGGCCTGCGAGGAAATGGACGCCTGAGGGCGTCCTATCGGTTGCCTTCCTGGATCAGGCGGGTGAGCAGGTCGATCTGGGCCTGCTGTTGGGCGAGCAGTTGCACGACCTGTTCATTGCGGAGCGAGTCGAGCTTCTCGTGCAAGGCGAGGATCTCCACTTCGGCCTTGAGGTTCACTTCGTAATCGTAGGCCGCCATCTCGCGGTCCTTCGACGACTGGCGATTCTGGCTCATCATGATGACGGGGGCCTGGAAGGCCGCCAGCATGGAAAGCATCAGGTTGAGGAAAATATAGGGGTAGGGATCGACGGCGCTCCTGCCGAGCAACAGGCTGTTCAGCACCACCCACGCCACCAGGATGGCCATGAACACGATGATGAAGGTCCACGAGCCGCCGAAGGCCGCCACCTTGTCCGCCAGGCGCTGCCCATAGGTGGTCTTGGCGTCGATACGCTCGTTGATGTCCTCGGTGACGGTTGCACGTCGGGTGGCCCGCTCGAGCACACGCCGGGCGGTGTGGTTGAGTTTTGCGCCTTCGGTGCCGAACCAGCGTGCGGACGAGGTCAGGTAATCAAAAGGCGGCAGGTGGCTCATGGGCTTGCTCCGGGAGATGGGGATGTGACGGCACACGCTGAAACTACCCTCCTGTCGTCGCAATGTCTTGTCTGTTGGCATAGGGTCGGACGAGAATGACCGCTTTACGTCCCTCCGTGGAAAGGAGCCCTTTGTGGCTACCGTCGTTGCGCAACCCGTCGTCGCCACGCTTACGCGGTCGGCCATCTTCCTCGTCCTCAAGGTCAATCCGGGTGGCAACGCCGAAGAGGCGGTACGCTCGCTCTGCGGCGACCTCGCCGGGCTGTTGCGCGCCGTAGGTTTTCGCGACCTCGATGGGCGGCTCACCTGCGTCATGGGATTCGGCTCGGACGTATGGGATCGCCTGTTC
>CBIGPO010000016.1:0-105817 GCA_966191635.1 uncultured Luteibacter sp.
GCCCGACCCGGCCCGCAGGGCAATAAGTAAACGGCCGCTTTTGGGCGGCCCTTCCTTAGCGGGTCGCCGCAGCGTGGCCCCGAGGGTGGCACCCGCCGGCTCTTGCGCCGCACCGCGAGCCAAGCAAAACGCGAGGCCGAAGGCGAGCCCTCCCCCGGGACGTACGATTGGAAGGGCTGCGGCATCCCAGCTCCGTCGGCTTTCGCCGCTGAAGCGGCTCCTACAGAGAGCAAAAAAAAGCCCCGCTTTCGCGGGGCTCTGGTTACATCAGGTTTCGACCGTGGAAGAGTTCCTCGATCTCGCGGCGGAGCAGCGACTCGATGCGCTGACGCTCCTTGAACGAAAGATCGTCGGCCTGGGCCTCGAAGAGATACGTGTCGAGGTCGAAGTCCTTGATGTGCATCTTCGTGTGGAAGATGTTTTCCTGGTAGACGTTCACGTCGAACATCTCGTACTTCTGACGGATGTGCTTGGCCAGGTAGTCCTGCACCGAGTTGATCTTATGGTCGATGAAGTGCTTCTTGCCCTTCACGTCGCGCGTGAAGCCGCGCACGCGGTAGTCGGCAATGACGATGTCCGACTCGAAGCTGTCGATCAGGTAGTTCAGGGCCTTCAGCGGTGAGATGACGCCGCAGGTGGCGACGTCGATATCGGCGCGGAACGTCGCGATGCCGTTATGCGGATGCGTTTCTGGGTAGGTATGGACGGTGATGTGGCTTTTGTCCATGTGCGCCACGACGGCGCCCGAGATCGTGTCGCGGCCCAGCTTCTCGACCACCGGCTCCTCGGAAATGAGGATGGTGACCGATGCGCCCTGCGGATCGTAATCCTGGCGTGCGATATTCAGGATGTTCGCGCCGATGATCTCGGCCACGTCGGTCAGGATCTGGGTCAGGCGGTCGGCGTCATACTGCTCATCGATGTATTCGATGTAGTTCTGGCGCTGCTGCTCCGAGACGGCGTAGCAGATATCGTAGATGTTGAAGCTCAGCGCCTTGGTGAGGTTGTTGAAACCTTGCAGGCGAAGGCGGGGAAGCGGTTTGACCACAGCGACTCTCCGAGGCCGGGGGATGAACGGCCAGCAGTAGACGCGGGTTAGCAGCTAGGGTCCCCGCAAAGAAGAAAGAGAACTGGCAAACTTGAAGTCTGCCGTCCCCTTATGAACGGCGTAAGACAAGGGGTCTGGCGCCGAGGGGGTGAAATTATGAGGCAAGATCGCGAAAATTTGAACATGTCGGTCACCTTTCACGTGGAAGTGTGGATTTTGACGACCGGATGTCTGCAATAATCCCCTGGGGACATGGCGAGTCAACGACACCTGACGGATTTCCGTCGGTCGGCCGCTGAAGGGGACGCTGTGCCAGTGAGACTCAACGGAATCTGCTGTGGCTCAACTTAAATATCTGTTGCAACAGGCGTTCGAACGGTCCCAGGCTCCGCTGGGCTTCGCGCCCGACCCGGCCTCGATGGGCCGCTTTCTGGATGCCTGCCACCGCCGCCGCTACCCGGGGAAAACGGCGATCATCCGACCGGGTGATCCTGCCAACACGCTCTATTACGTGGTCGAAGGCTCGCTCGCCGTCTGTACCGAGGACGAGGAGGGTCGTGAGCTGATCCTGGCCTATATCAACCGCGGCCAGTTCATCGGCGAGATGGGGCTGTTCGTCGAACAGGCCCAGCGCGAGTCGCTGGTGCGTACCCGCACGGCCGTGGAAATGGCCGAAATCAGTTACGAACGCCTGTTCCAGCTGCTCGAAGGCTCACTCTCGGCCGAATGCCCCAAGCTGCTCTTCGCGATTGGCTCCCAGCTGACCCAGCGTCTGCTGCGCACTTCGCGACAGGTCAGCCGCATGGCCTTCATGGATGTGACCAACCGCGTGTCGCGCACCCTCCTGGACCTGTGCCAGGAGCCGGACGCCATGACCCACCCGGACGGTACGCAGATCCGCATATCCCGACAGGAAGTCAGCCGGATCGTCGGCTGCTCGCGGGAAATGGTCGGCCGCGTGCTCAAGCAGCTCGAGGAAGAGCGCATGATCGACGTGGCCGGCAAGACGATCGTGGTACGCGGTACCCGCTAAGCCCTCAAGGCTCCTGGTAGATCATGTAGACATCCGCCCGCTCGTAATGCGAGCCCGGGCGGATGGCTGGCTGGCGCACGAAGCCTGCACGCTCATACATGCCCACCGCCCGGGCCAGCTTGCTGTTCGACTCCAGGAACAGGTGAGAGCCACCGCGCTGGCGGTATTCACCGATCGCCGCGTCAAGCAGCTTGCGGCCAGCGCCCAGCCCGCGGTAGTTCTCGTCCACGCCCATCTTGGACAGCTCGTACACACCCGCTCCCTCACACAGGAGGGCGCAGGTGCCGACGACTTCGCCTGCATACAGGGCGAAGAAGATCGCCCCACCCTGCGCCAGCACCCTGCCCTCAGGATCGGCAAACAGAGTCCGGTCCAGGTCCTCGACATGGAAATAGCGCTCCAACCAGGCCTGGTTGAGGCGACGAAAGTGTTCGCGCAAGGCCGGTTCGAACGGGACCACCTCGACCTGCTCCCGCGACAGAGCGGCGCGCTGAGTCAGGATCGCGTCGACCAGGGGTCGTTCGCCGAGCGCCTGCTCACAACCGTCGATGGCATCCAGGAGAGCGAGGCCGCGAGGACCCATGGACTCGGCCATGCCCCGCCGGATCGCCAGCCAGACCGGGCCGAGCGCGCCGAGCGCCCGCTCGCCCACATCGGTCAGGGCGAGCACGCTGCGCCGACCATCCTGGGGGTCACGCTGTCGCACCACCATGCCCGCCTCGACCAGCCGGTCGGCGAGCTGACTCACGGCGGAATGGGTCTGCCCGATCGCAGTCGCCATGTCTGTCACCGTGGTCGGGCCGACATCGCGGAGGAAACGCAGGACGGGAAACCAGCGCGACTCGATGTCCGCGCCGCAGGCCCGATAGACCTCGTCGACGACCTGGTAGAAGTGGTCGCTCAGCGCCTTGAGGCGACTGCCAAGGGCGAGCTCACGCAGGGAAGACAGGTACATCGTTAATCCGGGGACGGGGACGGATAGCGAGGCTAGCGGCGGCAGGCTTACGCACGCAAGCACTTGCGCCTCACTAGTACCAGTAGAGCACTTCGAGCTTGTCACCGAGAATCCGTCCAGCCTTTCTCTCGGCTTTCGGGCTGGGGTTGACCAGCTTCGCCGCGTCGGCCGCACGCAACATCGGCAGATCCGACAGGGAGTCGCTGTAGGCAATGGTCCAGGGCCTCGGTACACCCGCCCGCTCGAGCGTCGTGACCTTTACGCCGTCCACGTTGTGCCGGGTGAAATGCACGCCGAACAGGCCGCCCCGGGTCTGCGACGCGATCAGCTCGTAGCCCGTAAGGCTCACCTCGTCGAGGATCGCCTCGACCATGGTGAGGTCGTTGCCGCTGATGATGATCACCCGGTCGCCGGCATCCACGTGACGGCGCAGGGTAGCCACGGCATCGCGCAGGAACACGCCGGGCCGCCGCGCATACGTGCGCGCATAGGCCACCACCTGGCGCCGATAGGTCGCTTCGCGACGACCGAACGTCACCACGCGGAGGAAAACACGCCCAAGCAGCCGGTTGCCGGCGACCGTGCCGATCAGCAACGGGATGAACGGCAACAAGGGGAGCGCCAGCAGCAGGCGCCAGCGACCGACGCCGGAAAGGCGCTCACGGAAAAAAAGTTCGAGTGTCTGGTGACGGACGATGACACCGTCGAAGTCGAACAAGACGACGCGTCGTGCGTCACCGGCAGTGTCATCGACGACTGCCGTTTCGATCCCCTGATTCATGCGGTTTCTAGTGCTTGGGCGGAGGGCTGTGCGGGGGCGTGCCGAACAGCTTGCGCAGCTCGGCGCCAGGATCGGCGGCACGCATGAAGGCCTCGCCGACAAGGAAGCAGTCGATGCCCTTCTCGCGCAGGACTTTCACGTCTTCGGGAGTGTGGATGCCAGATTCGGCCACGAGGGTGCCGTCGCCGACGCGATCCTTCAGGCGCAGGGACGTGCCGAGCGAGGTTTCGAAGGTACGCAGGTTACGATTGTTCACGCCGATCAGCGGCACAGGAAGGTCCAGCGCCACCTCGAGTTCGTCTTCGTTGTGTACTTCGACGAGCACATCGAGATCGAGTTCGGCGGCCAGCATGGAAAGCTCGAGCAGCGCGCCTTCGTCATAGATGACGTCGTCGCCCTCTTTGCTGGCGAAGGCCGCCACGATCAACAGGATACAGTCGGCGCCGATGATGCGGGACTCGTACACCTGGTATTCGTCGACGATGAAATCCTTGCGCAGGATCGGTAGTGAGCAGGCCTCACGTGCTTCGCGCACATAGTCTTCATGGCCCTGGAAGAAGTCGGCATCGGTCAGCACGGAGAGGCATGTCGCGCCGCCCCGCTCGTAGCTACGTGCAATCTCGGCCGGATTGAAGTCGGCGCGGATCAGGCCCTTGCTGGGGCTGGCCTTCTTGATCTCGGCGATGACCGCCGGGATGCCATCGTGAAGTTTGGCGTCGATCGCGGCGGCGAAACGTCTCGTGGCTTCCAGGTCCGCCACGCGGGCGGCGAGGTCGTCCAGCGACCGCTTGCGCTTACGCTCGGCAACTTCTTCCGCCTTGCGGTCGAGGATGCGATGGAGAATGTCGGGCATCGAAGCGCTTCCTTGGGTAAGGTCGAGTGTGGGGAGCCCCGACGATATCAGGCGCCGAGCCGCTGCGTAGCGGTCACGAACGCGTCCATTTTTACACGAGCGGCGCCCCTTGCGATGGTCGACCGTGCCAGATCGATACCCGCCTGGATCGAAGGCGCCACATCGGCGGCATACAGCGCCGCGCCGGCGTTCAGGCAGACGATGTCGTGAGGCACACCCGGGACACCGGAAATCGCGTCCAGCAGCATGGCTTTCGATTCGTTCGCGTCTTCCACGCGAAGGTTGCGGCTGGAGGCCATGGCAAGGCCGAAATCCTCCGGCTCCACCTCGTACTCGCGTACGACGCCGTCACGCAGCTCACCCACCAGGGTAGCCGCACCCAGCGAAATCTCGTCCATGCCGTCGCGTCCCCAGACCACCAGGGCATGTTTCGCCCCCAGCGCCTGCAGGGCGCGCACCTGGATGCCGACGAGGTCGGGATGGAACACGCCCATGAGAATGTTGGGCGCACCGGCCGGATTGGTCAGCGGACCGAGGATGTTGAAAAGGGTGCGCACACCCATTTCCTTGCGCACCGGCGCGACGACCTTCATCGCCGGGTGGTGGTTGGGGGCAAACATGAAGCCGATGTCGGTTTCGTCCATGCACACGGCCACCTGGGCCGGCAGCAGGTCGATACGTGCACCCAGTGCTTCGAGCACATCCGCACTACCCGACTTCGACGACACGCTGCGACCGCCGTGCTTGGCGACCCGGGCACCCGCCGCCGCGGCGACGAACATCGACGCCGTGGAGATATTGAACGAGGACGCGCCGTCACCGCCGGTACCCACGATGTCGATGAAGTGGGGATGCGGACCCGCGTCCACCCTGGCGGAAAGATCGCGCATGACACGCGCGGCACCCGTGATCTCGCCGACGGTTTCCTTCTTCACGCGCAAGCCGGTGAGGATCGCCGCCGTCATCAGCGGGCTCACATCGCCACGCATGATCTGGTGCATCAGCTCGATCATCTCGTCGTGGAAGATCTCGCGGTGCTCGATCGTGCGCTGCAGCGCCTCGGAGGGAGTCATCGGCATGGAGCGGGGATCCTTTCTTACGCGGCGAGCGGCAACGGCATGCCGAGGAAGTTACGCAGCAGGTCGTGACCGTGCTGGGTCAGGATCGATTCCGGATGGAACTGAACGCCTTCGATGTCGAGCGTGCGATGTCGCAGGCCCATGATCTCGTCGAGCGAGCCGTCTTCGCGCTCCGTCCAGGCGGTGACTTCGAGGCAATCCGGAACGGAATCCTTCTCCACCACCAGCGAGTGGTACCGCGTGGCCTCGAACGGGTTCGGCAGACCAGCGAATACGCCCTGCCCGCGATGCTTCACCGGCGAGGTCTTGCCGTGCATGATCTCGCGTGCCCGGATCACCTTGCCGCCGAACACCTGGCCAATGGCCTGATGCCCGAGACAGACACCAAAGATCGGCAGCTCGCCGGCCATCTCGCGGAGGATGTCGACCGACACGCCCGAGTCGTCCGGCGTACCCGGCCCCGGCGAAATCATGATGCGCGAGGGCGCCATGGCGCGGATATCCGCGACGGTGAGGGCGTCGTTACGCACCACCTTGACCTCCTGACCCAACTCGCCCAGGTACTGGACGAGGTTGAAGGTGAAGCTGTCGTAGTTGTCGATCATCAGAAGCATAAAAGGCGCATCTCTTTGATTTATATAAGCGTTTCTTGACGCAAACACAATCTGTAGCCGCTTGGATACCCACATGTCCTGCTGGTCCCCCAGCAGATGCCCAAAGCGCGCGATAGCGGATCATTTTCGCACGTAACGACAAATCCTGCGGACGAAAGCGTTCAGAACACCGCGCCTGGCATGATCCGCATGACTGAATTGCGGCTCCGCATGCCTCGCAATCATCGATTATGAAATATCGTTTTCAAGTTGTGATATTTCACTGCGTTTCACCAGTGAACATTAAATTCATTGACAACGTAGTCATGCGCGGGAAAGACTCGGTCGGTCTTTTCGCGCCAAGACGACGTTTTCATCTGTCGCGCGATTCGGTTCCACGCACGGGGTAGTCATGGGGCAGTCGGTCAACCAGCCAGTCGTCGCGCAGATCGCGCCAGCGCAGCGCCCGATCCTGGCGGCTGACGTGGGGGGCACCCATGCGCGTATCGCGCTGGTGTTCCGCCACGGCGATCCGCGGGCACCGGTCCAGGTGCTATGCCATCGCCGCTATGTCGGCGCCGAATGGCCGAGCCTCGCAGCGATTCTCCACGACTTCCTGACCAGGGAGGCACGCATGGCGCCGCTGGGCATCGAACGCTGCGCCATCGCCATCGCGGGTTATGTCCTCGGCGACCGGGTCGCCAACAGCAACCTGCCCTGGCCGGTTTCGTTGACCGAGATCCGGGCCGTTCCCGGCATCGACGCACTAGCCGTAGTGAACGACTTCGAAGCCGTCGCCTTCGCCAGCCAGTTCGTCAATCGCGACGAGGCGACGACGATCCTTCCCGGCATCCCGGGTGACGCTCCGGGCCCCGTCCTGGTCATGGGCCCGGGCACAGGGCTCGGCTGCGCCGTGCTGCTGCCGTGCATGCCGCATGCTCAGGTCCTGCCTACCGAGGCGGGGCAGATCGCACTCGCCCCAACCGACGAACGCGAGATCGGTATCCTCCGGATCCTCTCACGCACTCGCCCTTACGTTTCCGTCGAGTCGATCCTCTCCGGTCCGGGCCTGCTCGCCACCTATCGCGCGCTTGCCGAGCTGATGGGGTGCGAGGCGACGCTGACCACGCCCGATGCCGTGAGCGCCGCCAGCGTTGCCAACACCGATCCCGCCGCGCATGCCGCACTCGACGTGTTCTGCGCGGTGCTCGGCGGTTTCGTCGGCGACCTGGTGATGCTCTACGGCGCCCACGGTGGCGTGTTCCTTGCCGGCGGCATCCTGCCGCAGATCCGCGATTTTCTCCTGACCAGCCGCTTCCGCGAGCGCTACTTCAACAAGGGTGTCATGCGTCCCTTCCTGGAGCGCGTCCCGGTTCGGCTCGTCGAACACGGACAGCTCGGTGTCGTGGGTGCCGCCACGATGCACGCGGGTGCCCGAGTGGGCTCTACCCACTGAGCAAGCTAACGGCAGCCTCCGCGAGGTGACCGCCATTTGTTGGATGACAGATGATATGAAGACCCGCTCTCCGGCGAAACGCAGAGGCCTCCGCCTCGCCGTCACCGCCGCTTTGCTGTGCGCCGGCGGCATCGTCCACGCCGGCACCCTGCCGCTCATCCCCATGCCGGTCGAGGTAAAGCCGGCCAGCGGCTCACTGGCGATCGATGCGCATACCGTCATCGCTTTCCCTCCCGGCGATAAGGCTGCCGAGGCGGCCGCACGCTATCTCGCCACGGAACTGAAGCGCAGTCGCGGCCTCGCGCTCAAAGTCACACCCAGCGCCTATCCCCCTCGTGGCGCCATCGTGCTGACCAGCGACCCGAAAGCATCGGTAACGCAACCGGACGGCTATACCCTGACGGTCGACGAAGGTGGCGTGCAGATCGCGTCGCGCGGCGACGCCGGCCTGTTCTATGGTGCCGTCACCCTCTGGCAACTGGCCAGCGCCGACGGCAAGCAAGGCACCGCGAGCCTTCCCGATGTCGCTATCCGCGACTGGCCACGTTTCGAATGGCGCGGCCTCATGCTCGATGTGGCCCGCCACTTCCATGACGTGGCAACCGTAAAGCAGGTGCTCGACACGATGGCCGAGCACAAGCTCAACGTCTTCCACTGGCACCTGAGCGACGACCAGGGCTGGCGTATCGAAATCAAGCGTTACCCGCGGCTCACCAGCGTCGGTGCCTGGCGCACGCCGCCGGGCGCGGGGACCCGTGGCGAGCCGACCCGCTACGGCGGCTTCTATACGCAGGTGCAGATCCGAGACGTGGTCGCCTATGCCGCAGCACGCCACATCACCGTCGTGCCCGAGCTGGACATGCCCGGACATGCCCAGGCCGCGGTGGCGGCATACCCGGACCTCGTCGGCGTTACCAGCGACCATCCTGACGTGTCCGTGGACTGGGGCGTCAATCCCTACCTCTACGATGTGGACGACAAGAGCTTCACCTTCATCGAGAACGTGCTCGACGAAGTGATGGCGCTATTCCCTTCAACGTACATCCACCTCGGCGGCGACGAAGCAGTCAAGGACCAGTGGAAGAACTCGCCTGCCGTGCAGGCGAAGATGAGAGCCCTCGGCATCAAGGACGAAAATGCCTTGCAGAGCTGGTTCACGGACCGCCTCGGCGACTACCTCGGCAAACACGGCCGCCGCCTCATCGGCTGGGACGAGATTCTCGAAGGTGGTCTTCCGCGCACGGCGTCGGTGATGTCATGGCGTGGCGTTCAAGGCGCCATCGATGCGGCGAAGAAAGAGCACGACGTGGTCCTCGCACCCGCAGGATGGATGTACTTCGACAACCTGCAGAGCGACCGCGCCGACGAACCCAACGGCCGCCTCTCCGTGCTCGACCTGAAGCACGTCTATGGGTTCGAACCGGTGGATGCTTCGCTCACGCCTGCCCAGGCGATGCATGTGCTGGGCACCGAGGCGACCCTGTGGAGTGAGTTCATTCCGTCGTCGCGGCACGTGCAGCACGCCCTCTTTCCGCGTGTGGATGCGCTGGCCGAGATCGCCTGGTCGCCACGCGAGGTGCGCGGGTGGGATAGCTTCCTGCAGCGCCTGCCGGCACAGATGCGCCGTTACGCGGCCCTCGATATCGCCGCGTCCGACACGGCCTTCGCTCCCGACATCCATCTTGACGAGGCGGTGCCGGACATCTTGCATGACGGCAAGGCGACGGTGCGGATCGACAACCAGACCGGCTTTGGCACCCTGCGGTACACCACGGACGGCAGCTCGCCCGGCGTCGATGCGAAGACGTACACCGCGCCGTTCCCGGTCACCCTGCCGACAACGGTACGCGCCGCGACCTTTGCACCGGATGGCACGCCGATGGCCACCGTGCGCAGCCGGGTCGTCGACCGCGATGCCCTGCTGACCCGTCGTAACGGCGAGTTCCTGAAATGCCCGGACGGCGGCCTTGGACTGCGCATGCCCTTGCTGCCCGACCTGGCTGCGATGGATACGGCCGTCTACGACGTCGACCTTTTCCACTCTTGCTGGCTGTACCCCAAGGCTCCTTTGGACAGGGTGACCGGCGTGCGTGTCGAGGCCGCAAGGCTGGCGCGCAATTACGGCCTCGCGCACGACCAGGACAAGGTCGTGTCGTATCCGGCAAAAACGGCGAACGGTGAGCTGAATATCTACCAGGACACCTGCACCGGCCCGCTTCTGGCCAGCCTTCCCCTGCCGGCCGGCAAGGCCCTGGGCGAGAAGATCGTTCTGCAAGGTGCCTTGCTCCCCGCACACGGCGAACATGACCTGTGCCTGCGAGTGACCGCGCCCATCAACGGCCCCCTCTACGGGCTGGGCTCGGTGCAACTGAACGGAGCCGACCCGCGATGATCCTCCCGCGCACGCTTCGCCACCTCCTTTCACTGGCCTGCGTCGTGGCCATGTCGGCAGCGCATGCGGCCACTCCGGAGCAAAGGGCCAGCGATCTCATCGCCCGCATGAGCCTGGAGGAAAAAGTCGCCCAGTTGCAAAGCGCCGCGCCCGCCCTGTCCAGGCTAGGTATCCCGGCCTATGAGTGGTGGAACGAAGGGCTCCATGGCCATGCGCGCGCCGGATACGCCACGGTGTTTCCGCAGGCGATCGGCCTGGCCGCCAGCTGGAATCCGGAGTTGATGCGCCAGGTGGGCGAGACGGTCTCGACCGAAGCGCGTGCACGCTTCGACGCCATCGGTGCGGGTCACGATCATGCCCGCTACGAGGGGCTGACCATCTGGTCCCCGAACGTGAACATCTTCCGCGACCCTCGCTGGGGTCGTGGCCAGGAAACCTACGGCGAGGATCCCTATCTCACCAGCCGGCTCGCGGTAGGTTTCGTACAGGGCATCCAGGGTCCCGATCCGGCGCATCCACGCGCCATCGCCACGCCGAAGCATTTCGCCGTGCATAGCGGACCCGAAGCCGGACGCCACGGGTTCGATATCGACGTGTCGCCACACGACCTCGAAGCCACCTTTCTCCCGGCGTTTCGCGCGGCAATAACCGAGGGCCATGCGGGCTCGGTGATGTGCGCCTATAACGCGCTGCACGGCACACCGGTCTGCGCCGATGCCGGCCTGCTCACTGACACGTTGCGCAAGGAGTGGGGCTTCACGGGCTTTGTCGTCTCCGATTGCGATGCGATCGATGACATGACCAAGTTCCACTACTACCGCCCGGACAATGCGGGCTCCTCCGCAGCGGCTATCCTCGCAGGCACCGACCTGGACTGCGGCTTCGCATATGCCGACCTCGGCGAGGCTGTGCACCGCGGCGATGTCGCCGAATCGGTCCTCGATAGGTCGCTCGTTCGCCTGTTCGCCGCGCGCTACCGGCTCGGCGAGCTGGGCAGCTCCACGACGAAGGCGATGCCAGTCGATACGAAGGCACATGACGCGCTGGCCCTGCGCGCGGCGCTCGAGTCCACGGTGCTGCTGAAGAACGACCACGGCACGCTGCCCCTGCGCGGTAACCCGCGCATCGCGGTCATCGGCCCCAACGCCGACACGGTGGAGACGCTGGAAGCGAACTACCACGCTACGCCGCGCGCACCTGTCACGCCGTTGCAGGGCCTGCGCGCACGCTTCGGTACGGAGCGGGTCAGTTACGCCCAAGGCTCGCCCATCGCCGCTGGCGTGCCCATCCCCGTGCCGGAGACGGCGCTGCGTACGAGCGACGCGGTGGATGCGTCGATCGGCCTGACCGGAAGCTATTTCGAGCACGCCGACTTCAGTGGAAAACCGCGTCTGACACGCGTGGATCGCAGCGTCGACTTCGACTGGGACCACGTTTCCCCGGCCGGTCTGCCCAAGGGTTCGTATGCCGTGCGCTGGACCGGCACGATCCTGCCGCCGGGTCCCGGTGATTACACGCTGGCCGTGCATGTCGAACGCTGCTTCGATTGCACGGGCCACGATCCGGTACGCCTGTTCGTCGACGGCAAACCTGTGGTCGACGATGCCGGCGACGACAAGCATACGCAAGCTACCCTGCACTTCACCGACATCCGCGCGCACGACCTGCGACTGGAGTACGTTCACAGCGGCGAAGACCAGGGCGTGCGCCTGCAATGGCTGCCGCCGGCCGAGGCACAGCTCGCCGAAGCCGGACGCGCGGTCGCCTCGGCGGATATCGCCATCGCTTTCGTCGGGCTCTCGCCCGATGTCGAGGGTGAAGAACTCCATGTCGATGTCCCCGGCTTCGACGGTGGCGACCGTACCGATATCGGTCTTCCCGCCGCCCAGCAGGCCCTGCTCGAGCGTGCCGCCGCGAGTGGCAAGCCGCTCGTCGTCGTCCTGATGTCCGGCAGCGCCGTTGCGCTGGACTGGGCGAAGGAGCACGCCTCGGCGATCGTCGCCGCGTGGTACCCGGGGCAAAGCGGCGGCCTCGCCATAGCGCAGGTGCTGGCGGGCGATTACAACCCGGCCGGCCGGCTACCGGTGACGTTCTATCGATCCGTCCGCGACCTGCCGCCCTTCACCAGCTACCAGATGAAGGGCCGTACCTATCGCTACTTCAAGGGCTCACCGCTCTACCCTTTCGGACACGGCCTAAGCTATACGCGGTTCGCTTATGCGAACGCGCAGGCATCCAGCGTCGCGATCGACGCCGGTCAGTCGCTGACCGCGAGTGTCGATGTACGCAACAGCGGCGACCACGCGGGTGACGACGTGGTGCAGGTTTATCTGACCTATCCGACCGGCGACTCACTCGCGCCGCAGCGTTCGCTGGTCGGGATCGAGCGCGTCCACCTCGCAGCCGGCGAATCCCGCCGCGTGAGCTTCACGCTGGATCCTCGCCTGCTGAGCTCGGTGGATGCCGCCGGACGGCGCGCAGTGGTCGCGGGCGACTATGGCCTGTACCTCGGGGGCGGCCAGCCTGGCGATGCACCAGGCGAAAGCGTCGGCTTCAGCATCCATGGCCAACAAGCCTTGCCCCGATGAGCCTCACGCGCCGCGGCTTTCTCCAGGGCGCCCTGGGCGCGACCCTGCTCGCCGGGCAGGGAACAACGCGCGTCTTCGCCGCGCTGGAAACGAACGGTGTCCACCGCGACGCGGTCCGCCACTACGTCGACCCGTTCATCGGCACGGGTGGGCACGGGCACACCTACCCCGGTGCAACGACGCCGTTCGGCATGGTGCAGCTGGGTCCGGACACCTATAACGCCGATTGGGACGTCTGCTCGGGCTACCACCAGCGCTACGACTCGATCATGGGGTTCTCACACACCCATCTGTCGGGTACTGGCATCGGCGACATGATGGACGTGCTGCTGATGCCGGCGACCGGCACGGTGCGCATCGTGGCGGGCGCGCCCGATGACGCGCCGGGTGCGGGTTACCGCTCACGCTTCAACCGTGCCGACGAAGTCGCTACGCCGGGGTTCTACAGCGTGCTGTTGAAAGACCACGACATCCGTGCCGAGCTCACCGCCACGGCGCGAAGCGGCTTGCATCGCTACACCTTCCCTGCCGCCACCGCCGGCCATCTCATCCTCGACCTTTGCCATGGCATGCAGGACAACGCGCACACGCCCACGCGGGTGAGCGATGCCACCCTGCGCTTCGTGGACGACCGTACCGTCATGGGAGGCCGTCGTGTCCACCAGTGGGCAAAGGGACGGCAGATCTATTTCGCGCTGCGCCTGTCGCGCCCGTTCGCCAAGGGCTCGCTGTACAGCGACGACAAAATGATCGCCCCTGATGCCAGGTCAGCCGCAGGCTCTCGCCTCAAGGCAGTGCTGCATTTTCCCGATGCGGGTGACGCGCCGTTGCTGGTGAAAATCGGCCTTTCCACGGTCGATGGTGAAGCCGCGCTGCGCAACCTGGATGCCGAGCAGGCCGGCTTCGATTTCGAGCACGTGCGCGCCGCCGCCGAAGCGGGCTGGGAGCAGGAACTCTCACGCATACGCGTGCAGACCGCATCCGATCGCGACAAGCGAATCTTCTACACGGCTCTTTACCACAGCATGGTCGCGCCGACTCTGGCCAGTGACGTCGACGGCCGATACCGCGGCATGGACGGCGCGGTACATCGCCTTTCCGCGGGCAAGCAGAGCTTCACGACATACTCCCTGTGGGATACCTACCGTGCCCTGCATCCTCTGCTCACCCTCGTGCAGCCGCATCGCGTGCCGGGGCTCGTGGACAGCCTTGTACGCATGGCAGCGGAGAGTCCCGATGGGCCGCCCGTGTGGCCGCTACAGGGCATCGAGACGGGTTGCATGATCGGTTACCACTCCGCGGTGGTGCTGGCTGAGGCGCAGGCGAAGGGCTTCAAGGACATCGACTATGCCCGTGCCTGGCCGCTGTTCCGCAAGCGCGCGATGGACGACGACTACCGGGGACTCGCGGACTACCGGCGCCTGGGCTATGTCCCCTGCGACAAGGAATGGGAAGCGGCGAGCAAGACGCTCGAGTACGCCTACGACGATTGGGCCGTAGCTCAGCTCGCGAAAGGCGCGGGCGCCGATGACGACTACCGCCTGCTGCGTGAGCGCTCGGGCAACTACCGACACGTGCTCAACCGCGACAGCGGTTTCGTGCAACCACGCCTCGCCGACGGCAGCTGGGCCACACCCTTCGACCCGCGTGCGCTGGGCCACGGCAAGGCCTGGCACGACTTCACCGAATCGAACGCGTGGCAGGCCACCTTCCTCAACCAGCACGATCTCTACGGATACATGGCGCTGTTCGGCGGCGAACAAGGGTTCGCGCGCAAGCTCGATGCGCTGTTCGCCGCCAGTTCCCAACAGCTGCCCGACGCGCCACCCGATATCGCGGGCCTGGTCGGCCAGTACGCGCACGGCAACGAACCCAGCCATCACGTGGCCTATCTCTACGCGTACACCGGACAACACCACAAGACCCAGTTCCGCGTGCGCTCGCTGCTCGCCACCATGTATCAGGACAGCCCCGACGGGTTGGCCGGCAACGAGGACTGCGGCCAGATGAGCGCGTGGTACGTCATGAGCGCTCTTGGTTTCTATGCCGTCGACCCGGTCAGCGCCACCTATGTCATCGGCAGTCCGCTGTTCGACCGCGTGGACATCGACATGGGTCTTGGCCGCACGTTGATCGTCGAGGCACAGGGCAATGCTCCGGACTGCCCCTATATCCAGTCCGCGACATGGAACGGCAAGCCGTACACGCGCACGTGGCTTCATCACGCCGACCTTTCCGCCGGCGGCCACCTCGTCTTCCACATGGGTGCCAGTCCGAATCCGCACTACGGCGCCGACCGCGCCGACCGACCGCCCTCCTTCACCCCGGACGTCGGTCAGGAGATCACATGAAGCGTTCCACCCTGACCCACTTTGCGCTCGCCATCGCCACGGCCGGCATGCTCGCCGTCTCACCCACCGCGTTCGCCAGCGCACCGGTCACCGTGTCCGGCGCGCAGTTCATGCGCGACGGCAAGCCTTACCAGATCATCTCCGGCGACATGCACTTCCAGCGCGTGCCCCGCGAGTACTGGACCGATCGCCTTCGCAAGTTACGCGCGATGGGCCTGAACACGATCACCACCTATGTGTTCT
Organism: uncultured Luteibacter sp.; assembly: GCA_966191635.1. Lineage (GTDB taxonomy): Bacteria > Pseudomonadota > Gammaproteobacteria > Xanthomonadales > Rhodanobacteraceae > Luteibacter. Next base: position 15,373 of record CBIGPO010000016.1, read on the forward strand.
GGAACCTGCTCGAGCCTTCGCCCGGCCACTTCGACTTCACCGGTAACAACGACGTCGCCGCCTTCGTCAAGGCCGCGCAGGCAGAAGGGCTGAACGTCATCCTGCGTCCCGGCCCTTACGTCTGCGCCGAGTGGGACGCCGGCGGCTTTCCCGCGTGGTTGTTCGCCGAGCCAGGCATGCGCGTGCGTACGCGCGATCCGCGCTTCCTCGCAGCGGCAGACCGCTACCTGCAGCGGCTGGGCAAGGAGCTGTCACCGCTGCTGGCGAGCCATGGTGGGCCGATCATCGCTACGGAACTGGAGAACGAATACGGGTCCTACAACAATGACAAAGCCTATCTGGGCGATATCCGCGGGATGCTCAAGCGCTCGGGCCTCGCGGACGACCTGCTGCTCACCTACGACGGCCCCGATCTGCTCGCCAACGGCACGCTCCCCGATGTGACCGCGGTGATCGATTTCTCGCCGGGCGAAGCAAAGAAAAGTTTCGAGATGCTGGAGCGTTTTCGTCCGGGATCGCCACGCATGGCCGGCGAGTACTGGGCCGGCTGGTTCGACCAGTGGGGAGGCAAGCACGCTGCGACCGACGCGAAGCAGCAAGGCGACGAACTGGCCTGGATGCTCAAGCAGGGCTACTCGGTCAACATTTACATGGTGCATGGCGGCACGAACTTCGGCTTCATGAACGGCGCCAACTTCCAGGGCAATGCCTCGGATCACTACGCACCGCAGACCACCAGTTACGATTACGATGCGGCGCTTGACGAGGCGGGCAGGCCCACGGCGAAGTTCACGCGCTTTCGCGACATCATCGCCAAGGCAACGGGTGAAACCCTGCCGCCCGTTCCCACGTCGCCGCCGGTGCGCAGCCTTCCCGCGTTCACCCTTGAGGAGTCCGCATCGCTCTGGGATAACCTGCCCGCGGCGCAGATGTCCGACCTGCCCAAGCCCATGGAGGCCTACGGCCAGGCTTATGGTTACATCCTGTATCGCACGACAATCCACGGCCCGTTCCACGGCACGCTCTACCTCGGCGATGTTCGCGACTACGCGGCCGTGTATCTCGATCGCGAGGCACACGGCACGGTGGATCGTCGCCTCAAGCAGGTCTCGGTCGAACTCGACGTTCGTAGCGGCGAGCACACGCTCGATGTCCTCGTCGAGAACATGGGCCGGGTGAACTACGGGCCGCACATGGAAGACGGCCGCGCTGGCCTGGTCGACCCGGTGATGCTCGGTGACACCGTGCTACACGACTGGCAGGCTTTCCCGCTGCCGATGGCATCGCCTCGCATGCTGCACGGCTGGACCACAGCAAAGGTGGAAGCTCCGGCCTTCCATCGGGGCAAGGTCATCATCGACACCCCCGCCGACACCTTTCTCGACACGCGTGCGTTCGGCAAGGGCGCCGCATGGCTCAACGGCGTCAACCTCGGCCGGATCTGGTCGATCGGTCCGCAACACGACCTGTACGCACCCGCGCCGTGGTTCCGTCCCGGCTCGAACGAGGTGGTCGTCTTCGACCTCCAGACACGCGACAAGCCCGTCATTCGCGGCGTCGAACAGCGGCTGTGGGCCGCGCCCGACAAGCCCTCTGACCCTTAGGAAAACCCTCTCCATGTCTATGTTTTCTTTTCCCGGCATCAGAACCTGCCTCGTCGCCGCCATGCTGGCGGCACTGCCCACGATCACGCAGGCCGAATCGTCCACCGACGTGAAGCCTTCGCCGCAGCAGGTGGCCTGGCAGGACCTCGAGTTCGGCGTCATCGTGCACTTCGGCACCAACACCTTCCTCGATCGCGAGTGGGGTGACGGCACGGCTGCCCCCTCCGTGTTCCATCCCGACAAGGTCGACCCGGACCAGTGGGCACGTGCGGTAAAGGCGGCGGGCGTGCGTTACATGGTGCTGGTAGCGAAGCACCACGATGGCTTCGCACTCTGGCCCACGGACCAGACCGATTACTCAGTGAAGGCCAGCCCCTGGAAGGGTGGCAAGGGCGACCTCGTGCGCATGACCTCCGACGCGGCGAAGAAGAACGGGCTCGGCTTCGGCGTGTACCTCTCGCCGTGGGATCGCCACGATCCACGCTACAAGGACTCCGCAGCCTACGACAAATACTACCTGGCCGAGCTTGAGGAACTGGTGCAGCACTATGGCCCGCTTACCGAATGGTGGCTCGACGGCGCCGGCAGCGCGGGACACGTCTACGACTTCGCCAAATACGTGGAAACGCTACGCACCTACCAGACAAACACGATGATCTTCGCCGACGTCGCCTTGTTCGACTACGGCGATATCCGCTGGGTGGGTAACGAGCAGGGCATCGTGCAGGGCGAGAACTGGAACGTCATCGATCGCCACGGCCAACTGCGCTGGCGGCCGCTCGAGGTAGACACGCCACTGCACAAGGACCACTGGTTCTATAGCTCGAAGCCCGATTTCGCGACGGCGCTGAAGTCCGTCGACGAACTGATGGATAACTGGGAAAGCAGCGTCGGCCATGGCGGCCAGCTCATGCTCGGCATAGCGCCGGACACGCACGGCCTGCTGCCCGACGCCGACGTGCGCCGGCTAGCGGAGTTCGGCAAGGCGCTGAAGGCGCGCTACGGCGACGAAGCAAACCTAGCCGCGCAGCATACGGCCACCGACGAGAACACGGCAGCCGCGCTGGACAATGACCCATCCACGTTCTGGTCGGCGCCGGTCGGTTCGGCCAACGCGATACTCGAAGTCGACCTGGGTCGCGAGGTCACCTTTGACCATGCCATGAGCATGGAATGGCTCGACGGCGGCCAGAACGTCCACGGCTACGCGGTGCAGATCTGGGATGGCAAGGCCTGGAAAACCATCGCCCAGGCACAAGCCATCGGACACATGAAGATCGATCGCTTTGCACCGGTTACCGCACGTCGCGTGCGGCTTAACATCCAGTCATCGGTGGGGACAGCGCGAATTCGGGAGTTCAAGCTGTTCAAGGTGGGCGACTGAGGCACCCGCCTCAGCGCACCGCGTCGGGCAACTCGTCCCAGATCTTCGGATCCTCCGCACCGAGCACCCAGGCGCAGAATCCCTGGAGGCCGTACTGCTTCGTCACTTCATAGCGGTCACGGAAGGCGCGGGCGTCGGGCAGGAAAACCCATTCGCGCATCTGATCCCGATAGAAGTAGAACCACGACTCGTGTTCCACCGGGTCCCACTGCATCGTGACGCCGAACTGCTTCGCCAACGGGAAAGACTCGTCGGCGTCGATGTAACTGGCGGAGATGTTCGAGTTCTCCTTGCCGTCCGCACCCACGGGGTTACCGGCGAACCAGTGGTAACCATAAAGGCCGATGCCGAGCGACAGCTTCTCCTTCGGCACCACCTTGAGAGCGTACTCGAGGTGTTCCATCACCCACGGCATGCCGGCCACCGGGCCCGGCGTGGTCCAGCGGGTATGCTGGTCGTAGGTCATGAGGCAAACCAGGTCGAGCACCTTGGCCAGCTCCTTCAGGTCGTACGCACCGCGCCAGTATTCCCACATCCACTTGCCGAAGGCGCCGTGGCCGGCGTACCCCGGCGCATTCGGCACCACGGCCATCGTAAGTTTCAAGCCGCTCCTGTGCAGCGCTTCATACGTCTGCTTCGTCATGAGCGTGAGCGCGTCGCGATCGGTCCAGGCAATGTTCTCGAAGTCGAACTGAAAGCCGGTGAAGCCGTGCAGCTTCGCCTGTGCAACCATGCCTTCGATCATCGCCTTTTTCGCGACTTCGCTGGTCAGCAACGCATGGAACTTCGCCCGGTCACCGCCGGCGGAAATGATCGGCATCACAGGCAGCCTGTGCGCCTTGGCGATTTTCAGCACGTACTCGTCGGGTCCGCCTGACACCAGGCCGTTCTCGTCCACCCCGTACCAGGTGGGCACGAGAACGTCGATCTTGTCGACGTGGGCCTCGAACGACGCGATCGATTTCTGCGACTCCATCATGTAGAAGAGCGCGACCGGGGCCTTGGCGAAGGCGGTCAGTGGCATCCAGAGCAGGCAGGCAAGCAGCGAGAGAGAGATCCGTCGTTTCATGGGGAGACCTTGGGCGGATTCGCCAGCGTGATGCGATACACATACGCATCGCTGCCGACGGGATGGGAGGAAAGTCGCAGATGAAGTCCATCGGCGTCCTGGGTGAAGGGAACGCTGTGACCATCGGCAAGCAACTCGACACGGGTCACCTTTTCCGCAGGCTGGATCGAGTGGACCGTGACAGCCCCTTTCGTGGGCCAGCCCAGTTCGATCGCGTAAAGCTTGCCGTTACCCGTGGTGAAACGGAAATCGTCAGCTGTATAGGGTTTGGTCTTGGTGTCCTGGAACGTGCCACCGACGACTTCGGTGGGACCCTCGCCATACACGCGCCAGGGCTTGCTGGCGTATATCGCCTCACCATTGATCTTGAGCCAGCCGCCGACGCTGCGCAGGGTATCCTGAGCAGCCTGCGGAATCGTCCCGTCGGCGCGCGGCCCGATGTTGAGCATCAGGTTGCCATTCTTGCTAACTACATCCGCAAGCAGGTGGATGATGAAGGCGGGCGACTTATAGGTGTCATGCTCGATATAGCCCCAGGAGTCGTTGCTGATCGAGGTATCGGTCTGCCAGTGGGTGTCGTGGATGCCAGTGAGCTGGCCGCGTTCGATATCCAGCGTGCCCGCGCCTTCCGGGAAGTCACCGAGCTTGTAGTTCACGACCACGCCATCGCGTTTCGCGCCGTCGTTGTAGTAGTACGACAGCATCGTCGGTAGCGTGTTGCGGAAGGTCGGGTGGCCAATCCACCAATCGAAATAGATGAGGTCGGGATGATAGTCGTCGATGATCTCGGCTGTGCGAGCGAGCCAGTCGTCGAGCCATGCCTGCGAGGTATAGGTCCAGTCGTCGGCAAGGTTTTCGTCGTGCTTGCTCAGGTGATCGACGGCCGGACCGTACAGTTCCGCATTGGCCGGATCGTTCACGTCGGAGTCGAAGTGTCGCCCACCGTCGAAGAACCAGTCGTGTTCGGCGCGGTGGGACGAGATACCAAAGCGCATGCCCTGGCCTCGCACCGCTTTCTCCAGCAGGCCGATGACGTCGCGCTTGGGTCCCTTCTTCACAGCCGTCCAGTCCGACAGCTTCGAGTCGTACATGGCGAAGCCATCGTGATGTTCGGCCACGGGAACGACGTAACGAGCCCCGGCGTCGTGGAACAGCACGGCCCAGGCCTCGGGATCGAAGTGCTCCGCCTTGAACATCGGCACGAAATCCTTGTAGCCGAAACGGGATTGCGGGCCATAGGTAGCGACGTGGTGGGCGAATTCCTTGGTGCCCTGCTGGTACATGTTGCGCGAGTACCACTCGCTGCCGAACGCCGGCACCGAATAGACGCCCCAGTGGATGAAGATGCCGAACTTGGCATCGTCATACCAGGCCGGCGAACGGTAACTGCGCAACGAAGCCCAGTCCGGGCGGAACGGGCCATCGGCGACGTTAGCGGCCACGCTGTCCAGGATGGCCCTGCGCGCAGGCGCGAACTTCGCCGAGGCCTTCTGCCAGGCGAGGTCCTGGGCCTGCGGCGATACGCTGTTGGCCGTGGGCGCCGTTGGCTCGCCGGCGTGGACGGCACCGGCGAGCGATGCCGCCAGCACCAGGGGGACGAGTCGTCGTCGCAGCATGGAGCAACTCCTTTCAGCAAAAAGAACCGGCGGCGCCGCAGGGAGTCGGGCACCGCCGGTTGCGCGCTAAAGCTTGAAGTTCAGGGTCATCGAGTAAGTGCGCCCACTCTTGTATTCACCGATAGGCGCGTACTTGATGTCGGCGTACTGGTAATACGTCGAATCCAGCAGGTTGGTCGCGCTGACCGTGACGCCAGCCCACTCGTTGATCTGGTACGAGGCACTCAGGTCCAGCTCCTTGTACGCGTCCGAGAACACGTTGGAGTTGAGCCGCCCCACCTGCGTGAAATACTGCGAACGGCGGCTGTAGTTGATCCGGGCCGACCAGGGACCGTGCTCGTAGTACGGAATGATGTTGATCACGTTCTTCGACAGGTACGGCAGGTTCAGCTTGTCGCCGTCCGTCTGTGTCTGGGTGGTGGCCTTGCTATAGGTGTAGTTGGTCTGGATGCCGAAGCCGTAGCCGATATCCTGCTGGTAGATCAGCGACAGGCCCGACACCTTTGCATTGGAAGCGTTGATCGGCGATGTCACCGAGTAGACATTGGTTTGTCCGGTGGTCGGATCCGTCAGCGAGCGTTCTGACGTGGTGGTCACGATGTAGCTGTCGATCTTGCGCACGAAGCCTTCGAGCGAGAGCAGGCTGGCCGGTGCGAAATACCATTCGGCGGACAGGTCGAAGTTGGTCGACTGGTAAGGCTTCAGATCCGGGTTACCCGCACTGGCGGTGAAGTTGCCCGTTGCCGCCCCATTGAGCGAGGTGGCGCCGGCAAGGTCGCCGTAACGCGGGCGGGCGATCACCTTGGCCACCGACAGGCGCAGCACCTTGTCCTCGTCGAGGTCGTAGGCGACGTTCACCGACGGGAGCGGCTTGTAATAATGCGTACTGTTGGACACGCGGCTATATATGTCGCCGTTGCTGCTGACGTAATAGTTCGAGGTGTCCTTCGTGTCGACGTAGCGTACGCCGACATTGCCGCGCCAACTGCCTGACTGATAGTTCACCTGCAGGTAGCCATCCTTGGTCACTTCGGAGACGCCGAACATCGCCGGGTAGTTCAGCGTATAGGGACCCTGCGGCAGCGAATTCAGGTACGCGATGACACTGCCCTGGCTGGCGGTCGGCCAGTCGGTCAGATCCCCGCTGGCGTGCAAGCCGTCGAACAGGCTACCGGGCGTCGAGCCAGGCTCGAAGTCCAGCAGGGACACCGCGTCGGTGGTATTGACACGGTTGCCGCGCGCCTGCGTGCCATTGAAATGGTTGGTGTACTTCACACCCATCTGGATCTGGTTGATCGGGCCCCAGTCGAGGTCGCGCGATGCGTCGAACTGCGCGTAGCGCTCACGATCGGTGGTCTGCTCGTAGTAGATGCCGCCGGCCTGGTACTGGCCCGGCAGTGAGGTGTCGCCCGGAGGTGAACCCGCGGGCGAGGCTGGCAGGCCCCAGTTGGCGGCCGAGCCATTCTGGTAGTTCACGCTGGTGTTGTGGCCGTCGTAGCCGAAGTTGTATCCACCCGACTGCAGCAGGTACTTCATCAGGTACTCGGGATCCTTGCCGCCACTGGCGCTGGTATAGCCGACCTGGCTGGTGAACACCCAGTCGTCGCCGTTGAAGTCGTGGCGAAGGTTGATGCTCTTGGTGGAGACCTCAGTCTTGCGATAGTTGGCGTCGAGTTCCGCGTAGGGCTGCCCATTGCCGGTGCCGGAAGACACCGTGCCCGATGTGATGTAGCCATTGTTGACGTTGATGTCGGTCAGCTTGTTCAGGTCGCCGCAGCCCGGACAGACATAGCGCGATTCGCTGAAGTTGTCGTACTTGCCCTTGACGTAGAGACCGGTCAGGTTGAACTCGTTGTGATCGTCCGGTCGCCACTGCAAAGCCGACTGCAGGCCATTACGCTCGCGGGTCTGTTGGAAGTAAGCGCTGTTGATACCGACGGGAATCTTTGCGTTGGCGTAGTTTGGATCGCCCGTGACGGTCGGGTTGCTGGTGATGTTGGCACCGGTGGTGTAGCCAAAGAACTCGATACCCGCGCGCGATAGGTTCTGCTTGTCGTGCGTGACGCTGGTGAGAAAGCCGAACGTACTGTCCGAGTTCTTCCAGCTCCACAGCGCCGAACCTCGCGGATTACCCTCTGCCGAACGGTCGTTGTAGTTGTATCCAAGCGATCCGCGCAGCGTGTTGGCCGGCAGATCGAGCGGCTTGCGCGTGTGAATGATCACGGTGCCGCCGATGCTTCCCTCGTCGATGCGCGCCTCGGGAGATTTGTAGACCTCCATCAGGCCGATGACCTCGGGCGACAGCAACGAGTAATTGAACGTGCGGCCACTGGTGTCGGTCGGATTGCCGCCCCAGTCGCCCGAGGCGATCGTCTGGCCATTGAGCAGCACGCGGTTGAGTGCCGCGTCGGTGCCGTTGACGCTGATCTTCTCGCCTTCGCCGAACTGCCGATCGACGGTGATACCGGGCAGGTGCGAGAGCGACTCGGCCGCATTCGTATCGGGAAACTTGCCGATGTCTGTCGCGCTGATCGCGTCGACCACGGCATTAGCGTTGCGTTTGACGTCGATCGCCTTCTCGAGGCTGCCGCGATATCCGGTGACGGTCACCGCCTGCAGTTCCTCTACCTGTTTTTCAGCGACCTTCTGCTGGGCAGTTTTCGGCCGCGTCGCCTTCGAGGTGTCGGTGTCGGTGGTGGTAGCGTCCTGCGCGGATGCCACCGTGGCGAGCGCATACAGGATGCTCGCGCACAGCAAGGTCTTGCTGATGGTCATGCTCGGTCTCCCCCGAAGCGTTGATTTCGGATGCGCGCCTTCCGCCCGGCTGGGCAGCGCACGCTCGTCTGCATGGAAGCCGCACCGTTGGCGATGGCGCGGCCGTCTCGCCCTTGCACCGGTGACGACCCGTTGGCGACCCCTCGCCGACAACGTTGTCATTTTGGGAACGTAGCTACCCCGTCATCCGTTCACTGGCAAACTTAGTATTCAGATATGTTTACATCGATTCAAGTTGCACCGCAACATGCGGCCGGCAACGGCTCCCCTCTAGACAAGTTCACCTATAAACGTAGTATTTATAGCTGTGCACCGCACTACCGCCTGCACGTGAACGCCGAGGGAGCACCAATGTCGTCGCAGCATGCGAGCCAGATCCCGACGGGCGCTCCGCCCGACCATGCACGCGTGACGCTCTCCACCCTGGCCTTCGGCGGGGCGCCCGTGGGCAACCTGTATGCCGAAGTCGACGAGGCGGAAGCGGCCAGCGCGATCCGTCGGGCGTGGGAGGGTGGTATTCGCCATTTCGACACCGCGCCCTACTACGGCTTCGGCCTCAGCGAGAGTCGCCTCGGCGAGGTCCTCGCAGGCGTTCCACGCGAGAGTTTCACGTTGTCGACAAAGGTGGGCCGCGTCATCGAGGAAGCCGCCGGCCGCCGAGGGCAGGACGACGGCTTCGCTGTCGACGGTCGAGTGGCCCGCTTCGACTACAGCCGTGACGGCGTACGTCGCAGCCTCGAGGCGAGCCTGCGGCGACTGCGCACCGAGCGCATCGACGTGCTGTTTCTTCACGATATCGGTGCGCTCACGCACGGCGACGAACATCCGCGCCTCCTTGCCCAGGCGCTGGATGAAGCATTGCCGGAGATGGCACGCATGCGTGACGAGGGCCTCGTCGGCGCGATCGGCATCGGCGTGAACGAGGAAGCGGTGTGCCTCGAGGTGATGCCTCGCTTTCCGCTCGACGCGATCATGCTGGCCGGCCGCTATACCTTGTTCGAACAGTCCGCGAGCGAACGTGTCATGGCCCGCGCCGTGGCCGACAGTGTCGCGGTGCTGGTCGCAGGTCCGTACAACTCGGGCCTGCTCGGCCGCTCCGACCGGCCTGGCGCGATGTACAACTATGCGCACGCCACACCGGAGGTGACGGCGCGTGCGGAGCGCTTCTACGACGTCTGCCGGCGCACGGGCGCTGACGTCGGCGCAGCGGCGTTGCAATTTCCGCTTGCTCATCCGGCCGTCGCAAGCGTTGTCTGCGGCCTGCGCTCGGCCGCCGAGGTGGATTTCGCCCTGCTCCGCCAGCGGGCGCACGTGCCCGCCGCGACCTGGGCCACCCTGCGCGAAGAGGGACTGATCGACGCCGGGGTTCCGACGCCGTGATCGTCGACGCCCACCGCCATTACTGGGATCCCTCGCGGCTGGACTACGCCTGGCTTGCCGATGCACCGGCCGCCCTCCGAAGGCCCTTCCTCCCCAGCGCCCCCGGCGTCTCCGCCGACCCCTGCATCCTTGTCCAGGCCGCGCCGGACGAACGCGAGACGCGCTTTCTCTTTGAACTTGCGCGCGCCTCGACCGGCACAATCGGTGTCGTCGGCTGGATCGACATGGAGGCCGACGATGTCGGCGCGCGCCTCGACCGGCTTGTCGCCGATGGAAACGGCCTGCTCCGCGGCATCCGCCCGATGGTCCAGGACATTCCCGATCCAGCCTGGCTCGCATCGCCGCGACTCGACCGCGCATTCGATCACCTGCGCGACCACGATCTCGTCTTCGACGCCCTGGTCGATGGCCGCCATCTGCGCGTGCTGTCCGAGCGCCTGGCGAAGCACCCCGGCCTGCGCACGGTGATCGACCATGCGGCCAAGCCGGATATCGCAGGGGCAGGGTTTGCCGCATGGTCCGGTGCGGTCGCGCGCCTCGCGCAGATACCGGACGTTCACTGCAAATTCTCCGGCCTGCTCACGCTGTGCGGCGCCGTCGCGGACCCCCACGCGCTGGAGCCGTACGTCGCCCACTTGTTCGAAACGTTCGGCGCCGCTCGCCTGATCTGGGGCAGCGACTGGCCGGTGGTGACGACCCATGCCACTTACGAGGGGTGGAAGACCGTCGCGCGCGAGCTGGTCCGACGACACGCACCGGGTGAGGAAGCCGCCGTGTTCGGCGGTAACGCGCTTGCCCTCTACACCCCCGCATCGAGGAATACCCCATGACGCCATCCGTTCCATCCGGCCGCCTGGCCGGCAAGCGCGCATTGGTCACGGCCGCGGGCGCAGGTATCGGCCGTGCCACCGCGCTTGCGTTCGCTGCCGAAGGAGCGACCGTTTTGGCGACCGATATCCATGCGGCAAGTCTCGCCGATCTCGCCTCCGCGCATGCTTCGATATCGACCCACCTGCTCGACGTGACCGACGCGCGCGCGATCGCCACGTTCGTCGCTGGCGCGGATGACATCGATGTCTTGTTCAACTGTGCGGGCTATGTGCATGCGGGTACCCTGCTCGACACGGACGACGACGCCTGGCGTCGCTCGTTCGCGATCAACGTGGACAGCATGTTCCACACCTGCCGCGCCGTGCTGCCGGGCATGCTCGAACGTGGCGCCGGAAGCATCGTGAACATGTCGTCGGTGGCGTCCAGCATCAAAGGCGTGCCGAACCGCTTCGCCTACGGCACGACCAAGGCCGCCGTCATCGGCCTGACCCGCTCGATTGCCGCCGACTACGTGGCGCGTGGCGTGCGCTGCAACGCAATCTGCCCCGGAACAGTGAAGACACCGTCACTCGGCGACCGCGTGCGCGCGCTCGGCGGCGATGAAGATGCGGCCTGGCGCGGCTTCGCCGAACGCCAGCCGATGGGTCGCCTGGGCGACCCACGCGAGATCGCCGCGCTGGCCCTCTATCTGGCTTCCGACGAATCGTCGTTTACCACCGGCACCGTCCACGTCGTGGACGGTGGCTGGTCGAACTAAGGACAACCCACGATGAAACTCCTGCGTTACGGCGAACTCGGGAAGGAGAAGCCCGGCCTTGTCGACACCGATGGTCAGCTGCGCGACCTGTCCGGCGTGATCGACGACCTGTCCGGTGCCGCACTCGGCAACGCGTCGCTTCGGCAGCTCGCCGCCATCGACCCGGAGTCCCTGCCACGCGTGACAGGCCAACCGCGCTACGGCACTCCGGCGGCCGGCATCGGCAAGATGATCTGCGTCGGCATGAACTACGCCGACCACGCCGCGGAAACCGGCGCGCCGGTGCCCGAGCAACCCGTGATTTTCATGAAGGCCACCACGGCCATCGGTGGCCCGAACGATACCGTCGTGATTCCGCGCGATTCGGTGAAAACCGACTGGGAAGTGGAACTCGGCGTAATCATCGGTGAGGTCACGCGCGACGTCGCAGCCGACCAGGCGATGGAACATGTCGCCGGATACGCCGTCATCAACGACCTCTCCGAGCGCGCGTTCCAGCTCGAACATGGCGGACAGTGGGTCAAGGGCAAGAGCTGCGACACGTTCGGTCCGATCGGACCCTGGCTGGTCACGCGTGATGAAGTGGCCGACCCGCAGGCCCTTTCGTTGTGGCTAGAGGTCAACGGCCATCGGTACCAGGACGGCAACACCCGGACGATGGTCTTCGGCGTCGCAGCACTGGTCAGCTATATCAGCCGCTACATGACGCTGATGCCCGGCGACATCATCAGCACGGGCACGCCGGCAGGCGTCGGTCTCGGTCTGAAACCACCTACCTACCTCAAGCCCGGCGACGTCATCGAACTAGGCATCGAAGGCCTCGGCCGCCAACGCCAGGACGTCGTGGCCCACCCGGGCCGTCGCCCTTGAACCAATACATGACGGATCGACACAACGCCGGCTCGGGAGGCCGGATCGCATGGTAAATATCACGGCGCTGGACACGTACGACGTCCGCTTTCCGACCTCGCTGGACCACGATGGCTCCGACGCGATGAATCCGGACCCCGACTACTCGGCGGCCTACGTGATCATCCGCACGGACAGCCCGGATGGACTGGCAGGGTACGGACTCGTGTTCACGATCGGGCGCGGCAACGAGGTGCAGACCGCCGCGCTCGCCGCCCTCGAAGACAAGGTCGTCGGCCGTCCCATCGAGGACATCGTCGACCGCCTCGGCGATTTCGCCCGCGAGCTCAACGGCGACTCGCAGCTGCGCTGGCTCGGTCCCGAAAAGGGTGTGATGCATATGGCCATCGGCGCGGTGGTCAATGCCGCCTGGGACATGGCCGCGCGACGGGCGCGCAAGCCACTGTGGCGTTTCATTGCCGACATGACGCCCGAGCAGATCGTCGAACAGATCGATTTCCGTTACCTGACGGATGCGCTGACGCCCGCGCAGGCCCTGGCGATCCTTCGCGACGCGGAACCACACAAGAAAGCCCGCATCGCCCAGTTGGAAGCGGAAGGCTATCCGGCGTACACCACCTCGCCCGGTTGGCTCGGCTATACCGACGAGAAAATGCAGCGCCTCGCGAAACAGGCTGTCGCCGACGGCTTCCGCACCATCAAGCTGAAGGTCGGGCTCCACCTCGAGGACGACATCCGCCGCTGCCGTCTCGCCCGCGAAACGGTCGGCCCCGACATCGCCATCGCGGTCGACGCCAACCAGCGCTGGGACGTGGGCACCGCCATCGAATGGCTGAAGCCGCTCGAAAGCGTCGGGCTGGCGTGGGTGGAAGAACCCACTAGCCCGGACGACATCCTCGGTCACGCCGCCATCCGTCGCGCCGTCGCGCCCACGCCCATCTCCACGGGCGAACACGGCCAGAACCGCGTCCTGTTCAAGCAGCTGCTGCAGGCCGAGGCCGTCGACCTCATCCAGATCGACGCCGCGCGCGTCGGCGGCGTCAATGACAACCTTGCCATCCTGCTGCTCGCCGCGCATTTCGGCGTCCGGGTATTCCCGCACGCGGGTGGCGTTGGCCTGTGCGAACTGGTGCAGCACCTGGCCATGGCTGACTTCGTCGCGATTACGGGCAAGAAGGACGACCGCGCCATCGAGTTCGTCGACCATTTGCACGAGCACTTCGTCGATCCGGTGCGTATCGACCACGGTCGTTACATGGCACCCACCGCGCCGGGCTTCTCGGCGCAGATGCATCCCGCGTCCGTGCGCGATCACCTGTTCCCCGACGGTATCCTCTGGCAGAAGCTGCCACTCGCGGCAGGTGGCTGACGAGATGGCAACTCCGGTCACCAACATCGCCGACCTGCGCGAGCTCGCCCGCCGGCGCGTACCCCGCGCCTTCTTCGAGTATGCGGACCGGGGCTCCTACGATGAATCGACGCTGCGCGAGAACCGCCGCGCTTTCGAACGACTCCGTTTCCGCCAGCGGGTGATGAAGGACGTGGACCAGCGCTCGCTGACGACGACCGTGGTCGGTCAGCCACTGAGCATGCCGCTGGCGATCGCGCCGACCGGACTGACCGGCCTGCAACACGGTAGCGGCGAGATCCATGGCGCGCGTGCCGCCGCGAAAGCGGGCATTCCGTTCTGCCTCAGCACGATGTCGATTTGCTCTATCGAGCAGGTACGAGCGGCCACGGAGACACCGTTCTGGTTCCAGGTCTACGTGATGCGCGATCGCGGCTTCACCCGCGAACTGATCAGCCGCGCACGCGCCGCGGACTGCTCCGCGTTGATGCTGACCGCCGACCTGACGGTACAGGGCCAACGCCATCGCGAGATCAAGAACGGACTTTCCGTCCCACCGAAAGTCACCCTGCGCAACCTGCTCGACATCGCCAGCAAACCACGCTGGGCATGGAACGTGCTGCGGGCGCCAAGCCGCTCGTTCGGCAACCTCGACGGCCACATCCAGGGCGCGGACAGCCTGACCACGCTCGCCCAGTGGATCGCCAGCCAGTTCGATCCCACCCTGAACTGGGACGACCTCGCCTGGATCCGCGACCTCTGGCCCGGCAAGCTCATCATCAAGGGCATCTTCGACGCCGAGGATGCGCGCCTGGCGGTAGCCCACGGTGTGGACGCGATTGTCGTATCCAACCACGGTGGACGTCAGCTCGACGGCGCCGCGGCAAGCATCGACGTACTGCCTTCTATCGTCGATGCCGTCGCGGGCGGCACCGAGGTGCTGTTCGACAGCGGCATCACCAGTGGGCAAGACCTGCTCAAGGCGCTGGCCCTGGGCGCGCGCGCTGGCCTGATCGGCAAGGCATTCCTCTACGGTCTCGGCGCAGGCGGAGAGGCCGGCGTGACCCAGGCGATCGAACTCATCCGCAAGGAACTGAGCACCACGATGGCGCTCACGGGAACGCTCGACGCGAGCCGCGTGTCCCCCGACATCCTCTGGCGGGGCTGATGTTGCGCGTCTAGCCTTCCGCGCAGCTGGCGAGATCGAAGATACGATCCATCGGCACCCACTTCTGCCCTGCCGCCCATGGCAGCGGCTGCTGGAAAGTGGACATCAGGGTTTCCCAGGCCTGCACGCGCTCGCTGGCCGCGTCCGCCGCCGCTTTCGCCGCGGCGTCGAACGACGGCGCGGCGCGCATCAGCATCACCAACCTGTTGCCCGTGCGGAAAATCTGCATGTCGAGGATGCCTGCCTCGCGGATCGATGCAACCACTTCGGGCCAGATGAATTCACGGCGATGCCAGCGCTCGTACTCGGCGATCAGCGCCGGGTCGTCGTGCAGGTCAAGGGCGAAGCACTGCCAGGTCACGCGATCACCTCCGGGGTCTTCGTGCGACTCCGGGCGAACAGGAAGATCGCCACGAAGCACAGCATCGGCACGAGCATGGCGTGGGCGATGCCGAGCCGGTCGGACGTTGCGCCCATCGCGGCCGTGACCACCGCGCCACCGACAATCGACATGACCAGAAGGGAGGCGCCGAACTTGCGCTCCGTGTCGCCTCGCCCTTCGACACCGAGCGCGAAGATGGTGGGATACATGATCGACATGAAGAAGCTCGAGGCCACCAGCGCGTAGATGCCGACGTGGCCGGGCACGAAAACAGCGATGACAGCGAGCACCACATTGATGATCGCGAAGGTGCTGAGCACGCGGGCGGGCTGCAGATACTTCATGATCGCGGCGCCGGCGAAACGACCGGCCATGAAACACAGCAAACCCGCCGTGATGTAGTTAGCGGCAGCCTTGTCGGCGGTTCCCGGCATCGTGGCCTGCGCGTAGCGGATCATGTAGCTGAAGACGGCGACCTGTGCGCCGACGTAGAAGAACTGTGCGGCCACGGCCGCCATGAATCGACCGTCGCGCAGCAGCCGGCCGATCACGCCGCGCTCCGAGGTGCCGACGTCCCCGCTCGTCGCCGTGCGCGGAAAACGCGTCATGCCGATGATCACTGCCCAGGCGATGACGCCGAGCCCGATCACGAGGTAAGGCATCTGCACCGCCACCGCTTCGCTCTTCATGTAAGCATCGCGCGCGATCGCATCCATCGTCGCGAGCTCCGCCGGTGAGCGCTCCACGCCGGTAAAGATGAAGTGCTGGCCGATCAGCACGCCGGTGATCGAGCCCAGCGGGTTGAATGCCTGGGCGAGGTTGAGGCGCGAAGCCGCGGACTCACGCGGACCGAGCAGGGTCACGTAGGGATTGGCCGAGGTTTCGAGGAAGGCCAGCCCCGCGGCGATCACGAACAGCCCGATCAGGAAGCTGCCGTACGTCGCGGTGGCTGCCGCCGGCCAGAACAGCAAGGCGCCAGCACCGTACAGCAGCAGACCGAAGACCACGGCCGCCTTGTAGCCGAAGCGGCGCATGAATATGCCGGCTGGAATCGCCACGAGGAAGTAGCCGAGGTAGAACGCGCTCTGCACCAGGCCGGCCTGGAAGTCCGACAGGGTGAACGCCTTCTTGAATTGCGCAACGAGGACGTCGTTAAGATTGTTCGCCACGCCCCATAGGAAAAACAGGCTGACGATCAAGGCGAGGGGAAACAGGGGTGCCTTGGCGAGGCTGCGCGTGACGGGCGCCTCGAACGGCGTGTGCTGCTGCATGCTTTTCCTCCGGTGGTGTGACCCAGTCCCACCTTGTGCAAATATGAACTTATAATTTACCTGCATAACAAGCTGCGGTGCAGCATACACGCCACCGCCGTCGTTTCCGCCATTGTGCGGGCGCAAGCTAGACTTGCCGCGCAATGTCTTCGTCCACGCCACGGAATGCCATGCCTGCCGATTCGCCGAAGTATCGTGCCCCTGCCCTCGACAAGGGCCTCGACATCCTGGAACTGCTCGCCAAGGCGACCCAGCCCCTGTCCATCGCCGAGATCTCCGATGGCGTGGGCCGTTCCCGTGGCGAAATCTTTCGCATGCTCCAGGTGCTCGAGGACCGTGACTACATCGCCCGTCCCGACGGCGAAGGCGCCTATTCGCTCACCCCCCGCCTGTTCCGCCTCGGCATGGAACAACCGCCGGTGAAGAACCTCGTCGAGACAGCCATGCCGGTGATGCATCGCCTCGCCGACGAGATCGACCAATCATGCCATCTCGTCGTGCCTTCGCAGGAACAGATCGTAGTGATCGCACGCGTCGACCCACCCGGCGAAACCGGACTCGTCGTACGCGTGGGTCATCGTCGCCCGATCTCCCATTCCGCGTCGGGCTACGTGTTGTTGGCGTGGCAGACCGACGACACCCGCGAGCGCTGGTTCCGTACGATGCTGGAGCACGAACCCGGCCTCAAGCGCACGCGCATCGAGACGATCCTGAAGGATATCCGCGCCGCAGGCCTCGCTACCATCACCAGCGAAGTCGTCGACGGGGTCACCGATCTTTCCGCGCCGATCATTGAGGGCAACCATGCCGTCTGTGCCTTGACCGTGCCCTTCATCGAACGGCGCGGCGCGAAGATCGACATCAAGGCGACTGCCCGCCTGCTGCTGACCGCGGCGGCTGATGTAACGCGCGAACTGTCGCACGGCGCGCCGTAAGCATGTCGTGATGCGCAACCTCGACTTCAGCTCCTGGCAAGGCCTCCTTTCCACCTTCTTCGGATTGGCGGTCATCACCCTCATCGGCGTCGGCATCCGGCTGCTCGCCATGCAGACGATCCAGCAGCGGCGCGAGCGGGAGAACCGGCAGATCAACGAACGGCTGCGCACGTTGATTGCGGCTTACAAGACACTCGGCGGCTCGTTCACCGGCAACCTGTCAGTCGATCCAACGCATCTGCGCGACCTGCGCCGAATGGACGCCGAGCAGACCGCGGTCGAACTCGCGGCTTCATCAGGTAATGAACGGGCGCGTCGCGTGCGTGACGCGGTAGAGGCCGCGCTCTCGGACATCATCCTGCTCGGCACCGAGAAGCAGGTGGAGCTGGCGGCACAGGCAGCGACCGAGCTGGCAGAAGGCAGGCCTACGCATACCGCCGAGCTCGTGGTCTCGCTACGTGATTTCATTCGTAGCGTGCTGGACCTCGATGCGATCCCGGCAAGCGTGGTGATTCCCAAGCAGGGTCCCACGCGCCCCTCCAGTGGCTCAGGCGGCAAGTCGCGCGCCGAAGCCGGCAAGAGCGAGGGCCGTGAGGGCGGTGGCGGAAAGAGCGGTGGCGGTGGTATGGGTAGCGGCGGCGCCATGGGAGGCGGCATGGCGGGCGGTGCTGCCGCAGGTGTCGGCGTCGGTCTCTCAGCCGACGACGAACACAACCACCACCCTTAGAAACGACACCCCCGTTGCCCTGCTCGACCGGCTCAGCGCCAATCTCAAGAGGGCGGCGAGGGAAGGCTGATCCTCAGCCAATCACCTTGAGCAAGTCCGCGGTGGTCGTCGTTTCAGCCAGACGCGGGAAGATCGTGTTGACGCTGTTGTCGTGGGCGCTTGCGACCATGTCGGTCATCGCGTCGGGCACGATCACCACGTGATAGCCATGCTCGCTGGCGAAGCGCGCCGTGGACTCGACACCGATGCTGGTGGCGACACCGACGATCACCACCTGCTCGACGCCCTTGCCGCGCAGCCAGCTGTCGAGATCCGTGCCGTGGAAGGCTCCCCAGCGCTTCTTTTCGACGATGTGATCGGACGACGCCCGTTCGATCTCGGGAACGAACTCGAAAAAGGCGGGATCGGACGGGAGCGCGCGCGTGCCCGCATCGGTACGACCCGGGGCGGTGCCCATCACGTGCACAAGCACGACGGGACGCCCCGATGCGCGGAAGGCGCGAGCGAGTGAAGCGGAACGCTTGACGATGTCCGCAGTGTCGTGAGCAGTCGGTAGCGCAACGATGCCCTTCTGCAGATCGACAACGATCAGGGCGGCATTAGCGTCGAGTTGGCTAAGCGGCATGGTGGGTTCCTCAGGGACGTGGGCGGGAACAGGGGATCGCGGCCGACGTGACATCGTCGGCGATGTGTTTCACGCAGGGCCTCGCGAGCTCGAATCGGCCAGGCGGCGGATCACCGCGGCAGCGACGAGCAGGTCGCGTTGTTCGTCTTCGGTAAGAGTGGCAACGGCACCGGCTAACCACGTGCGCTTCGCGGCCCGGACGCGGCGACGTGCCTCGACGCCAGCGGCTGTCAGCGCAAAAAGGACCTGACGGCCATCGGTCGGATGCGGCCTGCGCTCGACGAGGCCCTCCTCCTCCAGGACGGACAACGTCGCACCCATGGACTGCGGTTTCACCAGTTCGGCGCGGGCGATGTCCGCGATCGAGCTGGGTCCGCCCTCTTCCAGACGGATCAGCACGGCCATCTGCGACCAGCTCAGTTCCTGGTTGTTGGACTCGGCCCGCAGGCGACGCATGAGCTGACCGCAGGCGGCGAGGAGGTCGGCAGCGGCTGCGTCGACGCCGGGGAACATGTTGGATTGCTTGGCCATGCTCTTACGCTAAGGGCGCATGAGGCAACTTACAAGGCAAACTTGCAAGTTTGCCTTCGAAAGTTCCTGCACCACCGAAGCCGCGTCGCGCATGAAGAGCGGTACAGTCGTTGGAGCGAGACCCTAGCTGGCCGGTTAACTTTCTCTCTGCGCCGTTCGCCGATCGCCTGCCGTCTTCGCCAAGAACCTGTATCGCCGACCTTTGTGTGACTGTGTCTTTAAGTTGTCACAAATCAGCCACAGAAGCGTAAACCTCTTCACTCATTCTTCGCCCCGTTGGCTTGGCCTGAGAAATTTCGCACAGAAATACCTCAGCCGGGGCACAGGGGACTACATATTCATACTCAGCGGAGAGATTCCAATGCGTTCCAAGTTGCTCACGGTGGCCATCGCCGCCGGTCTGGGCCTGACGAGCTTCTCGGCCTTGGCCGCGACGCCTAAGTCGCAGCAGCCGACCCGCGTCACGATCGATGCCGCCACCCTTCAGCAGCTGCAAGCACAGCTTGCCGCACTGCAGTCGCAGGTCGCCGACCTCCAGGCTAAGCAGGAAGCACAGGCGGACGCGCAGGTCGAGACGGCCAAGGCCGTCAACGATGCGCAGGTTGCTGCTACCGACGCGGCCGCCGCCTCCAAGAAGTCCTCGGACAAGATCTCGTACAAGGGCGTGAACATTACCCTTGGCGGCTTCCTTGCTGCTGAATCGATCTACCGTACGCACCAGGAAGGCGCTGACATCGCGTCGAACTACAATTCGATCCCGTACAAGAACACGCCCGCTGGCCACCTTTCCGAGGGTCGTTTCAGCGCGCGCCAGAGCCGCGTCTCGATGCTGGCCCAGGGCGACATCAACCCGGACACCCACGTTGCCGGTTACATCGAGGCTGACTTCCTCGGCGGCGCCCAGACCGCGAACCAGAACGAGTCCAACTCGTTTAACCCGCGCGAGCGCAACGTCTACATGACGATCGACTGGGACAAGCCGGGCCTGCACCTGCTGGCCGGCCAGAACTGGTCGCTGCTGACGCTGAACACCAAGGGCATCACCCCGCGCACGGAAGCCGCTCCGCCGCAGATCGACGCTCAGTACCTCCCGGGTTTCAGCTGGGCGCGTCAGCCGCAGATCCGCCTGGTCAAGGACTGGAACAAGGAATACTGGCTCGGCGTCTCGCTGGAGAACCCGCAGACGACGTTCTACGTGAGCCCCAACCAAGCCAAGGCACCGGTCACGTCGATCTACAACACGGCCGCCGGTTCTGGCTACGATTCGGCCAACACGCTCTCGGTGAATCACATTCCCGACGTGATCGTGAAGTTCGCGGCTGATCCTGGCTTCGGTCATTACGAAATCTTCGGCCTTGGCCGCGCGTTCTATAACCGCTACAACTCGGGCTCTGGCCCCAGCAACCACGACGTCTATGGCGGCGGCTTCGGCGTCGGCATGATCCTGCCGCTGGTCGACAAGGTGCTGGACTTCCAGTTCTCGGGCATGCAAGGCCGTGGCATTGGCCGCTATGGCTCGGCGCAGCTGCCGGACGTGACGTTCAAGCCGAACGGCTCGATCGCCCCGATCAAGGAAAACATGGTGCTGGCTGGCCTGACCTTGCACGCCAATCCGGACATGGACATCTACCTTCTCGGCGGTCGTGAGCGTGAAGAAGCGAAAGCCTTCTCGTACAACGGCATCCCTCTCGGCTACGGCAACGCCGCCTACAGCAATGCGGGCTGCGACATCGAAGGCGGCGCTTGCGTAGGCAACACGAAGCAGATTTACCAGGGCACCCTGGGCTTCTGGTGGAAGTTCTACCAGGGCAAGTTCGGCAAGGCCCAGTTCGGCGCCCAGTACTCGCATACGGTGCGCGATTCGTTTGAAGGCGTGGGTGGCTCTGCGAAGGCTAAGGAAGACATGGTCTTCACCAGCTTCCGCTACTACCCCTTCTGATACCACCATCAGAAAGGAGTTCTACCCAGGGACGGAACGAGCGGCGGGCATTGCCCGCCGCTTTTCTTTGCCCAGGAAAAACAGATCAATACGGGAGAGGATCGGGTTCCTGCGCAGCACTTTCCCAAATACCTTCCAACAGCACATGTCGGACACGGCTCACGTATTCTGCCTTGTCGGCGAGGACACGAGGCCTGACATGATCACGGAAGGAAACGACAATCCGGTCGTGGTCACAAATTGACGCAACTACATTAGGCGTTTTCTGATCGATAGCGGGGCCACTCAGATTGAGGTGACTGCTGCACATCGTCGGCGGCAGCCGAGGGAAGATGCCGAAATAAACTTCAACACGTTCACCCGCTGGCTTCGAAAGGCCCGACGGAACCGGCCAGGCATTACCGTGCACATCGAAGGTTTCGACATGACCGTCTGGGTAATGGAGGTTGAAAGGCATGTGATTCATTCGCGCGTCCCACCTCTGATAGGTATCAGAACTCTTCACCGTCTTGGTCTCAAGGTTCGCAGCGCATCCGGCTGAAAGCCCGCCGATGAGGATGATTTGCAGAGCTTGCCGAATGCGTCTGTACATCACGATAAGTCTCCGAGTGAAAAGCTGACCGCTGTCTTCATATTCAGATCGAATGGTCTTGTGGATCTTTCAGCTGCGCGGTTTGGGTCGTCGCTTCGGACCATCCGCCGCCGAGGGCTCGAATGAGATCGACACTCGCCTGTAGTTGTCTTGTCCGCACGAGCTCAGCTGTACGCTCAGCCTGCAGCGTGGCTGTTTGGGCAGTCACGACTTCGAGGTAGCTGACGACGCCTTCGTTGTAGCGATTGGTCGCTAGCGTCTGCGAATCCCTGGCAGCATCAGCCGCTGCGGTCTCCTGCTCGTTTTCGCGGCCCAGTTCCTGAAGTAAGGAAAGATTGTCTTCAACCTGTTGAAATGCGTGGAGCACAACGCCTCGGTACTCAGCTGACGCCGATGCGAACTCAGCTTTCGCTTGCGCTTCGCGCCCTCGGCGCAACCCGCCATCGAAAAGATTCATCGATGCCAGGGGACCCAGGCTCCAGAACTGATTGCTGGCGGCGAGCAGATCACCGTGCCCAACGTCCTGCCAGCCAAACGCTGCACTGAGGCCGATATCGGGGTAAAAGGCCGCCCGTGCGACACCAATGCCGGCATTGGCCGCAAAGGCGCGCCGTTCAGCAGCAGCGATGTCTGGCCTTCGCTGCAACAGCGAGGAGGGCACGTCCACCGGTATAGCGGGAAGTGCCACAGCGGCAGTCGACGCGACGGGTAACGAGAAGCTCGAAGCAGGTTCGCCGACCAGCGTTGCAATCGCGTGCTCGGTCAGCGCGCGTTGCACCCTGAGCTCCGTGTCTTGTGCTTGCGCGTCTGCGAATAGTGCGTTTGCACGAGCGAGATCCAAGCCGGACGATACCCCACCGTCCATCCGCTTGCGCGTCATTTGCTGCCCGTCACTGAACGCCGCAAGTGAATCCTGGACGATGCGTGACTCGGTGTCGTAACCCCGAAGCTTGATGTAGAGATCTGCCAGTCGCGCCTGCAGGCTCAACCGTGCGGATGCCAGGTCGGCTTCCGCGGCCTGCGTCTGGGCTTTGCCTTCTGCGACTTCGTTGCGGATGCGCCCCCAAAGATCCAACTCATAGCCCGTCGACAAACCGAATGTCCTGGTGTCGTATTCATTAGGTTGGTTGGACCCGCGCAAAGGGCGGTTGTCCGACTGGCGGTCGTTCGTCGGGCTGGCACCGACACCGACATGAGGAGCTTGTTCAGCGCCCAACTGCTCGAGGTAGGCGCGTGAGGTGTCCAGGCGCGCAAGAGCCACGGCAAGGTCGGGGTTATTTGTATCGAGTTTTGTCTCAAGTTCGTCTAGTGTCGGATCGCCGTAAACCTTCCACCAAGGGCCACGAGCGGCCGTGTCTCCGGGCGCTGCGACGGCCCAACCTCTGGGAGCAGCAGCACCCTTGAACGCATCAGGTAGCTGGCCGATCGACGGCTTTACGTAATCGGGTGCGAGGGAGCAGCCACCGAGTGCCAGTAGCAAGCCAGTGCAAAGACTACGAGACGTCAGCTCACGCATTCTTTGCATGATTGTGCTCGTCTGTTGAAGGAGGAGCGATCAGAACCGAATCACCCTGGGCCAGAGAGTCCGTGGGGTGATCGATGATTCGATCGTCGGGATGCAGGCCCTGATCTATCTCCAGCTTATCGCCGAGATCCATCGCGATATGGACATCACGCAGAACGACGGTGTTGTCCTTGCCCATGACAGCAATCTGCGGACCCGCCGCGCGGAACAGGAGCGTGGTCGCCGGCACGGTCACGGTGTTACCCGTGGCATGGGTCGTCAGCTGCACCTCGGCAAAGTCGCCAGGTAGGAGGTCCTGCCGCGGGTTCTCGACCTTGAACTGCGCCAGCAGGGTGCCTGACGCCCGATTGATAGCGTGGGAGGTGCCAATGAGCGTACCGTCGACGGTCTCCCCGCCGTGGCCCAGGACCAGGAGTTTCACCTTCATGCCCGGCACCACGGCCGATGCATAGCCCTGCGGGACCTGGGTGTACAGCCGCATCTGGGTTGTGTCGGCAATGGAGAACAACGGATCACCGCCACCACTGTTAGCAGAAATCAGGTCGCCGATATCCGTGTTGCGTGCAGTAACGGTCCCATCAAACGGCGCCACGATACGCTTGAAAGATTCCAGGGCGGCGAGGCGATCCACATCCGCCTTAGCTCCCAAGACACCCGCTCGTGCGGTCTCGGCTTCGCTCGCCTTCTCGTCCGCCTCCTGCTTAGAGACTGAGCGCGACTCCAAAAGATCATGCCAGCGCTTCGCCGTCGTATCCGCCAGACGGACGCTCGCCTGCGCCCGGACGAGCTGGGCCTTGGCCTGTTCGAATTGTTGATCGAGCTCCGGGGTGTCGATAAGAGCCAGGACCTGGCCGGCCTTCACTTTGTCACCAATATCTACGTTCCATTGCTTCAGATAGCCACTCACCCTCGCGTGGATCGGAGTAGCAATCCACGCATCCAGATGACCGGGAAGCGTCAGGCCTTGATCGCCGCTAAGCGCCGAGGCCGCTATGAGCTGAACACTCGGAGTGAGCTGCGCCTTTGTCCAGCTTCCAAGCTCGTGCGACTCGACGGCACGCAACGAAAGACCAGCAACCACGCCGATACAGGCTAGACCCACGCCGATGCCGAGGGCTAAACGAACACGCGGAGGCCGCCCAGAGTGAGCGATAGGAGCGTCATGCGACATGAGGTTGATTTCCGGTGAGGCGGTGTTCGGAGGAAGCGGGTGCCGTGCGTCCGTGAACCATCGCGAAGATGACGGGAACGAACAGCAGAGTTGCGAAGGTGGCGAACATCAGGCCACCGATGACTGCCCGGCCGAGCGGAGAGTTCTGCTCTTGGCTGAGCGCCATGGGAAGCATGCCAATGATCATGGCGAGGGCCGTCATGCAAACGGGTCGGAAGCGCGTGAAGCCGGCCTCGAGAGCAGCCTTGGCGGCGTCGCCGTGCTCGGCGAGTCGCTCGCGGCAGAAGCTAATGACAAGGATGGCATTCGCCGTGGCCACGCCCATGCACATGATTGCGCCAGTAAGGGCAGGTACCGACAAACTCGTGTGAGTGAGAAAGAGCATCCAAACAATGCCCGCGAGCGCTGCCGGTAGCGCGGTAATGATGACGAAGGGGTCCGTCCACGACTGGAAGTTCACGACGATGAGGAGGTAGATGAGAACGACAGCTGCAACCAGCCCGAAGATCAGGCCACTGAACGCTTCGTTCATCGTGCCTACCTGGCCATGCAGGTTCACCAGCGTGCCCGGAGGGCGTTTGGCAGCGAA
Source organism: uncultured Luteibacter sp. (assembly GCA_966191635.1). Classification (GTDB taxonomy): domain Bacteria; phylum Pseudomonadota; class Gammaproteobacteria; order Xanthomonadales; family Rhodanobacteraceae; genus Luteibacter. The sequence goes on from CBIGPO010000016.1 coordinate 40,462, forward strand.
ATCGGCCAGCACCTTCTGAACGTCACTAGCTACGCCGCCGAGGTCGCGTCCCTGAATAGCAGCGTAAATGTCGAACGCAGGCATGATGTTGTAGTGCGATACCACCGCTTCGCTAGGACCTCGCGTAAACGTCGCAAGACCGCCCAGTATCTGGGTGGCGCCGTTGCTCGAAGCGGTGACTGGCAAAGCCTTCAGATCCGCCATCGAGTCAAGAAGGTACTGAGGTGTCGCCGCGACGATGGCATACGAAACACCGTTCTTCGGGTTCAGCCAGAACGCAGGGGCGATCTGCGAACTGCCTGCCAGGGAAGCCACCATGCTGTTGGTCACATCACGCTCAGTGATGCCCAAGCCGTCGGCACGAAGACGATCAACCTTCACGTTGAGCTGTGGGTAACTTGAACTCTGCTGAAGACGTACGTCGACGATGCCATCAATCTTTCGCATCGCCTTCATGATCTCTTCGGCATATGCCTCATTTGCCACGCGGTCACGACCAGCGATGGACACGTCAAGCGGAGAAGGTGCGCCGAAGTTCAAAATCTGGCTCGTCATGTCCGACGGCAGAAAAGCAAACTGTGTTCCTGGGAACTGGCGCGGCAAAGTCTCTCGCAGACGCTTCATGAACTCGGCAGCGGGACGGTGACCGTCTTTCAACACGATCTGAATATCACCATCTTGTGACCCGATGGTGCCACTACTGCTGTAGACCAGATTCACGCCACTCAGCGGCAGGCCGATATTATCGATGACTGTGTCCAGCTCGTCGGGCGGAATCACCTGCCGAATCGCCCGTTCGATGTGATCGAACTCCGAGGCAGTCTCTTCCACGCGAGTTCCCATGGGGGCCCGGACGTGCATCGACAAGGAGTCTGAGTCGACTTCGGGAAAGAAGTCGCGGCCCAACGCCGGGACGAGCGCAAAGGAAACCACCACGAAACCGAGAAATCCGATAACGAAACGTTTGCGATGATCGAGTGCGACCGTCAATAAGCCGTAGTAGGTGTCACGGACGCGGGTAAACCGCTTCTCGAAACCGAGCTGAAACGCTAGCAGGCCCCTGACAAATACGTGGTGTCGACGTGCTTCGTGTTGATCACCCTCGTGGTGATTGATGTACTTGTCTTCAGGGTGTCCGCCCGCTCCGCCTTCGATGTGATGCGGCTTTAGCAGGAACATCGCCAACGTCGGCACCAGAGTGCGAGACAAGATGAACGACGACACCATCGCAAATATGACGGCCAACGCCATCGGCCGGAACAGGAATCCAGCGATTCCGTTTAGCATGAACATCGGCACGAAAACGATACAGATGCAAAGGAGCGAGACGAACGCGGGCGTCACGATCTGCTTGGCGCCGTCCATGATGGCATCGAGTACGCCCTTGCCTTGCTCCAAATGCCAGTTGATGTTCTCGATGGTTACCGTAGCGTCATCCACGAGGATGCCGACCGCCAGAGCAAGGCCACCCAGGGTCATCACGTTGAGCGTCTGGCCAAACACCGACAACAAGGTGATAGCCGATAGGATCGACAAGGGAATGGATAGCGCAATGATGACCGTCGAGCGCCAACTTCCCAAGAAGAGCAGGATCATCACTGACGTCAGCACCGCCGCGATGATTCCCTCCCGAGCCACTGAGGAGACGGCAGACTTTACGAAGATCGATTGATCGCTGAGCAAGTGCATCTTCAGCGATTTCGGTTGCGTTTCGGCGATGAGCGGCAAAAGCTTCTTGATTCCCGCAACAACGTCCAGCGTGGAGGCATTACCGTTCTTCAGTGCAGGCATGAGCACCGCACGTTTTCCGTCCACGCGCACGATATTGTTCTGGGGGGGCGCGCCGTCGCGGACATGCGCCACGTCGCCGATGGTAATCGTAGCGCCATTGACCGTCTTAATCGGGAGGTTGTTCAGCTCGTCGATGGCAGTAGGGCTGTTATTGAGCTGAACGTGGTATTCGAACGTACCGATCTTGGCCGTGCCGACGGGGATGATCTGATTCTGCGCGGCCAGGGCGTTGCCGACGTCTTGGGCTGAGAGGCCCTTTGCCGCCAGCGAGTGCGGATCGAGATCCAGCGTCACTTGCTTCTGCTTGCCACCATAGGGAGTCGGAATGGCAACCCCGGGAACCGAGATCAGCGTGGGGCGCATGAAGTTCTGCGCAATGTCGCGGATGGTCGCTTCGGACAACACCGGGCTCGACAAAGCCATTTGCAACACCGGCACCGTCGAAGCGTTGTAATTCAAGATAAGCGGTGGCGTGATGCCTGGCGGCATCTGTTTGACGACTGTCTGCGAGATGGAGGTGACCTGCGCCGTCGCCGTCCGGATATCTACCCCCGGTTGGAAGAAGATCTTGACGATGCCGACACCAGGCAAGGACTGCGACTCGATATGCTCGATATCGTTGACCGAGGTAGTCAACTGCCGCTCGTAGTAATAGATGACCCGGCCCGACATCTGGTCCGGCGGCAACCCGTTGTAGCTCCAGACCACGCTGATGACGGGAATGCCGATGTTCGGGAAGATGTCGGTCGGGGTACGCAATGCCGCGAGCGGTCCTGCGATAAGGATCAGCAGGGCCAACACAATGAAGGTGTAGGGCCGCGACAGAGCTATTCGGACTAGGGCTAGCATGCGCTGCGACCAGCGGCGTGCCACGGTGACAGCGAGATGACACGCCTACGGTCGTGGGCAGGTCGGTTTGGCGCAGTCGAATTCATCAGCAGGATCGCTCGGCTTGGCTGGGGGCAGAAGCGCCCAGACCCATTATTCCGACCGATCCTTGTGGAAATCTTTTGTCCCGCCGGAAGGCCGCTTCCGGGTCCTACATCTCGCCCCCCGACAGGCCTGGCGGCAGGGCAGCGACGCTGATGCGGACCAGCAAGCCTTGCCCAGATGGGGCTTCGAGCAGTTCGATAGTTCCCTCGTGCAGCTCGACCGCGCGCTGCACGATGCTCAATCCGAGCCCGTAGCCGGCTTCCTTCGTGTCTGCTCCGCGGCGAAACTGCTGGAACGCTGCGTCGCGCCGATCAGACGGAATACCCGGGCCGTCGTCGCAGATATCAATGATGGCGCGACCGTGCTGGCGGCGCAGAGAAATATCAACGCGACTGCGATCAGGTGTGTGGCGCAGCGCGTTTTCGAGAAGGTTGCGGAACATCGCCGTTAGTGCGACCTCATGCCCTGATACCCGCAGTTCCGGTTCATCATGGGTCAGGCTGAGTGAGATGTCTTTTTCATCGATAGTTGGTGCCAGTTCTTCCACCACCTCTGTCGCGAGTGCCACCAGGTCGAGGGGCACGCGGTGTTGAGAGGCTGCTCCCGCTTCAAGCCTCGCGATGGCCAGGATTTGCTCGATGCGGCGGCCAAGTCGACCAAGGCTACGACGTGCCTTATGAAGAATGGGGCTAATTTCGGAGGGATCTTCGGCGATGAGTGCGCTTTCCAAGTGGATCATGGTTGCTGCCAGAGGCGTACGCAGTTCGTGTGCCACGTCTCCGGCAAAGCGGTGCTCGCGCTCAATCGCGTCTTCGAGGCGCTCCAACTGCTGATTGAGCGTCTCTATCAGCGGCTTGATCTCGTCGGGTGACCGGTCGATAGATATCGGTTTGCGGCTGCGAGGGGCTCGCTCAGCGAGCACCCGTGTCAACGACCCCAGCGGTCGGAGACCCTGTTTAACAGCGAGTCCTGCCAGAAGAGCCAGAAGGGGCAGTCCTATGACCAAAGGGAGCGCGTGCTCCAGTATCAGTCCGCGCGTGATATCAGACCGATTCTCCGCCCGTTCACCGATGCGGATTGTCAGATTGAAGCGATTGGTAAGAGTGAACAACCGCCAGTGCGAGCCGTCATGTTCAAGATCGCTGAAGCCTCGCTCGCCACTCCGCGGCGCAGGCAGATCCGCCAGATTGGCTGTTGCCGCCATCAAATTGCCGTGGGGATCATAAGCCTGGAACCCCACTTCTGGCTCGTAGTTCTTCGCGTGGACAGCCACAACCACCGTGCCGCGCTGGGCATCGGTCGCCAGTTCTAGCGCCCGTCCAGAGTCCTCATCCGAGTACCTGTTTTGTCCATAGGCAATCAAAGTGCCAAGCGTTCGCCCCGCTTGAGCCAGACGACCATCAAGCAGCTGATTCATCTCATGGAGTTCGCGCTGATAGCTTATGGTGCCCAGAGGAATCAGCACCGCCACCTGCACCAGAATGATGAGCCAGGTCAGGCGCGAGCGGAGGCTGTTAGATGTCACCGGGGCTCCCTCGGCATCATGTAGCCAATGCCTCGGACGGTGTGAATCACTTCCGGGCTCAACTTCCGGCGCAACCAATGCACGTGTACCTCAATCGCGTTGCGATCGACCACTGTGTCGAAGCCGTAGACCGAGCCCTCAAGGCTCTCACGGCGAACGATGCGGCCAGCCCGCTCCATCAATATCCGTAAAACCGCGAATTCCCGGCGCGTCAGCCCGATACGCACACCTCGGTATTCCACATCGGTCGTGGCCAGATCCAACACCAGGCCACCCACTTCCACACGATTATCCACGAGACCTTGGGCCCGGCGGGTTAATGAGCGTATCCGCGCGGCCAATTCGCCGAGATGGAAAGGCTTGACGAGATAGTCATCGGCACCAAGGTCGAGTCCTCTGATGCGGGCCTCAGGCGCTTCCCTCGCCGTCATCACGAGAATCGGCGTCTTCACGCCGGATCGTCGTGCCTCCAGGAGAACCTCCAAGCCGTCCTTACCGGGCAAGCCGAGGTCCAGCAGGACCAGATCGAACGACTCGTCTGGAAGCGCACTGGCGCCCTTGCGCCCGTCGGTCAGCCAGGTCACGGCGTAGGACTGGTGCTCCAGGGCGTGCTTGATGGCCTCGCCCAGCTCGATATCATCTTCTAGGAGCAGGATATGCATGGCAAGGGGGATGCTAGGGGGCAGAAGGACGCCATCATGGGAGAGAAGTCTTTTCCTAACCTTTTGTGGTCGGCCGGCCCAGTCTAATCTGGCTGGGACCTCGACACCGGATGTTTAGCTGGCCCCTGGGTGTCGCAAACACATCCTTGTCGGGGCGCGAGGATGCGGCCCAATCGAAAGCGGGAGTTCCTTACCGCTGTAGAATTCCGACCCTGGTGCCATCGCGCCTGGGAGATTCCACCCATGCCACCTGTCCGGATACTCGTTACCTTGTCGATCGCCACCGTGATCGCCCTGCCCGCCTCGGGCCAGCAGACCGCGCCGGCACGCGACGTCAATCTGCCGGGAGTGACCGTCACGGCGGATGCCTATACCGAGAGTCGCGGTGGCTACCTGATCTCCGGCGACTTCAAGGTCGATCCGCACTTGCCAGGCGTGGTCTTTCCCGCCACGGCACTGGTTGAAGGCGACGTGCTCAGCGTGGAACCGCAACACCTTAACGACAACGATTACGTGGTGCTCCAGGAGTGCGCCTCGGCGGACTGCAGCGACTCGCGCATCGTGCGCGTGTGGTCCTCCGTTGCCGGCCGCCCGATCGGCGGAGGCAACGACCGCCGGATCATCATTCCCCATGAGAACAAGTACTGGATCTGGGCCAAGCGGCTCCCCGAGATCAGCCACCCGGATTGCGAGACCTGCTCCACCCGTTTCACCAGCTTCGAGCGTATGGGGCCACCGATGACGATCAACCCGACTGGCGAAGAAGCCCGGTATCACCGCTCCGAACTGGACGCAGTCACCAATGCCGATCCGCTCCCGGTGACGAAACAGCAGCACGAGGGCTCGACCTTCGTAATCACTTTTGCCGGCGGCTCTACGGTTCGGATACGACGAATGCACGCCGCGGCGCCTTAAGGATTCTTTTATGCCATCTCTTGGCGCCATCACTTTCCTGATTCACGACTACGACGAGGCCATTGCCTTCTTCACGCGCGCACTGGATTTCACGCTGGTCGAAGACACCCCGCAAGGTGCGGGCAAGCGCTGGGTAACCGTGACGCCCCGCGGTTCGGACGGCACCCGGCTGCTGCTGGCACGTGCGGTGACAGACGAACAACGTGCGCACGTGGGCAAGCAGGGTGGCGGTCGCGTCTTCCTGTTCCTGCAAACCGACGACTTCGCCGGCGACTACGCGCGAATGCGCGAGCACGGCGTCCATTTCCGCGAAGAACCGCGACACGAAGCCTATGGCACTGTCGTGGTTTTCGACGATCTGTACGGCAACGGCTGGGACCTCATCCAGCCGGTCTGACCAGGAACACAAGATGACCGACACAACGATCCGACTGGCCGTGCTGGACGATTACCAGCACGTGGCGATGCAGAGCGCGGACTGGACGCCGTTAGCGGGTCGAGCGGAGGTCGTCGTTTTTCACGACCACCTGTCGGAACACGATGCTCTCGTCGAGCGGCTGTCACCTTTCGATGCCGTGTGCGTCATGCGTGAACGCACGCCCATGACAGCGGCGTTGATCGCGGCCCTGCCGAGGTTGAAGCTGATTGCGTCCACCGGACGAGTCAACGCGTCGATCGACCTCGATGCCGCGGCGAAGCATGGCGTCGAGGTCGTGCACACCGGTTACGCTTCGACACCGACCATTGAGTTCACCTGGGCGGCCATCCTTGGCCTGGCCCGCAATATCGCGGGCGACGCGGCGTCGGTGCGTGGCGGGCAATGGCAGATCAGTCTCGGCACCGAGCTGCGCGGCAAGACACTCGGCATTCTTGGCCTGGGCCGGATCGGTTCCGCCGTCGCGCGGATCGCACAGGCGTTCGGCATGCAGGTGATCGCCTGGAGCCAGAACCTCACCGAAGAAGCCGCTAGCGCCATCGACGTGCGTCGCGTGACCAAGGGCGAGCTGCTGGCGCAGTCGGATGTCCTCACCATCCACACGCGCTTGAGCGAGCGCACGCTTGGTCTCATCGGCGCTGCCGAGCTGGCCGCCATGAAGCCGACGGCGCGACTGATCAACAGCTCGCGCGGCCCCATCGTCGACGAGAAGGCGCTGATCGACGCGTTGTCGCATGGCCGCCTCGCCGGCGCAGCCGTGGACGTCTTCGAGGTGGAGCCGCTACCTGCGGATCATCCGTTCCGCAAGCTACCCAACGTGCTTGCCACGCCGCACATCGGCTATGTCACCGAAGAGATGTACCGGACGTTCTATGGCGACAGCGTCAGCAACGTCGTGACTTGGCTCGACAAGCGCCTCAGAAACTGACGACCTTCCTGTCTTGGTCGTGATCGTGGTCTTCGTCATGATCGTGGTCGTGATGCTCGCCCTTCGGCTTTATCGTCATGAGCTCCAGGGACTTGCCGTTGTCCAGACGCACACCCCAGCCCTTCTGCAGGCCGGCAAGATCATTGAGCTGCGGGCAAATGGCGTTGGCTTTTGCTTCGAGCGCCTTCGAACGCTTGTTCATTTCGCGATCCATCGCCTTGTCCAGCGAGTCCGCCCTCGCCTGTAACGCGGCAACCTTGCTCGCATCGCCCGACAGTGCCGCGGTCACCGCACTCGAGGTGACGGAGCCCACCAGCTCACCGACCGAATCGGATACCGACCCCGCGACGGTCTCGGTCATGCGGTTAGCCGACCAGTGGCCAGCGCCGACACCTTCGTCGATCTCACGCAGGGCTTCGGCCTGCTTGCGCTTGAGCTTCTCCAGCATGCTGCCCCGCTGGTCGCCTTCGGCAAAGGAGAGCGTGACCGTGGTCATCGCCGAGAAACCAAGCTCCACGCCTTCCCTTGCGATCGTTGCGATCTGCGGCATCAAGGCACGGACGCCGGCTTCGTAACGACGCAGGGCGTCGGCGTCAGCGCGCGACACGGCGACTGCCTTGCCGTCGACCCGAAGTTCACCGTCGTGGAGGAAAACCTCAGCTGGCTTGCCGTCGGTACGATGGAAGGAAAGGCCTGCCGCGGTGACGTCGACGTCGTAAGGCGTCGAATAGTCCTGCTTGCAGGTATCCGTGTTGACGTTGAACCCGGTCGCCTGCCCCGCCGTCGCGGCGAGCGCAAAGGCGAGGGCGGCGGTGCCGGCGATGATCGGATGGCGCATGGCCCTTTCTCCCCTGGGAACTGATGTTCACCGGTACGATGCCTCCGGCGAGCCCAAGGTTTAAGCCCTTCTGCGGCGGGATGCATGGGCGGTTGGTCACGCCCTGACTTCCGGCAGGGGGTCAGGAGGCGATGCCGCGCTCGCGCGCGTACTCGGAGAGATGGCTGTCGTGATCGATGCCGAGTTTGCGCATGGCATCGCGCTTCTGGCGGCTGACCGTCTTCACGCTACGGCTGAGCCGCTCGGCGATCTGTGAGATCGACATGCCCCCGACGTAGAGGCGAACCACCTCGATCTCCCGCGCTGACAGGCGGACCGCATCGGCCGTGCTCTGCACGCCGCCCGCATCGAACTGGCGCCGGATCGTGTCACTCATGTACGCGCGGCCTGAGGCGGCGTAGCGAACAGCCACGGCCACTTCCTTGAGGGGAGCGCGTTTGTCGCACAGGCCCAGTGCGCCACGGCTGCGCATGGTCTGCAGTACGGCCGGGTTGTTCACCATGGTCAGCACGACGACCGGCAAGCGTGGATAGCGCCGGCGGATGAGGTCGATCAGCGACAATCCGTCACCATGACGACCGCCGGGCATCGAGAAATCCGTTACCACGACATCGCACGGACGCGACGCCAGCAGGTCGACGAGCTGGTCGCCGTTGGCCGCTTCGCCGACCACTTCGATATCACCCGCTGCCTCCAGGGCGGCACGGGCCCCCATCAGGACCACGGGGTGATCGTCGGCAATGATCGTTCGCAGAACCATGTTTTCCCTCGTAGGCGGATGTGTGCAGCCGCTCTCCATGAGATGTGCTACTCGTCTTACCATCGTGGAGATTACAGTAATCGTCCGCTCGTGGTCGAAGGAACACCATGAAGCAATTGAGAATATTGGCCATTTTTTGCGGCGTTTTGTTCGCTTCATGCCCGCAGGCGAGCTTGGCCGACACACAAAGTGAGCACAACGGACAGAGTGACCGCGCCGCAATCTTTCATGCAGACACGGACTCACCCTCGCCAATTGCCGCCACGCCCGCCGACGCGCATGCATCGACCACCATCGCCGGCCCAGAGGTAGCGCTGAGCACGGCTGAGCGGGCATGGCTGGCCCAACTTCCGGTGCTCCGTATCGGGGTCGATCCGACCGCGGCCCCTGTCTCCCAGATCGGTAGGGACGGCGATGCTGAGGGACTGGCGATCGACTACCTGCGTGAGGCCACCCGTGTGCTCGGACTACGTACCGAGACCGTGACGACCGAGGACTGGAACGACACCGTTCGGCGCGCGGTCGCCGGTGAGATCGATCTGCTTCCCGCGGCATCCGCGAGCAACGTCGAGCTGGGCCGGCACTTCGACTTCACTGCGCCCTATCTTGAGCTGCCGGTCATGATCGTGACCCGCGAGAACGCTTTTCTCGTCACCGGTCCGGAGGATCTGAGCGGACACCGGATCGCGGCAAATCTCGCCCAGGGTGCGGTGGCGGCGGCGGTCGCACCGATGTCGTCCGTGGAAGTCGTGCCGGTGTCCACGACCGCCGAAGGCCTGTCCGCCGTGGCCTCCGGCAAGGTAGATGCTTATGTGGGCGACATAGCCACCGCCGAAGTACTCATTCGTCGCGACTACCCGGCACAACTCAAGGTGGCCGCCCCGTCCGGCGAGCGAGCCGGCATATCGATGGCCGTGAATCGACGCTTCGCCCCTTTGCTTCCCTTGCTCAGCCGCGTCCTTGCGCAGATGCCCGAACGCCGCAGCCAGACGATTCGGAACACCTGGCTTCGTTCGGACTACACCTGGGGCGGATCCTGGCGGGAAATCGCACGTAAGGTCGGCCCCGCAGGCACCGTCGTGCTGGCATTGTTGCTCCTGATCAGCCATGCCTATCTTCGCCTGCGGCGCGAAACCCGGCGGCGCGAGCGTACCGAGGAGGAGCTGGCCGACGTGACGCGAAACATGCCGGCCGTGGTTTATCGATTCCTGTACCACGACGACGGCCGCATCGGGTTCGTCTATGTGGGCGGCAATCCGGAACCTATCTTCGGCGTTTCGTCCGACACCTTTCTCCACGATGAGCGCAGCGCCTTCGCGCGGATCGACGGGCGCGACCAGGCGGGGCTTATGGACGAAGTCGCTCGCGCCGCAACGTCGCTCACACCGATCCATGCGGAAATGCGCATTCGTGACGTGTCGCCGGAACGCTGGGTGGCCTCGCACGCCGTGCCCAGACGCCTGGACGATGCCGTCGAGTTCACCGGCTACTGGATAGATATCTCCGAACGACGGCTGCAATCGGCCCAACTGGCGACGGCCAAGGAAGCCGCCGAATCGGCCACGCGGGCGAAGAGCGAGTTCCTGGCAACCATGAGCCATGAGATTCGGACGCCGATGCATGGTGTCATCGGCATGCTGGAGATGCTCGGCTCGACGACGCTGGAGCCATCGCAACGACGCCTGCTGGTCACGGCGGAGACGTCGGCCGGGGCTTTGCTGCAGATTCTCGACGACGTGCTCGATTTCTCCCGGATCGAGGCCGGGCAGCTCGTTGTCGAACACACACCGGTCGACCTGCGCGAGCTGACCGCGGCCGTCGTCGAGCTGTTCGCCTGGCAGGCCGACGGAAAAGGCCTTTCCATCGAACGTCGGGTCGACGGGCGCCTCGCCCGCCACGTCCTCACCGACGGCGCGCGCCTGCGTCAGATCCTGCTCAATCTGGTCAGCAACGCGATCAAGTTCACGGCGCACGGCAAGATCGCCGTTGTTGTCGATGTGGTGGGCGAACGCACGGACCACCAGCAGTTGCACATCGCCGTCGAGGACACGGGCATGGGTATCGCGCCCGACGACATCGCCCGGTTGTTCGCGCCGTTTATCCAGGCCGAATCGTCGACGACGCGTCGCTTCGGGGGCAGTGGCCTCGGCCTCGCCATCAGTCGACGACTGGCCAGGTTGCTCGGTGGGGATATCGCCATGACCAGTGAGCCCGGCGTGGGCACCCGGGTAACGATCACCATCGATCTGCCTGTCGTCGCCGGCGAGGCGCCCGACGCCCGACTGACAACAACCCGCCCGGCGCGCATCAACCGGCCGCTGGATGTGCTCGTGGCCGAGGACAACCCCACCAACCGCGAACTAATTGCCGCGCAGCTGGAGCGACTTGGTCACCGGCACACGATCGTCGACGATGGCGAACAGGCGCTGCTGACAGCGACGGGTCATGCCTTCGATGTGCTCCTGACCGACCTGCAAATGCCTCGACGCGATGGTTATGCGCTGGCGCGCGCCCTTCGGAAAAGCGACGCCACGCTGCATATCATCGCCATGACGGCCAACGCCATGCCTGAGGAAAAGGAACGTTGTCTCGCCAGCGGCATGGACGGGTTCGTCATCAAGCCTGTGCGGCTCGATGCACTGTGTGAGGCCCTCGCGACCGTCATGGTCGCGGACACGGTATGGGACCTCGAGGCCCTGCGCGAAGACTTCGGAAACCTCGGGGCACTCCCCGCCATGGTCAGCCGGTTCGCTGCGGCAATGCGGGACGACCTCGCCGATGCGGCAACGCTGCGCAACGCGGAGGAGGCAGCCGCGTGGACCCACCGCATCAGCGGTGGCTTGAGTGTGTTCGGACCTTCCCGCACGGCAACGATGCTTGAGCGCTTCGAACGAGAGCTACGTGGTAACGACGCTGACGACGCGCTGCAACGACTCCCCGGCATGGTTGCGACGTTGCAGGCGCATGTGGCGAAGCTCGTTCAGGCGGCGCAAGACCTCGCCCAGAATTGAGCTTATTCTCAAAATTAAGTCGGATTTTTCAGACTAATCTGATTTTTTGCGCGGCGCAGACCCTCGATTCTTGTTGACGTACGCCAAAAGGCGCATCGAAACCGAGGGTCGCACATGAATCAGTACGTCATCGACTACCACATCGCCGATGTCGGTCAGGCGTGGGGCATTTTTCGCGAAGGCGTGCAGATGGCAGTGCGGAAAGACCCCGGCGATGCCATCGCATTCGCTAATTTCTTCGCGGATCGCGAAACACGCATGGCGACGCACCCCGTGCGCGTATCCGCCGACTGCCACATGCACCGCACGCTCAGCGAGCTCAGGCACGCTGCCTGAAGCCCGGAACGCTCAGCGGCCGGTCGCCCCACCCATGTGAACCATATCCAGGTGCAGCAGGCGCAGGCGCGCTATATGGCGGCCGACGATAGCCCGGTCCCCCGATGAGGATTCCAGACGCAGGAAGGCATCGAGCAAACGGCGCTCCATGAGCTCCAGCGTGCGGATATAAGTCACATCGGGATCGTGGGAGAGCTTGGCCGAGGCCTCCATCACGCTACGTCGGACCCCGCTCATGGGGCCACCGGCCGTGGCTGGTCGCCCGCCAGTTGCAGTGACCTCGCCCTGCAACTCGGCGGCGATGGTGGTCAGTGAATCCGCCGACTCCTGGAGAATCGCCTTGAGGCCCGGCTCCCGCACGCCACGTGCCGCCTGACCATAAAGATCCCGATCCGCGATAACTCGGCGAATCAGCCCATTCACGACACGGATCGAGTTGCGTTCCATGGGTGAAACGTTAGACCTGCCGGACTTAGCCGGTGATAAACGTCCTGGGATCCGGTCAGCCAGCGGTCAGCCGCCCGCCTCGATCAGCAAGAGAGGCTGACCCGACGCATCGTGCAAACCCGACTGCAGATCGACCAACTGCCGGACAGACGGGCAAAGTGCCTGGACCCTCGGTCTAAGCGCCGCTTCCAGCTTCGCCACGACCCGCGCCTGCCCACCCGTGGAGACATCGGCTACGCGATCGCGCAATGCAGCCGCGCCCTGCAGGTCGCCGTTCATGGCCAGCTGCATCGCCTCACCCCCGACATCCTGGGTCAGCAAGGGCGTGATGTCCGACACGATTTCCTGCGCGTAAGCGCGCATGGCGTCCGCCTGCCAGTCGCGGGTGCTTTGGCTCGCGGCGATCCGCCTCTTGATATCGGCGACCCGACTGGCAAGCACCCGATCGAGCTCGCCGTTGCTCAGGGAATCCGGCGAGGCCCTGCTGGCCTCGTCCCGGACAGCGCGCGCGGCAATGTCCACGCCATCGCTGGCGATCGCCTTGGCCTTGGGCACCAGGGTGCGAACATTACGCTCGAACAGGGCCACACGATCCTGTTCGTCCGGCCGCAGAGCCACCGCACGACCATCCGTGGCAAGACTGCCATCGTGCATGCGCACGCTGCGCGGAGCCACCTCGGGCCGCTCGAACAGAAGCGCATCCGCACGCACCGTGAGGTCGTAGCTGCTGGCAACACCGCAGGAAACCGTGGCCGCATCCTGGGCGGCGACGACGCCCGCAAAGCAGGCGGCGACGACGAAGGCGAGCAAGCGGGCGGCCATCACGGTCACAACGCCGGCTGGGCGAACTGTTGCCGCACCGACACGCTGCCGAGCGCCCAGGCCAGCCAGGCCAATACCGGAACGGAGATGGCCTTGAGTACGACACCCACCATGAGGATCGAGCGCGTCTTCATGCCTCGGGCCAGCAACTCAGGCGGCAGACCCGCCTGGCTGAGGACGACACCGATCTCCTGCGATTGGTGAAAGGCCACCACGGCCGTGTAGATGGCCCAGATGGCCAGCACGCCGGCAACAACGCGCATGGAGCTGCGGCCCCACTCCCGCCAGCGCAGCGTCCCCAGCGCCAGCACCATCACGGCGAAAGCGGCAAAGGCGTAGGCCAGGGACCAGGCCATGACGATGCGTGGATCGGGCCCGCCCGCCGCGATCGCCTCGGCGCTCATGGCGCCAATAGCGTTGGCGGCGATGATGGAACCGTAGGTGTTGATCACGAAGCCTACGGCCGCCAGCAACATGACCAGCCAGACCACGATGCGCCAGGGCGCGAACGGACGATTGTGGCGTGCGCCCTTGAGAGCCTTGAACATGCTCAGGTGCCCGAGGCCTTCAGCTGCGCGAGGTCGGCAAGCACCTGCCCGGAGTTCTTCTCCGGATCCACGTCCTTATAGACCTTGGCGATCTTGCCGGCCGGGTCGATCAGGAAGGTCTCGCGACGGGCGTACTTGCTGCCCTTCTCGTCACTGAGTACGTCGTACTTCGTCGCCATGGCGCCGTCGGCGTCCGAGAGCAACGGGAACGGAACATGGTATTTCGCGGCGAATTCGGCATGCGACTTCACGTCGTCGAGGCTGACGCCATAGACGACGGCACCGGCCTTGTGAAGCTTGACGATGTCGTCGCGGAAGGTGCAGACCTCGGTGGTGCAACCGCCCGTGAAGTCCTTCGGGTAGAAGTAGACCACCAGCCATTTGCCCTTTTCGGTATCGAGGGTGTGCCACTCGCCCTTCTGGTCCTGCAGCTTGAAGTCGGGCGCCTTGTCGCCGACGGCAGGGCCGGCCGGGGTGGCCGCCCAGGCGGAGACGGTAACCAGGCAAAGAGCGAGAAGCGTAAAGAGGCGACGCATGGGGAACCTCGGTGGGTGGGAATCAGGGAAGTGTACTCGTCCGCGTGAATGCGGGTTTCGTCCCTTTCGGTTGCCAGCCGCAAGCGATTCGCAAAAAAAAGAGGCGCCCTGGAAGGCGCCTCTTCTTGCTCGCGAAAGCGGCTTACTTACCGATCTTTTCGATCTCGAACTTGCTCAGGTCGACGCCCAGGTTGAAGCCGCGGCCGGTACCGGTGACGGCCAGGGAGACCTCGCCCTTGGTCATCGCCGCGCTCTCGGCGCTCTTCACGACACCGGCGTTGGCGCCGCCGCTGGCGTATTCGCCGTAGATCTCGCTGATGCCGTGGACGTGGGTGAACTCACCCTTGCCACCTTCGATGCTGAACTTGCCGGCAGTCAGGCCACCACCGCGGACGTGGATGATCACGTCGGCGCTCTGGCCGTTATCGCAGCGGACGTGGCCCCGGCCATCAGCCTTCTTGTAGATCGCAGCCCAACCCGTGGTGCTGAACGTCATGTGGCACCTGACCTCAGCGTCCGAAGCCGCCTTGGCGGGCTGCACGGAGAAGGTACCTGCAGCCGCGAGTGCCAGGACAGCCAGACCGGTAATGCGCTTGATCATGTTCGTTTCTCCGTGGGTAGGTGGCAGGAAGTTGCGGGACGGATTCTGTACTCACGAATGTGAAGAAATCCGGAGGCCCCCGAAGCCCGTTCAGGTAAGCAGAGGATTCGTGGATGGCCCGTGAACCGACTCGCCGTGCACGGTTGGCCGCCTTACTATCGATCCAACACCGCGCTTCGAGGGGAAATTTCATGCCCAAGCACATCCTGGTTGGCTATGACGGTTCCGAAACCGCCCGCCGCGCCTACCTTTTCGCCCTGGAACTGGCCGCCTGCGCCGGCGCCAGGGTCCAGGTGCTCTCGGTGCTCCAGATCGACAACGGCGCCGATACGGCGGCGCTGATGATGACGGACAACGGCAGGGAGCGGCTTGAGGCGCTGAACGCCGAGGTCAAGGCCCTGAAGCCCGAGGCCGGCGTACCGGTGACCATCGACCTCATCCACGGCAGTCCCGGGGACGCCTTGCTCTCGTACGTGGCCCGGCACGGGGTCGATCACATCGTCATCGGGCATACCGAGCGCGGCGCCCTGGCCCGCTGGCTGGTCGGCTCGACGTCAACCGACGTACTGGCCAAGGCCCACGTGCCCGTGACGGTGGTCCGATAGCCGCAAGGATGCTGCGTAGCCATGATTGCCCGGCTTTGTCACAATTCGGTCAGATGCCCGCTGGGCGATTAGACAAAGCGATCGAGGAAAACGAGTGAGCTACGCCGCCACTTTGCCATGGACGCTCGAAAAACTGGACCTCTCGCGGATCGATACCGCGAAGGTCAGGGACAACGAAGACCTTTTTCTTTTACTGTGCAGCTCCTCGTTCGTCGAGAGCGGCTCGGATCTGTACACGCATTTGCTGGTCGATCACTTCGCCGGCGACGAGACGCTGCAAGCGTGGCTTCGCGATCATTGGGAGCATGAGGAAATGCAGCACGGCCGCGCACTCGCGGCTTATGTGCGCCACGTCTGGCCGGAGTTCGACTGGGAAACCGGCTTCCAAAGTTTCTTCGCACATTACGGTTCGGTCTGCACACCCGACGAGCTCGAGCCGAACCGTGGCCTGGAACTTGCCGCGCGCTGCGTCGTCGAAACGGGAACGGCCAGTCTCTACCGTGCCCTCAACGAGGTGACCGACGAGCCGGTATTGCGCGAACTGACGAACTACATCAAGAGCGATGAAGTCCGTCACTACAAGAACTTCTATCAGCACTTCCGCATCTATCGCGAGCGCGACAAGATCGGTCGTTTCAGCACCTTGCGCACCTTGCTCAAGCGCCTCAGCGAGATCAAGAACGAGGACAGCGACATCGCGCTGCGCCACGTCTTCAACGTGCGGCATCCCGACAAGGCACATGACGATGCAGAGTTCCGCCGTATCGCGGGTCGCGCGGAAGGCCTGCTCAAGAAGCACCTCCCCGCCGAAATGACGGTGAAGATGCTGCTCCGGCCACTCGACCTGCCGGCACGGATCAACACCATGCTCGAATGGCCGCTCACGCGCATCACCGAAAAGCTCTTCCTGCACTAACGCGAGCGCATCGCTCCATCATGCAGGAGCCGATTCATCGGCGACTCGATACTTGATAATGTGGGAGCCGATTCATCGGCGATCGGGGGCTTGCGTCGGCGTCACTTCTTCTTCGGAAGCGGCGCCCACTTGTCCGCATCGAAACCACCGGTTTCGAAAGTCAGTGTCGTCTCGCCACGACTGACCGTGACCACATCGATGGTGATTCGCTTGGTCTTCGCCATGTCCTTGATGAACTGAGGGTCGTTGCGGAAGATCAGCGCGGGCTCGCCAGTGGGCGGACGGAACGCCTTCAGCGTCTTTGGCTTGCCGTCGAAGGTGGCCTTGAGCGTGCAGTCGCCCTTACAGACGAAGCCCTTCCCCGCCGTGGCATAGAGGAAAACGGTCTGGCCCCAGGCAGTGTGCCGGCGCAGGATCAGGCGCACCGTTTCCTCACCTGTCGGACGGGTGGACTGGATCGTCGCGGTGCTCTGCGTACCGCCCTGCATGGGTGAGGTCTGGTAGAGCCACAGGGCCGTCAGGCGAGCCTTCTCACTGGTGGCCTTGTAGTTGGTCTCGAGGTTGTCGAGCGTCTTCTTCACCTCGGCCGCGGCCGGGGTGTCGGGGTACTTGTCGACGATCTCGTGGCCCAGCTGCACAGCGGGTCCGTCGTTATGCAGCTTCAGCAGCTGCTGGTAGGTCTCAAGCTTCTTCGCCGCTTCGTCGGCCTGGTTGTTCACCGGCGCCTGCTGCGTGGCTTGCGGGTCGGGCTGCTGCGAGCAGGCGGTAACCGTGGCGGTGGCAAGGAGAACGGCGAGCGGAGCGATACGGCGCATGGCGATGGCATCCCGGAAACGAAGCCCTAGCTTCGCCCTTCGGCGCGGCCGCTGGCAAGGCGGGCGTAGAATCGCCCGACTCCCCAAGGATCGCCCATGTCTTCGTCGTCCCCCGAAGCGGTATCCCTCCTTCGCCATCGCGCCTTCCTGCAGTTCTGGTTCGCCAAGAACGCCTCCAGTTTCGGTTTCCAGATGATGTCGGTCGCGGTTGGCTGGCAGATCTACGAGATCACCCATCGTGCCCTCGACCTCGGTCTCATCGGCCTGGTCCAGTTCGTCCCGTCGGTGCTGCTGGCACTGCCGGCCGGCCACCTGGCCGACCAGTTCGACCGGCGACGCATCGTCACGATTTGCCAGTCCATCGAGTGGCTGGCGATCGCGCTGCTCGCCATTTTCAGCCTCACCGGGCACATCAACGAGGTGGGGATCCTCGCCCTGGTATTCGTGATCGGTGTCGGCAAGGCCTTCGAATTTCCCGCCCTGCAGTCGATGCTCCCGGCGCTGGTGCCTGCCGCCGTACTCCCTCGCGCCATGGCGTCAACCGCCTCGGCGGGCCAGGCGGCGATGATCGCCGGCCCCGCCCTGGGAGGCCTGCTCTATGTCGCCGGCCCCGGCATTGTCTACTCGGTCTCGGCCGTGCTCTACCTCGTCGCTTTCACCTTGATGTCGCGACTTTCCTACGACCACCAACCGCCGCGCCGCGAGCCAGCTACGCTCAAAACCCTGTTCGCCGGCGTGCACTTCATCCGTCATCGCCCCGCCGTCTTCGGCGTGATCTCCCTGGACCTCTTCGCGGTGCTGCTCGGCGGCGCCACGGCCCTGCTGCCGATCTTCGCCAAAGACATCCTGCACACCGGCCCGTGGGGCCTCGGACTGCTCCGTGCGGCCCCCGCGGTCGGTGCACTACTGATGTCCGTCTGGCTCGCACACAACAGCCTGACCCGGCGGGTGGGGCCGATCATGTTTGCCTCCGTGGCCGGCTTCGGGGTCGCAACCATCGTTTTCGCCCTCTCGTCCACGCTATGGCTGTCGCTGGTCGCGCTGTTCGCGCTGGGCGCTTTCGACATGGTCAGCATGGTCATTCGCGGGGCCCTGGTGCAGCTGGAGACGCCTGACGACATGCGCGGGCGGGTCAGTGCGGTCAATGCCATCTTCATCAACACCTCCAACCAGCTGGGCGAGTTCGAGTCCGGCATACTCGCCGCCGCGCTCGGTGCAGTAAATGCCACGCTGATCGGGGGTATCGGCACCCTGGTCGTGGTCGGCCTGTGGACGTGGTGGTTCCCCTCACTTCGGCGCCGCCAGGGCCTGGTGTCGGACCCGGAACCGGTCGAGGGTGCCAGCAGCACGATCTGACACGGCGCCGAAAACGTGGTAATAGGGTGGACGTCTATACCGCCAAAAGGGATGCCCACGATGAAGCGCCTGCTAGCCGCCGCCCTTCTCGCCCTCGTCGCCCCGGCTTATGCCGCGCACGAAGGCCCCGCCAGTCTCGATGCCGCCCTTGCCCAGGGCAAGCGCGAGCACAAACCGGTGTTGGTCGATTTCCAGGCGGTCTGGTGTTACTCGTGCTACTACATGGCCAGCCACGTCCTCAATGGCAAGGAGTGGAACGATCTCGGGAAGAAGATCGTCTTCTACGAGGCGGACGCAGATAAACCTGCGGACAAAGCGTGGATGACGAAGCTCAATGTCCACTTCCTGCCGACCTACGTCGCCATCGGTCCGGACGGCGAAGAGCTCGGGCGCATCCTCGCCGAGCGGCCCCGGGAGAAGTTCTATCCGGAGGTCGCCGCGCTCCTGTCCGGCGACGCGCGCCTGTCGCACCAGAAGGACGAAGCGGTCAAGGGATCGCTCGCCTCGGTGGCCGACGTGCTCGATACCTACCAGCAACGCTACCAGGGCAAGGAAGGCATGGCCTGGTTCGATACCTTGCCGGCAATGGTTCGCAATGTGTCCGATAAGGACAAGCGTGTCGCCCTGGCCAAGCAGAAGCTGCTCCTGCTCGAAGGCAAGGCAGACAAGAACGACACGGCCATCGCGGCTGCGGCAACCAAGGTGCTTGCCGGGAATATCGGCTGCGACCGTCCGTACGTGCTCGACGACCTCATTGAGGCGACGGCCGCCCAACCGCTGGCAGCACGACAGTCGGCTCTCTCACCGCAGAAGGCTGCGTACGACGACTACCTCGCCACCCAGATCTTCGTCGCATCTCCCGCATGCGCCGACCAGCGAAGCGCCGTGCTCACCGCTGCCGATCTCGACGCTGCTCTGGGCGACACTACCGGTGAACAAGCGGTATTGCGCAAGGCCATCGATCTCAGCCGCGAGAAGCTCCACGGCGATCTCAAGAGCGACCGCAACCTCGCCGACAACCTGCGCGTCTACCTCGTCCGGGCCAAGGCCGGCGATGAACTCGATACGCTGGAGAAACAGCTGATCGCAGCCTACCCGAACGACTACGTCTACAACTATCGCTACGGTCGTCGCCTCGTCGAGAACGGCAAGTTCGAGCAAGGCTTGCCTTACCTCGAAGCCGCCGCGAGGAAAGCCTATGGTGCGAACACGATCAGTGTGGCGACGTATCGGGTGAAGGCGTTGCATGCACTGAACCGCGATGCGGAGGCTCGCAAGCTTGTTGCGGCGACGGTGGCGGCTCAGGGCAGCGCGTTCCCCGAGCAGGCAAAGAAGTTGCAGGAAACACTGCCCGCAGCGTAGCGGGAGTGCTCTTTGTGGGAGCTGCTTCAGCGGCGATAAGGCCCGCCCGCGTAGCGACGTCTTATCGCCGCTGAAGCGGCTCCCACAGGGTTGCGCTTTACGTCTGCGAGGTTCCGTACGCGACGGAATCCAGATGCTCGACACGCACGATCGTATCCAGTGCTACCGTCGCCGACCAATCCGGCCGGTCGTTATCGATCAGCTTCACCACGCCGTTGATACCTTCGGTGCCGTCGGCATCCACGAAGGTCTGCATGGTGGGAACCACCGCCACAATACCTTGCATCGTCGATCCGTCCTGCAGATGGATGACTACCTTCGCGTTATCGCGCAACTCATGGATCAGCGCCTGCATTCGCCCGATCGTGCTCTTGTCTGTATGAATCGTGTCGGCTTCGCGGCCCATGGCGGTATCCTCGTGGAGTCAGACCACCGACGCTACTCTGCGCCCGTCGATGGAATGTGCACAGGGCGCGCTGCTACGCTGCGCCCTCTTCCACGCGCGGGCCAGCCATGATCATCGTCCATCACCTGAACAACTCGCGCTCCCAGCGCGTCCTCTGGCTGCTGGAGGAACTTGGCCTGCCCTACGAGATCGTCCGCCACCAGCGCGACCCCAAGACCATGCTGGCGCCCAGGGAGCTCCGCGCCATTCATCCCCTCGGCAAGTCGCCCATCCTCCAGGACGGCGAGGTCACCCTGGCCGAGTCTGGCGCGATCGTCGAATATCTTCTTGAACGCTACGGCCAGGGCCGCCTGAAGCCTGCCGTTGGCAGTGCCGACTGGCTGCGCTTCATCTACTTCCTGCACTACGCCGAAGGTTCGGCGATGCCGCCCCTGCTGCTCAAGCTGGTCTTCGTCCGCATGGAGACGGCGCCGGTACCGTTCTTCGCCAAGCCAGTTGCCCGCATGCTGGCCAAGGGGGCACAGAATGCCTTCGTCGATCCCCAGCTCAAGCTGCACCTGGACTACCTGGAAGGCGAAATCGGCAAGGCCGAGTGGTTCGCGGGAGAGGCCTTCACGGCGGCCGATATCCAGATGAGCTTTCCCCTGGAGGCGGCAGCCAGCCGGGGTGGACTCGACGCATCGCGACCTAAGTTGCATGCCTTCCTTGAACGGATCCACGCACGCCCGACCTACCAGGCCGCGCTCACCAAGGGCGGCAAGTACGATTTCGCGTGAGATCGACCAGCCTGAATCCCCGTTCAATCCGCCACTTTCCTGTTTACACGACCCTCACGACCCGGGCCGCAAAGTCGGTTCTCGTCAGCAACACTTGAGAGGGAGCCATCCAATGAGCAGAAATCGTGAGTTCGCGCAGCAGGTCGAGAGCGCCGTCAACGGCGTATCCGGCCGCGTTCGCCACTACGCGGATGAGGCGACCGGCGCAGGCAGCGACCTGCTCGAGCGCACCCGTCGCGTCACCAACAAGTTCGCCAAGCGCAACAGCGGCAGCAGCCAGAAGGTTCGTTATCTGGCGGAAGATCTGGCCGATGAAGCGACCTATCAGTACCGCCGCCTGCGCAAGCAGGTGCGTCGTAACCCGGGCGTGACCATCGGTATAGCCGCTGCGGCTATTGGGACGTTTCTGTTGATTCGTCATGCGTTGCGTGACGACGATTGATTGGCTCACTTAGGTAAGGATTGGAGGCCGGGAGAGATCCCGGCCTTTTTATTGGCGTGTCATCGGACATCAGGATTGATTCGAGCTGAGGATCTCTCTCTGCATACGAAGGTGTGGACTTGACGTCGACCACGTTCTCGGCAACGTACGCGCAACCATCGGCTACCGTTGTCTTATGGAGAGCCGCTGCGAGATCGATCATCTGGTGCCGGACGCTGGTTTCCAGAATCTCCCGAGTGGCGGCCGTCATTGCAGCCATCTTCTCGGCGGAGAACCTGGATCCCTTCGTGATCTTCTCTGCCCGGGCAAACTCTGCCGTGTGATTGGCTCGGAAGGCGCGCGCGTATGTTGCCAGGTTCACTCCCTCCGCCCGACAAACATCAGAAAGGCTATGGACGTTGATAGTGTAGAAGCCGAGGAAGTCCGCTGCGGCATACATCTTGAGGTCTGCCTCGGGCAGCGCGTACAGTTCCGCGTCGGTGATATAGGGCATTCCGAGGGATTTCACCGGCGCATGCCGTTGCCCCCCTATCGTCGCGGCTCTCTCATAAACTTTCTCCATACTGTCTCTCGATGCTTGCTGGCCAATAACATCCGCATTCACGGTTACGACGGATTGTGGAGAAGAGGACTGGACAGCTGCGGAAATAAGCATCAGCGGCGCATATAGTAGTGATGGTGTAAGGTGTTTCTTCGACATAGTCGCGTACCTTGAAGCGGCGTAAGGAAACGATTCGAAATGTAGGAGACGATTCGTCGGCAATGCGGTTGCGGAACCTCACATAGCTAGTCCCTGCTGCGCCATCTGGGCGTTCCGCTCCTGGCTTTGCTGAGCGATCTGATCCATCTGCTGGTCGAACTGCTGAATCTGCTTGATCGACTGCTCGGACTCAGGCGGGGGAGTGCTCATGTCGACGACAGCGGGCGTCGCCATCAGGCCATGCGAGCCGATGGTCAACGTCATGCTGTCGTAGTCCATATGCAGCCCGCCGAGGTTGCCAGCGTTGATCCGATGCCGGTGGCACGCAGCGGTGAACTGCATCAGGCGCTCTTCCGTGGCTTCCGGAAGGCAACTCTGCAGTTTGTTGTAGAGCGCGTGATCGGCGCTGTCCGGATTGCGAGGGTCGCTGCGGAATTGTTGAGCAAGCATCGGCGGCGTGGATGCCCGCGACATGGTGTCTTGCATCTGTGGCTCGTACGCGCCTACGGCGGGCGAAGGCGTCGCGACCTGGGATACACGAGCCTCGGTAGGCATCCTGACCTGACCCGGCTGCTGCAACTCTGCAATAAAAGCTTGCCCCTGAATCCTGTTGCAAGTCGCGTCGTCGGCCTGCCCCGTCACCGGCAACGCATGACTCGACTGGAACCGCGCCACGGCTGTCTGCGTCGCCACGTCGTAGATGCCGTGGGTGGTCAGCGGCTCGCCTGCCATGTCGCGGATACCGAGCGTATTGAGGTTCTTTTGGAGCGTGCGGATGGCATTGCCGTCAGATTGCTCGAAGGCAGCGGTCTGCGGGCGGCCCGCGACAGGCTCAGGCTGTACCCGCACGGAAGCCGAAGCTTCGAGCGTGAGGGGGTTGTCTCTAAACAGAGACGTCTCCTGACCTCGACCGGCGGCCTCCCTCTCCGTATTGAGTATGTGCAGTTGCTGATTCGAAGCCTCCAGCGGGACATCGAGAGCTTTCAGCGCATCGATACTCGCCGTCCTGGATCTAGGATTGTCGACGTCGTCACCGAACACCTCAAACGCCTGAAGCGTCGGTCGCTCCGGGCTGAAGTCCTTACCGAACTGGACATCCTCGATGGCTGTCATATCCCCGCGCTTAGCCTCAATGACGAGGCCCGCGGTCAGCTGATCGACCTGACTGCGATTGAGGTCAATGCCGGCGCGAACGTGCAACTCCATAAGCTGCACGCTGGCCGAGCGATACATGTCGTGATCGGGGTGTGCGAGGTCACTTAGTTCGCGGATGGCATCGGGACCATGGACGCCCACGGGATAACGTGGACCCACCTGATCCTCCAGGCGCGGATCGAACCTATCGGGTGGCGCACAGAGAATTATCTTGCGCTTGTCGTTGCAGTGCGGCGGCGAAGCCTGGGATCCCATGATGTCGCGGTAGCCGTCGTGCCGGAATTCCGACGTGCTGTAGATACGGAGGTGTTCCTCGGAGCGATGGATGACAAACATGCCCGGATCGGTCGGCACCATTAACCTGTGGGCGACCGCCTCACCCGCGAGCGCATTGACGTAGTCCGCAACGATGTTAAAGGTGAGGATCGAAAGGCCATTCTGGTGATAGCTTCCACCGATATCTGAATGAGCGCCGGGCAAGGTCATGCCGACGAACCGATCGTCGGCCGAACGTCCGGGCGGAATGATCTGAGTCGACGGAAACGCATTACGACGTTCGTCTTCGGCCGTAATCTGTATCCCTGACGCCATCGCGCTTGTAGGCTGTCGGTCATGATTGTTGGGCGCGCCTGTTCCGACAGGATCGTAGAGGGCCTCACTCATCAGAGTTTTGCCTGGCTCTCTCAGGGGCGGAAGGTGCCATTCGTAAGTGTCCGGACCGAACGCGTGATGGATTGCCTCTCGGCCCAACGGATTCTGGATTCCTCGCTCATGGACCAAGCGAAGAAATCCAGCAGCTTGCTCCGCGCCGCGGCTGAAGCCTGTAGCCAGGATTCGGATGTCAGCATCGGGATCTGCGTCGAGCCACTTCTTCACTTGCGTGATGAACTCAAAGTACATCCACTCAATACGCTCGTCGTAAGACCCACCGGTTGCGCCGTCGATTGTCCTGGCGATCACACCCTCTTGGGTTCCCGCCCCCTTGATGTAACCCGAATGAATCCGAGGCTCTCGCTTACCGGTTTCTGCAAGCTGAAGATGAAGCTTTCCGACATTCGTCGCGTGCTCGGGATCCTTCCATAGGTCGTTACCCGTGCCGTCGAAGTTCGCGATGTAGAATCGAGAATGCGGATCCGACGAATTGAACATGCGCGGTACAGACAGGTCGCCAACCTCCTGGGCCGCCTTGGTATAGGCCTTCCGATCGGCCGCCGTCACCGGATCTGTTCGCACGTCGTCGCGCAGACGACCCTTGCTGTCACGCTTGTGTTTCTCTACCACGTCCATGTACTCCGGTTAGAACGTCTGCGAATACGCTATGACGGGATCGTGTCTGAAGTCTGAGTGCACTCTGCCGGGGAATCGCGGCCGAAGTAGCGGAATCCATGCCCTCATGTAGATGCGTATCGCACGGTCCTCGACTACGAGGATGATGTGCGGTGCGCTGGGAGGCACGCTGGTCTTTACGTCATTAACATCCAGGTCGGCTGGATAGCGAACCAACCGAGAGTGGAAGATCTCGCCAAGATTGATCTTCTCGTCGTGGTTAGTACCGTCCTTCGATGTCCAGGAAACACGAACGACAGTAGGGAACTCGAGGTTTCCCCAACTCGCGTCTAGGTTGTCTCGATCACGCTCAGTAAATGGCCCGCTCGGCGATCCGCTATTCACAATGTACGCGTTCTCGTAGAGCACGCGACACCTAAGCGTGTCGAAACAGCTAGCGCCGAAACTGTGGTCGTAGAACGGCATTTTCAGCACCCCATTTTCGACCTTCGACTTCATGTGCCACGACTTGATCCCCGAATGACACCCGCTCGTCACCGTCATGGCAGCTGCCATGGCCAGATATTTCATATCCATCGTTTCTTCCTCCCTTATATCGTTGCCATTCGTTTCGGCATTCGAGGGCGCATTTGGTAATTTCGGCCTCCGTTTGAACTCCACCGGAAGCCCACCCGCCGGCAGCCGGCCGAGTTCACGACGCGTCTGCGCATTGACTATCTCAAGATCGCGAAACAGCTGGAGGTCGTAGTGCCGATCTGCCGCGGTCAGCCGATGTACGGCTTGTAGCGACGAAGGCCGTGCGCCTTCGTCCTTATCGAACGCGTCATCTGCCACGGTGGCTCGCGTCGAGCCGATCATGCGGCGCGAGCTCGTTTCGGCGACTCAGTGAATGGATCCGTCGCTTTCGGCTTACCCGATGTCGTTGGAGCCATCGACTGCGACTGCGGGTGAGCCTGCTCCTTACCTCGGACGACCACGGGCGCAACACCCGCGCGCTCCTTGAACATCTTGTCCTTGAAGAACCAGTTCTTCCTGGCGCGAATCGGTTTGCAGCCTTCGTAGAAGATCAACTCCTCGTCAGCCGGCAACTCCTTGATCTCCTGCGGCAACAGCAAGGCGCGGCGCTCTTCGCTGTGGCTGGTCGACACCTGGTGAGAGCCGTTGCCTCGACTGGTGTTTCTATGTTCCTTGCGCACCGTCTTGAAGCCGAGCATCTCGCTGTACTGGTTGGCGTCGCTCTGCTCACGCGGCGCAAAGACGATCTGCGCACCGTGGTTGGTGATGAAGTTCTCGGCATCGTGGTCGCCGTAGGCGGCACGCAGCTGGGCACGGCTCTGCACGATGCATAGGTCGCGCACGCCGTAACTGGCGGAGATGGAGATACGCTTGGCCCAGACGTCCACGCGACCCATGGCCGTGAACTCATCCATGAGCATCAACATCTGGTACTTGAGGTCGGGTTCTTCGCCGAGCTGCTTGCCGAGGTTGTTGCCGATGACTGTACTGAAGAAGATATTCAGCAGCTTCGCGCTCTCGTCGAGCTTGTTCGTTGGAATGATGACGTAGAGCGTGGTCAGCTTCTTGCGGAGGCTGGTGACGTCGATGTCGCTGGCGTTGGTGGCCGCCGCCAGGATCGGGCTTAGGAACTGCTGCAACGGCGCCTGCATGGAGGCGATGACCGACGAGAACGTCTGCTCGGCCAGGCCCGCGAGGTTGCCGAACACCGTTCGGGTCTGCGGTGTGATGAAGGCGTACCTCGAGTCCTTCAGGAGGGCGTCTAGCAACTCCTTCGTTCCGTCCGTGTCTTCCCCGCTGGAGAAGCGAAGCACGCGTTCGAAGCTCGGATAGTCCTGAGACGCATTGATGTCCGGAATGTCCTGCGCGCTCGCGATACAGCACGCCACCTTCTGGTCCCATCGTTCGAACAGGAAAGACGCGAAGGCAGTAAACGCAGCACGACTCTGCGACGTCCAGAACGGATCCCCGCCCGGCTGATCCGGATACAGGATGGCCGAGATGGTCTGAATCTCGCCGATGCGCTTGTCTGGCTTCATGCCGGCCAGCGTCGTCATCGGGTTAAACCGGTGCGTGTTACCGTTCTCGTCGTACGGAGCCCACACGCGGATATCGTGGCCGAGCGCCTCGCGCCAGCCACTGGTTGCCTTATGCAGCTCGCCCTTCAGATCGAGCACGACCATGGATTGCTCGTACGACAGCAACACGGGAATCGCCACGCTGGTGGTCTTGCCGGAGCGGGTCGGGCTGATGGTGATGACATGCTGTGCACCACCGAGCCACAGATAGCGTCCCTTGTACTTGCCCATGAGGATGCTCTGCGATGTCTGCTTGAGCAGGCCGGCCTTCTTCAGGTCAGACAGCGTCGCGAAGCGTGCTTCGCCATGCGTGGATTCGGACTTGGCTCGTAGCGCCGGGATAAAAAGGCATAGCCATGCCAGCAACGGCGCACCGAAGCCGAATGCCCCGCACAGCTTTATCTTCGTGACGTACGGCGCTACCTGCGGCAGATTCAACGCCCGGAAGTACTGCCAGTAAGTCGTCGCCTCCAGCGGCACCTGCTCCAGACCCAATATCCAAAGCGTCAAGAACCCCGCCAGGTACTCCCCGCCCACGACTCCAAGCAGTCCGAGGACGAGCAGGATGATTGCCTTGATCTTGCCGCTCATGCGTTTACATTCCGCCACTCTAACGTTGATTTATAAGCATGCTTCAAGTGACAAACGAATATGAGGGCCGTGGTCGTATTGGACGCACTTTTCCGATTTCTTCTATTCGCCCTGCCTTCCGTTCTCACGCAAAGCCGCTCGCTCCCACGACATCCGCGCGTGAGCATCTGCCGTGCATTGCAGACCCATGCGTGTCAGCGCAGCGATGGCTTCGAGGCCGAGTGCCATGCGGCCGCAGTCGACGGTGTCCGATTCATGGACAAGTTCCGCGAGCAACTGCGTGAGACCTCGAGCGTATTGCAGCCACTCGGTCGCTTCGTTCAGCAGATCGTGAGGATTTGCATAGGTATCGGCCCGACAATTCGGGCAGCCTGTGCTTGATGCATTCATGGCGATGCTTCCTTGTGCGGAGCAAAGCGCGCGTCCAAGGTGCGGCACGCTACGCACAGCGCAACGTGCCGCGATCACACGGACTCGCGGGTTCATCGGCGGCCCGTGACCGGGCCCCGGGTGGCGTAGTTGATGACGTGGGTCGCGGCGCCAGCCCTGGTCGTGCGCCCACACGGCTACATGCCGGGCAGGACGACCAAGAAAAAACTCATAGAAAGCGACTGCCGCCGCGGTTACTCAACCGTGTCTGCGGTGTAGGCAAACGTCCCGGTAACCGTTGGGTGTGTCGCCGAGGGGATTCGGCGGGCGAATGAGTGCCGTATGATGTGACGTAGTCAAATCAGCTCCAGAACAGTTGGTTTGATCAGCGGTCCGGGAGTGTTAGTTGCACTCTCGGGCCGCGCTTCTCACCGCATCAAGCGATGGTTGCCTGCGACGCGTTTCGACTCGACAACGCAGGCAACGAAGCGACCGTATCAAATCAACTTACAGTTGTCTGTAGTCGCAAGGCGCGACTTACTGCACCGGATGCTGCTCGACAATCTTGTCGACATGCCACGTCACCGGCGAAGCATCCGCCGGCACATCCTTCGTATGTACCTCGGTGATCTTCAGCAGGTATTCGTTACCCGCCTTCCAGTCCAGACCTTCCACCGGCGCGTAGTTGATCTGCCAGGCCTGCGTCGGCGTCTCGCGGTACTGCAGGCATTCGGTCTTCATGACGCCGTTCGTGCACGGCACCTTGCTGCCGGCGATATACAGCAGTCGCGACCGCGAGCCGTGATCAGTCGGCGTAGTTGCGCAGGCAGCGAGCGAGAGTACGGCGGTGGCGAGAAGAACGAAGCGCATGGCGGGAATCCGAAGTCGTGTGCCATGAAGAAATACCAGCTTCACGGTGGCAAAGCCATGGACACGATGTGACGCCGTAGGGACGAAACGGAGAGGCACGTCCCGGCAGGAGTCGATTTATAGGCGATGGGGTGCTCGCCGCAAGCTCGCCCGCCGGCGCGGGATCGCCGATGAATCGGCTCCTACAAGTAGCAGAGCGTAGCGGTCGCGAGCCCTTGGTGCTGCGCGGCCGATCTCGCTCGGCTTTCCTCACACGTAACTGTCGCGTTCGAAAGGGGAGGTGTCGGCTGGGGTTTTCGGAGCGACTCCGCAGGGAGGCGAAGGCCGGACGAGGACTTAGCGACAAAAATGCCAGCCGACACCTCCCCTTCCCGCAACGTACACACCCCATCGCGATGGCGAAGCCGAGCCCGACAGACGAAGAAGCAACAAAAAAGGGGCCGGATTTCTCCGGCCCCTCTCGTTTCCTTGCTATCAGGCGTACAGCGGGTTCGGCTTGTCGACGTCCAGCTTGTATTCCTTGATGGCGCGACTCACGTCCTTCGCGTTGACCTTGCCGTCCTTCGCGAGGGCCGCCAGCGCGGCGTGGGCGATCCAGTAGCGATCGACCTCGAAGTGGCTACGCAGGTTGGCACGCGTGTCGCTGCGACCGAAGCCGTCCGTACCGAGCACCGTGTAGCGCATGCCGTCCGGCATGAATGCGCGAACCTGGTCGGCGAATTCGCGGACATAGTCGGTGGCGGCAACCGCCGGACCCTGGCGCTCGCCGAGCAGGCCGGTGATGTACGGCACGCGCTGCGTGGCTTCCGGATGCAGGCGGTTCCAGCGCTCGGCGTCGAAGCCTTCGCGACGGACTTCCGAGAAGCTCGGCACCGACCAGATATCCGACGTCACACCGAAGTCCTTCTCCAGCAGCTCGGCTGCGGCGATAACTTCGCGCAGGATCGTGCCCGAACCGAGCAGCTGCACGCGCGGCTCGTTCTTCTTCGCCTTGCCGCCGTCCTTGAACAGGTACATGCCCTTGACGATACCTTCCTCGCTGCCCTTGGGCAGGTCGGGGTGGGCATAGTTCTCGTTCATCACGGTGATGTAGTAGTAGACGTCTTCCTGCTCCTGCATCATCCGGCGCGTGCCGTCCTGCAGGATCACCGCCAGCTCGTAAGAGAAGGTCGGATCGTAGGAGATGACGTTCGGGATCGCGCCGGAGAGCAGGTGCGAGTGACCGTCTTCGTGCTGCAGGCCTTCGCCGTTGAGCGTGGTGCGGCCCGAGGTACCACCGATGAGGAAGCCGCGCGCGCGCATGTCGCCCGCCGCCCAGCAAAGGTCGCCAATGCGCTGGAAACCGAACATCGAGTAGTAGATGAAGAACGGCAGCATCGGCACGTTGCTGATGCTGTAGCTCGTCGCCGCAGCCAGCCAGGCGCTCATGCCGCCGGCTTCGCTGATGCCTTCCTGGAGGACCTGACCCTTCTGGTCTTCGCGGTAGTAGAGCAGCTGGTCGGCGTCCTGCGGACGGTACTTCTGGCCGAACGGCGCGTAGATGCCGATCTGGCGGAACATGCCTTCCATACCGAACGTACGGGCTTCATCGGCGACGATCGGCACCAGGCGCGGGCCGAGTTCCTTGTCACGCAGCATGAGGTTCATGCCACGCACGAGAGCCATCGTGGTGGAGATCTCGCGATCGCCCGTACCCTTGGTGATCTGCTCGAAGGCTTCAAGCGTGGGTGCGGTGAACGACTTGTCCGACTTGCGACGACGCTGCGGCAGCGAACCGCCGAGTGCGCGACGGCGCTCGAGCATGTACTGCACTTCTTCCGAGTCCTTGCCCGGATGGTAGTACGGCACTTCGTCGAGCTTGTCGTCGGGAATGGGGATGTTGAAGCGGTCGCGGAACGCGCGGATCGACTCCGTGTCCATCTTCTTCTGGTTGTGTGCCGGGTTCTGCGACTCACCGGCGGCACCCATGCCATAACCCTTCACCGTCTTGGCGAGGACCACGGTCGGCATGCCCTTGGTGTTCACGGCCGCGTGGTAGGCCGCATAGACCTTGTGCGGATCGTGGCCACCGCGATTGAGGCGCCAGATGTCGTCGTCGGACATGTTGGCGACCAGCGCCGCCGTTTCCGGGTACTTGCCGAAGAAATGCTCGCGCGTGTACGCACCTCCGAAGGCCTTGCATGCCTGGTACTCGCCGTCGACGGTTTCCATCATCAGCTGGCGCAGCTTGCCGGTGGTGTCGCGGGCGAGGAGCGGATCCCAGTAGCTACCCCAGGCAACCTTGATCGCGTTCCAGCCTGCGCCGCGGAACACGCCTTCCAGTTCCTGGATGATCTTGCCGTTGCCGCGTACCGGGCCATCGAGACGCTGCAGGTTGCAGTTGATGACGAAGATGAGGTTGTCGAGGCCTTCGCGGCCGGCCAGCGAGATCGCGCCCAGCGACTCCGGCTCGTCCGACTCGCCGTCGCCCATGAAGCACCAGATTTTGCGATCGGACTTCGGAATGAGGCCGCGGTGCTCGAGGTATTTCCAGAACTGCGCCTGGTAGATCGCCTGGATGGGACCCAGGCCCATGGAGACGGTCGGTACCTGCCAGTAATCCGGCATCAGGTACGGATGAGGATACGAGGAGAGACCCTTGCCCTTGCCTTCCACTTCCATGCGGAAGAGGTCGAGCTGTTCTTCGGTGATGCGGCCTTCGAGGAACGAACGCGCATAGACACCCGGCGCCGAATGGCCCTGGTGGAACACCAGGTCGCCCGGGTGATCGGCGCTCGGAGCGCGCCAGAAGTGGTTGAAGCCGACGTCGTACAGGGTCGCCGAGGAAGCGAAGCTGGAGATATGGCCACCGAGGTCGCCCGGCTTGCGGTTGGCGCGCACGACGGTGGCCAGCGCGTTCCAGCGGATCAGCGAGCGGATGCGCCATTCGATGGCGGCATTACCGGGGCTGCGCGCTTCCATGTGCGGCGGGATGGTATTCACGTACTCGGTGGTCGGGTCGAACGGCAGGTAGCCGCCCGAACGACGGGTGGAGTCGACCATGCGCTCCAGCAGGAAGTGCGCGCGCTCGGTGCCATCGTGATTGATGACGGCGTTGAGCGACTCGACCCATTCACGGGTTTCGGTGGGGTCGAGGTCCTGGTTCAGGATATCGTCGATCTGGTCCATGGATGCTCCGCTCGCGCGTGGCGCGCGCTTCATGAGGTCTGTAGAAGCCCGCTGGGGTGGCGGGAAAACCTTTCCATGATACCGCGAAGTTTTCACATACGCGGCGGTATGGGGGTTTGTCTCGTGATAAATCGTTTGTTGGCAGGGGTTTGGCTATCTGGCCCGCTGCCGCGGGATCGCCGATGAATCGGCTCCCACATCGCCGCCGAAGCGGCTTCCACATTGGGTTTGTGTGGGAGCCGATTTATCGGCGATGCGGCGCGAAGCGCCGCCCAATCAATCGTTTACAACGGTACGCGGCTTACCCGCCCGGATCTGTGCCTCGACGCAGGCCACCGCGGTCATATTGACCACCCGGCGCACCGTCGCCTGCGGCGTCAGGATGTGGGCCGGCTTGGCCACGCCCATCAGGATCGGGCCAATGACCACGCCGTCGCAAAGCACGCGGATCATGTTGTAGGCCGTGTTCGCGGCGTCCAGGTTGGGGAAGACGAAGACATTTGCCTTACCTTCCAGGCGCGAGTTCGGGAAGATCTTCTCGCGCAGCTCCGGGGTCAGCGCCACGTCGGCCTGCATTTCGCCCTCCACCTCCAGGCGCGGGGCTTTCTCCCGGATCAGCCGCAACGCCTCACGCATCTTCTTCGAGCTCCGGGTCTCACGGCCGCCGAAGTTGGAGTTGGACAGCAAGGCGATCTTGGGCTGGATGCCGAACAGCTTCAGGCGAAGCGACGCCTGCAACGTGGCTTCGGCGATCTGCTCGGCGGTGGGGTCGTCCTGCACGTAGGTGTCGAGGAAGAAGAAGGTGCCCTTCTCCGTCGACACCGCCGCCATCGCGGAGGCCTCGGCGATGCCTTCGTCCAGGCCGATGATGTCGGTGATGTAGTCGAGCTTGCTGTGGTACGTGCCGACCAGGCCGCAGATCATCGCATCGGCTTCGCCACGCTCCACCATCAATGCGGCAATCACGGTCGGGCGCGAGCGGACCACGGCCTTCGCGGATGCCGGCGTGACGCCACGGCGCTCCATGATCGAATGGTAAAGGCGCCAGTAATCCTCGAAACGCGGATCCGAGTGGATGTTGCACATCTCGAAGTCCACGCCCGGCTTGAGGCGCAGGCCGGCACGCGCGATGCGGCGCTCGATCACGTCGGGGCGACCGACCAGGATCGGTCGGGCAAGACCCTCGTCGACGACGGTCTGCACGGCGCGCAGCGTGGTTTCTTCTTCGCCTTCGGCGTAGACCACGCGTTTCGGATCGG
Source organism: uncultured Luteibacter sp. (assembly GCA_966191635.1). GTDB lineage: Bacteria > Pseudomonadota > Gammaproteobacteria > Xanthomonadales > Rhodanobacteraceae > Luteibacter. The sequence goes on from CBIGPO010000016.1 coordinate 73,721, forward strand.
CCTTGGCGCGGTCGAACACCGGCTTCATCAGCAAGCCTGTGCGGAACACGAAACTGGTGAGCTGGTCGATGTAGGCCGGGAAGTCCTGGATGGGACGCTCCGCCACGCCGGAATCCATCGCCGCCTGGGCGATTGCCGGCGGCAGCTGGATCAGCAGGCGCGGATCGAACGGCTGCGGAATGAGGTACTCGGGGCCGAAGCTCGGCGGCTTGCCGCCGTAGGCGCGTGCACTGACGTCGGACGCCTCGCGCCGCGCCAGCTCGGCGATGGCCTTCACGCAGGCCACCTTCATCTGCTCGTTGATGACCGAAGCGCCTACATCGAGTGCACCGCGGAACAGATAGGGGAAGCACAGCGCGTTGTTGACCTGGTTCGGATAGTCCGAACGGCCCGTGGCCATGATGCAGTCCGGACGAACGGCCTTGGCGTCCTCCGGAAGGATCTCCGGATTCGGGTTGGCCAGCGCGAAGATGATCGGGCGCTCGGCCATGGTCGCGACCATTTCCGGCTTGAGGATGCCTCCGGCCGAAAGGCCCAGGAAGATATCCGCACCGACGACGATCTCGGCCAGCGTGCGCTTGTCCGTGTCGCGCGCGTAGCGCTGCTTGTCCGGATCGAGATCGGTGCGGCCGGTGTGCAGGACCCCGTCGCGATCGAAGGCGAGAATGTTCTCGCGCTTCAGGCCCAGCGTCACCAGCATGTCGACGCAGGAAATGCCCGCGGCGCCCATGCCCGTGGTGGCGAGCTTCACGTCTTCGATCTTCTTGCCGGTAACCAGTAGCGCATTGATGACTGCCGCACCGACGATGATCGCCGTGCCGTGCTGGTCGTCATGGAAGACGGGAATCTTCATCCGCTCGCGCAACTTGCGCTCGACGATGAAGCACTCCGGTGCCTTGATATCTTCGAGGTTGATGCCGCCAAAGGTCGGCTCGAGGCTCGCGATGATATCGACCAGCTTGTCCGGATCGTTCTCGTTGATCTCGATGTCGAACACATCGATACCGGCGAATTTCTGGAACAGGACGCCCTTGCCTTCCATCACCGGCTTGCTCGCCAGCGCACCGATGTTGCCCAGGCCGAGCACTGCCGTGCCATTGGTGATCACCGCGACCAGGTTGGAGCGCGCGGTAAGTTCAGCGGCCTCCCGGGGATCGGCGACGATGGCGTCGCACGCCGCGGCGACGCCGGGCGAATAGGCGAGGGAAAGATCGCGCTGGGTCAGTAGCGACGTCGTCGGTGTGACCTTGATCTTGCCCGGACGGGGAAGGCGGTGGTACTCGAGCGCGGCTTGCCGCAGTTCCTCGGAGATGGCCATGGGGTCCTGTGGGGAGCTTGAATGAAAAGGGACGAACAGCGGGCCCGAAGCCGCGCCGTGAAGCGTCGATGTTAGCACCGCCATGGCGATTCGCCCGATCTGCGGTGTGTTGCATTGCGACATCCAGTGATATGAAAAGGCTACATTTCAGCCATGCTGAATCCGACAGACCGGTGCCGGCGGCGCGGCTAACGTCGGCAGTCCTTTGTGCTCACCGGGACTGTCATGTCGCGTTTCATCTTTGTTACCGCCCTGGGTTGTGGCCTCGTTCCCCTGGTGTCCGTGGCAGGTACCGCCCTCGTCGATGAGGCCGCGCTACGCCAGAGCCTGCTTCGCCTGCCCGATGACGCTAGCCGCACGGCCGATGTGAACCTTCCGATTGGCGCTAACCGGGTGTCGGTGTTCCATGTTCGTGATTCGGGCACACTGCCGCGCGCACTCGCGGCGAAGTTTCCTGGCATGCGGAGCTTTCGCGGAGCCGACGACCAGGGCCGCACGGTACGCCTGGATCTGTCGAAGGCTGGCGTAAGAAGCAGCGTCCGCGACGGTGATACGGAGTGGGTTTTCCGGCCAGGCGACCTGGCTGCGCGAGGTAGCGCCGGCACATCGGCCCCGCATGCCAGCGCGCCGGCGACGGATTCCGACCTTCCGCTGGGCGCGGCCCTGGCCCGCAGCGGTGGCGGCGTGCGCTACGACTTCCGTCTGGCGGTCGCCGCGGATAGCCGTTACGTTGCCAGATTCGGCGGCACGGTCGAAGGCGCGCTCGGCGAGATCGCACACGCCGTGAACCGTGCGAACGAAGTGTTCGAAACCGATGTCGGCGTTCACTTCACACTGGTCGAAAACAACGAGAAGATCATCCGCGCCAATCCCCGGCGCGACCCCTACCGCCGCATGGATCCCGGCCCCGCCACGGTGCAGCTGATCGACCGCGAGATAGGCAAGCGAAATTACGATATCGGCCACGCGGTGACCACGTTGTTCGGTGGAGAGAGCGATATGGGCACCTCGTGCAGCGACGACCGCCGAGCGGATTTCTTCGCCACGCACAAGGCCGCGGCATGGAGTGGCCACGCGAATCCCGACAGCGAGCCCTATGCCATCGGCTTCATGATCCACGTGCTCGGTCGCCAGCTGGGGGCGTGGCCGACAGCCGTCGGCTGCGGTCGCACGACCCTCGCCGATCGCGCCGTTGAACCCGGTGGCGGCAGCACGGCGATGGGCTACGCACCATCGGCCTGCGGCGGCAACGCGCAGTGGCTGCAGACCTACTCGGACCTGTACTTCCACGCCGCGAACCTCGACCAGATGCAGGCCTGGCTTGGCTCACGCGGCGGCCATTGCGCCAGGAAACATATCAATCCGGCGTCCGCGCCATGGATCGATCCCACGCCACTGGCGGAAGAAAAAGTCGTCCCGGCACGAACACCTTTCGTGCTCGAAGGATCGGCGGAGCCGGCGACGGAAGGCCGTCGCCTGACCTATACATGGGAGCAGATGGACGCCGGCGATGAGCAGCGAGGGCCGCTGGTGGACAAGGGTCACGGCCCCCTGTTCCGCTCGTTCGCACCGGCACCTTCGCCGATTCGCAGCTTTCCGAGAATGCCAGCCGTACTCGGCCACGAGACGGCCGAACCGGGCGAAACGCTGCCGACGACGTCGCGCCTGCTCCATTTCCGCCTGACCGTAAGGGATAACGGCGGCGAGTACGCCACCATCGCCAGCGCCGATACCCGTGTGCGCGTCATCGATACGGGCCGCCCGTTCGCGCTGCTGTTCCCGGATGGAGCGACGCGTGGCATAGGCGGGCAGAGCTTGCGCGTGCGTTGGGATGTCGCCGGCACCACGGAGGCCCCGATCGACTGCCATTTCCTCGAGATCGATCTTTCCGTCGACGGCGGCGAAACATGGCTCGCCTCCCCTCTGGCAACGGACGAGCGGAACGACGGCGAAGCGGAGGTGACGTTACCCACCATGGCACTGACCACAGAGCGTGCGCGGTTACGCCTGCGCTGCGACTGGCGACCGTTTTTCGCCGTCTCACCTCACGACTTCACCATCGTACCGGGCCCGTGACAGGCAAGGACCACGGGCCGGAGGGCTACAGGCCGAGGGAGATTTCCTCGGCCTCCACGCCCGCCATGTGGATGTGATTGACGAACAGCGAGAAGGCCAGCTTCCCGGCAAGACCATGGACATGCTGCATCCAGGGCGGGAGATAGCGCGGTGCGACGATATCGCCGCTGGCGAAATGAGCTTCGAGGCTCATCACGTCATGCAGGGCGAGTTTGCCGGCGAACAGATTGCGCAGCAGGTCGAGGCGGCGCTGGCGCAGTGCCCAGCGGAAGAACGTGTGCACCGCCAGGAGACCGGAAAGGTAGACGTTGTCCTTGGCGAAGGCCGAGCCGCCGGTCAGCGGTACGCCGCGAAACACGCGTTGCGCGGAATGGAAGCTGTCCGCCACGTTCTGCCCGCATTCGCGGAAATAGCGGAACACGTCAACGAAGTCCGCACCGTTCAGCGCCATGTCAATCGCAAGGATGCGCAGGCTGATGCGCTTCAGCCGCGAAATGTCGATCGCACCCGACATCAGCTCGGCGAACACGGCCAGGCCTTCCTGCGTGGCAGTGACGCGCGGCGATGTACGCGCCAGCGAGGCGAGCACGGGTTGTTCGCGACCGTTGAGCGCCGTGAGCGAATGGACGAAGGCCTCGTGCGCCAGCAGTTGGTGACGATCGTATTCCGTAAAGTGGATGCCGCCACGCAAACGGATGCGTGTCGCGCCAGCCGCCGCCTTGGCGGTGAGCTCGGGATCGACTTCGACCGAGATCGTGCCCGGCGAGAAGAAGGCATCCAGCATCTCGGACATGTCGCGACGCAGTTCTTCAGCCGGAATCGTGCCCGTGGCGTCCTCGGTTTCCAGATCGGCGCCTAGCTCGTCTGCCAGGTCGACGAAATAACGGGCCGCATCGAGGTTGCTGCGGTTGCTTCCGGGGATGGCATCCCCCGGCTTGCCGTAAAGCGCCACCGAGGCCACGGTCACGCCATCGGTACCGGCGGCATCGAGCATCTCGGTCGCTACCCGCCAGGATTCGGCCGTACGGCGCAGGTATTCGGCGATCGGATGGTCTTCACAGACCTCCCGCTCGATCGCCTCCAGCTCCGCGCGGGTGCCGCCCAGATCCGGTGGCCGGTAGCGAATATCCGGTAAGGAAAGCCTTCCGGCCCCGAATTCCTCGATCAGCCGTTCTTCGACCGACGCCGGCCAGGACACCGTCGGCAGGATGCGAATGGCACGGACGGCGGCCAGCAGTCGCTGGTCCAGCGCCGCGTAGCGCCGCATTTCCGGGGTGAGATGGGGCGGGAGGACGTGGGCGTGCATGGGGCGGAAGTATAGGCCGGGGGGCCGTTTCAGCGGGAAGAGATGTATTTCTCACGACGAATGTGCTGCACCGAGAGCCCCTGCTCCTTCAGCGCGGCGAAGGCAGCGTCGACCATGTTCGGGTTGCCGCACAGGTAGGCGATGTCCTGCTCACCGTTGGGCTCCAGCTCGGCCAGCATGTCCTGGACGTAGCCAAGGCGATCGTGGGGACGCGGGTTCGGCCGGGCGCCCCGGCTCAGGCAGGGGTGGAAAACGAAACCCTCGTGCTGGCGCGCGAACGCCTCGAACTCTTCGCCGTAAAGCAGATCTCCCTCGTTACGGGCGCCGTAAAGGAGCACGAAACGGCAGCCACGGCTGGCGATGAGGCTGGCGATCTGCGGCAACATGGCCCGGTAGGGCGTCACGCCGGTGCCCGTGGCGATCAGGATGTAGCGCTGGTTCTGGTCGGCGTCCATCAGGCAGAAACGGCCATAGGGGCCGCTCGCGTCGATCGTCTCACCCGCCTTCAGGCCGCCCAGCAGCTTGGTCGCCGCGCCGCCGTCCACGTAGCTCACCGCGATCTCGACCCGTTCGACCGGCCCCGAGCCGTCCCCGATGGTCCCCACCGAATAGCTGCGCTTGGTCGGCTTGCCATCGTCGTAATGGAAGTGGACCTGGAGGAACTGCCCCGGCACGAAGGCTAGCGGCTGGCCGTCGGCGCGCTCGAACGACAGGTGCCGCACCGAGGGGGCGAGCATGAAGCTGTCGGCGAGTCGGAGCTGGAATGGTTCGGCCATGGAAAGTCTCTGTTGACGTGCGGGAACAAGGTGGACAGACAAAGCCCGGTATAATAGGCGGCTTGTCATCCCGGCGCAGCCCATGACCACTCCTGCTTTAAACGTCAATAATTTACGGAAGACCTACGGCAACGGCGTGGAGGCCCTCAAGGGCATCTCCCTGACCGTCGAACCGGGCGACTTCTATGCCTTGCTCGGGCCCAACGGTGCCGGCAAATCGACCCTCATCGGCATCCTCTCCTCCCTGGTCAACTCGACCTCGGGCGACGCCGAGATCTTCGGGGTGTCGATCCACAAGCACCGCAGCGAGGCGATGCGCCTGATCGGCCTGGTGCCCCAGGAACTCAACTTCAACCAGTTCGAGAAGCCCTTCGACATCTGCGTGAACCAGGCCGGCTTCTACGGCATCGGTCGTGCCGAGGCTTCCCAGCGCGCGGAGAAGTACCTGAAGGAGCTGCGCCTGTGGGACAAGGCGCACGGCCAGGCACGGACCCTCTCGGGCGGCATGAAGCGCCGCCTGATGATCGCCCGCGCCATGATGAACGAGCCGAAGCTGCTGATCCTCGACGAACCTACCGCGGGCGTCGACATCGAGATCCGCCGCTCCATGTGGCAGTTCGTCAGCGGCATCAATGCCGCCGGCACCACGGTGATCCTCACCACGCACTACCTCGAGGAAGCCGAGCAACTCTGCCGCAACATCGCCATCATCGACCAGGGCCGCATCGTGCAGAACACGTCGATGAAGAGCCTGCTGGCCACGCTCGACGTCGAAACCTTCGTGCTCGATGTACCCAGCGCACCCGGCATCCTCCCCGTCCTGCCCGGCGTGGTCCTGCGTACGCTGGACGATCACACCATCGAAGCCGAGATGTCCCGTTCCCACGACCTGAACTCCCTGTTCGCCGCCCTTTCGTCGCACGGCGTCACCGTGACATCCATGCGCAACAAGTCCAATCGCCTCGAAGAGCTCTTCGTCCGACTGGTCGAGCACGGCCGGGAGAACGCGGCATGAGCGCTGCCACCAACCTTGTCGCGCTGAACACCATCGTTCGCCGCGAGATCGCCCGCATTCTGCGCATCTGGACGCAGACGCTTATCCCGCCGGCGATCACGATGACGCTGTACTTCGTCATCTTCGGCAAGCTCATCGGCAGCCGTATCGGCCAAATGCATGGCTTTACGTACATGCAGTACATCGTGCCGGGTCTCGTCATGATGAGCATCATCACGAACAGCTACGGCAACATCTCCTCGTCGTTCTTCGGCGCGAAGTTCGGCCGCTTCGTCGAGGAGATGCTCGTTTCGCCGATGCCCAACTGGGTGATCCTCCTCGGCTACGTCACCGGCGCGGTCACCCGCGGCGTAATCGTCGGTGCGCTGGTGCTGGTCATCGCGTTGTTCTTCACCGACCTGCACGTCGCTCATCCGATCGTCACCTTCCTGTCCGTCGTGCTCGGCGCTACGGTGTTCTCGCTGGCCGGCTTCGTCAATGCGGTGTTCGCCAAGAAGTTCGACGATATCGCCCTGGTGCCGACCTTCGTGCTCACGCCACTCACGTACCTCGGCGGCGTGTTCTATTCGGTGGACCTGCTCGGCGAGCCGTGGCACACCATCTCGCTGGCCAATCCGATCCTCTACATGGTCAATGCCTTCCGCTTCGGCGTGCTCGGCGTGAGCGATGTGCCGATCGTCACCGCGTTCATCGTGATGCTGGTCTTCGTGGTCGGCCTCAGCGTCGTCGCCTTGCGCCTGCTTTCGCGCGGCGTGGGTCTGCGCTCGTAACGCCATGCGGGTCAACAAGTACATCAGCGAGGCCGGCCTGTGCTCGCGGCGTGAGGCGGACGAACTGCTCGTCGTCGGTCGCGTCACCATTAACGAGGAAGTCGTCGGCATGGGCGCCAAGGCGCTCGAGGGCGATGTGGTGCGCGTGGACGGCGAGATCGTCGTCGCACGCACGATGGCCCCGGAGTCGGCAAAGACCCGAGGCGTCTACATTGCCCTGAACAAGCCGGTCGGCATCACCTGCACCACGGACCAGACGGTCGACGGCAACATCGTCGACTTCGTCGACCATCCGCAGCGCATCTTCCCCATCGGACGCCTGGACAAGGATTCCGAGGGACTGATCCTGCTGACCAGCAACGGCGACATCGTCAACGAAATCCTGCGCTCGGAGAACCGCCATGAGAAGGAATACCTCGTGGCCGTGAACAAGGCCGTGACCGACGACTTCATCCGCGGCATGGCCAAGGGCGTGCGCGTGCACAACCAGATGACCGATCCCTGCCGCGTGCGCAAGATCGCGAAGTTCGGCTTCTCCATCGTGTTGACGCAGGGCCTCAACCGGCAGATCCGCCTTATGGCGGCCGCTTTTGGTTATCGCGTTACCCAGCTGCGTCGCGTGCGGATCATCAACGTGAAGCTCGGACACCTTAAACCCGGCCAGTGGCGCAACCTGACCGAGGCCGAACTCAAGGGCTTGCTGCCGGAACGCACGCGCTGGTAAGCCCCCGCGTTGCCCCCCATGAGCGCCTACAGGCGCTCAGAATCCTCTGACACACCAACACGAAGTCTGACCGCAACCGTCCAGGGGCGACCCCGACGGTGATTCGTCATGCCTTGCCAGAAACTAAGCGGGCCGACATGAAGACGGCGCTCCGCCATTCCACAAGGACGTTATCCAGACATGAAGTCTCTCCTCCGGCTGGCGTGCCTCGCCGCCCTCCTGCCACTCCCCGCGTTAGCAGCGAATCCGATGTCTGTCGACGTCTACCGTGAGCTCATCCGCCACCGCACCGCTGATGTCGGCGTGGACAAAGCGCTCGACTACAACACGCGAGAGTACGTCTCACGCTTTCTCGTTAACCCGGACTCGCCGTACAGCGACCTGCGCACGGATCCGCCCATCACCAACGAAGTCTGGTGGTATGACTTCGTCGACGGCCTTGCCATCAACGCGCCGGACAAGAGCGGCGCTGCGCTCGCGATGTTGCAGTGGCAGGGCGGATTCACGAAGGCAAGGTTCAGGGACCTCGGTACCCACGATGACCCCAAGGCCGCTTCCGAGGAAGTGGATGTCGTCGTCGACGATCTGTCGGCAAGGTCGTATGCCAAATACGGCATACGTGGGAAGTACAACACGCTCAGAAATCCCAATGCGGCGGCCAACGCTATCAAGGCACGCGTCGACCCCGACATCTACCTCAAGGCATGGGATCTCAATGGCGCGCTGACGACGGTCGCCGCTGGTCATGCCGTGGCGCTACAGATACTTCGGGAACAGGTAGCGAACAATGCGCCCGAGACGCATGAGGCGCGCGGCATCAAGGGCGACGTTCTCGTGCGCTACCTCAAGCAGGACAACCCGGAGCGCCTTAGCCAGAGCGACCTGGCCTATCTGGCCGACATCCTGCGCTTTGCGCTGTCGGAGCACAGTATCAAAGTCGATGATAGCGGCAACATGCAGCTACCCGCCGCCTATCGCGTCGCGCGTGTCGCTGCGGCGTATGCCGATGCCGGCGGCTACTTCGCTTCGGAGCGCTATTGCAATGGCAACAAGCCGGGCAAGAGCGCGCTTTCGGGACCGGGCACCGTCGGTTACCACGCCCCCCTGTGCTTCGTCGCAGCGACCGACCGCGCCGTGCAATCGTGGTTCCGCCGACAGATGCGACAGGAAGAAGCCAGTGTCCGACGCGCGCATGACAGCCCGGACGAGGCCGAGCGTCGCGTGCACTTCTGGTTCAACACCGTCCTCACCCTCATCGACGTCGCCGCATTCGTCGAGTTCGCTGAAGCGGACATCGTCAACGAGCTGAGCGCCGAAGGCGCCCTCAGCGAGGAAGAAGCCGCCATCGCCGAAGAACGCGCCGCCCAGCTGACCTGCAGGATTCGCTCATGAATCGTCGAATCTCTCTCCGCTGCCTGCGGCTCACCGTCCTTGCGCTCGGCATGTCATTGTCGACGGCCTACGCCGCGCACATCGACATCAAACCCGGCTTGGGCGACAACGTCGTCGCCATGCTTGACAGTGAGTCGATACTCTTCACCGACGCCTATCGTGCCGCCATCACCGAAAAGGGACTCACGTTCAACAACAAAGGGAGAGGCACGCTCACAAGGAGCACTCAGGGAACGACCGTCGCGCGCATGGAGTACGTCTACACCAAGGAAGGCCGCGAGTACTCACGGTACTACTACGCCCGTAGCGGTCCGGCGATGGGCGTCGTATTCGAGCGCATCGAGCATCAGCCGCCGGGCTCGGGCTCGGGGACCGGCACGGGCACCGAAGGGGAGACGGGGACTTCGAACGAATACACGATCACCGAGGATCACATCAAACTAGATGAGACGGAGGCGACTTTCTATCCGAAAGACACGGCTGCCCGCGTGCGCGCTCCAAACCTGACCGAAATGAACGGCGGGGTGGTGGCCAACGTGGGAAAGAACGCGGGGGATGCGGAGCTGAAAATCTTCCGCAAGATCGAGTCGGACATTGCAACGAAAGTGGTGCCCCGCGGTGGAAGACTGGTGGGCTATGTCAGCAAGGCGGTGTGTCCGTCGTGCGAAGCCGCATCGAAGTTCATGGCCGAGAGGTACGACATCGACGGAAACATCTACCAACTGCTTGAGGGCGGAAGCGAACCGTCCGTTGATCCCGTGCTGGCTGAAAGCCATAAGTCGTCCAAGAAACTGACGGACCGTCGCAGAGCCTATGTCAAGAATCACCTCACGAACAAGTTCGTTCCTCTGGACAACGCGGCGCGGATCGCCCCGGATCCGGTCCAACGACTCGAGGCCGAAGAAACCCGCGAAGCAGCCGCGAAACCATGCGGTGTCTGAGCTGACCCGATGGACCTTCGTGCTTGGGACGATGGTTGCCGCCCTGGGAAGCGGGACAGCGCACGCCACAACCATCCTGGGCGCCGACGTTCTCTCTCATCTCCAACGCGAGCGCCTCGCTCGCGTTGGAGATGAGACCTCGTCGCAAACACAGGAAACGCTGCTGGGCCAGTTGCTGGCCGACCCGGCCTCGCCCTATTCGTCGACCCGCGGGCAGCCCGCCTTCGTCAACGATGTCGAGTGGCCCGATGTATTGGCGCGGCTTCCCGGCAATCTCTCCACGGAAGACGCCGTCGCCGTACTCAACTGGGATCTCGGCCTGAGCCGCGCCCGACCGGGACAAGACATCGAGCCCCGCGCCGGATTCCGGGATTCGTTCGTCGCTGCGAGTGCGACCAAGGCGGATGTCGACGCCGACATTTTCTGGCACATGATCGACCTCACCGGCTTCCGTCATTCCGCGAGGGCGGCGACCTATGCCGTCGCCATGCAGATCCTGCGCCAGCAGATGAATGAGACCGACCCGGCGCGCCAGTCCGCTATCGGCATCGACGGCGCCGTGTTCCGTCGCGTCATGGCCGCCTCGTTTCTCGATCAGGTGCCCGACTATGACTTTCATTACCTGTCCACCCTCGTACAGCACCGCCTGATCCACTGGCAGGTGGGTGATCGCGCCAGCACGGGCCTGCGTGCGCTTCCGACGGCGTTCCGCATTGCGCGCGTCGCCGCCGCCTATCGCGACGCGCAAGGCTACCTTGCTGGATATCCCTGCAAGCCGGATGCGTCGCCCGTCATCGGCAGCGCAGGAACAGGTCGGGAAGGCGACGATCGCCCTCTGTGCTTCGTCGCGGCAACCGATCGCGCCGTCCATCGCTGGTACGTCGACGAATCGGAGCGGCAGGCGCTTTGGGTTCCCACACGAGAACAGGACGGCATGAAGCGCCTGGCCGGCTTCGCTGCAGCTGTGTTCGTGCTGCTCGACCTCGCACCCTTCGTCGAGATGATCGAAGCGGTGGCCGCCGACGATCTTGTCACTGCCAGGTTGCTCAGTTCCGCCGATGCCGATGTCGCCGCCGAGCGCGCCGAGCGCCTTTTCTGCCCTTTTCCGGAGTAATTCCCATGCGCCCCACGCTTCTTACGGTCGTTGCGGCCGCCGCCGTCATGTCGGCCGGTACGCCCTCGCGCGCGACGGGTGTCGTCCAACTCGAACGCGTCACGATCGACGAGGGTAATGTCACGGCGTTGCTCGAAGCGACGAGCCAGCATTATGTCGACGCCATGCGCGCACTGATCAGCGAGCGTTACCGCGACGAGTATCGGGCCATCCGATGGGAAGCCCTCGAGGAAGCGATGCGCGGTGCGTCGGTCGCCCGACTGGAATACCACTTCACCTTGAACGGCTTCCCGAACGTGCGCGTGTACCACGCGATGGGCGGACGTTCGCTCAGCGCCGTGGCCAGCTCAATCTTCGAGGGCCCGACGCGTCCGGGAACGCCGACCAGCCCACTGAGCCCTGGCGACTCCGATACCGAGCAGGAACTCATCACCCGCCCGCTTCCCGTTGCCGAAGAGGCGACCTTGGACGTCGCCGACGACCGTTTTTACGTCGGGTTCGGCGAGTTCGAAGTCCGCGCTCCGGTAAAGGCGCGCGGCACATCCATGCTCGATGCTTTCATCGTCGCCGACAGAGATCGTCTTTTCGATCCCGAGTTCAAGGCTTTGCGATCCATAGAGAAGGACCTGCAGGATGGCGTGATACCGCGCGGAGGAAGTATTCGGGGCAGCGTCAGCGAACTGATCTGCACGTCATGCAAAGACGCCATGAGCCGCCTTGCGCAGACCTACACCCTCGATGTGCGCTTGTCCCACCTTTACCCGTCCGTGCGTGGCGCGGGCCTCGACGACCTTGTTGCTTCGGGGAAGGCTCGCCTGCGAGGGGACATGCTGGTCGATGCCACCACTGATCGTCCCCTGCTGGCCGCCGACCTCTTGCGTGGCGCCCGCGAGGGCCAGATAAAGCGGTCCCTCAGCCCACGTGCCATGGGTCGGTCATTCAAGGGCATACCGTGGTCGCGACGCTCGTTCCGACTGGCCCCGATCCGTCTCCAGCGTGTCTCAGAGGGCTCGACCGAAGGATCTCCGCCGCCCCGGCCACGCATTCCGAAGGACCCTTCGGCCGGCTGCTGACGGACCAGCAGGGCGCCCTCCGACCCGCCGTGCGATCATAGGCGCATGAATGCCTTCGCCAAGACCACGCTTTCCCCCGCCCTCCTCGCCGCCGTGGAATCCCTCGGCTACACGGAGATGACACCGATCCAGCGGGAAAGCCTGCCGCCCATCCTCGAGGGGCGCGACGTGATTGCGCAGGCAAAAACAGGCAGCGGCAAGACGGCGGCATTCGGTCTGGGGCTACTCCAGCAGCTCGACCTGACCCAGATCCGCCTGCAGGCGCTGGTGCTCTGCCCGACCCGCGAGCTCGCCGACCAGGTAAGCAAGGCGATCCGCCGTCTGGCCGTGAACCTGCCCAACGTGAAGTTGCTGACGCTGTGCGGTGGCATGCCGCTGGGTCCGCAGCTCGCCTCCCTCGAGCACGACCCACACATCGTCGTCGGCACACCCGGACGCGTGCAGGAACACCTCAAGCGCGAGAGCCTGCACGGCGGTGGCATCAAGGTGCTCGTGCTCGACGAGGCTGATCGCATGCTCGACATGGGGTTCGAGGAGGCGATCGACGACATCGTCAAGCGCATCTCGAAGCATCACCAGACGCTGTTGTTCTCCGCCACGTATCCCGATGCGATCCGCGCCGTCAGCGGCCGCGTGCAGCGCAACCCTGTCACGGTCACGGTGGAGGAGAAGCACGACGAGAACACCATCGAGCAGCGGATGATCGAAGTGGAACCGGCGAACAAGCCCGACGTGCTCTCGCGCATCCTCACGCATGAGAAGCCCGATGCGACGCTCGTGTTCTGCAACATGCGCAAGGACACCGAAACACTCGCTGCCGAACTCGACCGCCGCGGCTTCTCGCCACTGGCTCTGCATGGCGACCTCGAGCAACGCGACCGCGACGAGGTGCTCGTTCGCTTCGCCAATCGCAGTTGCAACATCCTCGTCGCCACCGACGTCGCGGCGCGCGGCCTCGATATCATCGACCTGCCACTGGTAATCAGCTACGACGTCGCTCACGATGCCGACACCCACACGCACCGCGTGGGTCGCACCGGTCGCGCCGGCGCCAGGGGCCTGGCTATTACACTGGTAGGTTCGCGCGAGCAGCCGAAGATCACCGCCATAGAGGAACGTCTCGGCGGCCCCATGCTGCGCTATCCCGCCAAACCCGTGGGCGACGGCCGCAAGGTGCTCAACCTTGCGGCGATGAAAACCCTGGTGATCGATGCTGGCAGGCAGGACAAACTGCGCCCTGGCGATATCCTCGGCGCACTTACCGGCGACGCCGGCCTCGAGGCGAAGGACATCGGCAAGATCGATGTCTTCGCCACACGTGCCTACGTGGCGATCCGCCGAGACCTCGCTAACAAGGCGCTGGAGCGCCTGCGTGCCGGCAAGATCAAGGGCCGCAATTTTCGGGTGCGCCCCCTGGGCTGACCTCGGTTCAGTGCTGTCGACGCAACGCCCGGCTCACTGACGGGAACACACGGAAGCCGATGATTCATCGTCTTCCACGGGACCCTCTGGAAGTGGCGGAGGTGTCGGTTCGGGGGCGGTCAGCATGGTGACAAGATCGGTGATGATCGCTTCGCGCGCCTGGCGAAGTGCCATCCACGCAGGGGTTCTCAGGCCATCCTCATTGGCACCATGAATGTAGTTGATATGAACCTCCGACTGCGTCTCCGCAGCGAACTGGCGCATCGCCAGGTTGCATGAATCACACGGCTGCTTGCTGACGAAGCCAACAAGGTGCCCCCTCGGTTCGACCACCCCGGCATCGATGTCTCGCAAGATCGACTGCAACGCCTTTATCTCGGCGTCATTCCCGCGATTGGGCAGGGTACGGGTATGCGGAACTGCCGTAACCTCGGAGTTATCGACAGCCCCCACCGATGCATGCCGGATGACGTCGTCCGCCGCAAAGTATTCGGCATCGGGCTTCACGGGCGCTACCAGCTCCGGTGCACGTGGATCGATGTACGTTGCAAACGGGCGGCCCGATGCTGCGAGATAGATGCGACTGTGACGCACGCCGTCCACCTCGTAGCTGTACTCGAAATAGGCGAAGGTGGCCCTGCGAAGCTGAGTCTGGAACCGAAGCAACGCTCGCTGGGACAGGGGGCCGCCATGCTGCCGGGCCGCGTCGAGGAGCCAGTTCGCCATCGCGTTGGCATAATCGTTCAACGCGACGCCGAGCCAGGTCATCATCATGTGATCGTCATCGTGCTCGACAGCGAGCTGGGTCACGCCTGCGGATGGCGGTGGATCGGCGGCCGACGGCAGCGCAATGCCGAGACATGCCGAGAACAGTGCGGCAAGAACCGCTCGCTTCCATCGCATTCTTTGTCTGGTCATAGCTCGTCCTTGCAGGTAAGGCGCATCGCGCGCCGGGTCGCTTCCGATGCGTCGCGGTAAGAGAGTTCGCCTGCGGCGAGCAGGTTGTTCGCGACCTTCGCTTCGATGACCTCCTTGCGCGCGGCAACGGTCGCCCCGCCCGGTCGAGTGATCCCGATCCAGCCCTGCCTGCTCGATCTCAGGGACACAGCCATTCGGGCAACCCCATCGGGATTGGTCTGCGACAACGATCGCGTAGAGGACAACTCGTCGCGCAGCGTCCGCACATACCATGACCGAACAGCACGATCGGTCGCATCGCGGAAGCACAAGGGGCGCCGATCGACGCCTCCCATGCCCGCATTCACCGGGTCGTACCGGTAATCGTCAAGGCAGGGGTTCGTCCTATAGCCATTTCGCTCATGGTAGGCCGCGGCGGCGCGACCGACACGAAACACCACCGGTAGTTCGCGCAATCCATAGGCGCTCTGATGGCCGGCGTCCCAGGTAGCCATCTCCCCGTCGAGGAACTGGATGAGGTAATGAAGATCGAAGTCGCTTAGCTTCGCCGCGCTGTCGGCGTGGACGAAGTGGTCGATGACGTCCTGCCGCAGGCCAAGTTCCTTCCAGCGTGGACGCGGCGTGGATGCGAGCTTTGTGCGCAGGAGTTGCGCCGCGACAGCATAGCTCCCGGCGATAGCGGGATACCCGGAACCCGCGAGGTCAAAAGCCCGCTCGTAGATGTCCGGTTCGATACCAGCCTTCACGGCGTTGGCGCCACCTTGGTAATAAAGGCCATCGGGCAACCAATGGACGTCATACCCCATGCGGGCCTTCGTGAAACCGAGATCCCATACCTTCATGTTGTGGAGATCCCGCTGGTTTACCGGATGCTCTCGTGTGGAGACACTATCCAGCGCCCGACGTGTCGGCGCATCTGCGTCGGAGAGTGGCTGGACCACTTCGTTGGCATAAGGGAAATCAGGCCGATTCAACACGTAGCGCTCGTAGACTTCGTCACTGTCTCGCTCGATGTATTCGGCACTCTTCCCCTCTTTCGAGTACTCGCGGATGAGAGCGGCGATCGGATCCACCACGTGCGTCGTCGCACTGGCGGGAAGGGTGATGGCACCTAGGACAACGGTGAGGGCGGTACGCCACGGCGGCGATGAACATAGTGACAGTCTGGTCACGTCGATAGATTCCTGCTTAAGGAACGTGACATTGCACGCTAACCACACGCACCTATCCAGAAGGCATCGCCTCTCGTCTTCGACGTGCCATCCAGGGTGCGTGGAGGGCGACGGGCTTGCGCGGGCGTAGGTCGAACGCGGTTACGTCCCGCGTGGCTTCGCCCGATGCGTGGCTATCGCCGTCCAGGGATCTTCCGGCCAGGGATGCTTCGGGTAACGCCCCTTTAGTTCCTTCTTCACTTCGGGATACGTGCGATTCCAGAAACCGGCCAGATCCTGGGTGACCTGGATCGGCCTCCCGGCCGGCGATAACAGGTGCAGCATGACCGGAACGCGGCCGTCGCCGACACGTGGCGTATCCGCCAGCCCGAACAGCTCCTGCAGCTTCACCGCGAGTACGGGTGGCGCTCCCGGGTCGTCATCGCGCACGCCGTACTCAAGACGACGCGTCATGCCACTGGGCACTTTCAGTTCTTCCGGCGCGTGTGCATCGAGTGCACGACGCTGGTCGTAATCGAGCATGGCCGAAAGCGCTTCGGACAACTCCGCGGCCTGCAAGGCATCGAGCCGTCGTTTACCCGAGAGATAAGGGGACAGCCACGACTCCAGCGATCGCAGGAGCGTCGCATCGGCCACGTCCGGGAGATTCAACTCGGGACGCCACGCATGCAAGGCGCCGATGCGTGCACGGAGACGCCGGGCGTTATCGCTCCAGGGCAAGCTGGCGATGCCGCGTGCGCGAATGGCAGCGAGCAAGGCCGGCATGGCATCGTCGCCGCTCACCGGTATGGCCTTGCGTGACATCAGCAGCGCGTCGAAGCGTCGTTCTTCGAAGGCTTCGGCGATCTGTCGCTCGTCATCCCATCGAAGCACACGCTCGGTAACGAAGCGATCGGCGTGGTCGCGTTCGAGCACGTCGGGATCGAAGGGCGCCGCGGCGAAGACCAGGCTATCCCGTGCATCGAGGCGCAGATCGAGGATCACCAGCCACGGCTCGCCGTGCAATGCGCTGGATTCGTGCAGGCGCGCGCCGCGGCCGTTCGCCAGTTGATAGCGCATCGGCTGGCTATCGTCGCGCCGGGCGACGCGATCCGGGAAGGCATGAACAAGCAGGTCGCCGACAGCATGCGAATCGGGCACGCCACTGGCGGCGGAACGAACATCCAGTCGTCGGCGCCAGCCCAATGAGGCTTTCTCGATGGCGGCAAGTGCACCGATGTCGGCCGACCCGGCACGTGCACCGCGAGGACCAGCGTCGCGCCAGAGATGCAACGCGGCGACGCGCTGGCGGAAGTCATCCGTCCGCCCCTGCTCGCCCCTCAGTGGCGAGCGGGCTTCGGTCAGCGCGAGCAGGTCGGCGACCAGCGCGCGACGCTCCGATGGTGCGCGCAGGGCTGTTGCCGCCAGGCGCGGGGTGGCGCCCAGGCTCAGCATGTCGCGGCCGAGGGTGGTGATCGTCGAGGCATCGTCGAGGGCACCGAGACGTCGCAGCAGGTCGCGTGCCTGGCTCATGGCGCCAGCCGGCGGCGCATCCAGCCAGGGCAGGTCATCGCTGCCCCATCCCGCCAGTTCGAGTGCGAGACCGGACAGTTCGGCCTGCTCGATCTCCGCCGTGCGCGCCGGCTCGAGCCGGCGACTTTGCGGCCAAAGACGATAAGCCGTGCCATCGGCGACGCGGCCGGCACGGCCGGCGCGCTGATCCGCCGACGCCTGTGAGATGGTGACCGTTTCCAGCCGCGTAAAGCCGGACTGAGGATCGAACCGTGGCTCGCGCGCGAGACCCGCATCGACGACGGCGCGGATGCCCGGCAAGGTCACACTCGATTCGGCGACGTTCGTCGCAAGCACGACCCGACGCACACCGGGATCCGCCGGCGACAGCGCTAGCTGCTGTTCGGCCAGCGAGAGTTCGCCGTGCAGCGCGACCACTTCGAGCGTGTCGTCGTGTTTTTCCAGCATGCCGCGTGCACGCTCGATTTCGCGACGGCCAGGCAGGAAGGCGAGCACGTCACCGGGATTCTCACGCAAGGCCTGCAACACGGTGCGGGCGAGGTGCTGTTCAGTGGTCTCCTGCGGTCTCGCAGGAGGATGCACGATGGATACCGGAAAGCTTCGCCCGGGACTGCTCAGGCGAGGTGCATCGAGCCAACGCGCTATTCGTTCGCCGTCGAGCGTTGCCGACATGACCAGCAGGCGCAGGTCGGGACGCAGGCTGGCCTGGACATCCAGGGCAAGTGCGGCACCCAGATCGCCGGCAAGGTGACGCTCATGGAATTCGTCGAACAGGATCGCGCCGACGCCATCAAGGGCCGGGTCGTCCTGGATCATGCGACCGAGGATGCCTTCCGTCACGACTTCGATACGGGTGCGCGGACCCACGCGCGATTCGAAGCGGATGCGATAGCCAACCGTCTCGCCGACCTGTTCGCCGATCTGCGCGGCCATGAACGCCGCCGCGGCGCGCGCCGCGATACGACGCGGTTCGAGGACCACGATGCGGGCGCCCGCCAGCCATGTCGCATCGAGCAGGGCGAGGGGGACCTGGGTCGTCTTGCCTGCGCCGGGGGGCGCTTCGAGGACGAGACGCGGTCGTTCCGCCAGGGAGGCAACAATCTCGGGGAGGAGCGGCGTGATCGGAAAGACGGGAGTCATGCGCCGGCTATGTTACGCAAGCCGGCGCAGGATCGCCCCCTTTACCCCGCGCTGGCGGCCTCGTCCGACGCCTTCGTCGTGGCGCCGGCTTTTGGCGTGGCGGCGTCGAACGGCTGCAAGGAACGGAAGCGCTCGCGGTACTCGTCGGAAATGCGCTTGGCGTCCTCGCCATTGGCGATGACCTTCGGCGTGATCAGCACGATCAGCTCTGTGCGCATGAGGTCTTCGCTACGGCTGCGGAACAGTGCCCCCAGCAAGGGAATGCGCGACAAACCAGGGACCCCCGCACGGCTACGGCCGTCGCGCTGCCGGATAAGTCCACCCAGCAGCACAGTCTGCCCGCTACGAACGGCCACCTGGGTGTCAAGCTTGCGCTTTGCAATGGCGGCGTTCTGTCCAGGTGCCACCCCCTCGTCCGCCCGACTGACCTCCTGGGTCACGTCGAGGTAGACCAGCCCACCCGGATTGACGCGTGGACGTACCTCGAGGATCACGCCCGTGTCCTTGTAAGTCACCTGGCCCACTTCCCTGCCGCTTCCCGCGACAGGATTGACGAAGGTCTGCGTGACGGGAATCTGGTCGCCTACCTGGATCCGTGCCTTGCGGTTGTTGACCACTACCAGCGACGGTGCGGAAAGCGTGGTCGTGTTGCTGTCCGTTTCCAGGGCACGCAAGGCGACCTGTACGTTCTTGTTCACGAACGAATAGAAGAACGTGTCGGGATTCAAGGGATTGCTGGGCGCTCGTCCAAGCGCCCATTGTTGCTTGTTGCCAGGCTGGCTGACAGCGCCATTTCCTCCCGCAAGCCCTTCGAGATACCACTGCACGCCAAAGCGAAGGTTGTCGCGAAGCACCACTTCCAGGATGCGTGTTTCGATCTGGACCTGTAGCGGAATGGCATCGAGCCTCTCGATAGCCTGGCGGATATCGGCCCATTGCGATGGCCGCGCATGGATCATCAGCTGATTGTTCGCATCGACGGCTGTGATGCGGATACCGGACTTGCCGTCACCCGACGGTACCGCGGAGGGCGCCGCGAAGAACGAGGGATCGCTGTCAGTGGCAGGGGTATCGGAAAAGCCGCTGATGCCGCCGGCGCCGATCTCGCCATCGCCTGAGGGTGTTCCGAGTGTGGTCCCGGTGAGGCCAGGTGCGACTTGCGCGCCGGGGGAATCGCCACTGACCGCTCCGCCAAAGATATTGCCGACATAGCGCGCGACGTCCGATGCCAGCAGGTTGCGGACATCGAACACGAAGAGCCGGGGCTCATTGCCGCCACCGCGATCGATCCGCTCGATCCACTCACCTACCTGCTCGATGTGTTTCGCCTGGGTCGATATCACGACGATCGCGTTGGTCCGCTCGATCGGAATGAAGCGGATGAGGCCCGCGACGGGTGCACCGCTCTTCTGACCGAACACCGAATCCAGTGCAGGCATCAGTTCCGAGACGTTAGCGTTACTCAACCCGAACACACCGACCGACATGCCACTCACCCAGTCGACGTCGAAGGTATCGATCGTCTGAGCAACGTTGTCCAGCTCGTTACGCGTCCCGGCGACGACGAGAACGTTGCGTGCGGGGTCGGCCAGGAGAATGGAATCCGTGGCCGCGAACGGAGTGAGCAGCTTGACCATTTCCGGGGCAGCGACGAAACGCAGCGGGAAAAGACGCGCACCGAGTCCGTCGCGCGGAGCGCTTGCACCGAGGCTGGGTGCGAGCTTCCCGGCGACGGCTCTCGTCGTCGGCACGACGGTGTACCGGCCATGCTCCCGAATGAGGGCGTTTCCTGTCCACGAGAGCAGGTCCTCGAGAATCGGCAGCGCGTCCTCGCGCTTCACCGGCTTGGATGTCGAGAACGACACCGAGCCGCGGACGCCCGGCGCCAGCGAGTAGTTGGCGTCGAGAAGATCACCGAGGATCGCCTTGACGACAGCTTCAATAGGTTGGTCTTCGAAATTGAGCGTGACCGCGCCCTCGCCTGCCGCGACCGCGCGCGGCTCCTTCAGCACCTGCGGATGAATAAAACGCCCGGTGCCATGACTGATTTCGCGCTGTGCCCCGGAACCTTCCCTGGCCGATGGCGGCGGATCGGAAGCCCCTGCCAGTGGAAGTACCGCGGGCACCGGATCGTCGACGCCCGCGAGGGCCTCACGCTGAATGTCGCCGTAGGCGGATCGTTTCGTATTCGGGGCACAGCCTGTCGCAAGCAAGGCCGCCGCGACGGCGATGCCAAGATTGAGTCGCTTCATGATGTCCTTCCTTCCGTGGTGGGCGCCTCATGCGCCCGCTACTGCGTGTCCTGCGCTTGCTGCCGCTGCTGCTGTTGCTCCATGCGGCGCTTCTGTACGGCTTGTTTCAGGGCTTCAATCCTGGCTTGCTGGAGAGCGCTGTCGTCCTGTCGTGGCGGCGTGTCACGTGCCGGTGCGGCAGAAGGATGCGGCAACGCGGGGCCAGTCATACCGGAGACCTGCTCCACGTGCACGCCGTTGCCCGCGGGTGCCGGTGTGTTGCGCGGTGGCTGCGACGGTTGTCCTGGTACCGGCACGGCACCGGGCCGGGCTGCATCCTTCGTCAGTGCTTCAGGAGCGGCAACCTTCAGCGTCAATTCGCGGCGCTCGCCGCCGTTGTCGAATACAGCGCTGCGAGGTGTCAGCGAGGCTAGCGTCCAGTGACCATCGGCCAGAGGGGAACCTTCCTTGACGCGCACCGTCATGTCCTTGCCGCGGTCTCGCAGCAAGGCCATGCGCAGACCCGACGTCATGATGATGCCCGTGAGTTCGAGATCGCCGATGTTGCTCGATGAATCATCCGTGTCCGCTGCCGCCACGGGCTTGCGGTCGGCCATGAACAGCGGCCGCTGCCAGACCTCCGCATAGCGGTTTAGTGAAGTGGTGGCCGGCATTGCCGCGGCGCGCAGTGGCGGCAAGGCTTCCGGTGCGGCCGGATCGTCCCAGCGCACACCCTGCCCTATGCCCATGGCGAATGCGGCCGCCGTGCAACCCAGCGCCAGCGCGATGACCGCCAGGACGGGTGTCAGGCGACGTTGACCGGCCGCGTTCACGTGGCCGCCTTTGCCGCGCGAGCGGCGTGGATGTAACCGGACACGGTGAACTGTACTTCCATGGGCGCAGCGGCTCCGGAGCGCGCGGCGACCGGGTTGCGGTAGATGCTGAAATCCTCGATGAAGAGGTAGGGCGTTTCTTCCTCGATGTCGTGAAGCACGGCCGTCATCGGTTGCACCTGGCAACGGAGACTGATGTTCACGGTGACCTTGCGATACGGATCGCCTGCTTTCTCCTGGCTCGGTACAGGCATTTTCTGTACGACGTCGCAGGCTCCGTCTTCCTTGTGTGCCGCGGCAACATCCACGATGCGCTGCATGAGGCCTGCCGCGGCGGCGTTCGTATCGTCACCGGCGAGAAAGGCATCGCTCCGTGTCTGCCCCTGTTCAAGCGTGGCAAGACGTTTCTCCAGCTGCGGTCGCTCGGCGATCGCGGCGGCGTATCGACGCTGCGTATCACGGAGGTCATCCATGTCGGCGGCGATCACCAGCTGTGGCGACACGAACCACCAATGAATCAGCACGAAATAACCTATCGCTACAGCGACGACCAGAAGCAGGATCGCCGCGACGCGGGATTCAGCGGGCTTCATGCGCACGGGCATCCTCCTTGACGGCAGCGGTCGTCGCCTTCGCCGGTGCCGGCGTGGATGTCGCCTTTGTGGGTACGGACGTCGCCCGTGCCGGTGCGGCGACCTCGGGCTTCGGCATCAGTGCCTTCGCCTGCATATAGAAGCGTTCCTTGCCGGAGGTGGGATCAGTCTGGATCGTGCCCTGGAAACTCGGTTCGCCAATGCTGCGCGCACCCTTGAGTGCGTCGATGAGGCGAGCGGCCTGCGGGCTCTGGCCCTGGAAGCCGATCTGGCCTGTCGCATTGAGCGTGAAGCGCTCCAGCCAGGTGTCGTCGGGGAGGCGATGGGTGAGTTCGTCGAGCACAGGCAAGATCGACGGGGACTCGCTCTTGCGACGGACGAGGAAGCCCGAGGCGCCGGCGCTGTCCATGAGGCGCTGGCGCAAGGCTTTCACCCGCTGGGCATCGGACTGCATCGCGTCGACGTCGGCACGCATGGTTTCGAGCGCGACGTTGCGGTTGTGTAACCACGCTGCCATGGCGCCTAGCAGGAGAAGGACGATGACTGCGATCAGGGCGAGGTTCAACCGACGCCGACGGTCCACACGCCGGGGAGCGCGCGCGGGCGGCAGCAGATCGACGCCGGCCAGCCCGTAGCCGAGCGGGACGTCGACGCGATCCGGAGCCACCCGCAGCGCAACGAGTTCGTCGAGTAGCGGATCGAGCGAGGCGCGAGGTGTGGCCGCGAGCTCGGCAACGAAGCGTCCTTCGGGACCGCCCTCACCGAGTTCGCGTACGCCGAAGTGGATGTCCTCCGCCCGGAACGGCGTTTGCCGGTCGATGTCGTAACCGACGACCTGACGGAGGTTGTCGCGCGCGGCGACCGGAAGCACCAGACGACGCCGAAGGACCTGGGAGGCCGGCATGAGCAGGGCGATGCGACGGTCGGCGGGGTCGCATTCGCCCAGGGCACGCACCAGCAGGGCGGCGCGGTGATCCACGGTATCGGTGTCGTAGGCGTCAACCATGGACAGGCTCTCTCCGGCGCGGCGAAGCTGCCACACACCGTCGCCTCGTTCGAGGACATACCAGCGCTCACCACCGGCGAACGCCTGTCGCCAGCGCACCGGCAGCAGCGCCGACAGCTCACCACCCCACCACCGCAGAAAGCCCGGCAGCGCGCTGCCTCGCCAGGCGCGGCGCAGGCGGTCGAGCTGAAGCTGGGAGGCATCCTGCAAAGCTGTCATTCAGCATCTCCTTCGCGCCAACGCAGTATCGCGTAGGGCTGGTTACCGGATCTTATCCCACGCAGTCGGATGGTCGATGTAAGGGAACTTCGAGTTCCGTCGTCAAGGATCGCCTCTGCACGTATCGTGTGCGTGACACCGTTGCCTCCGGCGACCGAGGCGCCATTAGCCTGCGCACGGGTGGAAAGGATGGCCTGGGCGCCCGCCTCGCCGAGTCCGGGGATCGCCGCCAGCGCCAGCGGCTGCGCGTGCTCCGTATTCGGTCGCTCACGGCCCGACCAGATCGTCAGGACGGGCGCGACCGTGGTCCAGATGCCAGGATCCATACCAAGGACCATTCGTGCCTCCTCGACCGTGGCAAAGGGGCCGTTGCGTGGTCCGTAGCCGAGGCCTGCCGCTTCGTACTGCGGCTTCTTCGCGCCGTTGGGCGATGCGGCATCGCCCGGGCGCCGCCAGTCCTGGACCGCGGCAGAAAGGCTCTTCGCCTTGTCGTCATTCGCACCGGCCGCCTTGAACAAACCGGTCAGCACCTGATCGGAGGCGGCGTTGAGATCGACCTTGCCGTCTTCGTCCACGACGGTGATGTTGACCTTGGCGTCGTCGAAAGCGAACACGTAAGCCCGCCCGTCAGCGATCCAGCGCGCGTCGGGGTCAGTCGTCTGCAAGCCCTCGATGGCGCGGACCATGCCCGCCTCCGCGGCGTAGTGGGCACGTGTCTGGGCGAACTGGTAGCGCGCCTGCAGGCCCTCGGTACGTGCCAGCGCAGCAAACCCGCCAAGCATGATCGCCAGCAGGGTGCAGCCCCACAAGACAATAAGCAGCGCGACGCCGCGACTCCGGTCGCGCTTCATTGGATCACCGACCCGCGCGTACCGCGCGTCAACGAAAGACCATTGCGCGACGCCGACGCGTCGATACGGATGGGTGCGACCAGCGTGGGGAAAGCCACGTTGCCGGCTACCTCGAGTTCGATACGAACCAGCGACGGCGTGCGCCTCACGTCGCCCCAGCTGTCCTGCCAGTCGCCAGGGCGATTCTGGTCATCCATGCCGCGATACGAGATCGAGCCTTTGCTGATGCCGCGAAGGAGAACCTCCGGCTCACCGATCGGTTGCGGGTCACCGCCATCCGGCGGCAACATCGCGAGTGTCACTTCGAGACGATAGCTTTGGCGCCCGTCATCCACCAGCGAGATCGTCTGCAACTGCGGACCGAGCTTCGACAGGTAGCCCGGCATCGGCGCCACGTAGCGCAGTGTGTGCGCGCTACCGGCGAATACGATGGGCTCGCCGTCATCCGTCTCGTCGAAAGGTATGGCCAGCGCCTGCGCCAGCTCGCTGCGCAGGAAGCTCTGCGCGGAACGAATCTCGTCCATGCGCTCGATGGCCTGATCGCCGCTGCGCACGATACGGGAAGCGGTGCTGATGCCCGAGTACACGCCGAGCAGCACGATGGTCAGCAGCGCCAGCGCCGCCAGCACTTCCATCAGACTGAAGCCGCTCGTGCGCCTCATGGCGAACCATCCGCATTGGCACCGCCCATGCGCAACGTGGAGAACCGCGCGTGCCGCGGGTTATCGGCCCCACCCCACATCACGTCAAGATCCAGCCGATACACGCGGCTGGCAGGCGCGCCGTCCGCCGCGGATTTCACGTCGGGGGTGACGTAGCGGGAAACGTTCATGTGCCAAGTGTAGGTATCGTCGAAGCGCCCTTCGCTATCGCCTTCGCGCAACGGCTCCATGACGAAGGCGCCGTCGAGCAGCGTGCGTGCGCGTAGCGCCGCCTGGGTACGTTCGTTGGCGCGTGCCGTGAGGCTCATGGAGCTCCCCGCGACCTGCATGAGCGCGGCGAACGCGATCGCCAGGATGGCGATGGCGGCGATGATCTCAAGCAGGCTGAAACCGCGCTGGCGACCGGGGTACGTCACTTCGAATCCACCACACTGACGGCGCCGGTGAGCCATGCAACGTTGACGTGCCACTCGCGCTGCCCGCGCGTCAGCGTCACCCGGCCACCTGTCGAGCTGCCATCGGGGAAGAAGCGGATGCGGCCGGTGGTCGCGTTCGCCTGATCCTCGCGCGCACTGGTGATCGAGACGCGCATGTCCTTCGGCAGCGTGACCAGCGACTTGCCTGGAGGCTTATACGTTGACGCCGACGTATCCACCTCAAGTGCCAGGCTTTCGCCCTTCACGATCGACTGGGCGCGTGTCCAGCGCAGCGCGGCGGCGAGCTCACCGCTAGCCGCGTTGACGCGCGCGCTGGCGAGTCCCTGTGTAATCGGAATCGAGACCGCCGCGGCGGCGATCCCAATGAGCAGGATCACGGCCAGCATTTCGAACAGCGTAAATCCGCGCGTATGCATGGCCGTGCCGGTTCGCTTACTGCCAGTTGCCGGCGTCGGCGGAATAGCCCTCACCGCCTGCCTTGCCGTCCTGCCCGTAGAACACGAGGTCGAAGCTGCCGTGCTCACCGGGGTAACGATAGCCGAACGCATGACCCCAGGGATCCTTCAGATCGGACTCCTTCGCGTAGGGCCCCTGCCAATTCTGTGCATCCGCGGGCTTGGCGACGAGGTCGCCCAGATCGTGCGGCGGCGCACCGTTGTCGAGCGCGTAGTTTTCGACCTTCTGGCTCAGGGTGACGAGCTGGGCCTTGCCCGCACCGTACTTGCCCTTGTCGACATTCTTGCCGACCTGGGTCACCACGATGGCGCCGATGATGCCGATCAGGACGATGACGGCGAGCATTTCGAGCAGCGTGAAGCCGCGGGAGAGGCGGGGTCGAAGCGTACGTGTCGCGCGCATGGCAGAGCTCCTTTGGAACGAATACGATCAGTTGATGTTGCTGGTGAGGCTGAGCAGGGGTAGCAGGATAGCCGCCATGATGAAAGCGACCATGACGGTCATGACAATGGTTAGTGCCGGCACCAGCGCCGCCAGCAGGCGATCGATGGCGCGTTTGGCTTCGATGTCGAAGGTATCCGCGACCTTGAGCAGCATGCTGTCAAGGGCGCCGGCTTCCTCGCCGACCTGGATCATTTGCAGCGCCAGACGCGGAAAACGCTCGGTCTGGGCGAGGGAACTACCGAGGCCGGCACCCCCTTTGACGCGCTCGGCCGCCTGCTCCAGCGCGAGGTCGAGCGCACGGTTGCCGGTAACCTGGCGAGCGATAGCCAGCGACGAAAGCAGGGGCACGCCATTCTTCAACAGCGTGCCCAGCGTGCGTGCGATGCGCGCCGTCTCCACCTTCAGCAACAGTGGCCCGGAGACCCGCATGGTAAGCAGGCGCGCATGGAAGGCAAGCTTCGCATCGGGATCGCGAAGTCGAAGGCGTACGAACACACCGAGGGCGGCGAGCGCCAGGCCGAGCGCCCACCACCAGTCGCTGATCACCGTACCGAGGGCGAGTACGACCTTGGTAATGAGCGGAATTGGCACCTGCATATCGGCGAAGATCGGCACGAACTGCGGCACGACATAAGCCAGCAACAGCACTAACGAACCGAGCACGCCAACCATCAGGAAGGCGGGGTAGATCAACGCATTGATGATGCTGCCGCGCAGCGCCTGTGCGCGCTCCAGATAGTCCGCCAGGCGACGCAGCGTCTCGTCGAGCGAGCCACCGGCTTCGCCGGCGCGCACCAGGCTGACGTAAAGCCGTGGAAAGACGCCGTTCTCTTCATCGAGCGCCGTGGAGAGCGTGGTGCCGCCACGGACACGGTCACGCACACGTTCGACGAGGTTCTTCGCCTTCTCGCCCTCCGGGAGGTCGAGAAGAATGCCGAGGGCGCGGTCCAGCGGCTGGCCCGCGCTGAGCAGAGTGGCTAGCTGGTGCGTGAACTGGGCAAGCTGATCGCCGGTGAAGACGCCTTTGCTAAACAACGCCGCGAAGCCGCCACCGCTTGCCGCCCCCTCGGCGGGTGCGGCCTCCAGCGGGGTGTGACCCTGTTCCTGCAGGCGCGCGACCACGTCTTCTACCGACGCGGCTTCCATCCTGCCGGTGAGCGCTTCGCCTGCGGCGCTGATAGCTCGGTAACGGAACTGGCTCATGGGAGGCCTACGATTCCTGGGTGACGCGGAGGACTTCTTCGATCGTGGTGACGCCGGCCACCGCCTTGGCCAGGCCGTCTTCGTACATCGTACGCATGCCCTCGGCGCGCGCCTGACGTTCAATTTCGCCGGCGTCGGAACGCTTCATCACAAGACGACGCAGCGGATCGCTCATCACCAGGAACTCCATGATCGCGCGGCGGCCGCGGTAGCCGGTCGGGTTGGTCGCGCTGGTCCCGGGCTTCCACAACCGGATCGGCCGCTCGTCGGTGTACTTGTGCAGCTCGAACTGTTCGATCACCTCGGGCAGCGCCTCATACGGGATCGCCGTTTCCGGATCCAGCCGGCGAACGAGTCGCTGGGCGAGGATGCCGTTCACCGTCGAGCCCAGCAGGTAGTCTTCCACGCCCATGTCGAGCAGGCGCGTGATGCCGCCGGATGCGCTGTTGGTATGCAGCGTGGACAGCACCAGGTGACCCGTGAGCGCGGACTGGATCGCGATACGACAGGTTTCGAGATCGCGCATTTCGCCGATCATGATGACGTCCGGATCCTGGCGGACGATGGAACGAAGCGCGCCTGTGAAGTCCAGGCCGATCTGCGGTTTCACCTGTATCTGGTTGATGCCTTCGATCTGGTATTCGACCGGGTCTTCCACGGTGATGATCTTTACGTCGGGCGTGTTGATCTGCGACAGCGCGGTATACAGCGTCGTCGTCTTACCCGAGCCGGTCGGTCCGGTCACCAGCAGGATGCCATGCGGCCGGTCGAGCACCTCGACGAAACGGTCACGGAAATTATCGGTAAAGCCGAGCGAGGCGAAGTCGAAGATGATCGATTCACGGTCGAGGATACGCATGACGACCGACTCGCCGAAGCTGGTCGGCACCGTCGACACACGCAAATCCAGTTCCTTGCCTTGTACGCGCAGCTGGATGCGCCCGTCCTGCGGCAGTCGCCGCTCTGCAATATTGAGTCGCGCCATAATCTTTACGCGCGAGATGACCGCGGCGGTGGAGCTCGACGGCGGCGCTTCCACTTCGTGCAGCACGCCATCGATGCGATAGCGCACTTTGAGGCGGTTCTCAAAAGGCTCGATGTGTACGTCCGACGCGCGCTGCTCCACGGCACGTTGGAGAATGAGGTTGACCAGGCGGATGACCGGTGCCTCGGAAGCGAGGTCGCGCAGGTGCTCGACGTCATCTTCTTCCGTGGCGTTGCCGTCGAGGCTTTCGACAATGCTACCCATGGCGGAACGACCCTGGCCGTAGTAGCGCTCAATGAGCCCGTCGATTTCCGAACGCAGTCCAACACGAAGGGGCAACTCGCGCCCCGTGGCGAGCCGGACCGCCTGCAGCGGGTAGGGATCGGCGGGGTCGGCGACGAGGAGCGCCAGGCCATCTTCGCCTTCACGCACCGGAGTGACGTGGTACTGCTTGAGGAAACGAATCGAGAGGTCGATGTCCGCCGGAGGCAGGTCCGGGGCATCCTTGGCCGCCAGCAAGGTCAGACCGAGCAGTTCGGCCCAGGCATCGGCCAGGTCGCGCTCGGACACCAGGCCGAGGCGGGCCATAAGGGAGGTAAGAGTGCCCTCCGGCGTCTCGTCATGCAGGCGCCGTGCCCGCGCGAGGTCGGTGTCCTTAAGGCGCCCATGCGCCACCAGGTGCGCACAGACCTGAGCTTCTCCCGGTTCCCCGGTCAGCATATCCCTATGCTCAGTCATCGCAGACATGCCTTCCTCACGGTCCGTTAAAGCGGTCGATCCGCGCGATCGATCCGGACCGCGCGGGCCGCTATTGGTAGCACATACCGTGCGTCGACGGCGACCGTGAATGCGGTTTCCGCGACGTGGCGCAACAAGCGGAAGCCGGCGTCGCCGCCGGCTTCCGCGCCCTCCGGGCCTACCCGTAGGATTTCGCCGGGGTGATTACCAGCCGATGCCTACGCCCACACCTCCGGAAGTCTCACCGCCGCTGATCGCGGCACCGAAAGTGAGAGTCGCCTTGGGACTGAGGCTACGCGAGTAGCCAACCGACATCGCCCCTTGCCCCTTGTACCCGCCGACGCCCACGCCAAGCCGGTTGTCGCCACTGACACCCTGGGTACTGAACGCCATCTGCGACATCGCCGCGCCCATAGCACCCACCTTGTTCAGGCGGTCGTTGAGGTCGTTGAAGCGATGGTCGACCTGACTCTTGTACTGGTCGAAGGCCCCGCCGCTCACCACGTCGCCGAACTTCTGGTCGGTGTACTGCTTGGCGCTGTTCAGGGTCGCTGCGTCGCCCTGATCCGCGTAAGACTTCGCGGTCGCCACGGCCTGATCCACCTGGCCGACATTGGCCCCATCCGTGGCTGCCGTGCCTGCGGCGACGTTGGTGATGCGCCGCTCGGCACCCACCGCGCCTACCGAGACCGTATTGGCCTGGTCAGCGACCGAACCGGCGCCGAGGGCGACGCTGTTGGTCGCCGCCGCCGTCACCGTCGCTCCGTTGCCGACCGCCGTGCCGTTGTCGGCGCCAACGCTGGCGTTGTTACCCACCGCGATGTCCGTCGGGTCCTTGGCGAAGCTACCCGTGCCGATGGCGATGCCATTGCCTGTGCCCGGGACGACGGCCTGGGCCGTTACCGGCGCCGCAGCTGCGGCAACCGGAGCGACCGGGGCAACCGCCGCCGATGTCACGGACGGTGTGACAGATGCCGCCATCACACCCTGGGTGTTGACGGACTCCGGCGCCGCTGCAACCGCATTGCGGCGAATCGGCGTCCCCGTTCCGGTCCCGCCGGCCGACTTCGACTCCAGGCTGCCGACACGGCTGTTCAGCGATGTCAGGGCGCCGTCCAGCGCACCGACCGCGTCACCCACCGTGCCATACGAACCGCCTTGCACCCGATAGACGGGGCCGACGAACCCATTGGCGCCCATCGTCGCACCACCACCCAGGGCCATCGCCATGGCATTTCCTGCCACGCTCGAGGTGCCCGCGAAGGCGCTGGAGAGTGCCGTGTTCAACTGACCGAGGTTCACCGCGTCGTTGGTCTGCGTACCGGACGCCACGTTGGTGATCTGGCGGTTGTTACCCGCGCTGCCCACCGACACCGTGTTGGCTCGCGTCGCCAATGAGCCGTTGCCGAGCGCGACCGAATTGACGCCAAGGGCCCTGGCGCTGTCGCCGATGGCCGTGGCGCCCGCCGCACCGGCGTTGGCCGAGGCACCGATCGCCGTCGACGAGGCCTTGCTTGCCGTGGCGAAGGCACCGTTGGCCGTGGACAGGTCGCCACTGGCGCTGCTTCCCGCCCCGGTCGCGATGGCCAGGTCACCCGTGGCGCTTGCATCGTCCGAGCCGTCGGCCGCGCCGGTCGCCGACACGTAATGCCTGGCGCTGCTCACGCTGTCGGAAAGGTCATTCAACTGCTGGACATTGGTAGCGTCAGTTCCCTGTACACCCGCCGCGACATTGGTGATCTGGCGTTCGCTGCCGCGGTCGCCGACCGATACCGTGTTCGCACGCGTGGCAAGCGAGTTCGAACCCAACGCGACGCTGTTAACCGCGTCGTGCTGCACGGTGCTGTTCGCACCAATGGCGACACCGCCTGCGCCGATGGCGGTCGAGAAATCACCCACCGCCACGCTGCTGGCACCGGATGCCCAGCTGTTGATACCCAGCGCGGTGGCGTTTCCGCCCTGCGCATAGGCGAAGTAACCCAGCGCCGTGCTACCGATACCTTCGGCAGCAGCGACGCCACCGAGCGCGGTGGCGTAATCCGCCGTAGCCTGCGCACCCGCACCGAACGCGGCGGCACTGTCACCGGTCGCACCGGTATAGATGAGGCCCACGCCCGGCAGGTTGCTCGGTCCACCGACGGCCACTGAGCCCGCGCCCGAGGCCGTCGTCGATGTACCAACGGCTGTGGAGTAGTCGCCGGTGGCGTTTGCGACGGCACCCAGGGCCGTGGACTGTGCGCCGCTGGCGTATGCGCCAACGCCGACCGACGTCGCCGCGAAGCCGCCTGCCTGGGAGCTCGCACCGACGGCCGTACCGCCGACGCCCGCACTGGTCGCGCCGGTGTCGACAGGATTGCCGTTGCTGTCGGAGATAAGCGCATTGCCCTTCTCATCGACGGCATTGCCACCCACCGCGACACTGCCGGCACCCGTCGCCTGTGCACCCGCGCCGAAGGCGGCACTGTTCATCCCACTGGCCGTGCTGCCATAACCATTCGCCGTGGCGAATTGGTTCACCGCATTCGCGCCCGCACCCGTCGCCGTCGCACCCGTGCCCGACGCAAAAGCACCCGAGCCTGCGGCCGTAGCCAAATCACCCACCGCCTGCGCATCGTCGCTACCGTCGTTGAGGCCGTTCGCCTTGAAATAGTGACTGGCATCGCTGACACCACCGGCAACCGCATCGAGCTGGCCCTTGTTCACCGCATCGGTGGTTTCGGTACCAGCGGCCACGTTGGTGATCTGGCGCTCGCTCCCCGCGCCGCCTACT
>CBIGPO010000017.1:0-81322 GCA_966191635.1 uncultured Luteibacter sp.
CTGTTTGCCAGCGATACGCGCGGTGACGGCTTCATCCAGAACAGCTGGTACAATACCCAGACGGTCAATTTCCTCGGAACCTTGCAGGCCACGCCCGACGACCGCTTCACGGTCAAGTTCATCAACAACGAACTGGCTGCGGCAGGCGTATTGCCCCAGCTACGCCACGAGATCTCGACCCGACGCAGCGACGCGCCGGCACCCATCGGTCCGGCTACGACGGCGGTGGCACCCCAGGCCGCGGTTAGCGCGCCGGTGACCGACGTCGCGGCGGCCGAGTTCATGCAGTCGTTGCACGCACTGTTTTCCGCACGGCGCGACAGCGCATCCATGGTCATGGGCGCAGCCACGGCCGCTCCGGTCCAGACGGGTCCGCTACCCAGCGCCGCCGAGTTGCTTGGCGCGTTGACCCTGCTGCAAAGCCAGATCGCCAGCCTTCCTTCGCATGCGACGCCCCTGGTCACACAGGCCGACGTCACGCGTGACGTCGCGCACCTCAAGGAGCAGCTGCTCGCGCAGATCGGTCAGCTCCGTGGTCAACAGACCTCGCATGTGTCCGGCGTGGACGAAGACACGATCGATCTGGTGGGCATGCTTTTCGAGTTCATCCTCGAAGACCACAACCTCCCGGCCGAGATGCAGGTGCTGCTCGCACGCCTGCAGATTCCTTACCTCAAGGTGGCCTTGCTCGACCGTCGGATGTTTGCGCACAAGTCGCACCCGGCACGTCAGCTGCTCGACGCCCTCGCCGATGCCGCCAAGGGCTGGTCGGCGGAAGCCGATCGCGACGGCCGCCTGTTCGACAAGGTCAAGTCGATCGTGGAGCGCCTGCTGCATGACTTTGACGACGACATCGTCATCTTCACCCGCCTCGCCGGTGAGCTGCAGGAATTCCTCGACGTCAGCCGCAAGCGTGCCGAGCTGGCCGAACAGCGTGTCGCCGAGTCCACCCGCGGTCGCGAGAAGCTGGAACAGGCGCGACGTCGCGCGGCGTCGGAAATCGTTACCCGCATCGGCGGCGCGGCGCTCCCGCCGTTGATCTATGGCGTGCTCACCCGCGCCTGGGCGAACTACATCGTGCTCACCCTGCTTCGCCAGGGTGACGAGGCGCCCGAGTTCCGCGAGTCACTGCGCTTCATCGACGACTTCATCGCCAGCGCGCGTCCGGTGTACGACCTCAACGGTCGTCGCGACCTGCGCTCGCTGCTGCCCAGTATCGAACGCTCGCTGCGTCGCGGCCTGGCCTCGGTGGCCTTTCAGGAAAGCGACACCGAACAACTGCTCGGCCAGTTGCACGCCTTCTACCGCCAGCAACTCGGCGAATCGACGCCGGAGACGGAGTCGGGCACCCTCGTCTCCAGCGTCATGCCGCTGCCGGAAGCGATCCAGGCGATCGAAGAGCCCACCCTCGAGCCGGAGCCGGAAGACGAAAACGAGACCCTGCTGGACGAAGCCTTCGACGAGCGTAACCTCACCCAGGCTCGCGACCTCAAGGTCGGTCAATGGCTCGAGTTCACCGCCGAGGACGGCACGACGGATCGCGCCAAGTTGTCGTGGGTCAGCCCCATCAGTGGCCGCTTCCTCTTCGTCAATCGTCGCGGCCTGAAGGTGGCCGATCACAGCCTCGCCGGGCTTGCCCAGGCCTTTGCCAATGGCACGGCCCGCCTGCTCGATTCGACGCTGTTGTTCGACCGTGCCATGGATGCCATCGTCGAGCGGCTGCGCCAACCAGAGCCGAACCCCGCGGCCTGAGGCCACGCCCCCTGTCATACAAAGGTTTGCTACACCTTTCGCGCGAAACAGGGGCCCTGTAGGCGATCACCTACAGAATTGCCCTTGAACCGTTGCTAGCATCCTTTGCGCCGCAGTCCGTGCGGTCTCTAGGGAAGACGAGCATGTCCAGATTGATACGGCGACTCATGACGTCGGTCGCCTCGTACGCCATCGGTGCGTCAGCGCTTTTCTTCACGCCGCAAGAGGCAGACGCCCAGATAGCCAATTTCCAGCCGGTATCGGTGCCGGGATGCAATGCCACCAGTCTCGCCCAGGTTCCCGGCACGACTGACTTGTTCCTAGGGCGCCAGCTCATCAATACGTCGAGCGACGGATGTTCGGGCTCTAGGTGGAGCGTCGTACTCCTTCGTTTCGACTGGTCCAGCCAGACCTTCAGTTTTGTGAAGTACCTCGTGGCTCCCGTGGGCAACGGCATCCCGCTGGGCGTTCAATCCGAGACCACGATCACATCGGCCTACGACGCCACCGCAGCCGACATCAACGGCGAACTGTGGATGGTCTTCGAATGCGCGGGCTCCGGTAACGACCTTTCGGGCGGCTATGCCTCGTCATGTGCAGCTCCCCTGTCGCGCAGTGACTACAGTGTCGATCTGAGCCGCATGAATGTCGTCGTTTCTGGCGTCGCGGCAAGCGAACCGACGCCAGGAAAATCCGCGAGCGTTCCAAAGATCTTCACCTATCAAGGCGTTCCTTACGTCTACTGGAGTGCGATGGAGTTTCGCGAAACGGCGGGTGGGCAAGTCGTCACGCGCCTGGCAACGCGCGGCGTGCAGTTGGCACGCGACGACGCGGGCATGATGTGGGCCGCCGGCAGCCAGCGGGCGTTTCCGGCCGATCAGGGCGATGAAGTGCTGGGCTCGTCTGGCGATGGACAGGTCGGCGACCTGGAGGATGGTTTCGATGTACAGGTCATCGATGGTCGCCTGCTGATGACCTCGGGCGCTGGCACGACGGGATGCACGACCCCGCTGTCGCCCATGTTCGGTTGTTACCACCTACAGATCCGCACGTCGGCCAGCCCGCTCGGCAACCACGTGTACAACGCGTCGGTGGTCAACAACGTGGCCCTGCCGTTCAATCCGCACGAATACGGGCGATTCGCCAAGGATCCATCGGGCAACTGGCATATCTTTGGCCAGTTCCTTGCGCCGATTAACACCGGGTCGGCCGCCCCGGCCAATACGATAGCTGCGAGCCAGGGCCATTTTCCCGTCACGCCCAGTGCCTTCCAGTTCGGATCCGTGGATTCCGCGCCGCAAGCGGATCCCACATCGGGACCTAATTACCTCGACGTGCCATTCACGCTACTTCGCGCGCAGAATCTGGATTGCCAAGCCACCTCCGCGCGGCCGGGCTCCTTCGGAAATTCTTGCGCATCCTCGGTGGCGCGGTATTGCCGGTCCCAGGGATACGCCTCTGGCGGCATCATGGAAGAACTGAGCACCGTGCAGGCGGGAGTGCTCTGCTTCAGGTCGGAACACGTGGCCTCCCCAATCGTGTCCATCAGCCAGCTGAGCGCGCGTGACGCCCACTGTGTGGCAGGCAATCTATTTTCCGATTCGTGCGCAAGCGCTATTGCCGGTTACTGCAAGGCGACAGGCTATGCAGGTGGCGGCTTCGGTCCGATGGAGTACGCCAACGACGCCGTACAGATCGCCTGCCTCGATGGGGTCGCTGGCAACATCGTCCCGACGTCGTATACCGAACTGTCCGGCTACAACACCTGCTTGGCATCCGGCTGGCCGGGAACGACCACGTGCTTCTCCGCCGTCAATCGAGCCTGTCTCGCGAAAGGCTATGCCGGGGGTTACGGCATCCTGGATCACGTGGGTGACGGCGCCACCATCGGTTGTGCCCGCCGCGACGTTCCTCGATAGCTGAGGGCGTTTATGGCCAGGGCGCAAGATTCGTCTCGAGCCCTGGCTGCCTCATCACCGCCTGTTCGCCGGAAGATGACCGCGTTATCGTAGCCGCCTTCCCCACAGACGCAGCTCGCAGATGACCTCTTCCGTTCCGCAGCATCTCGCCGATGCCCTGCCCGCAGCAGCCGATATCCTTACCGATGTCCAGCGCGCGTTCGCCGAAGACATTGGCACCGGCGATGCGACGGCCGACCTGCTCGATGCCGGTGCCACCGCCACCGCCGTCCTCACCTGCCGCGAAGACGCCGTGCTCTGCGGCGCAGCCTGGTTCGAAGCCTGCTTCCGCCAGCTCGACCCGGATGTACGCATCGAATGGCTCGTGCACGATGGCGACCACGTCGCCGCCGGCTCGACCATCTGCCGCCTTGCCGGCAAGGCTCGCGCTCTGGTGACAGCCGAGCGTTCGGCACTCAATTTTCTCCAGTTGCTCTCGGCTACGGCGACAGTCACGTCGCACTATGCCGATGCCATCGCGGGTACGCGTACGCGCGTGCTGGATACGCGCAAGACGCTACCGGGCCTGCGCCGTGCGCAGAAATATGCGGTGCTCTGCGGCGGTGGGACCAATCACCGTATCGGCCTGTTCGACGCGATGATGCTGAAGGAAAACCACATCATCGCTGCGGGCGGCATTCCGGCCGCAGTGAAGGCGGCGCGCAGGATTCATCCGAAGCTCCCGCTCATCGTCGAAGTGGAAACGCTGGACGAACTGGCCCAGGCCCTGGACGCCGGCGCCGACCGCGCCCTGCTCGACAACTTCACCCCGGCGATGCTGGCCGAGGCCGTGACGTTCACGGCGGGGCGCATGCCGCTCGAGGTCTCGGGCAATGTCGAGATCGATACGATCCGGGCGATTGCGGAGACTGGGGTGGATTTTATTTCCAGCGGGGCGTTGACGAAGAACGTGCGGGCGATCGACCTTTCCCTTCGGTTGGATGTGAAGCACGGCTCCTGAGCGTCTTGCTTTGCGGGGAATCGCCGCTGAAGCGGCTCCCACAGAAAGCTCGCAGCCTGCGAGATGGCCGGCCTTCTGTGGGAGCCGCTTCAGCGGTGAATGGGTGCTTGCGGCAAACCCTCCCGCCGGGGGCTTGTGGTCCTGCCGACGCGGCCACACACTGACCCCATGGATTCCTTCACCGATCTGTTCTGGCTCATGGCCCTGGCTGCTGGTATCGCCAGTTGGTATCGGCTGACCCGCGCCCGCGAGGTGGCGGTGCGAGCCGCGGCCGCCTTATGCAAGCGGAACGGTCTGCAACTGCTCGACCAGAGCGTGGGGCTACGCTCCATACGCCTGCAGGGCGTGGACGGCGTGCGGCGCCTGGAGCGTTGCTACGTATTCGAAGTGAGCGAAGACGGTCAGTCGCGGCAGATGGCGCGGTTGTGGATGGCCGGCAACGATGTGGCTAGCTTTTCACTGCCGATGAGCGGGTCCCCTGCGTTGGAAACGGTGGTCGCGACGGATTCGATCGTGCATGGGGCGAATGTGATTTCGCTGGCCGATCGGCGGCGGCTGCATTAAGCACCCGGTGGGAGTATTCCTTGTGGAGCCGCTGCCCCTGTGGGAGCCGCTTCAGCGGCGATGAGTGTTGCGACACGGTTAGGAATCGCCGCTGAAGCGGCTCCCACAACAAAGCCGAGCCACCCAGAAAACAGGCCCAAATAAAAAAACCGCCTTTCGGCGGTTTTTTTATTTGACGACGCGGAGGTGCGGGGCGCCGCGCTTGGGGCGATCGTCATCGCCACCGGCGGAGGGAGTGGATGCCTCAGCCTCGTCCGCAGCTTCGATGCCGTCGGTGGACAGGGTTTCGTTCTCGTCGGCGGGGAACATCATGCCCTGACCGTTCTCCTGCGCGTAAAGCGCGAGCACGGCATGCATGGGGATGACGATGGACTGGCTCACGCCCGAGAAACGCGCCTGGAAAGCGATGCGGTCGTTTCCGAGGTCCAGGTGCGCCACCGCGCGCATGGCAAGGTTGAGCACCACCTGCCCATTCTTCACCACATGGGCAGGCACCTTCACGCCGGGCTGCGCCGCGTCCACCAGTACGTACGGGGTCAGACCGTTATCGCTGATCCAGTCGTAGATGGCGCGCAGCAGATAGGGGCGATTGGAGGTCATGCCCGTGCTTTCGTTCGTATCCATGTGCACAGTTTACGGGATACGCGGTAGCGAGGCTAACCAGGGGCGAAATTGAAGTCCGGGCGCATGTTGCTCTCTTCAGGCGTGAGACTGCGGGCAAAACCCTGGCTGTGGAACAGCCGCTCGCCATAGTCGACGATCGGCTTGCCTTCCTTGCCCAGGTCCACGCCCAGATAAGGCAGGCGCCAGACCACGGGGGCGACCAGGCAGTCGATCAGGCTCATTTCCGGATTCAGGAAAAACCGCGACGCCCGGAACAGCGGTACCGACAGCAGCAGGTGCTCGCGGAGCCGGCGGCGACTGCCCTCGGCCGTCCTGCCGCCCTCCCCGATCGCCTCGATCTCGGGCAGCCAGTCGTTCTCGATGCGCCAGGTAGCCAGGCGTAGCCGTGCCCGGGACAGCGGGTCGATCGGCATGAGGGGTGGGTGCGGATAGCGCTCGTCGAGGTACTCGACGACGATCATCGGGTCGTAAACGGTCAGGTCGCGATCGACCAGGGTCGGCAGGGTACCGTAGGGATTCAGCTCGAGCAGGTCGGGAGTCGGCTCGTCGGCCTTCAGGATGATCCGGTCATACGCCACGCCCTTGGCAGCCAGCACCAGCCGGGTGCGGTGGCAGTGGATATCGTCGGCGCTGGTGTACAGCGTCAAAGCCGTTCGCGAACGAGCATTCTGGACCATGCGTGCGAGCCCTCTCCCTGCCGCAAATCGAACGGGGCGACCGGTCAGGCCGCCCCAAGGCACATCATTCAGTGGTTCTCGTGAACGTCCTTCCAGTACTCATGCTTCACCAGATACAGCAGGAAGGTGAGCAAGGCCAGGAACAGGACCACCCAGACACCGACCGACTGCCGTTCGAGGACGGCCGGCTCGGCGGTGTACTCGAGGAAGGTGGCCAGGTCACGCGTGGCGCCCTTGAACTCTTCCGGCGTCATGCGGCCCGGCTGGGAGAGTTCGAGCTTCTCCACCACCGAGTCCTGGCCCGGCTTGGCTTCGGAATGCACGGCCACCTGCAGCCCCTGCAGTTCCCACAGGGGGTTCGGCATGGAGGCGTTCGGGAAGACCGTGTTGTTCCAGCCGACCGGACGGCTCGGGTCCAGGTAGAACGAGTTCAGGTAATTGAAGATGAAGTCCACGCCCTTGGCGCGCGCTTCGAGCGAGAGGTCCGGCGGATCCTTGCCGAACCAGGTCTTCGCCGAATCGGCCGGCATGTGCGAGATCACCGGCTCACCGAACTTCGCACCGGTGAAGTTGAGGTTGGACATCACCTCGTCTTCGCTCAGGCCGAGGTCGCTGGCAAGGCGCGAGTAACGCACGTACTTCAGCGAGTGGCAGCCGACGCAGTAGTTGAAGAACAGCTTGGCGCCGCGCTGCAGGGATGCCCGGTCGTTGACGTTCGTGCCCGCGGAGGGCAGCCCCTCACCGCCTTCGGCGGCGAAGGCGGGAACGGTGGCGACGAGGAGGCCCAGCGCCAGGGCCATGGCGGATAGATAGCGCTTAATCATGCATCGTCACCCGTTCCGGAACCGGCTTGGTCTTCTCAAAGCCAAAGTGCGTGTAGACCCAGAGGAATATGAAGAACCCGAAGTAACCCAACGTCATGAGGCGGCCGAAGGCGTTCTCCCAGGTGGTCACGTCCGCGCTGGGGAACCACTCGGGAATCAGCTCGGCGGTGACGCCGGCGCCGACCGCACCCAGGGAAAGGAAGGACACCACCAGCACGCCAAGCGCGATGCGATAACCCATGCCACGGAAGCGTACCGAGCGGACTTCGCCACGATCGATCCACGGCAGCAGGGCCAGCATCAGGATCGAGCCGAACATGCCGATGACGCCCCAGATGGCCGTGCCGAAGAACGACGGGATCATGCGCAGGATCGCGTAGAACGGCGTGAAGTACCACGACGGCTTGATGTGGCTCGGCGTCACCAGGTTGTTGGCCGGGGTGAAGTTATCGTGCTCGAGGAACCAGCCGCCGAAGGTGGGCGCGAAGAAGATGATGAACGCGGCGATGATCAGGAAGAAGCCGACGCCGACCAGGTCCTTCACCGTGTAGTACGGGTGGAACGGAATGGCGTCGATGGGCTTGCTGGCATCCCAGCGATTGCCCTTCGGACCGTGCTTCACGTCCACGCCATCGGGGTTGTTCGAGCCCACTTCGTGCAGCGCGGCCAGGTGCAGCACCACCAGGAGCAGGAGCACCAGCGGCAGCGCGATCACGTGCAGGGCGAAGAAGCGGTTGAGCGTGGCGTCGGCGGGCAGGAAGTCACCCATGATCCACTCCACCAGGCCGGGGCCGATGTAGGGGATGGTGCCGAACAGCGAAATGATGACCTTCGCGCCCCAGAAGGACATGTTGCCCCACGGCAGCACGTAGCCCATGAAGGCTTCGGCCATGAGCACCAGGAAGATCAGCATGCCGAGGATCCACACCAGCTCGCGCGGACGCTTGAACGAGCCGTACATGATCCCGCGGAACATGTGCAGGAACACCACCACGAAGAACAGCGAGGCGCCGGTGGAGTGCATGTAGCGGATCAGCCAGCCCCATTCCACGTCACGCATGATGTACTCGACCGAGTTGAACGCTTCCAGCGCACTCGTCTTGTAGTTCATGGTGAGGAAGATGCCGGTCACGATCTGGTTGACCAGAACCAGGATCGCCAGCGAACCGAAGTAGTACCAAAGATTGAAGTTCTTCGGCGCGTAGTACTCGGTCATGTGCTTCCGGTACATGGGCATCAGCCCCGGAGCACGTTCGTTGACCCAATCAAATAGGTTAGCCATCAGCCGGCCTCCTTCGGATCGACACCGATCTGGATGTGCGTGTCGTCCACGAAGTGGTACGGCGGCACGGGGAGGTTCTTCGGTGCGGGCACGCCGCTGAACACGCGGCCGGAGAGGTCGTAGCGCGACTTATGGCAGGGGCAGTAGAAGCCGCCCTTCCAGTTCGCGTCGAACGGCTCGGGCTTGATGTCCGGAACGAAGTCGGGAACGCAACCCAGGTGGGTGCACAGGCCGATGACGACCAGCCACTCAGGCTTGATGGAACGGGTTTCGTTGGTCGCGTACTTCGGCTGCTGTTCCGTGTTGGACGACTGCGGATCCAGCAAACGGGGCTCGAGGCCCTTCAGCTGGGCCAGCTGGTCCTTGGTGCGGTTGACCACGAAAACCGGAAGGCTGCGCCATGCGAAGGTGACCTTCTGGCCCGCATCGATGGCACTGATATCGACCGTGACGGGCGCTCCTGCCGCCTTTGCCCTTGCGCTTGGTTCCCACGACTTAATGAAGGGCACGACCGCCGCGACCACTCCCACACCACCTACGACTGCTGTCGTAACGGTAAGGAAGCGACGGCGCCCGTGATCGACGACTTCGTTCGCCATCAGGCTCTCCGGAACTTATGCCATTGAGGTTGCGGACCCCTATCGCCGGTTCATCGGAAATCGGCTTCCGCAAATCGCGTCAGTGTAACGTCAGCACCAGCCACGTACAATAAACTGAACGCCACCCTATCCCATCAGGGGCGAGGGCTGCCATGGGCAAGGCGATGCGACGACGACAGGATCCCTCAGCTCTTAGATGAAACACGCCGCCCGCACGCTCGCCTTCATTGCCCGCTTCGTCGTGCTCGGCCTCGCCGTGGCCTTCATCGTTGGCCTGTTCTGGCCCGGTAGTGGCGCCTTCCTGCGCCAGCGCTTCACCGCGCCCGCGGGGATCACGGCAACCGCCACGGGCGACGCGCCCTCCTCCGGGCCGGCCTCATATGCCGATGCCGTGGCCAAGGCGGCACCCTCGGTGGTCAACATCTACGCCAACAAGATGGTGACCGAGCAGCCGCGCCAGCTGTATTCGGATCCCGTGCTGCAGCGCATCTTCAGCGTACCCACCGGGCCGGCGCGTACACGGCGCCAGCAGAACCTGGGCTCGGGCGTGATCGTCAGTGACGATGGTTACGTATTGACCAACAACCACGTGATCGCCAACGCCGACGACATCCAGCTCCTGCTCTACGACGGCCGTGTGGCGAAGGCGCGGGTGGTCGGCTCCGACGACGAGACCGACCTGGCCGTACTCAAGGTGGACGCCGGCAACCTGCCCGCCATCCACATGACCGACCCGGATCGCCGCCCGCGCGTGGGCGATGTGGTGCTTGCCATCGGCAACCCCTTCGGCATTGGTCAAACCGTGACCATGGGCATCGTCAGCGCCATCGGTCGCCAGCTCAACCTGTCCAGCCTGGAGAACTTCATCCAGACGGATGCCGCCATCAATTTCGGTAACTCGGGGGGCGCGCTGGTCAACGCCCATGGCGATCTGGTCGGCATCAACACCTCGCTGATCGGCCAGGCCGTCGGCGCCGAAGGCATCGGCTTCGCCATTCCTGTCGCGAGCGCACGCGAAGTGCTCGACCAGATCGTGCAGACGGGCCGCGTGGTACGCGGCTGGTTCGGCGCCGATTACGGTGCCGTGCCGATTTCGGCCGATAGCGGTCTACCCTCGGCGGCACGCGGTGTGGTGGTGAACGACGTGTCACCCGGTGGGCCGGCAGCCATGGCCGGCATACAGCAGCACGACGTACTGCTGAAGATCGGCGGCGAGGACATCCTCGATCCCTCCGACCTGCGCCGGCGCGAGGCCTCGTTCAAACCCGGCGCGGCTATCAAGGTTTCCGGACTGCGCAACGGCGCACCGTTCACCAGCACCATCACACCAAGCCAGCGCCCGCCCACCGCACCGATGCAGGCACTGCAAGGCGCGAAGTAAAGCCTGCCTTGTAGGGACCTGCGGGGACCCTGCTCTGTGTGGGAGCCGCTTCAGCGGCGATGCTCCTTCTTGGTCCCTGACTGTGTGGCCAGCACCCAATCGCCGCTGAAGCGGCTCCCACAAGGAGCAGGGCCCGGCAGAAGTCAGGTACCGCGCGAAGCCAGCGGTACGTTCGTGCTTGGTCGGCTCTTCAACGTCTCGCCATAGCGCTTGCGGAGCACGCCCACGCGCTCGACGTAAACCTGTGTTTCGTCGTACGGCGGCACGCCGTTGTACTTCTGCACCGCACCCGGGCCGGCGTTATAGGCGGCCGCAGCGAGGCGCTCGTTGCCGTTGAAGTTCCTTAGCAACAGCGCGAGATAGCGTGCACCACCACGAATATTCTGGTTCGCGTCGAAGGCATCCAGCACGCCCATGTCGCGCGCCGTGCCGGGGATCAACTGCATCAGGCCCTGTGCGCCCGCCACCGACAAAGCGCGCGGATTGAACGCGCTCTCCGCGTGAATCACCGCACGCAGCAGCGCCTCGTCCACACCGAACTCGCTGCTCGCCGACGAGATAGCGTCGCCATACGAGCTGATGTTGAGCGCCACGCTGTTCCAGTCGACCTTGGAATGCACATCGCACGCCGCGCAGGTGGCGATGTAGGTGAAGAGCATCTTGATGCTCTGCCCTTTCTCGCCACCGCCCGACTGGGGAATGTTGGTGTACTCGACGCCACCGTCCGCGCGGGTGATCCGATAGACCGCGCCACGCAGGACCCGCGAACCCTTGGGCTGTTCGGGTGCCGGCATCGAAGCCAGGTCTGTCGAAGTCGACTCGTGGTAGTCCCACGTGCCCTTCGGCGCCCTGATGGCAGGCGCAGCAGCGACCGTCGGAGCCGGTGTGGCCGGCGCGATCCGGGCCGGACCAAGCGCGGTCGCGGTCGTCGAGACGGAGCCATCTACCGCGAGCACATTGGCAGCGGGCACGAGGCCGGCCACCGCGAGGTCGTCGTTCCGTCCGGGCGCCAGCACGACGCTGCCGATGACCCCCTTCAACGATGGTGCCGCTTCGACCGTCTGGAACACGGGAGCCGCCGGAGCCGGAGAGGCCACGGGACGAGCCGGACGCGCGGGCGCCATATTGGCCAGCCGCTTGCAGTCCTTGTAGCCCGAGGTACTGCCCGAGAACACCGTTTCGCCGGTCGTGCCGACACATCTATATAGGGCGCCCGCCGAAGCCGGTCCGGCCAGCAGGCCGAGAAACAGCATGCAGACGCCCGCAGCCCTTCGCAGGGCCGTTCGGGAGAGCAGAAAACGGCGGGCGGGATGGCCGGCGCTTTCCCCTGGCGTCGCGTCGTGAACCATGGGCGCGAGTGTGCCCGAGCACCCCCCGCGTGCCAAGGGCCGATAACGTGATGTCCTTCACGCAAGTCATTGATCCACCGAACCCTGTGGCAACGCGGGTGGTGGCGGCGTAAACTGCGCGGTTCGGTAAACTCCCTACGAATCACGGTACCCCGGCCCATGAGCGGCAAGCTTTTCATCAAGACCCACGGCTGCCAGATGAACGAGTACGACTCGGCCAAGATGGCTGACGTCCTGCACGCATCGCACGGTCTCGAGCTGACCCAGGACGAATCGGAAGCCGATGTCATCCTGGTCAACACCTGTTCGATCCGCGAAAAGGCCCAGGAAAAAGTCTTCAGCCAGCTCGGCCGCTGGAAGGCCCACAAGGCCGGCGGCAAGCCGGTGCTCATCGGCGTGGGCGGCTGCGTGGCCTCGCAGGAAGGCGATGCCATCCTCAAGCGCGCACCCTACGTGGACCTGGTGTTCGGCCCGCAGACCCTGCACCGCCTGCCGGAAATGATCGAAGCCCAGCGCGCCAGCGGCAAGTCGCAGGTGGACATCAGCTTCCCGGAGATCGAGAAGTTCGACAACCTGCCCGAACCGCGCGCCGAAGGCCCCACCGCCTTTGTCTCGATCATGGAAGGCTGCTCGAAGT
Organism: uncultured Luteibacter sp.; assembly: GCA_966191635.1. Taxonomy (GTDB): domain Bacteria; phylum Pseudomonadota; class Gammaproteobacteria; order Xanthomonadales; family Rhodanobacteraceae; genus Luteibacter. The sequence continues at coordinate 12,609 of CBIGPO010000017.1, forward strand.
ACTGCTCCTATTGCGTGGTGCCCTACACCCGCGGTGAGGAAATCAGCCGTCCGTTCGACGACGTGATCGTCGAGGTGGCCCAACTCGCCGAGCAAGGCGTGCGCGAGGTCAACCTGCTCGGCCAGAACGTCAACGCGTACCGTGGCCCCATGCACGAAGGCGGCACGGCCGATCTCTCCGTGCTGATCCACGCCATCGCGCAGATCGAAGGCATCGGCCGCATCCGCTTCACCACCTCGCATCCGCTGGAGTTCTCCGACTCGCTGATCGAGGCGTACGCCAACGTGCCGCAACTGGCCAACTACCTGCACCTGCCCGTGCAGGCAGGCTCGGACCGCATCCTCTCGGCCATGAAGCGTGGCTACACCGCGCTCGAGTTCAAGCAGCGCATTCGCAAACTGCGCGCCGTGCGCCCGGATATCTGCGTGTCGTCGGACTTCATCGTCGGCTTCCCCGGCGAGACGGACGAAGACTTCGAAAAGACCATGAAGCTGATCCACGACATCGGCTTCGACCAGAGCTTCTCCTTCATCTTCTCGTCCCGTCCCGGCACGCCGGCGGCGAATCTCGCCGACGACACGCCAGCCGACGTAAAGCACGCGCGCCTGTCGCGCCTGCAGGCCGCAATCAACGAAAACGCCCGCAAGATCAACGAGGCCATGGTCGGCAGCGTGCAGCGCGTGCTGGTCGAAAAGCCCAGCCGCCGGGACGCCAACGAGCTGTCGGGTCGCACCGAGAACATGCGCTACGTGAACTTCCCAGGCCATGCCCGGATGATCGGCCAGTTCGTCGACGTGGTGATCACCGAAGCGATGTCCAACTCCTTGCGCGGCCGCGTCCGCCTCGACGAAGAGGTTGCGCTCGCCTCGTGAATGCCATGAGCCAGCTTATCCAGCGCGACTTCACCCTCGAGCCCGAGGACAACATCCGCCTAGCCAACCTGTGTGGACCGCTCGACGAGCACATCCGTCAGATCGAGCTGCGTCTTGGCGTAGAGATCGACCATCGCGGCGCCACCTTCCGCGTGATCGGCGACGATCTGACGGCCCGCGCGGGCGAGAAGGTGTTGCGTGCGTTGTACTCGGCGGCTGAGCATGAAACGCTCAACGGCGCCGTCATCAACCTGCACCTGGCCGAGTCCGGCATCGACGCGCTCGCCGACCAGGCAGCCGAGTCGACGCAGGAAGTCGTGATCAAGGTGAAGCGCGGCGTGATCAAGGGCCGCGGTCCCAACCAGGCCCGCTACCTGCACGCCATCACCAGCCACGACATCAACTTCGGCGTCGGCCCGGCCGGTACCGGCAAGACCTACCTCGCGGTGGCCAGCGCCATCGAAGCCCTCGAGAACAACCGCGTGCAGCGCGTGTTGCTGGTGCGCCCGGCCGTGGAAGCCGGCGAGAAACTCGGCTTCCTGCCCGGCGATCTCAGCCAGAAGATCGATCCCTACCTGCGCCCGTTGTACGACGCGCTGTACGAGATGGTCGGCTTCGAGAAGGTGGCCAAGCTCATCGAGCGCAACGTGATCGAGATCGCCCCGCTCGCTTATATGCGCGGCCGCACGCTCAACGACTCCTACGTGATCCTCGACGAAGCGCAGAACACCACCGTCGAACAGATGAAGATGTTCCTGACCCGCATCGGCTTCGGCTCGGTCGCGGTCATCACGGGCGACGTCTCCCAGGTGGACCTGCCGCGCAACATCCGCTCCGGCCTGCGCCATGCGATCGAAGTACTGCGCGGGGTGGACGGCATCAGCTTCACGTTCTTCACCTCGCGAGACGTGGTGCGCCACCCACTCGTGGCCAAGATCGTGCGCGCCTATGAGGCGTTCGAGCAGAAGGACGAAGCGCGTTGAGCAAGCTCGATGTTGCCGTAGGCTATGCCGCGCCGCGTAAAGGCGTGCCGGCCTCCGCCAGTTTCCATCGCTGGATCGAGGCCGCGCTCAAGGGTGCGCGCCGGCGTAAAGCCAGCGAGGTATCGGTCCGCATCGTGGACGCCGAGGAAGCCCGGGCGCTGAACCTGCAGTACCGCGGCCGTGACTACGCCACCAACGTGCTCTCGTTTCCGGTGGAACTGCCACCCGGTGTGGACCTCCCCCTCATCGGCGACCTGGTCATCTGCGCCCCCGTCGTGGCCCGCGAAGCCGCCGAGCAGGGCAAGAAACCCGCCGATCACTGGGCCCATCTGACGGTTCACGGCACCCTGCATCTGCTCGGCTACGACCATATCGACGAGGTTGAGGCCGAGGCGATGGAGGCTTTGGAGACCAAGGTTCTGGCTGGTTTGGGCATCTCGGATCCTTATATCAGCTGATTCCTATGGCTCTTTGTGGGAGCCGCTTCAGCGGCGATCCCGCGGCAGCGGGCCAGGTTATCGCGAGCACCCAATCGCCGATGAATCGGCTCCCACAAGGTCTCGCCTTCTCCTGTAGGAGCCGCTTCAGCGGCGATGCCCCTGCCCGATCCTCTGAACCGTCACGGAAATTCCGTTAGACTGCCTATTCCGCCCAATCGGGCCGAATATCAAAGAGTAATGAACGAGGACCCTGGCAGTACCAACGGCCCAACTCACCGATCCTGGTGGGACCGTCTGGGCCACATGTTTTCCGGCGAGCCCCGCAACCGCGACGAACTGATCGAGGAACTGCGTACCGCCCAGGCCAATGGCCTGCTTTCCAACGACACCCTGACCATGGTCGAGGGTGCGATCAAAGTCACCGAACTCAGCGTCGACGATGTCATGGTCCCCCGGGCCCAGATCGTCAGCCTGCCCGTCGATGCGCCGCTGCCGGATATCCTGGCCGCCGTGGTCGAATCCGGTCACTCGCGCTTCCCCGTGCATGGCGAGGACAAGGACGAAGTCCTTGGCATCCTGCTGGCCAAAGACCTGCTGAAGTACTTTGGCCAGAGCGAGGGCGGCGACGTGCGCGCCCTGCTCCGCCCGGCCGTGCTCATTCCCGAATCCATGCGGCTCAACGTGCTGCTGGCGGAGTTCCGCCTCACGCGTAACCACATGGCCCTGGTGGTGGACGAGTACGGCGGTGTCGCCGGCCTCATCACCATCGAGGACGTGCTCGAGCAGATCGTCGGCGAGATCGACGACGAGCACGACGACGAGGAAGACCCGGTACTCGCCACCCAGCTCGACGACGGCGTGTTCGCGGTGAGCGCGCTCACCCCCATCGCCGACTTCAACGAGGTGGCCGGTGCCCATTTCTCCGATGAGGAATTCGACACCATCGGCGGCATGATCACCTCCGAGTTCGGCCACCTGCCGAGCGTGGGCGAGGAGATCACCATGGGCGACTTCGTCTTCCGCGTCACCGAAGCCGACGATCGCCGTGTGCTGCACTTCCACGTCACCCGTGTAAGCGGTAACGGCAACGGTAATAACGGGGCCTGATCCCTTCCCTTCAAGCCATGCCTGCGGGCAAGGACCACGCCCCACGATGCGCTACGCCCTGCTGTTGTTGATTGCCCTGTGTTTCGTTCCCGTTGCCCGCGCCGGCATCGTCGACGCCCCGGCCGCCAACCTCGAAATCTCGCTGATGACGTACGGGCCGGGGGATATCTACTGGGAGCGCTTCGGTCACGACGCGCTCGAAGTACGCGACACCGTGAGCGGCGAAGCCATCGCCTTCAACTACGGCGTGTTCGACTTCGACCAGAAGGGTTTCATCGTCAATTTCGCGCGCGGCATCATGGCCTACCGCATGGACGCGGAGACCACGCAGTCGGACGTCGAGTTCTATTCGGGTGAAGGCCGTTACGTACGTCGCCAGCGCCTCGCGCTGGACAACGAGCAGAAAGACAGTCTGCGCCGCTTCCTGCTCTGGAACGTGCAACCGGCCAACGCCGGCTACAACTACGACTATTACGCCGATAACTGCACGACGCGCGTGCGTGACGCCCTGGACGGTGCGCTGGGTGGTGCGCTCAGCCGCCAGCTGCGCGAGCGTCCGGGTGGCATGACCTTCCGCGAGCAGACCGCGCGACTGATGAGCAACCAGGCCTGGCTGATGCTGGGCATGGACCTCGGCCTCGGCCCCTATGCCGACCAGCCGATGACCGCGTGGAAGGAAGCCTTCCTGCCGATGGTGCTCGAAGACGAACTCCGTCACGTACGCGTTGGTGACGGCGCCGACGCGCGGCCACTGGTCGACCAGGAAGACACCCTCGCGCAGAACAAGCTCGATCCCCCGCCGGAACAGGCACCGGACCTGCGCTGGCCGCTGCTTATCGTCGGCCTGTTGTGGGCCATTCCGCTGTCGCTGCCCGCCTTTACCCGGCATCGCTTGGCCCGCGGCGTCTTCGTTGCTTCCGGCACGCTGTTCACCCTCCTTGCCGGTGTCGCCGGGCTGTTCATGCTCGGGCTGTGGACGCTGACCCTGCATCGTTCCGCCTGGGGCAACTTCAACCTGCTGGCCTTCCAGCCGTTCGCGTTGCTACTGCTTCCGGCCATCTGGCGGCTGCGCCGGGCCGGCCGTCCGATGGGCCGCATGGCTCCCCGGGTGGCAGCGATGTCGTTTGCAGCCTGCGTGATCGGCCTGCTGCTGCACCTGTGGCCCGACTTCCCGCAGCGCAACATGCCCTGGCTACTGCTCGCCCTGCCCTGCTGGGCCGCGCTATTCGCGAGTTTTTGCCGAAAGCACGACTGATCGCTGTCACTTCGCACGATTGCCCCGTCACACAGGGGGCGGCATCATGCCCGCCATGGCATCTGTCTCGATTCTCCCCGAACCCGTCGCTCCGCCCGTTTCCAACGGCGGCATGGTCGTCAACTGCGTCGCCTATCGTACGGATGGTCGTCGCATCGGCGATATCACCATCGATGCGATCAGCGATGTGCTCAAGGAACCCGATACCTTCGTCTGGGTCGGCCTGCACGAGCCGGACGAGCCGCTGCTACTGAAGCTGCAGGAAGAGTTCAACCTGCACGACCTCGCCATCGAGGACGCGCAGCTCGCGCACCAGCGCACCAAGATCGAAACCTACGGCGACTCCCTCTTCATCGTGGCGCAGACCGCCCAGCTCGTCGGCGGCAACATCGCCTTTGGTGAAACGCAGATCTTCGTCGGCCAGCGCTACTTCGTCACTGTGCGTCATGGCGCCTCGCTGTCTTACGCGCCGGCGCGTCGCTCCTGCGAGCAGACACCCGAGCTACTCGCCATGGGGCCGAGTTACGCGCTCTATTCCGTGCTCGACTTCATCGTCGACAACTTCCTGCCGATCGTGCGCGACTTCCGGCAGGAGCTGCACGAGCTCGAGAACGATATCTTCGCCGAGACGTACAACCGGCAGACCATCAGACGCCTCTACGACATGCAGCGCGAGCTGATGACGCTGCGCCTGGCCGTCGTGCCGCTACAGGACATCGTGGCACAGCTGGTTCGGTTGCATCCGCATCTGATTCGCGATGAACTGCGTGCTTACTTTCGCGATATTTACGATCACGTGTTTCGTGTGAACGAGTCGATCAACGCGATGCGCGAGATGCTCGGGGCAGCGATCAGTGTGAACCTGGCGCTGGTCACCTTTGGGCAGAACGAGGTGATGAAGAAGCTGGCTGGGTGGGCGGCTATGTTGGCGGCGCCTACGTTGATTACCAGCTGGTATGGGATGAACTTCGCGCATATGCCGGAGTTGAACCAGCCCTGGGCCTATCCGGCGATTGTGTGCCTCGTAGCCTGCGTAGTCGGCATCATCTTCATGGCGTTGAAGCGAAACAAGTGGTTTTGACACCCGCTTTTTGTGGGAGCCGATTCATCGGCGAAGGGCACTAGCGACAACACACGGACCGTACCGCATGACCTCCCTAACCGCAGAACACTACCTACTCGACATAAAACTCCGCCGAGACCGCATCCCATCATTCGACACGTACCCGTTCTCGCTGCCAGCCGTTAAAGAGCTCGGCACGCTGGAGCTGCACCCCAAGGTTACTTTCATCGTCGGAGAGAACGGTAGCGGGAAGTCGACGTTGCTGGAGGCAATCGCCACAGCCTGAGGGTTCAACCCCGAGGGAGGGCGGGCTCATCCGATCGCATGCCGATCTGCAAGGTGGGCCCAGAGAACACGCTTGCGACATGGCGACTGACTCTCAGCGAGGCTGCATGCGCCTGCGCCGCCGTATCTTTGTGATCATAGGGCAGCAGCCGCGCACGTCACAGTTCGTCCGCCCGCTCCCGCTTCGCCGAGCTCCGAAAGCGTCAGATTCGCAAACGACGCCTCAAGGCTTCCCGAGGGAGAGAGTGCAATCTTCAACACCTTCTTTTGCGCTACGGCCGAAACACTGGTTTCATACACTTTGAGCTTGTCATCGGCGTTTGAGATGTCGAGAGAGAAATCGTCGATGCCTGAGATCTCGATTACACAGGGTACGAGACCGGAGTATTCCGGCTGCCCAAGGAAGTTGGCATTTATATCTGCAAATCTTATCTCGACACGCCTCTGCATGGGCTCCCACGCCAGGGAGTCGATCACGCAGTCATGAAAGCCCCCCTTCCGGTCGACGTACGCGACCAGATCATCATCATCTTGCGTCAGCTCCAAGCCCAGCTGCGCCCATTCGCGGACTTCGCTGCTGGGATCTGAAAGGAGCGTGTCAAGTGTCTCGACGACTTCCGGTAGAGGGCCCAGGCGACCCAGCGAAACGGCAGCCATGCCGCGAACGGCAGCTTCAGGGTCATTGGCTGAATCAAGAAGAACCTGCATGCTCTCCTCTGCGTGCAGATGCCCTAGGCTCGCGACGGCCGTGGCGCGGACTTCGAACGATGGGTCGTGAACGGCCAAGTCCGCAAGCCTTGGTGTGGACTCCATACGAAACGGATACGTGGGAGTTCCGAACTGGCCCAGCGTAAACGCTGCAATTTCACGAACGAAATCGCGCACGTCGTCACACCGAAGAAGGACATGATCAAACGCCCGCCTCTCCCCGCGCACCTGCAACTCGCGAGCTACGGCCGTTCTTACGATAGTGTCCTCATCTTCGAGCATCGGCGGCAGCGCATCGGACGGGTACGACCGAAGAGCTTCAAACACCAGCAACTTCACCGTCGAGTTGGGCACTTCGTCATCAATCATCTGGAGTCTCCTTCATCGTCCCAACACGGTTCTCGATACCGCATCCCATATGGGTGCCCATTGGCCAGACACGTGAGGCCTCGACGAGCCGCTGCGCAGTCCCAACCGACATATGCAACGTTCGCGCAAGCTCGGTGGCGCCATCCAGGAAGATGAGTTGCCGAAACAGGTATGGGTGCCCCTTAGCCTTGAACTTCGTTTCGCGAAGCTCGACCTGGGTAAGGTGGCGGCGATCTATCTCGAGCGGCGAATCCAAGCTCGCTAGCCCTGCCCTGCGTTCGAAGGTGATGGTACGGTCATTCACGCGAATGACGTCGTGGCGTATCCAGCGCCAGCAAAGAAACAATCCGACCAGTACGGCGAAGATCACGAACGGCGACGCCAAGATCGCGACAACGGCTGCATACAGCGACTTTTCTCGCGCGAAGCCACGCACCAAGGGGATTCCAAGTACAGCGAGCACAAGTAGAGTGCTGCTCCAACGGTCGGCACGGTGCAATATGAATGTGTCTTCGCCCGCACCCTCCTCGATACGCAGGTCTTTCATCAGGAAGAAGCACCAACAACGGCGGCCCATCGACGCATGATCACGACAGTCGTTCAAGCACAGTTATCCATTCCGTCGAACTCCCTGGGGTTCGCCATCCAGCCCTCTACGCCCTGCGCATTCTTGACCTGGGCCCACCAAACGAATGTTGGCTCCTGCGAAGCCAGAGCTAATAGCGCATGGAACAGGACAATCATTTCCTTTGATCCCCAAGAGCAGCTGTCGAGCGGGATATATCGTCGCCGCAAGCTTATCCATCGTCAACCGAGGCCACGGGCATACTGCAGCCACTCGGTGGCATCGTTCAGAAGGTCGTGCACCGAGGTTTCAGGATCGATGGGATAGCGGGTATGGCGATCCACCGGTCGATCAGTCGATACGGACATCGTGTTCTCCATGAGTAGGCCGGATTCTGGACGTCCGCCATCTCCTCCAGACCTGCACGTCTCCTACCGAACGGAGAACAAGCGATTCTGGGCACGCTTCCCTACAATCTCCCTTCCAACGCGGGCCTGGCCATCGACGTGACGCTTTCACCTCCACAATCCGACCCACTGAGCTACCGGCCAGAGATCGATGGCCTCAGAGCGATTGCCGTGCTGGCCGTAGTCTTCGTCCACGCCGGCTTTGGACCGCCCGCCGGCTTTGTCGGAGTCGACGTTTTCTTCGTCATCTCCGGCTACCTAATGACGCTACTGCTAGAGACAGAATGGATCGCGCTTGGGCGCATCGATCCCTGGGCGTTCTTCGCTCGCCGGATTCGCCGCCTCTTTCCGATGCTGATCACGGTAGTACTAGCGACCTCGGTCGCATCCTGCTTTCTCCTGTCGCCTTACGGCGAACTCGAGGCCAGCTTACGGTCCGCCGCAAGCTCGTTGGTCTTCGCGGCGAACATCTTCTTTCAGCTGCATTCCGGAGGCTACTTCGACCCGCGTTCGGACCAGATGCCGCTACTGCATCTGTGGTCGCTAGGTGTCGAAGAACAGTTCTACCTTCTGTGGCCGCTCTTCTACATATTTGCCCGACGACTAGGCGCTCGCCCATTCCGCATCATGGTGGCAGTCCTTTCGCTGGTCTCGCTGGCGGCATCGGAGCTGTTGATTGCCTCGGGCTCGCAAGCTGCGTTCTTTTCACTACCGTCGCGATGGTGGGAGCTTGGGATGGGGGCGGGAATCGCGCTGATGGCGCGGGATCGGATACGGCGGCCAGGGATTCTCGCCGCCACAGGCACCGTGCTGGTCTTGCTTGCCAATTGCCTCCCCACAAACCATTTTCCGGGTGTCGGCGCCCTTCCCGCTGCCCTCGGCTCGGCCGCGATTCTTCTCGGCGTACATTCGCGTGGAGCACTGGGGATTGCTGGCCGCGTACTTGCATCGCGCCTTCCGTCGACGATCGGGCGGCTCTCCTACTCACTCTATCTATGGCATTGGCCGCTACTGGCCCTGGCGTCGGCGTCGCATGCGGGATCGCTGCCTATGGCGACCCGCGCCGGCCTGGTGGTTGCTGCCCTGCTGCTTTCAGCCATCAGCTACCGATGGATTGAAACCCCTTTTCGTCAGCCATCCGATGCGACGCAGCCACGAAGCCTGGTGACCACGAGTGCCGTGGCGTCGTTGGCGTTTGCTTTTGCACTACTAGTGCTGGGCGATTCGTTCGCCATGACACCACCGCCCTCCGATCTCGCCTCACGCACCGAGCGCGATCAGCCCGCCAACGAGTTTGCCTGTCACTATCGAGGCGATCAGCCGATCGATCCGTTCCCGCGGGAGGACTGTGCATCATCGCCATCCCTGCCAGTGAGGGTAGCTATATGGGGAGACTCCCACGCCCTGGCCATGCAGCCCTTCGCGTGGGCCATTGCTGAACAGAAAGGGGTCGCCGCCGAGCCGTTCACACGTGATTCGTGCGCGCCGGCCATCGACTATGACAATGGGAAGCGAGCGCTCGAATCGTCCCGTTGCAAGGAGTTCAATGCGCGCGTTCTCCCTCGCCTCGAGGGCATGGATACCGTCGTTCTAACAGCCTTGTGGCCAGAGACGTCCCGTGGCGACTTCGATGCTCACCTTAAAGAAACGCTGCGTCGTCTAGCACCCACGGTGCAGCACGTTATTCTTCTTGGACAAACGCCAATCCTTCCCGAACAGGCACCCATGTGCATTCGTAAGGGCATGCTCGACGCGTGCGACGTACAGCGCGACGTCTTCGAGAAGCAATTTGCGGATAGGCGCGCGCTGCTTACGCAGCTCGCTTCGCAATTCCAGAATGTGACTTACGTCGATCCCGCCCCGTTCTTCTGCGGTGCAAAGCAATGCTCTGCGGTAAAGGACGGCTACGGCCTGTACTGGGACAACAATCATGTAACAAGCACTGCGGCGCGGCATTTTGCAGCGGCGTATATCGCAAGTCGGCAAACAGTACCTGTAGGACCGATACCGTCCATACCCTGAAATAGATGCCTCCCCCCACAGAAGGAAACGGCGACCAATGGTCGCCGTTTCCTTTTCGCTACTACTTCGTGCTGACCTCAGGAGCCGTCCACTCCTTCAACCAGGCATTCACTGTCTCGTGCCACTGCACACTGTTCTGCGGCTTGAGTACCCAGTGATTCTCATCCGGGAAGTGCAACAGCTTGCTCGGAATGCCACGACGCTGCAGCGCAGTGAACGCGCCCAGGCCCTGCGTATCCGGAATGCGGAAGTCCTTGCCGCTGTGGATGACGAGCATCGGCACGCGCCAGTCCTTTACGTGGTTGATCGGATTGAAGCGCTCGTAGTTTTCCGGGTGCTCGTACTGTGTACCACCGTTCTCTTTCTCTTCGAACCAGAGCTCTTCGGTGTCGTAGTACATGGCGCGCGCGTCGAAGACACCGTCGTGATCGACAAAGCACTTCCACGGCTGGTTCCACACGCCGGCCATCCAGTAGACCATGTAGCCGCCGTAGCTCGCACCAAGGGCGCAGGCACGGTCGCCATCGAGAAAGCTGTACTTGGAGAGCGCGGCGCTCCAGCCTGCCTTGAGGTCTTCCAGCGGCTTGCCACCCCAGTCACCCGAGATGGCATCGGTGAACTTCTGGCCGTAACCCGTGGAGCCATGGAAGTTCACCGTGACCACGGCGAAGCCCTGCCCCGCATAAGTCTGGGCGTTCCAGCGGTAGCTCCAGCTATTGGTCATCGCACCCTGCGGACCGCCATGAATAATGAAGGCCACCGGGTACGTCTTGCCGCGCTTGTAACCAACTGGCTTGACCACATAGCCCTGCACGCTGTCGCCGTTCGCACCCTTGAAGGTGAAGAACTCGAAGTCGCCGGTCTGTGCGCTCTTGATGCGCTTGGCGTTGAAGTGAGAGACCTGCTTGAGGCTCTTGCCCTTGACATCGGCCGTGTAGAGATCGGCCGGGTGCTTCAGGTCGTCGCGAGTCAGAAGAACCTTGTTGCCGGTGATCGAGAAGCCGCTGACCGAGCCGTCGGTGACCAGGGTGGTCGCCTTGCCCGTCGCCACATCGATCGCGAACAGCGGATGCTGGCCGTTGTCATCGGTAGTGGTGTAGAGGGTCTTACCATCTGCGGACACCGTGAGGGTTCCCGCGGAGCGATCCCACGACGGGTCGACCTCGTGCTTCGAGCCCGTGGCGATATCCATGGCCCAGATGCCGAAGCGATCGGCTTCCGAGCCCGGATCCTTCATAGCCGTATAGAAAAGCGTCTTGCCATCCGGCGACACGACCGGGTTGGCATCCCATGCGAGGTTATCGGCCGTGAGATTCGTCGGAGCGGCCGAGCCATCGGAAGGCACACTATAGACGTCGAAGTTGGTCGACCAGGGTTCGGTCTTACCGGCAATGCGTACGTCGAAGTACACAGTCTTGCCGTCCGGCGAGAAGGTGAACTCGTCTTCGCCACCGAAAGGCTTGCTCGGCACATCGCCGTCGATGCCCTGACTCAGCAGCACCGGCTGCAAGGCGTTGTTGGCGTCGGCGATGTAGAGCTGGTTACGACGACCGTCAGCCCAGGTATCCCAGTGACGAACGAATAGCTTGTCGTAAACCGTACCTGTGGACTTGTCCTTCTCGCGGCCATCGAGGCGCTCCTTGGTGCAGGCCAGGTCGGCGCAGTCGGTAAAGACTTCATAGCTCAGGAGCAGCTTGGAGCCGTCCGGCGAGAGCTTGAACGAGCCGACGTCGAGTGGAGCCGTAGTCACGGCATCGCCAGTCCGCACGGTCAGGGCCAGGCCCTTGGCGTTGTCGGCGTCGAAGGCGCGGTGCCAGACCTGAGCCACCCCGTCCTTCGGGGCCGTGTAAAAGATGGACTTGCCATCCGGCGCCCAGCGAGGCGACGAACCCTTCTCCACCACCTTGACCGGCTGCGGCGGCTTGTTGAGGTCCATCACATAGATAGAGGTGACGCCCTTGTTCGCGGCGTAGTCGGTGGCGCGCACCGTAAATAGCGCATAACGCCCATCCGGCGACAGCTGCGGATCCCCCACACGGTCCATCATGACTAGGTCACGGATGGAGAAAGGATGCGCGGTGGCGGTGGCGCTGTCGGCGTCGGAGGCCAACACCGTGCCGGACGCGAGCGCGAGGGCCATCGCGGCGAATAGAAGTTTCATGGGGGCTCCCTTGGTAATGCCGCTGGGGACGGTACGGCGTGTGGGCGGTTGGTGCAAGCGACTACGACGGCAGAAGCAGACGGGATGTTGCGCAACGCCTTTCTCACCGTGACGTGATGGCCCTCCAACGGGGCCAGGAATTCGGTGAACCGCGTCACAGTGGAAACGTCCCCCCGACAAAAAAATCGGCGCTGGTACGGAATGTGCTGTGGGCTGCATACATTCCGCCAGAGCCCGACCATGCGCCCCTCCAACGTCGCCCAAGGCTTCACCCTCATCGAATTGATGATCGTCGTTGCAATCATCGCGATCCTGGCCGCTATCGCCATACCGGCATATCAGGATTACGCCACCCGTGCGCAGGTGTCGGAGGGGATCAACCTGTCCACGGGCGCCAAGACCGCCGTGTGGGATTTCTTCGCCGACAAGGGACGTCTCCCGCAAGGAAATCAGTCCGCAGGGCTGGCAACCGAGACCTCCATCGCAGGCAAATACGTGTCCTCGGTAACCGTACTGAACGGTGCCATCAGTATCAGGTTCCAAACCGCCAGCGCGAACACCCATGTGACGGGAAGCACGCTGATGCTATCTCCGATCACCAATGCGGGCAGCATCGCGTGGGTGTGCAAAGGTTCGCCTATGGAAGCGCGCTACCTTCCGTCGTCGTGCCGATGACCGTCAGAGTGACGACCTACGTCACCTTCTGACATTTTGCGTCACGCTGCATCGCATTGAATGTTCGGGAAATTTTCCTGTTGCTGTCTAGACGTGACAACCGGCACAATTCCGGCATGCGCGATATGAGGAAATACGCGCCGTCACCTGTGGCATGCAACATGCTGGTGACAACACGAGCTTCCTGGTCGTTCCTGACCACGTGAGTGAAAGGGGATCGGGCACCTTCCTAGGGGGGCCCGGTACCGGGGCTCAGGGGGCATCACAAACTTGGTTAGCTAACCACCTTTAACAAAGATAGGAACCGCCATGAAGAACGTGCAAAAGGGCTTTACCCTGATCGAACTGATGATCGTCGTCGCGATCATCGCCATCCTGGCCGCCATCGCTATCCCGGCTTACCAGGACTACACCATCCGTTCGCAGGTCTCGGAAGGTCCGGTTCTCGCTGACGGCGCCAAGACGGCCGTTGCCGAGTTCTTCCAGAACAACGGCCGCTTCCCGAAGTCGAACGGCTCGGCAGGCCTCGCAACGAACAAGAGTATCAACGGCAACTACGTGTCGCAGATCGACGTCGACACCTCCGCCACGGGCCTCATCACCGCCACCTACGGCGGCCCAAAGGCCAGCACGAAGATCGGCACCAGCGCAACCCTGCTCCTGTCGCCTATCTCCAACGCCGGCAGCATCTCCTGGACCTGCAAGAGCACCACGATCAAGGCTAACTACCTGCCGTCGAACTGCCGCACCTCGTAATATCCGCGCAGCTCATCAGGTACGGAAAAAGGATCGCGAAAGCGATCCTTTTTCTTTTGGTACCTACCAAACAGCTGTCGCTAGTAAACTGCATGGATTCATGAGTACCTGCCGACTTCTTCCTCTCGCCAGCATGCTGCTGCTGGTAGCCGTCGCCTGGCTAGCCTATCTCCCAGGTCTGCGCGGCGGATTCCTTTTTGACGACTTCGCCAACCTGCCGACTCTGGGCGAAACTGGCCCGGTGAACAACTGGGCGACCTTCGCTCGCTATGTCACGTCGGGAAACGCGGACCCGACAGGACGCCCGCTTTCCGTCGTGAGCTTTCTGATCGACGCAAGAGATTGGCCGGCCGACCCGTATCCGTTCAAGCGAACAAACCTGATTATCCATCTAGTGAACGGCCTGTTGCTGTATACCCTTCTCGTCCGCCTTGGCAACATGGCGTCACGCGACAGCCGATGGAAGCTCGATGCCCGACGAGTATCGTTCGCCGCGGTGTTCGGCGCCGGAGCGTGGTTACTTCATCCGTTTTTCGTCTCGACCACACTGTACATAGTGCAGCGCGAGGCAATGCTACCGGCCATGTTCACGTTGCTTGGCCTCCTCGGCTGGCTATACGGCCGGGATCTCCTGGAGCAGCGGAAACCAGGCGGTGCCATCGTCGCACTGGTGTCCGTCGCAGGGTGTACGCTGCTGGGTGTCATGGCGAAGGCCAATGGCATCCTGCTCCCCGTTCTCGTGCTCGTCGTGGAATACACTCTCGCGCGACCTGTCGCCTCCGAGAGTCAGCCAGGCACGCTCCGATCGTCTCGGGTGTTTTACACGACACTCGGCGCTTGCTGGCTGGCTTTCGCCGCTATCCTGCTTGGCCTTTTCTACGTCGCAGCGCAAGGAATCGTCCATGGCCTGGATCATCGACCGTGGACCACGATCGAACGACTGCTTACAGAGCCGCGCATTCTGTTCGACTATCTGGGCTCGCTCTGGTTGCCCCACCCCTACACGGCCGGGGTATTCAACGATACGACCGCCGTTTCGACGTCACTGCTGCATCCCTGGACGACCCTGCCCTCGCTGGCCCTCGTCGTCGCAGGAACCGTTCTAGCACTGACCCTTCGCCGTGCGGCACCCTCAGTGTCGTTGGCATGGACGTTCTTCGTCGCCGCACATCTGATCGAGTCGACAAGCATCCCGCTCGAACTCTACTTCGAACACCGAAATTACCTCGCTGCGCTCCCGATGTTCTGGCCGCTCGGGCTCTGGCTAAGCGGGGCAAGACTAAATCCCTCTTCAGCCTCAGCGACGAAGACCTTTCCAGGCTACGGATTGCGTGCGGCATTGTCGGTGATCATCCTCGCCGGACTCGCAGCCATGACCTTGACGAACGCCGCCGTCTGGGGTGACACCAGCCGGCAAGCTGAACTCTGGGCGAAACTCAACCCGTCCTCTCCCCGCGCCCAGGTTTCCGCAGCCCAGGAAGAAATCAGCCGGGGCCAGTCGACCGCGGCACTCGCCAGACTGGAACCGATGCTGGCGCTTCGTCCCGACGAAGTGCAGGTTGCCTTCAATATCGTTGCCGCGCGATGCTCCGCGGGGGGAGTTCGGCCGGCCGACGTCTCGGCCGCGGCTCGCTCAATCGCGACGACCGGCGACCCCGGGTCATTGATTGCCAGCTGGTACGACCGGGTCGTTCCCAGCGCCATCGAAGGAACCTGCCCCGGACTCAACCCGGATGCGCTCATTGCGATTGCTACGGCCGGCCTCGCCAACCCCAGACTCTCGGCGGGCCGTCACCAGGACCTTGAACACGTGATAGGCACCGTCCGGCTGGCACAACGACGCTCAGACGAGGCGCTTGAGCATTTCGACAAGGCCGTCGCTTTCGATCCGCGCGAAGCGATAGCTCTTCGCCAGGCTGCCGAACTCGGATCCGCAGGCTACCCTTCGCTAGGAATGCGGCACCTCATGACCTACGACGCGCTCGCTCGCTCGCGCCCCCCTACTTCTTTCGGCATGGCGTCGGTGCACGCTTGGGTACTTGAGCGACAAAACTACTGGGCCGTGGAACGCAAGCGGCTCGAGAGCAATCTGCGCGCGGACATGGGGTCGGCTCGATGAGTGTTCCATCGCTACGCGCCATCTGCATGCACCCATGGGCGTGGCTACTCGCCGGATGCATGTTGGTGGCGGCGGTATATACGCCAGGCATCAGCGGAAGCTGGCTGTTCGACGACTATCCCAACATTGTCGAGAATCCAGGCGTACACATTTCCGACTGGAGTGTGCCCAGCCTTGCGCGCGCCGCACTTGCGTCGCCTGCAAGCGACTTCAAGCGTCCACTGGCCTCTCTGAGCTTTGCAATCAACTATCTAACGACCGGCGCAAGTGCGCCTGCGATGAAGCTGACCAATCTGGTCATACACCTACTCAACGGACTGTTCGCGTTTCTCGTCCTGAGGCTGGTGTTTGCGTCCGCGCGGCCCGCCAATGAGGCATCGGCGGGCGATGGTCGCTGGGCTGCCGTGGCGGCTATCGGCTGGATGCTCTTGCCGATCAACCTCACCTCGGTCCTCTACGTGGTGCAGCGCATGGAAAGTATGGCAAACCTGGCCGTACTTGCCGGACTGTGGGCCTATCTTCACGGGCGACGGCAGAGGCTGAATGGAAAAGGCGGCCTGGCACTTGCCCTGCTCGGCGTGATTCTCGCGACCGGCGTGGGAGCGCTTTCCAAAGAAACCGCCGTCATGTTGCCTCTATATGCCGGGCTCACCGAGGCCTGCCTGTTTCATTGGCGCCGACGAGCCACGGAGGACACCTCCCGGGATTGGCCAGTGATCGGTTTTTTCGTTGCGATACTGGTCGTACCGTTAGTAGCCGGTATCACTTGGCTTGCGCCGGGCCTTCTGCAGCCATCGACGTGGGCAACGCGCAACTTCACTCTAGGGACGCGCCTGCTCAGCGAGGCGCGTATTGTGGTCGACTACATAGGGTGGACGCTGTTCCCCACGCCTCGAGCGCTGTCGTTCTATCACGACGACTTCGTGATCTCACAAAGCTTGCTCGATCCACCATCCACGCTAATTTCCATCGTCGCTATCGTCGGCCTCGTCGCGTCCGCGTGGATCCTGCGCAAACGGCTTCCGCTTTTTTCCCTTGGCGTCGCGTGGTATCTGGGATGTCACACGCTCACAGGCACAGTGCTGCCGTTGGAATTGATCTACGAGCACCGCAATTACTTCTCAAGCCTCGGGCTCGTCCTTGCCGTCGCGGCCCTCAGTCAACCGCTATTGACCCTTAGCGGGGCATCGCGCCGCCTCACCACCTTCGCGCTAGCCATGATTGGTCTCCTTTGGACTGGAATGACCCTGGTCACCGCGCAGGCCTGGGGCGATCCCTTGTCGCTGGCGAAGGATCTAGCCTTTCGCGCCACCGAGTCGCCTCGCGCGCAGTATGAACTTGGTCGCACTTACATCATCTACGGCAACTACGACAAGAGCTCTCCCTTCGTCGCCCTCGCCTATGCACCACTCGAACGCGCCGCCGCGATTCCCGGGTCGTCGATCCTTCCGGAGCAGGCGCTGATCTTCATGAACTCGCGCATGGGTTTGCCGGTGAAGGACACATGGTGGACGTCGATGAATGAGAAGTTGGCGCGTTCACCCGCCTCCATTCAGGACGAGAGTTCACTCGACTCACTGGCCAAGTGCATCGGCAGCGGCAGTTGCGACTTCGATCCGAAGAGACTGTTCGAGGCATTTTCCGCCGCGCTTTCACATCCGAACCCGAGTCCTCGCCTACTCGCAATGTACGCCAGCTTTGCGATGGATGTCCTCAAGGACGAAGACCTCGCTTACCGAGTCCAACAAGAAGCCGTCGCGGGTGCGCCTGGCGAGGCCGCTTATCGCCTCACGCTCGCCCGTCTTGCGGTCCGACGAGGCGACTTGGCCGTTGCCAGGGCGCAGGCGCAAGCCATGACCAGGATGAATGTAGGCGGACGATTCACCGACGATCTGGCGCCGCTTGAAATCGCCATCGCACGCGCGGCAAGCACAGGCTGCCCGAATACGAAGGGATGCCGGTAGTGAAAGGCGCGCTGGCCAAAAGCAGTCTTCGCACGATCGCGATCATGGGCGGGCGCATCGCTACACAGGGAGTCACGCTCGTTCTGGTGACGCGCTTGCTTGGCCCGGAGATCTACGGCGGATACGTCGCCGCAGCGTCGCTGGCAATGATCCTGGGGCTGCTTCCGAATCTTGGGTCCGGCTACATCCTGATGGCGCGCGCCGCGCGCGACCGGCAGACCGTGGGAGATACCTGGAGCTACGGCTGGCCGTTGAGTCTTCTTCTCGGAGCCGCGCTCGCGCTGGCCTTCCCTTTCGTATCTCGTGGCCTAACCGGCGGAACGCTGACCCTGGCCGATCTGGCAATCATCGGCGTCGCCGAACTGATGGTCTCGCCCATCACCCTCCTATTGAGTTTTGCATTGCAGGCCGTGGGCCGCGTGCCGCTAGGACAGGTCGTGCTCACCATGCCCATGCTGCTTCGAGCCATCGCCGCAGGCGCGTGCCTTGCTGTTGACCATGTGCCAGTTGGCGCCTTTGTCATATTCCAGGCTTGCGCGGCTTTCGGCGGCCTCGCGGCAGCGTGGAGTATTGCCGCCAGGGCGATCGATCTACGCGTCCGGGTTCGTCGACCGACCCGCGAAGAGCTGGTCACAGGATCCGGGTACGCCGCAATGCACGTGGTCGCGGCGAATCCAACCGAACTCGACAAGATTACTTCGCCACTCTTACTGGGCGACCACGCGGCAGGCATCTATAGCGCCACCTCACGCATCATGAACGCTATTGCCATGCCGGTGGTCGGAATGCTGCTGACTGCACAACCTCGGCTGTTTCGGCATGCCGCCTTTCCGAATCCGGACGGACACCGTCTCATTTCACTGCTATGGCGCATTTCGTTTGCGTGGGGCTTGCTGGGAACCGTGGCGATGCTCGTCGCATCCCCCTGGATTCCCCTGCTCTTCGGCCCCGCCTTCGCGGACACCGCGGCTCTCATCCCGTGGGTCGCCGCCGCTGCTCCCTTCCTGACGCTTCGACTCGCTTCCGGCACCATCCTCGTCGCACTGGGCCATCCATTGCAACGCATGCGCTTCGAGCTTGCAGGCATGGTCTTGCTGGCCGTGCTACTACCCACCGGGTCACGCTTGGGTGGCCCGCGCGGCATGGCGCTCGCACTTGCTGCCGCCGAGATGGGTATGGCGATCTACGGATGGCTACTCGTGCGGCGGGCCGAGCGCCGATTATAGCTGGGGAGAACTCTCTGTAGGTGGCGTTAGCGTTCGAAGCCGCCCGCGCAGCAGGTCCGACACCGCCATGACCAGCCCCATCCATGGGCGCACCGAACGATATCGAAGGCTACGCACACACGCCCGGAGTGACAGCGATGCCAGACGTGCACCCATGAGAAACAATCGGGTCGGGAACGCGTAGCCGAGCTTGCCCACGAGCAGGAGATGTGCCCTGCTCATGTGGTACTCGTAGAACAAGGACCCGTTGCCGCTGCTACCGGACCCCTGGTGAATCACCGTCCCTTCGGGCACATCGACGAGGACGACGCCTTTCCGACCCATGCGGAAACCCATTTCGATGTCGTCGCCGTAGAAGAAGAATGCCTCGTCGAACAGAGGCCCATTCAGCAGGGATCGATGAACCATCAGGCAGGCGCCGCCGAGCAGGCCGTGGCCCAGCCATCCGGGTCCGGTTGGTGTGATGGCCCCAGAGAGGTGCCGGTAGTACGTTCGGGCTGGGACCAGTCCGGTCGGACCGTCAATGGAAGGCGCGGCAATCACGGGCTGGCTACCCGCGACGGCACGCCTCAAGTGATCCACCGTGGCTGGCGCCAGTGTGGCGTCGCTGTTAATCAGGAGGAGATCGACTTCGCGGCCTTCGGCCTTGACCGCCTCGACAGCGACGTTAACTCCCTTTGCGAAACCCAGGTTGATGCCCGGTTCCAGATAATGGATGCGGATCACACCTGCGCAAAGGCTGGACTTTAGCGCCGCCAACGAGACACCAGCGTCTTCGGAGTTGTCGACAATAACGACCGCTTCGACACCCTGGGTGTCGAGCGACTCGACGCATCTACGTGTCATTTCGACGGAACGGAAATGCAGAAGTACGGCAATGCACTCACGCATGGCCGTGCTCCGCCGCAGGCGCAAACGCGACGATCACGAGCTCCTCGCCCGCCGTCGCTGAAACCGTCGCCGCTACGTCTGCCCACAGCCCCACGACCGCAGCGCCCCATCGACGGAGGCGATTGACCGGACCAGGACGATAACTCGCGATGACACCACTGGCGCGCGCGATGCTGGCCGCGTGGTGACCTCGACGGAACAGACGTATGCCGGTGAAGCCCACATCTTCGAGCATATGCCGCATCGCCTGGTGGCTGGGAATACATAAGTGTCGCGGCACTTCCAGGCCTCGCCAGGCGGACCCGAAGAATGCCGCACCGACTCCCCGCGGATTGGGCCACGCGAGCCACAGCAAGCCACCAGGCTGAAGGCGCTGCAGGCAACACGCGAGATCGCCGCGCGGGTCGGGCACGTGCTCAATGCTATGCCGCAAGGTAATCGCATCGAAGCGACCGTCGACGCCCGCGATACGGTCACCGACGAATCCCTGGAATGCCTCCAGCCCTTCCGCCCGACACGTCGCCACAGCGTCTGGATCGGGATCCAGGCCGATGGCATGCCAGCCCATCTCATTGGCCCGACGGAGAAACTCTCCGTTGCCCGAGCCCACGTCCAGCACGCGTGCGCCCGCCGCCCTGCGGCGCGAGAGGAACAGGTGGCGTCCATGATAGTCGAGCTTAAGGCGCAAGGGTTCGACGAGCGAAAACAGGAAATAGCCGCAGCGTAGCGAAGGCGACATTCGCGTGCCGAAGCGGCGATTCATGTAGCCGTGGACGAGCGCCATCGCATGACGCCGCCATCCGGAACCGAGCTGCACGCCGCTATTGCTATCGTGCGTATAGTAATTTGTATAGGCCGAGCCAATCGTCTCCGCGGCGGGCCGAGGATCCGGATAGAGACTGTGGCACGCCAGGCATCGGAAGATCGTCCACAGGTCCTCATCCTTAGGACTCAGGTGGTCGAACACATGGGACGCGTGCAGCGAGCGGTCTGTCGATCCACAGGCGGGGCAGCGCCGAACATTCTCGACGCTTCCGGCCTTCCAGCGGTCTACGACCGTTTTCGGCATTAGTGTCATGGGCCGCTTGCTCGCTTTCGCGCGACAAGGACTGTTTCTTCGGCGAAACGCGACGTGATCGTGGCGATGAGGTCGGCGAACAACGCCAACATGGCGATCGCCATGCGCCCATAGCGGAAGCCGCTATGGGCGCGCATACGGGCGATATCAGCACTGCGACGGAACAAACGCCCCGCGTGTGCGCCACGGCGCTTCAACCGAATGGCATCGAAGCCGGCGACGCGGCACATGGCCACGAGTGCGTGCTGCGTTGGCAGAACGAGATGCCTCGGAGCGTCGATGCTCTCCCAGTCCGCCCCGAAATAACGAGCGCCGATGGACTCCGGGTTGGGCAGCGCAATCCATATCTCGCCGCCCGGCTTCAGCATCGCCTGGACGCGTTCGAGAAGCGCCCGTGGATCCGGGGCGTGCTCCACGCAGTGACTCATCGTGATGGCGTCCCAATAGCCTGACTGTTTGTTGGCATCGAGCTTATCGACAAAACCCTCTGTCACCGTGACCCCACGGCGACGGCATGCCGCGACGGCGGCCGGATCAGGATCGACGCCTTCGGCTACCCACCCCATGAGCCCCGCTGTAGCGACGAAATCACCGCTACCGCACCCCACGTCGAGTAAGGTCCTTCCCCTCCCCGGCTCGAGGTGCCTTCCGTAGTAGTCAAGCTTGAGTCGCAACGGCGGAACCAGGGGAAACAACCACGCCCCGAGCGCGCAGGCGCCGTCGCGCCTCAGCTCGAAACGGCGTGCAAGATAACCATCGATCAATGACGACAGGAAGGTAGCTCTTGACGGGCCGGCATCAGTGCGGTGGGTGATGTAATCGAAGTCGTAAGCTGCGGACAAGGAAGTGTCGTCGGGCCTCGGGTCGAGCCAGTAACTCATACACCCTTCGCAGCGCCAGAGCGGCCAGCGATCGGGTAGCGACATCATGACGTCGGTCGCTTCGCCAAGCAGCGAGCGCGAGACCTCGCTACACATCGGGCACTTCGGCACAGCGACTGTCATGCCCCGCGTCCACGCACCCGTATTCGCTACTGTATTCATACCGCCGACTCCCGCATGCCTTCCCGTATACCTTTGAGCATCATTCGTAACTGGCTGGCGCGACGGCGGTCGATGACGATCGTGACGACAACCGTCAGCATCATTTTGGCGACAGCCCATAGCTTCCAAACTGCAGGGACGTAGCCGCGGTTGAGCAAACGAACCGTGTTCCTGAAGAGGTAAAAGTGCCGTTGGGGACTGCGTTCGGGCCAGACGCGCCATCCGCCCATCCATATCCGCCGGCCGGTTTCGCCCATGCGATGGTCGAACCGCACGGAGGGGATGCCGAACAAATGGAAGCCGCGCGACAAGACGCGGAACGACCACTCAGTATCTATGTGATCGATAAACATCGCGGCATCAAGCGTCCCCACCTGGTCAATGAGCTCGAGCGTTTGTGTCGTTCCGCTGCCGTTGAGGTTGGCGACGGCGAACGGCGGATCGCTGGGGCGAGGAAATGCGCGGGACCACCGCCAGCCACTGCTGACATAGTGAAAGCCGTGGTCCATGCCTGCGACGGGATCGTGTAGCGCCGGACCCACGCAGCACAAGGTACCTGTGGCAGCTTGTACTTCGTTAAGCGCCTGGAGCAAGTGGCCGGGCGCATCGTCGTCGAAACCCGAGTCCTGGTCGAGCAGGAGCACCGCGCGGCACGTCTCGAACGATCGGGCAACGGCAATGCCCAAGTTCAATGCAGCAGCGAGTCCAAGATTGATCTCGCTGCGCTCCAGACACACCCAGGGTAGACGGTCGACGAGAAGCTGTAACCACCCGAGAGCAAGATGCTCCGATCCGTTGTCAACGACAATGGCTCGCCCAACATGTCGCAACGCCATCAACTGCCGCTCGAGAAGGACGGGATCAGGGTTGTAGGTAACAGTGACCGAGGCGAGCTCGCGCACGTCCAAACGGCGAACATCACTCGCCATGAGCCGCGCCACCATGATCGATCAGGTAAATATGCGTCGGAATCAGACGCTGAGTCAGCCGAAGTACGCCGTCTGGAAGTGCGTCTGCGAATCGGGCCAGCCAGCCCTTGTCGCCCTCGATAGCAAGGGTGAGACGGAAGGCTTCTACTGAGACATTACGGTACGACATTCCCGCCCGCGCAATGAGCCGTTGCAGCTCACCCATTTGCAGGGGTTCGCAGTCGTACGCCTGACCCTTGCCACGGAACCTCAGATAGGGGGTACGCCATGTTCGCGGCAACCAGCTAAGGAAAGCGACTCCATAATGGGGTTCGACCAGCATCCAACGATTGGGTACGGCGAGATAAGCGCGACCCTGCGGCTTCAGAACTCGACGAATCTCTTCCAGGTGTCGCCGCTGGGCTGATATGTTACCGACATGCTCGATCACATGGTTAGTGATCACCTGGTCGAACGTCGCATCGGCGAAAGGCAGCACCGTATCGTGGACGAGGGTGAAGCGAAATCCGTCCATTATCATCCGCGCGTCGGCGACGTCGACAGCATCCACGTCGTAACGCGGCTCGACCTGTGTGGCGAAATAGTGCGCGATCCCACCCGAGCCGGTACCGACCTCGAGCAATCGGAGCGGATACGCCACAGGGGGTTTGCCGAGCAGCCTGGCGATCTTCTCGGCTTTTCGCTGACGAGAAGGCAAATCCAGCACTGCATGCGCCTGGCGCACAGTCTTGTCCGTTGTCATTGCGGCCTCCGGTGCGTTGCCAGCGCGCTCACTATCCGATCACCGAACCGTTCCCATGCGAAAGACGCTGCAAAATCCATGGCGGAGTCCGCGAGTGACGCACGTCCTTCGCGAAGCCGGGTGACGACCGCATCGGCGAATGCGTCGTCCTCATCGGATGGCACCAGATGACCGGAACGCCCTTCAGCCACGGCGTCACTTACGCCGCCCACGGCAAACGCCACGGTCGACAAGCCCTGCGCCGCCGCCTCGATCGCGACCATGCCAAAGCCCTCTATGTCGCCCGGGACTTCCCGCACGGGAAAGACGTGCACGTCGCACGAGGCATATGCATCCAACAGATCATCCTCAGCGACTGGACCGAGAAATCGTACTCTGTCGACAAGACCGAGGCGCTCGATGCTCTGAACCAGACGGCCGCGCATCCCTGCCGGGCCGGCGGCGAGCGCATCTGGGGCATCGTCACCGATCACCACGAGTACGGCATCCGGTTCTCGCGACACGATGGACGGGAGACAGCGCTCGACAAAACGGTCCAGACCCTTTCGTCGGGTCAACCTTCCCACGGAGAGCATCAGCTTGGCTGCGCCCAACTGATGACGCTCACGGAACAGCCCCGATGGCGACACTTTTCGAGTATCGACGCCAGGAAATACGGTCTCTATTGCCCCAGCAGCTACGCCGCGAGCGACGGCCAGGGCCGTCGTGTTCCGGCTGTTGGAAAGGCACAGTGCCATACCGCGAATAGCAGGTAGCCAGAGCGCTTGATAGACAGGATGATCCACAACGATATCCAGCCCATGCAGATACACCGCCGAAAACCCGCCGGAGATCGCCGCGGCGAGGCGGACGATGGGTGCAACCAGCCCGCTCCCGCCGATGACCCATGAGGGCCTTCGCGCACGAGCGATCACGAAAGATTTCCAGGTCGCCCAGGCCAGGAACGCCAGCAGCCGGGGCGAGGGTGCTGCGTGCACCACGAGACCCGCATGCGCGAGCACGTCGCTGCCTGCAGGTCCTACTACCTCTACGTCGAACTCCTTCGACAGCTCTTCCGCCATACGAGCATTGAGCCGCTCCATGCCGCCTCGCAATGGTGGGAGATTGCGCGTCACGATCAACACACGCTCACGCCCAACCATCAACCGTGATCCGTGGGCCGGTAGGTCAGGGCCGTGATCTGTTCGGAGACCAGTCCGATCAGAAACACGATGACCGAAGCGCTCCACATCAGCGTGCTTCCATTGGTGAGGCGGCCTTCATAAACGAACGTCCACGCATAGTTCAAGCAGCCAAGCAGAAAGAATACGAGGCTCACCGGAACGAACAGCTTCAATGGCGAATACAGCGTGGCGATCTTGAAGATGATCAGCAGAAATCGTACTCCGTCTTTCAACGGCTTGATGTGGCTCTTACCCACCCGCTGGCCCGCTTTGATCGGCTCGTAGGCCACGCCATAGGCACTTCTGAAAAACGCCATAGTGCTAGTCGTGGGGTAGGAAAAGCCATTGGGCAGCAGGTGGATGAATTCACGAAAGCGGCTCGCTCGAGCGACCCGAAAGCCCGAGGTGAGATCGGCTACGGTCTGGCCCGTCATCTTGCTGGCCAGCCAGTTATAGACCGTATTGGCCACGCCACGTCCGACGCCAGCCTGACTTTCCCAATCGCGGGCACCGATCACCATGTCGAAGCCCTGCTCTAGCCGGGACAGCAAGCGAGTGATATCGACTGGATCATGCTGCCCGTCGCCGTCCATGAAGACAAGGATCTCGCCACGAGCGGCCCGGGCGCCACGCTTGATAGCCGCCCCATTACCCATGGAATAAGGCGAAGAAAGGCAAATGACGCCCGATTTGGCACACACGGCCCGCGTATCGTCGGTCGAGCCATCGTCCACGACGATGATCTCGGCCCCCGGCTGGGCGGCGGTCAGGCGGGGCAAAAGGTCTTTCAGTGCTGCCGCCTCGTTCTTGGCGGGCAGGATAATGCTGATACGGCTCAAGAGAATTCCCCGGTGATCGTTGAATCATAAGGGATATCCGCGGCGGATAACGAGAATTCCGCCGCAGGGTTCACGACTTCGTGACCGCAGAGGCTTCACGCGACCACGCGTGACCAGAAACAGAATCTGGAGTAGATTCAGCCGTGTATCTCGGGGAAACGGGACCCAACATGGCTTCACAAATGCAGGCGCCGATGCTGGCGGGTCTGACGGGGATGGCGCGTCGGTTGGTTACCGAGGGCGTCCTGCCCGAAGTGGACGTGCGCAAGGCGGTCCAGGACGCGGCGGAGAAGCGGGTTTCGCTGTCCTCCTGGCTGGTGGACCACAACTTGGTGGACAGCGCCAGGCTGTCCCAGGTGGCGTCGTCCGAGTTCGGCATGCCATTGATGGATATCGGGAACATGGTGACGGCCAACATGCCGCTGGACCTGGTCACCGAGGCCCTGATCACCAAGCACCAGGCACTACCCCTGTTCAAGCGCGGCAAGCGCCTGTTCGTCGGTATCGCCGACCCCATGCAGTCGCACGCACTGGACGAGATCAAGTTCCATTCGAACCACATGGTCGAGCCGGTGCTGGTCGAACGCAGCCAGCTGCGGCGCATCATCGACAGCGCCCTGGCATCGATGAATTCCCAGGTCGCCGGCTATGAGGACGGCACACTCGATGAACTGTCCCTCGAAGGCGGCGACGAAGACGGCGAAACGACGACCGGCATCGATGCGACCGCCGGTGACGACGCCCCGATCGTCAAGTTCGTCAACAAGATCCTCGTCGACGCGATCAAGCGTGGCGCCTCGGATATCCACTTCGAGCCGTTCGAAACCGTCTACCGTGTGCGCCTGCGCATGGACGGCATCCTGCGTGTTGTCGCCACCGCGCCGATCAAACTGGGCAACCGCTTCGCTTCGCGCCTTAAGGTGATGAGCGGCCTGGATATCGCCGAGCGCCGTATCCCGCAGGACGGCCGCATCAAGCTCAACCTGACCAAGACCCGGGCTATCGACTTCCGCGTCAGCACCCTGCCGACCCTGTTCGGCGAGAAGATCGTGCTGCGTATCCTCGATGGCTCCTCGGCCAAGCTGGGCATCGACAAGCTCGGTTACGAGGAAGTGCAGAAGAACCTCTACCTCGATGCCATCGAGAAACCTTACGGCATGGTGCTGGTCACCGGCCCAACCGGCTCGGGTAAGACGGTGTCGCTGTATACGGCGCTGAACATCCTCAACACCGAGGGGCGCAACATCTCCACGGTGGAAGACCCCGTTGAAATCCGTGTCGAGGGCATCAACCAGGTCCAGCAGAACGTAAAGCGCGGCATGACCTTCGCCGCTGCCCTGCGCTCCTTCCTGCGCCAGGATCCGGACGTGATCATGGTCGGCGAAATCCGCGATCTGGAGACGGCCGAGATCGCGGTGAAGGCGGCCCAGACGGGCCACATGGTCCTCTCCACCCTGCATACCAACGATGCGCCGCAGACCATCGCCCGCCTGATGAATATGGGCATCGCGCCCTACAACATCATCTCGTCAGTCACCCTGATCATCGCCCAGCGCCTGGCCCGTCGCCTGCATGATTGCAAGCGCGAGATCGTCCTGCCTGCAAGCGCTCTCCTGGCCGAGGGTTATACCCAGGAAGAAATCGATACTGGTTTCAAAGTCTACGAAGCGGTTGGCTGCGACAGCTGCAACGAGGGCTACAAAGGCCGCGTAGGCATTTACCAGGTGATGCCGATGGTCGAGGACATTCAGAAGATCGTGCTTGAAGGCGGCAACGCCATGCAGATCGGTGAAGTGGCTCGTCGGAACGGCATCAACGACCTGCGCGCCTCTGCCCTGCTCAAGGTCCGTAACGGCATGACCAGCCTGGCCGAGATCAACCGTGTAACCAAGGACTGACAACGATTTGGGCTCTCCGGTGCGCCAAAGATGTGCGCCAGACGGCAGAATCGTCGATGACTAAAGCTTCACACTAGAATAAGAACAGGGGCCGGCCGATTGGGGGCGGTCCCCTGAAGCATCAATCCGGGGGAACACCGCGTCATGGCCACTGCCACCGCCACCAAGAATGCGCGCGCCATAGGCGCCGCTCGCACTCAAGTAAGCAAGCTTATTTCCTACGACTGGACTGCCCTGGACAAGCGCGGCAAGCGCATGAAGGGCGAGATGCAGTCGAAGAACGCCGCACTGGTGAAGGCGGAACTCCGTCGTCAGGGCATGAACCCGCAGACGGTGCGCGAAAAGTCCAAGCCCCTGTTCGGCTCCAGCGGCAAGACCGTCAAGCCGCGTGACGTCGCGATCTTCAGCCGCCAGATCGCCACCATGATGGCCTCGGGTGTACCGATGGTTCAGGCCTTCGACATCATCATCGATGGCCAGAAGAACCCCCGCTTCAAGAACATCCTGGTCGACGTGAAGACGTCCATCGAGGGTGGCTCGTCACTTCATGAAGCCTTGGGCCAATACCCGGTCCAGTTTGACGAGCTCTATCGCAACCTGGTCCACGCCGGCGAGTCGGCCGGTGTGCTCGACACGGTGCTCGATACCGTGGCGACCTATAAAGAGCGCATGGAGAGCATTAAGTCGAAGATCAAGAAGGCCTTGTTCTACCCCGTCATGGTGATGGTGGTCGCCTTATTGGTCTCGTCAATCCTGCTGCTCTTCGTCGTGCCGGTGTTCCAGCAGACTTTCAAGGACGCCGGCGCACAGCTGCCGGCACCGACCCAGTTCGTGGTTTCAGCCTCGGAGTTCATGCAGGCCTATTGGTGGCTGGTGTTCGGTGGCATCGCCGGCGGCATCACGGTCCTCATCATGGCCAAGAAACGCTCACCGAAGTTCGCTCACTTCCTCGAGCGCATCATGCTTCGCCTGCCCGTGATGGGCGGCATCATGCACCAGTCAGCGATTGCCCGATTCGCCCGTACCCTTGGCGTCACCTTCCATGCAGGCGTACCGCTGGTCGAAGCGCTGGAAGCCGTGGCCGGCGCCACAGGCAGCGTCATTTACGGCGAAGCCATCATGCAGATGCGCGATGACATCGCCGTGGGCCACCAACTTCAGCTCGCCATGCGGCAGACCAATCTGTTCCCGAACATGGTGGTGCAGATGACCGCGATCGGTGAAGAGTCGGGCTCGCTGGACCATATGCTGTTCAAGGTGGCCGAGTTCTACGAAGAGGAAGTCAGCAATGCGGTAGACAACCTCGCTACGCTGCTCGAGCCCATGATCATGGTGATCCTCGGCGTCCTCGTAGGCGGCATGGTCATCTCCCTCTACCTGCCAATCTTCAAGCTGGCCGGTACGGTCTGACCTCTTCGCGCCCGCGCCATGCACAATAGGAACCCTCCGCCCTCACCGGCGGAGGGTTTTTTCTTGGATCACGGATTGCCCATGCCCGATTTGCCCCTTGCCCTCTGGATCGGTATCGCCGGTGTCTTCGGTCTGCTGTTCGGCAGTTTCCTCAACGTAGTGATCCTGCGGGTGCCCGAGCGCATGCAGGCGGACTGGCGCAAGCAGGCGCGCGAGGTGCTCGAAATCGAGGCACCTGACGAGCCGCGGCCGCCGGGCATCGTGGTCGAAGGGTCACATTGCCCCAAGTGCAAGCACGCCCTCGCCGTGCGCGACAACATTCCGTTGTTTGGCTGGCTGATGCTGCGTGGCCGTTGCCGCTATTGCCGTGAGCCCATCTCGGCGCAGTATCCGCTAGTGGAACTACTTACCGGCCTCGCCAGCGCGGCAGTGGTATGGCGGTTCGGACCGACCATCGGGGCCCTCGCCGGCCTGGTCATGACGTATTTCCTTATCGCCCTGTCGGGTATCGATGCACGGACCCAGTTCCTGCCGGACGAACTCAACTACCCCCTGCTCTGGATCGGCCTGGGCCTTGCCCTGATCCCTGACTGGCAAGCGCTACCGGTGTCGCCCTCCTCCGCCATCCTCGGCGCCCTGATCGGCTACCTCAGCCTGTGGAGCGTGTACTGGCTATTCAAGCTGCTGACCGGCAAGGAAGGCATGGGTCACGGGGACTTCAAACTGCTGGCTGCCCTGGGTGCCTGGATGGGTCCGGTCGCCCTGCTGCCGATCATCATGCTGTCCTCGTTTATCGGCGCCCTGGTTGGCGGGAGTTTGATGCTGTTTCGCAAGCACCAACGCGAGGTGCCCATTCCTTTCGGCCCCTACCTCGCGGCTGCCGGTTGGGTCTGGCTGATGTTCGGCGACTCGCTGCTCACCAGCTACATGCACCTGACGGGCATGCGATGAGCACCTTTGTCGTCGCACTGACCGGCGGTGTCGCCTCGGGCAAGAGCACCGTGGAGCGCTGCTTCGAGGCCTTGGGTGTCCATGCCTACGACGCGGATGTCGCAGCGCGGGCGGTGGTTGAGCCGGGCTCAGAGGCGCTTGCGGAGATCGTTCGCGCCTTTGGCATGAATGCGCTAGACCGCGAGGGTCGCCTGGATCGTCCGGCCATGCGTAAGCGTGTCTTCGACAACCTGCTGGCGCGTACGACGCTGGAGGGCATCCTTCATCCACGTATCCGTACCTGGCTGCGCGGGGCCGTTGCTGCCGATGATGGCCCCTACTGCATTCTGTCGATCCCGTTGCTGGTAGAGAACCGCGCCAACTACGAATGGGTCGATCGCGTGCTGGTGGTCGATGTGCCGGAGGCTGTGCAGATTGAACGGCTGACGCGGCGTGACGGTGTGGATGAGGAGCTGGCGCGGAAGATGATCGCGGCGCAGGCGTCGCGCGAAAGGCGGCTGGGGATCGCGGACGATGTGATCGTCAATGAGGGGAGCGAGGCGGAGTTGGCGGTGAAGGTGGGTGAGTTGCACCGGCGCTATCTTGGGCTGGCTGCACGGTAAAGCCCTATCCCTTGGGGGGCTCCTTGTGGGAGCCGCTTCAGCGGCGACGGGTGGTGCGACACAGTTAGGTATCGCCGATGAATCGGCTCCCACAAAAATCAGACCAGTGAGGCGGCCGCGATACGCTCGGCCACGAAGTCCTCGGCCACCATGGGACGGCCGATGTGGTAGCCCTGTACGAGGTCGCAGTCCATCTCGACGAGGCGGCGCAGGGTCTCTTCGTTTTCCACGCCTTCGGCCACGGCCTCGAGCCCGAGGCGGTGGGCCACGTCGACCATGGCTTGAACCAGCAGCTCGGTGCGGCGGTCGCCGATCATGGCGTCGACGAAGCTGCGGTCGATCTTCAGTTCGGTAGCCGGGAAGTGGCGCAGGTAGGCGAACGAGGCGTAGCCCGTGCCGAAGTCGTCGATGGCCACGCGCACGCCCTCGTCGCGCAGGCGACGCAGCACGCGCACGCTCATGTCGAGGTCGGTGAGCAGCGCGGTTTCGGTGATCTCGATGATCGCGGATTCCGGCGGCACGCCCCATATTTCCAGCGCACCGAGCATCTGTTCGGCGAAGCCGTGTTCGACGAAGACGCGCGGGGAAAGATTGATCGCCACGTCGAGCGGGCAACCGCCGCGATGCAGGGCCGCCGTATGACGCAGTGAAGCGTGGATGCTCCAGCGGGTCAGCTGCACGATGAGGTCGCTGCGCTCGGCGAAGGGAACGAAGTCGGCCGGGGCCACTTCCACGCCCGAACGCGTGCTCCAGCGCGCCAGCGATTCCACGCGGACCACTTCGCCCTTACGCAGGTCGCACAGTGGCTGAAAAGCCACATGCAGCCGGTTGGCTTCGATGTCCTCGCGCAGTTCGCCGTAGAGAATTTCGATGGGTGTGGCGTCTTGCTGGTAGACCGCGAAGGGCTCACCGATGCGGAGGGCCTCGTCATGCGCGAGCTCGGCACGCCGGTAGAGCAATTCCGCCATGGTGCCGTGCTCGCCGTAGAGCGTCACGCCGATCACGGCGCGACCGTGCCAGGGGCGCTCGCCGCGCAGCAGCGGGCTGTCGAAGGCACCGACGATGCGTGTGGCGGCAAGCAACGCATGCGTGCGATTGCGGATGGCCGGGAGCACCGCGACGAACGTGTCGTCGCCGGCCACGAAAATCTTGTCCACGTGGCGCACGGCATCGACCATGCGCTCACGGGCGGCGAGCATGACCTCGTTGCCGAAGTCGAAGCCGAAACGCAGTTGCGCCTCGCGCATGCCTTGCAGGCGAATGATCAGCACCGCGCACAGGCCCGCATCGTTCACCGATCGGTCGAGGATGCCCTGAACAGCCGGCAGGATGTGCGACCGCTCGCTGGTCATGACAGGAAGTACTCCCTCGGATCGATACCGAAACTGCCGGCGGCCAGTGTGCGCAGGATCTCGCGCCGTGCACCGTCGGTCTGGCGCATGAGATCCACGATCATGAAATCGTCGAGATGGGTCTTGTCCGTGCCGGTAAGGAGCGCCACGCGTGGCTGCAGGCGGCGTGCCTGGTTCTGCACCATGACAATGGCCACCTCGCCGGTGTTGAGCTCGACCAGCGAACCGGTCGGGTAGACGCCGAGGCAGGCCTGGAACTGCTCCACCAGTTCACCCTGGAACTCGCGGTCGCGCCCGGAATAGAGCTGCCGGATAGCCAGGTGCTGTGACACCGCCGGCCGATACGGCCGTGGCGTGGACATCGCATGGTAGGTATCGATGATCGCGGCCATGCGTCCGGCCAGCGGAATAGCCGTGCCGGCCAGCCCATGGGGGTAGCCGCTGCCGTCGAAACGTTCGTGATGGGTGAGCACCATGTCGCGGACTTCCGCGTCGACAACACCGGAGTGATCGAGGATGGCCACGCCTTCGTTCACGTGCTGCCGGGCGAGCTCCCACTCGGCGTCGTTGAGCGGGCCTCCCCGCTCGAGCATCTCTTCGGGCAACTGCGACTTGCCCACGTCCATCAACAGGCCGCCCGCGGCGAGACTGACGATGGCGTCGTCGGTAAAACCCATGTGCCGGCCGAAAGCGGCAGCCAGCGTGCTGCAGCCGACGGCATGCTGGTAGGTGTAGCTGTCCCGCTGGCGCAGGCTCTGCATCCAGAAGAAGGCGTCGCCACTGCGCAGCACGCTGTCCACCATGGGTCGCACGGCATTTTCCACGGCGCCAGGCTCGATGAACCGCCCGGCCTGGATGTCTTCCATGATGCGTTCGGCGAAGCTGGCCACGGTGTCGAAGGCCTCGCGGGCGCGCGGCATCTCGTCGTCGAACGTGGCGGTGTCGGTGTAGCTGTGCCGGGTGACCAGTCGTGTATTCAGTACCGGCCGTGGCTTGGGTGCCGTCGGCGTTGCGACCACGGACACGCGCGCCGGCGTGACTCGGCGGTGCAGGTCGACGAACACGTATTTGCAGAAGCGCCGCAGGGATTCGATCTCCTCACGGGAGGTGATCGGCACCCCCTGCAACGGAAAGGGCGTGTCCGACCACTCACAATCGAGGCGACTGACATACATGCCGATCTCCAGATCGGTCACGAAGACGCGTCTCTCCACCAGGTCGTACGCCACGTTTTCCCTGCCTCCCCATCGATACTGCCAGCGCGGCGGGCAGATTGGTCATACAACGGTCGAAATGCCTTGCCAGGCGTTTTTGCCGAATCCGCGCCGAGATAGCCAACGCACAGTCGTCCGTCCTATATCGGCCGGGCGCGCGTTAACTGTAGCTAGGGACCCTGTCAGTTTCCTTTGGTTCACCCGGTCTAATCAGGCAGGCCCCTCCCCTGGAGATTCTCATGAACCGCCGCGCCCTGCTTGCCCCCCTCCTGATCGCGCTCACGGCCTGCTCCGCAGCCTCTGCCCGCGACGAGGGCGTACGCTTGCCCGCCCCCACCGTCGACGCGGCTGCTGCGCCTGGCGAGGCCACCGCGGTTTTCGCCGGCGGGTGCTTCTGGGGCGTCGAAGGCGTGTTCCAGCACGTCCGCGGCGTGAAGAGTGTCCGCAACGGCTACACCGGCGGTGATGCCGCCCACGCGAACTACGATGACGTGAGCGAGGGCGATACGGGCCACGCCGAGTCGGTGCGTGTGGTGTACGACCCGGCCCAGGTCACCTATGGGCAACTGTTGCAGGTGTTCTTCTCGGTCGCCCAGGATCCCACCCTGCTGAACCGCCAGGGGCCCGACCAGGGCACGCAGTACCGCTCGGCGGTGTTCTACGCCACGCCGGAGCAGAAGAAGGTGGCCGACGCTTATGTGGCCCAGTTGACGGCGGCGCATGCGTTCTCCGCCCCGATCGTCACCCAGGTGACCCCGCTGAAGGCGTTCTACCCGGCCGAGGACTATCACCAGGACTACATGCGGCTGAATCCGGATGCGATGTATATCGTGGTGAACGACCGGCCGAAGGTGTTGGCGTTGGAGCGGATTTATCCTGAGCGGTATACCGCTGCTTGGGCGAATGGGCGCTGAGGCTAGCACCCATTCGCCGCTGAAGCGGCTCCCACAAGGAGCGACACGCCGCTCTCTGTGGGAGCCGATTCATCGGCGATGCTCTTAACCCGTCATCCGCGATGCTCTTGTCCCTCACCCCACCATAGGCAGATTCAGCCCCTGCTCCTTCGCACAGGCAATCGCATCCTCATACCCCGCATCCGCATGACGCATGACGCCCGTACCGGGGTCATTCCACAACACCCGCGCAAGGCGCTTGTCCGCCGCCTCGGTGCCGTCGGCGACGATGACCACGCCGCTGTGCTGGCTGTAACCCATGCCGACGCCGCCACCGTGATGCAGGCTGACCCACGTGGCGCCGCCGGCCACGTTGAGCATGGCGTTGAGCAGCGGCCAGTCGCTGACGGCGTCGCTGCCGTCACGCATGGACTCGGTTTCGCGATTGGGGCTGGCGACCGAGCCGGAGTCCAGGTGATCGCGGCCGATCACGATGGGCGCCTTGAGCTCACCATTGCGGACCATTTCGTTGAACGCCAGCGCGAGGCGATGACGCTGACCCAGACCCACCCAGCAGATGCGCGCCGGCAGGCCCTGGAAGCTGATCCGCTCACGGGCCATGTCGAGCCAGCGGTGCAGGTGCGGATCGTCGGGGATCAGCTCTTTGACCTTGGCGTCGGTCTTGTAGATGTCTTCCGGATCGCCGGACAGCGCGACCCAGCGGAACGGTCCCACGCCGCGGCAGAACAGCGGGCGCACGAAGGCCGGCACGAAGCCCGGGAAGGCAAAGGCCTCGACGAGACCCTCGTCCTTGGCCATCTGACGAATGTTGTTGCCGTAGTCGAAGGTGGGCACGCCCATGGCATGGAAGGCCAGCATCGCCTCGACATGCGTGCGCATGGATGCCTTGGCCGCGCGTGAGGTCCCCGTGGGATCGGACTTGCGACGCTCGAACCATTCTTCCACCGTCCAGCCCGACGGCAGGTAGCCGTTGACCGGGTCGTGCGCGCTGGTCTGGTCGGTGACGGCGTCCGGACGGACACCGCGGCGGACCAGTTCCGGCAGCACGTCGGCGGCGTTGCCCAGAAGTGCCACGGACACGGCGCGACCTTCTTTCGCATAACGGTCCAGGCGCGCCAGCGCGTCGTCCAGGTCGGCCGCCTGCTCGTCGACATAGCGCGTCTTCAGGCGGAAATCGATACGACTCTGCTGGCATTCGATAGTCAGCGACGAGGCGCCGGCCAGGCTCGCGGCCAGCGGCTGCGCGCCACCCATGCCACCCAGACCGGCGGTGAGGATCCAGCGACCGGCGAGGCTGCCGCCGTAATGCTGGCGTCCCATTTCGACGAAGGTTTCGTACGTGCCTTGCACGATGCCCTGCGAGCCGATGTAGATCCACGAGCCGGCCGTCATCTGGCCGTACATCATCAGGCCCTTGCGATCGAGCTCATTGAAGTGTTCCCAGTTCGCCCAGGCCGGTACGAGGTTGGAATTGGCCAGGAGCACGCGGGGCGCGTCTGGATGCGACGGAAACACGCCGACCGGCTTGCCGGACTGGATGAGCAACGTTTCGTCGTCGCGCAGTTCGCGCAGCGCACGAAGGATGGCGTCGAAGCATTCCCAGTTGCGCGCGGCACGGCCGATGCCACCGTAGACCACGAGTTCGGCCGGATTTTCGGCCACTTCAGGGTCGAGGTTGTTCTGCAGCATGCGGAACGGAGCTTCCGTGAGCCAGCTGCGGCAGGTGAGTTCGGCGCCGCGCGGTGCGCGGACGGTGCGGGTCGTGTCGATGCGCGTAAAGGCCGTCATCGGGGAGGCTCCGTCGATCCAGGGGAATCGCCGATTATGGGCTTGCAGCGCGGCGCCTCGCCAGCCGCGTCGCAACAAACAACGCGTTAGTGGCCTGCGGAGCCCGAACTGGCGGGGGTGGTCCGCGGTGTCGCATCGCGCACCCTGGGATCGGCCTGGGCGCGACGCACGGCGGCTTCCTGCTGGGCCTGGTAACTCTGCTGCTGGGCGCGATCGGCGTTGTCGAGCTGGCTGCGCAGCGCGGGGTCCGTCGCCGTGCTGCGTTGCTGGTTCATGTTGTTCTGGCGCAGCTGTTCGCGCACCGCGTTCTGATTTTGCTGGTTGATCAACTGCTGGCGATCCACCTGACGCTGAAATTGCTGGTTGTGCGTGGGCGTGGGTGTAGCCACAACGGGCCGTGCAACGGGCCGCGCGACAGGCGCGGGAGCCACGGCTCTCGCCGGTGCGGCAGCTTTTGCGGGCTGCGACTGGGTCTGTGCGGCAGCCGACAACGGCAGCGCGATCGCAAGAACGAGGAGCAGGATGTTGCGTGATGAATTGGTCATGGGACTCGTCCATCATAGGCGGATTGCCTTGATAGACAGAGCCTACGTCGTCCCCCATGAACGCCACGTTGTCCCCGTTAAAGTGCGCGCTGATTGCGCTGTTCGCCGTGGTCATGGCCGGTTGCGCCACGCGCCCCGCCAAGCCCACCTCTCCGCCGGTCAATCCGGTGCTGCTGGTCTCGATCGACGCGTTCCGGCCCGATTACCTGGACCGCGGCCTGACACCGAACCTGGTCGCCATCGTTGCCGACGGCGCTCGCGCCCAGTACATGCTGCCCTCGTTCCCTTCGCTGACGTTCCCCAACCACTACACGTTGGTGACCGGCCGCGTGCCGGACCACAACGGCATCGTCAACAACACGATGCAGGACCCGGTGCTGGGCAAGTTCAGCCTGTCCAACCATGACGCGACCAGTGACGGTCGCTGGTGGGCGGACGCCGAACCGATCTGGGTGACCGCACAAAAGCATGGCCTGCATACGGCAACCATGTTCTGGCCCGGAACCGAAGCCAGGATTCATGGCGTGCGTCCCAACCACTGGATTCCCTTCGACGACTCGCTCTCCTCGCGGGCGCGCGTGGACAAGCTGCTCTCATGGATCGACGAGCCGGGTCCGAAGCCGGTCTTCGATACGCTGTATTTCGACACCGTCGATCATGCGGGCCATGAGCATGGTCCGGATTCCGCCGAGTTGAACACCGCGCTCGGCGACGTGGACGATGCGATCGGCTATCTGGTGGCGCAGCTGCGCCAGCGTGGCCTTTACGACCAGATGAACCTGGTGATCGTGTCCGACCACGGCATGGCATTCGTACCTAAGGGCAACATCGTTTTCGCCGACGACGCCACCGACCTGAACGCCCTCGACGAGGTGTCGTACGGCGTCATGGCCACGTTCAACCCAAAGCCGGGCGTGGACACCGGCCCGGCCGTCACGCGACTGCTCGGCCCGCACGAACACATGCATTGCTACCGCAAGCAGGACCTGCCCAAACGCCTCGACTACGGCACCCATCGCCGCGTACCGGCGTTCGAATGCCTGGCCGACACCGGCTGGTCGATCATCAGCCGCGATGCGCTGGCCAAGCGCAAGGACCCCATGTCGCTGGGTGAGCACGGTTACGACAATCTGGACCCGGCCATGCGCGCCCTGTTCATCGCGCACGGGCCTGCGTTCGCGCGCGGCGTGACCGTCGCGCCTTTCCCCAATGTGGACGTATACCCGTTGCTGATGAGCCTGCTACGCCTGCCCGCGCAGACCAACGATGGTCATATCGAGGATGTGAAGGGCCTGCTGGCCCCGGCGCAAATCCCGTAGAATCGGGGCATGCGCCAGATCTATACCTCACCCCGCCCGGAAAACATCGACCGGATCGTGTCGCTCCTCACCGAGCACGACATCGAGACGACCGTCACCAACCGGTCGACCTGGAATCGCCCGACCTACCAGCGCTTCAGCTATTCGCAGCGCAACGACAACCGCGATTCGTGGCCGCAGGTATGGGTCAAGAGCGCCGACGACTTCCCCAAGGCCCGTGCCTTGCTGAAGGACATCGGCATCGAGCCGGTCGTGCGTTTCCAGGAAGAACTGCAGATGCACCGCTCACCGGACCTGCGTCCCAAGCCGCAGCGCACGGCGGCCCGCGTGCGTCTGATGGCGCTGGCCATCGTCGCCGGCGTGGTGGTGGTCGTCGTACTCAAGGCCGTCCAGGTGCTCTGAATGGCCGGAGCCGTCGGTTTGACGCCCGCCCATCTTCTCCTCCGCGAAGCGACCCGGGATGCCCATGAGGCCGCCGAGGCGATGGCTGGCATGCGCCTGCTGCTTGCCGGTGAGCTGGATGAATCCGGTTATGCCGGGTTGTTGCAGGCGCAACTGGCGTTGTTCCGCGCGTGGGAAACCGAGCGGCGCGACTGGCTGGGAGCGTTAACGGAGTGGCGATATGTGTCGCGCGCTTCGTTGATCGAGACGGACCTCTGTGGGAGCCGATTCATCGGCGATAGGCGTGGCAGCGAGGCAGGCACCGTTGTCGCGCACCGTATCGCCGCTGAAGCGGCTCCCACAGAGGCCATCTCTCCTACAGAGGCCTCCGCCTGGGGCGAGCTCTACGTCATCGAAGGCTCTGCCCTGGGCGGCCGCGTGATCGTTCGCCACCTCCGCGAGCTCTACCCCCACCTCCCGCACCGCTTCTACGCCATCGGCGAAAATGCTCCCGCCAGCTGGCGACGCTTCCAGTCCCTCCTCGACCACGCACTCCCCGACGAAGCCTCCCAGGAGGCCGCCGTCCACGCCGCGCAGCGCATGTTCGCGCGCTTTCAACAGACGCTGAAGGATCCTGCGGCCCATGACTGACCTGCCCGATCTGACCACCTGCGACCGCGAACCCATCCACATCCCCGGCTCGATCCAGCCCCACGGTGTCCTGATCGTGGTGGATGCGCGCACGCGAACCATTCTGCAGGTGAGTGAAAACGCGACCGACGTGCTCGGCGTCCATCCGGCAGCGGTGCTGGACGCAGCGCTGGACTCGATCGTCATGCTGCCGCCGGACCTGTTCGAGGACGACGAGCGCCCGGCGCACAGCGCCTGGGTGCCGGTGACGTTCCCCAACGCGCCGACGACGACCAGGTGGTACGCCTCAGTGCATGCCTACGACACACGCTGGATGATCGAGATCGAACTGCGCAAGAGCTACTTCGAAGACGATCCGTTCCGGGTGGGCTACGACCTCACGCACAAGCTCGAGCTCGACAGCAACGTGGAACGCGCCGCTGCGCGTGTGGCTCGCACCGTGCGCAACCTGCTCGGCTACGACCGCGTCATGGTTTATCGCTTCGACCACGACTGGCACGGCGAGGTCGTGGCGGAGGCGCGTAGGGAAGACCTCGAGGCCTACCTCGGCCTGCACTACCCCGCCACGGATATCCCCGCGCAGGCGCGCGCACTGTACCTGCGCAACCGCGTGCGCCAGATCAGCGATTGCCGCTACGTGCCGGCGCGCATCCTGCCGGCCTGCGATCCGGAAACCGCCACCGCGACCGACCTCAGCGATGTCTCGCTGCGCAGCGTATCGCCAGTGCATCTCGAGTACCTCGGCAACATGGGCGTCACCGGCACCCTGGTGGCATCCATCATCGCCAACGGCAAGCTGTGGGGCCTGATTTCCTGCCACCACTACAGCCCGTTCTTCGCCGACCACCGCATGCGCGAAGTAGCCGACACCGTGGCGCGCTCCTTCGCCTCACGCGTGGCGGCCATCGAAGAGCTGGCGAAGATTGAAAGCGAGAGCATCCTGCTCACGGTTCGTGAAAAGCTCATCACCGCCTTCAACGAAAGCGACCGCATCGATCCGGAACTGCTCGCCTCGCTCGCACCGGAGCTGCTCGAAGTGGTGGATGCGGACGGCATCGCCATTTTCGCCGGCAACCGCGTGATGCGTCACGGCCAGTTGCCGGACGAAGCGGCCTTGCTACGCATTCGCGATTTCGTAGGCAAAGGCGTCGCGGAGGACGTTGACGGCATCACCGGTGTGCTGCACACCGATGAGATCGGCGCACGCTATCCCGAACTGGCCGACCCCGCGCTGACGAGCCTGGCGGCAGGCATCATCTTCATGCCGCTGCAGTCGGACGCACACAACGCCATCGTGTGGACACGTGCCGAGCAGGTGCGCAACGTACGCTGGGCCGGCAATCCGACTCTTTCCAAGCTGGAGGTCTACCCCGGCGCGCGCCTTTCGCCACGACAGAGCTTCGCCACCTGGCAGGAGAGCGTACGCGGTAGCTCGCGACCGTGGGCGCGCCAGCATCTGGAGTCCGCGCGCGGCCTGCGCGTACTGATCGAGATGATGGAGCGCAAGCACTACCAGCAGAGCTTCGCCCTGATGCGCGCCTCACTGGCCCGCCTGCCCGATCCGATCGTTATCACCGACGCATCGCAGAACGACTGGCGCGAATGCATCGTCATGTTCGTCAACGACGCCTTCGTGCATAAGACGCACCGCAGTGCCGAGAGCGTCACAGGGTTACCCATGGCGGCCCTGC
Source organism: uncultured Luteibacter sp. (assembly GCA_966191635.1). Classification (GTDB taxonomy): domain Bacteria; phylum Pseudomonadota; class Gammaproteobacteria; order Xanthomonadales; family Rhodanobacteraceae; genus Luteibacter. Next base: position 52,987 of record CBIGPO010000017.1, read on the forward strand.
TCGGCGAGAGCACGGCCGCCGCAGCCACCCTCGCCAGTAGCGTCAACGCACGTGACGCCGCCTCGGCCCTCGTACCCCTACGCCATTCCGACGGATCCCTGCTGAAGGGCCGGGTCGAGCTGGAGCCGGTAGCGGACTCCGTCGGCAGCATCACCCATTGGATGTCGGTGTTTCACTTCGACCCCTGACCTGGCCCCCTGTGGGAGCCGATTCATCGGCGAATGGGTGCTCGCCGTAACCCGGCCCGCTGTCGCGGGATCGCCGATGAATCGGCTCCTACACACCAGCCCGCGATGACGCCGACCAGCCTTCAGCGCTATAACATCCCCATGACCGACCGCGTTCGCCTTTTCCAAACCCTGCCGCATACCTGCGGCTATTTCGCCGAGCGAACGGCGCAAAACCTCGTGGTCGATCCGGGTGCCCCCAACCTCGACAAACTCTACGGCCCGGCACTGGCAAAAGGCTTCCGTCGCGCCGGCGGCCACCTCTACCTGCCCCAGTGCGCGGCCTGCCAGGCCTGCGTACCCTGCCGCATCGACGTGGAACGGTTCACACCGGATCGTGCCCAGCGGCGCTGCCTCAACCGCAACGCCGACCTGACCATACGAGAAGGCATCCCCGGCTTCACCCCCGAGCGGCATGAGCTCTATGAGCGCTATCTGCGCGCACGCCACAGTGGCGGCGGCATGGACACGGCGGACGCCGAGGATTTCCAGCGATTCCTCGCGGCGCCGTGGAGCCCGACGCTATTCCTCGAGTATTGCCTCGGCGACCGCCTGCTCGGCGTGGCCGTGACCGATATTGCCCTTGCTGGTGTTTCGGCCGTCTATACGTTTTTCGACCCCGACGAGGAAGCGCGCGGCCTCGGCACGTTCGGTATCATGCAGCAGGTAGCGCTGGCGAAGCGTCGTGGCATTCCGTATTTGTATCTTGGTTTCTGGATCGCCGGGCATCCGAAGATGGATTACAAGCGGCGGTTCCGGCCGCTGGAAATTCGGCGGCATGGGCGTTGGATCGAAATGCCCTGAGCTGTCGACGGCCTGCATAGACGCACTTCCGCCACGGCCGTCAAGAAACGCAGCAGCACATCAGTGGCACAATTGCCGCTGAAGCCAACACCGGAACCCCCATGGGCCCGCGCCGCATCGTCTGCCTCACCGAAGAACCGACTGAAACCCTCTACCTGCTCGGTGAGCAGGACCGCATCGTAGGGATCAGCGGATTCACCGTACGGCCCACCGAAGCACGACGCGACAAGCCTAAGGTCAGTGCCTTCACCAGCGCCAAAGTCGACAGGATCCTCGCGCTGAAACCCGACCTCGCCATCGGCTTTTCGGACATTCAGGCCGATATTGCGCAAGCACTGATCAAGGCCGGTGTTGAAGTGTGGATATCCAACCATCGCAGCGTCGAAGGCATCCTCGAGTACATCCGCCGACTCGGCGCAATGGTCGGCGTCGCGGATAAAGCCGGGAAGCTGGCGGCAACGTTGGAACGCGGTCTGGACGACACGCGCGAAGCGTCCGCACGCCTGTCGCGCCGACCCCGCGTGTATTTCGAAGAGTGGGACGTGCCGATGATTTCTGGCATCCGCTGGGTGTCCGAACTGGTCGGCATTGCCGGTGGTGACGATGTGCTGCCGGGTCGCGCGGTGCAGTCGCTGGCAAAGGACCGCATCATCGCGGACGCGCAGGAAGTGATCGACACGGCGCCGGACATCATCATTGGCTCCTGGTGCGGCAAGCGCTTTCGTCCTGAACAGGTGGCCGCACGCCCCGGCTGGGAGAACGTGCCAGCCGTCCGCGACGGTCAGCTCCACGAGATCAAATCCCCGCTGATTCTCCAGCCCGGCCCCGCCGCGCTGACCGAAGGTCTGGCCGAACTGCGCCGCATCATCCACGGTTGGACGACTACGTAGCGCGTATAGTCGCCCAAGGGTGTGGTGAGGGTGGCGGGAGAGGCTATGACGCAGGCCTTGGCATCGACGCATAACGTGACCCATTGGTGCGGGGGCGTCTTCGCGGGCGTCATGGCTGCCCAACTGCTCTCCGCTGCCCTGTGGAGCCAACAGGGCGGCACGCATATCGTCTGGTTTCCGGGTGCCGTGCTGCTTGGCGCCCTGCTCGCCACGCCGCGGAACATGTGGCCCGCACTCATGGGGGCGGCACTGATCGGACTGGTGAGCACCGGCGTGATTTTCGGTCTGCCGCTGACCGATACCGCCCTGATCGTTGCGCCGGCGGTGCTGCTCACGCCGGTGGCCGCGTGGTTGCTTCAACTCGTACCATCGCATGCACCGCCGCTGGAAGATTTCACCAGGCTCTACACCTTTGCTGCCGTCGCGGTGATCGCCCTGCCCGCGGCCTGTGCGACGCTGATCGATCGCGCGAGCTATTTCACGTCGTTTCGCGGCTCCATTCTCAGCGACTGGCCGAACATCGCCCTCGCCCATGCGCTCGGCTATGTGTTGTATGTGCCGGTATGGGTCAGCGTGCGGAACCCGGAAGCCGCCGTGCGCCACGAGCCGCGGCTTCCCACCGAGTTCTACCTGCTCATGATCGTGTCGATCGCCTTACTCGGGGTGCTCTGGTACGGCTACGGAAACCGTGCCGAGTTCGTTCCCGTGCTTTGCCTCGCGCCGGCGCCGATCGTCATCGCTGCGATCATCCGGGCACAGATGACGGGCAGTTCCATCGCCGTCTTCATCATTGTGATCATGGCCGGCCACCTGAGCGTCAGCGGACATGGGCCCTTCATGGCCTCCACGCCACAACAGACGACGCTCGCCTTGCAGCTGTGGACCCTCACCGCAGCGTTATCGGCGTTAACGCTCGGCGTTGTGGTAGAGCAGCGTTTCGCCAGTCGTCGCGCCCTGAGCTACGCGCATGAGGAACTGCGCGAAATGACCGGCAGGCTCATCGCCACACAGGAACAGGAGCGCGCGCGCCTCGCACGCGACCTGCATGACGACATCAACCAGCGCCTGGCGGTAGCGTCAATTGGCTTGAGCTCACTGCGCCGGCGTGTTTCACCTGAAATACAAGCCGAGGTGAAACACCTCCAGCACCAGGTGATCGCCTTGTCCGAGGACGTACGCCAGCTATCACACGAACTTCACCCAAGCTGGCTGCAGCATGCGGGTTTGCGCGATTCACTCGAAGCACTCTGCCATGCCCCGCGACGCCCGCGCGCGCCGCACGTGACCTTTATCGCCGACCGGGGCATCGACGTGCTTTCGGCGGATATCGCCCTGTGTTTCTATCGTGTCACCCAGGAAGCGTTGACGAATGCACTCCGTCACGCGAAAGCGAGCCAGGTCACCATCAAGGCATCGGTGACCGGTGACGTTGCGTCGCTATGGATTTTCGACGACGGCAAGGGGATCGATCCCGACGAGTTGCCATCGGCAGGACCGGGCATCGGCCTGATCAGCATGAACGAACGTGCGAAGTTGTTGGGGGGCAGCTTCGAATTGCGTACCGCACCGGGAAAGGGAGTGGATCTATGTCTGCGCATTCCGCTGGAAACGGGTTGAGCTGCGAAGCGCTGCCGCGCATCGTCTTCGCCGACGATCACCGCATGGTCGCCGAAGGGATCGAGCGCCTGCTCGACGACGACTTCGAACTGGTCGCCCTCGCCCAGGATGGTCGCAGCCTGCTCGACATTGTCGAGCGCGAGAACCCCGATCTGATCCTCTCCGACATCAACATGCCCGGCGGCAATGGACTCGAAGTACTCAAGACACTGCGTGGCCGCGGCGACAGCACCCCCTTCGTCTTCCTGACCATGCACGCCGAACCCGCGCTGGCCGCCTCCGCAATGCGCGCCGGCGCCAACGGCTACGTGCTCAAGGTCTCCGCTGGCGACGAACTGCTCTGTGCACTGCGTCAGGTGCTTGCGGGCGGTACTTATGTCACCCCCTCGCTGAGTGCTCGCTACGTGCGCGGCCACATGGTCGATCTGCACGAACTCACGCCAAAGCAGCACGAAGTACTGCGCCTGGTCGGCTCGGGCCTTCGCTCCAAACAGATTGCCGCGCAGCTGGGCCTCTCGGTGCGCACGGTGGAAGCGCACAAGTACACCATCATGCAGATACTGGACGTGCACAGCACACTCGAGCTGATACGCCGTTCGGAAGACCTCGGGCTCCTGTTCTGACCGGTGACGCCTACGCTCAGTGGCCCGATGTCGTTACCGTGATCTTGCGTTGGTGCGCCTCGTGGCGGTGCTCATAGAGGAACACGCCCTGCCAGGTGCCCAGCAAGGGACGCCCACTGTGTACCGGCACCGAGAGCGAAACCCCGGTAAGCACCGCCCGCACGTGGGCGGGCATGTCATCGGGACCTTCATCCTGATGACGGAACAACGGATCGCCATCGGGTACCAGCCGTGCGAAGAAGCGCTCGAGGTCGGCGACCACCGTCGGGTCGGCATTCTCGCCGATGAGCAGCGACGCGCTGGTGTGCTGGACGAAGACATGCGCGATTCCGGTCGTCACGCCACTGGCCGAGATGGCATCGGCAATGCGGTCGGTGATCTCGGTGAGCGAGCGCCCGCGCGTGTGCACGGTGAACGTGGTTTGCGCGACGTGCTGTACAGGCTGGGCGCGGCTCATCGCGGACTCCGGATCAGGGATAAAGCAGGCGGCTCGTCCAGCTTGTACCGTGTTCGGCGTGCACGATGCGTTCGTGCAGGCGAAACTCGGCCCCGTACCAGAACTCGACACGGTCCGGCTTGAGGAGATAGCCGCCCCAGTGGGGGGGGCGCGGCACATCGCGGCCTTCGAACTCTTTCTCGAAATGCGCCACGCGGTCTTCGAAGGTCTGTCTGTCCGGCAGTTCCTGGCTCTGTTTCGACGCCCAGGCACCGATCTGGCTGCCGCGCTGGCGACGTACGAAGTACGCGTCCGATTCGGCCGCACTGGCCTTGCTTACGCGCCCTTCGAAACGTACCTGGATGCCTTCGCGGATCTGCTTCCAGTGGAAGCACACCGCGACCTGGTCGTGCGCGGCCATCTCGCCGGCCTTCGCGCTCTCATAGTTGGTGAAGAAGCCCAGCCCGTTCTCGTCGATGCGCTTGAGCAGCACAATGCGGGAATGCACGCGGCCGTTGGCGTCCACCGTGGCGAGGTTCATGGCGGTGGGTTCGCGATCGCCGCTGGCTTTCGCTTCGTCCAGCAGGCCACGGAAGGTGTCGAGGATCTCGGGAGTCAGCATGGGTGGGCTATGCTTGCCGGTATGGAATCAGCTGATGCTATCACGCTCGCCGAGCGGGTCCTGGGGCGTTTCGCCGCGTCTGTCGAGCACGCCTCGTCACCCTTCATCCTGGGCGTTTCCGGCCTGCAGGGTAGCGGCAAGAGCACGCTGGCAGCCGCCCTGATCGAGGCCGCAAGGGAGCGGGGCTGGTCCGCCGTGGCCCTGTCACTGGACGATGTCTACCTGACGCGCGCCGAGCGCGAGACGCTTGGCCGTGAGGTCCATCCGCTGCTGCGCACGCGCGGCGTTCCCGGAACCCATGACCTCGCCCTGCTCGCCTCTACGCTCGATGCGCTCGAAAAGGTCGCGCCGGAGCGTCCCGTTTCTATTCCACGCTTCGACAAGGGGCAGGACGACCGCTACGCCCCGGCGCTCTGGCCGGAAGTCCCGCAGCCGCCGATGCTGGTGATAGTGGAAGGCTGGTGCCTCGGTGTCGAACCGCAATCCGATACCGAACTGGCCGAGCCGATCAACGCGCTGGAGCGCGAGGAGGATCCCGATGGCGTCTGGCGTCGATGGGTGAACGCGAAGCTCGCCGATTACCTGCCCATCTGGCGCCGCCTCGATGCCCTTGTGCTGCTCCAGGCGCCCTCGTGGGATGTCGTCGCCCGTTGGCGCGACGAGGCCGAGTGGTCGCTGCGTTCTCGCGGTGAACCACGAGCCATGGACGAGGAAGAGATGGCGCACTTTCTCCAGCATTACGAGCGGCTCAGTCGGCATGCGCTTGCTACGTTGCCCGCCAAGGCGGATATGGTCGTGACGCTCGATGAGAACCGGGGCGAATAAGGTAAAGGTACATGTGGGAGCCGCTTCAGCGGCGAAAAGCCAACGGAGCGGTGTAGCCATACCCCTTCGCCGATGAATCGGCTCCCACATAAAGCATCCAGGAAGCCGCAAGCACCCATCGCCGATGAATCGGCTCCTACATGTTTAGTTAGAGCAGCGCTGCGTAGCCCATCCGTGCATCTGGCCAGCGGCATTGAAAACCCGTCGCGCGCAGGCGTGCGTTCGACATGCGCTTGTTACCTATCCCCGTGACCGGCGAGCCATCGGGCGGTGGCGCTGCGCCGAGCAGGCCGGCGAGGTAGTCGTAAAGTTCATCGACGGGCAGCGGCGTATTGTCTACGCCGACATAGAGTGATTCGGGCGCATCCAGCGACAGCAGATGCACGATGGCAGCAGCTGCGTCATCGACGTGCATGCGATTGGCGAAGACGCTGCGACCGCGTGGCACGGAGATCGTGCCCTCGCGAAGTCGATCGAGCAATTGCGTTCTTCCCGGGCCGTAGAGACCTGCCAGGCGCAACGACGTTCCGCCGACAACACGCGATGCCAGCCAATCTTCCGCTTCGACCAGGACACGCCCGTTGAAACCCGGTGGGGCCGTGGGCGTGGTTTCGTCGACCCAGTCGCCGGCGTGCTCACCGTAGACGGCGGTCGACGAGACGAACAGCGTGCGGCCCGGTGGCGCCGGAAGCGCCTCGATGAGATGGCGGAGCCCATCGACAAAAATGGCGCGATACGCCGGTTCATCGCGGGCGTCCGGAGTGGCGGCGAAGACCACTGCGTCGACCTTTGGAAGGTCACGCAAGGTCTCAGGGCGGGTCAGGTCGCCACGTAGCCAGCGTATTGCGGGGTTCGGCGTCACTTCGCCACGGCGCAGCGCGATGACGTGCTTTCCCTGTGCCACAAGCCGGCGCGCCACACGGCTACCGACATCGCCAGCGCCGGCGATCAGTACGGTCTCGTTCTTCTGTGGATGGCTTATTGCTAGCATGGGTGCAATGAATCCTTCGCCCAACCTGTTCCTGGTCGGCCCCACGGGGGCCGGCAAGACCACGATCGGACAGCGCCTCGCGGCGCACTATGGCCTGCCCTTCGTCGACCTCGACGTGGAAATCGAGGCACGCTGCGGCACGACGATCGCCGCGCTCTTCGAAAGCGAAGGCGAGGCGGGTTTCCGGGCGCGCGAATGCGCGCACCTGGACGAGTTTAGTCTGCGCCATGGCATCGTGCTCGCCACAGGCGCTGGTGCCGTCCTGGATCCGGCCAACCGCGATGCGCTGATGACCCGAGGCACCGTGCTCATGCTCGGCGTCGACGTGGATGAACAGCTCGATCGCCTGCAGCACGATCGCGTCCGTCCGATGATTGCAGGCAATGACCGCCGGGGGCGGCTGGAAAGCCTCGCCCATGATCGCAACCACCTCTACGAGGAAATCGCCGACCTGATCTTTCGCGGCCGCCACGAAGGCGTCGACGACGCCGCGCCGCGCGTGATCGCCCTCCTCGACCGCCACTGGAAACGCAGCTGATGGAAACCGTCGATGTCGCACTCGCCGGGCGCGAATACAGCGTCTGGATCGGCCCCGCCCTCATCGCGGACAGCGCACGTTGGCGCGCGAGGATCCGCGGCAGGCACGTGCTGGTGGTCAGCAACACCACCGTTGCGCCGCTCTATCTTTCCGCGTTGACGAAGGGCCTCGAAGGCCTGACCTGGTCGTCCTACCTCATCGACGATGGTGAAACCCACAAGACCTTCGCCAACGTGGGTCGTGTCCTCGAAGCCCTCGGTGAACTCGGCGCCACGCGCGATGCCTGCGTTATCGCGCTCGGCGGCGGCGTCGTAGGCGATCTCGCCGGCTTCGCCGCCGCCTGCTGGATGCGTGGCATCGACTTCATCCAGGTGCCTACCACGCTGCTGGCCATGGTGGATTCCTCCGTCGGAGGCAAGACCGGCGTGAATCTGCCGGCCGGCAAGAACCTCGCCGGCGCCTTCCATCAGCCACGCGCCGTCGTCGCCGATGTGGATGTTCTGGCGACGCTACCCCAGCGTGAGTACCGCGCGGGACTGGCCGAAATCGTCAAGGGTGCCGCCATCGGCGATCCGGATTTCTTCCTCTGGCTGGAAACCCACGCCGACGCGCTGGCGAGGCGGAATCCCGACATCCTGATCGAAGCGATCGCGCGCAAGTGTCGTTACAAAGCTGGCGTGGTCGCGCGTGACGAAACCGAACAAGGCGAGCGCGCGCTGCTCAACCTGGGCCACACCTTTGGTCACGCGCTGGAGACCGCGGGCAACTACAGCGAGATCCTGCACGGCGAAGGCGTCGCCATCGGCATGGTGCTGGCCGCCCGGCTGTCGGAAAAGCTGGGTATGGCCCCAGCGGCCGATACGCAGCGCCTCACGCAGCTGCTCGATCGCCTCGGCCTGCCCACCACGCCATCGCGCGAGCACGCCGCCAGTCGCCTGCTCGACCTGATGCGCCTGGACAAGAAGAACACCGCGGGCACGCTGCGCCTGATCCTCTGGCGCGGCATCGGCCGTGCCGAGATCGTTCCCGGCGTGCAGGACGCGGACGTCCTCGCCGTGCTGGGTTGAACCACCTACAATGATCGGCCCTGCGCCAGCCCGGATCGTTTGATGCGGATCTACATGCAAACCATGCCCGAAGCGGCGACGGAAGCGCCCCGCTTCGTCCAGATCACGCTGGAGCAGGATCTCCTCGGTGGCTGGACCCTGTACCGCGAAAGCGGCGTCCAGGGTGGCAAGACGACGCTGAAGCGCGAGGTGTACCTCGAGCGCGACGCCGCACAGGCCGCGTTCGAGAAGGCCCGCGACGCACAGATAAAAAAAGGATTCAAAGTGATGTTCAGCCAGGGTCAGGAGTCGGCGCATGGCCGCTGACGTCCTCCGCAACGACCGTTTCCTCCGCGCGCTGCGTCGCGAACCGACCGACACCACGCCGATCTGGGTGATGCGCCAGGCAGGCCGTTACCTGCCGGAGTACCGCGCCACCCGCTCGAAGGCGGGCAGTTTCATGGGCCTGGCGACGAACCCCGAGTACGCCTGCGAGGTCACCTTGCAGCCGCTTGCCCGATTCGAGCTGGATGCGGCGATCCTGTTCTCCGACATCCTGACCATTCCCGATGCGATGGGCCTTGGCCTGTCGTTCGCACAAGGCGAAGGCCCACGCTTCGAGCGTCCGCTGCGTGACGCCGCGTCGATCGAAAAGCTCGTCGTACCCGACATGGACGGCGAACTGCGCTACGTGATGGATGCCGTGCGCCTGATCCGCAAGGAACTCGACGGCCGCGTGCCGCTGATCGGTTTCTCCGGCAGCCCATGGACGCTGGCCTGTTACATGGTGGAAGGCGAAGGTTCGAAGGACTTCGCGCGGGTCAAGGCGCTGGCCTGGAACGAACCCGCCCTCGCCCACCGCCTGCTCGACACCGTGGCACGTTCAGTCGCTGCCTACCTGATCGCCCAGGCCCATGCCGGCGCGCAGGCGCTGATGATTTTCGACACGTGGGGCGGCCTGCTCGGCCCCGCACCGTTCGCCGAGCTCTCACTGCGCTACATGGCTCAGGTCGTGGACGCACTGAAGGCCGACCCGGTCAGCCGCGAGCTGCCGGTGATCCTGTTTTCCAAGGGTGCCAGCGGCCAGCTCGAAGCACTGGCCGATACCGGCTGCACTGGCCTGGGCGTGGACTGGACGATCGATATCGGCGAAGCCCGCCGCCGCGTCGGCGACCGCGTTGCCCTGCAGGGCAACCTCGATCCCTCGGTACTACGTGCCTCGCCGGAGATCGTCGCGCGCGAAGCACGCGCCGTGCTGGACGCCTTCGGCAATCATCCCGGGCATGTGTTCAACCTCGGGCATGGCATCACGCCGGAAGTGGATCCGGATAACGTCAAGGTGCTGGTGGATACCGTGCATGAGCACGGGCGGGTTATCCGGGGTCGGTAAAGCGCGCCCTTGGGGAACCGGCTCTTGTGGGAGCCGGCTCTTGTGGGAGCCGCTTCAGCGGCGATGCTCTGTGCAGAAGCATCGCCGCTGAAGCGGCTCCCACACAAAGCCGGCCAATCGATTAAAACCGGTTCGGCCCCGCAATATGGCACTTACCCACCTCAGCCCGAGCCGCCATCGCCTGGCCCTGGTCATTAGCCTGCATGCGCATCTCGTAGATGGTCTGCCAGTTGCGCGCGCAGAGGCTGCCCGACTTCGGACCCATCTCGAACGACTGCTTGGCCAGCTTCTCCGCGAGCGGGAAATCCTGCCTGCGAACGGCTACTTCGGCGCGGTCCTGAATCAGTTCCGGCGCCTCAGGCGCCAGCTTAAGGGCCTGCACGAGCTTGGCATCCGCGTCCGGGTAGCGGCCGGCCTGTTCGTCCGCCTGAGCGGCTTTTTCCAGGCCCTGCACGCCAGGATCGCGTAGCGGGGCGACTTCGATCGCCGACTTCTCGCGCTCACCCGCGGCGCGGATCTGGGCGACGATGTCGTAGGCGGGCTTGCTGGGACGGGTAGCCTGCGGCGGGGCGGGCTGGCTGCAGGCGACGACGAGCGTAACGGCGGCGATGGCACAAAAGCGAAGGCGATGCATGGGTCAATCCGTAGGATTACTGGGAACAGGCGGCGCCGGCTGGGCGTCACCGCCGCCGAACATACCCTTGAATTGCTGCCAGAAACAGCCCTCCTCGGCATCCGGCACGTAACCGGACGCGAAGGGAAACTGCCGGGCGCCCTGGCAGGACGGGTCCGTGCGCTTGCCGGTCTGCGGGTTCACCCAGGCCATTTCCAGGCCGTCACCCAGCGCGGTGGACAGCGGTTTCGTCGGCAGCTTGCGGAACAGTTCCTGCCATACGCGCATGCTGCCCGTGGCGCCGTAGAGGCCCGTGGGCTTGTTGTCGTCGCGGCCCATCCAGATCACGGCCAGATGCTCGCCCGTGAAACCGGCGAACCAGCTGTCGCGCTGGCTGTCACTGGTGCCTGTCTTGCCGGCGGCGTGGAGTGAGCCCAGGGACGAATTGCCGATGGCCGCGGCGGTGCCGCTGTTGACCACCTGCTGCATCGCCCACGTGGTCAGGCGGGTGGCCGTCTGGTATTCGCCCTCTCCGCCCTTCACCTCGTAGCGCTTGATCGCCTGCCCCTTGTTGTCCATCACGCCGCTCACCGCGATCAGCGGTAGCGCATGGCCATCGGCGGCGATGTATTCGTAGAGCTGGGCGACCTGGTACGGCGACAGGTCAATCGCGCCCAGCAGCAGCGAGGGGCTGGGATTGACGTCTTCCAGGCCGAACGATTCCAGGAAGCCCTTGATCCGCGGTACACCCACCTGTATGCCCAGGTGCACCGTGGCGAGGTTCCACGAATGCACCAGCGCGTCGAGCATCGGCACCTGGCCATGGATCTCGCGGTCGTCGTTCTGCGGGGTCCAGGGCTTGCCGTCGGGCTGGGTCATGTTGATCGGCGTGTCGTCGACGATCGTGGCGAGCGACCACTTCGAAGGCTGTGCCCAAGCCACCAGATACACCAGTGGCTTCACCAGCGAGCCGATCGAGCGGCGAGCGTCCAGCGCGCGATTGAAACCCTGGTCACCCGGATCGCGGGAGCCGACCACGGCCAGCACGCTGCCGGTGGAGGTATCCGTGACCACGGCGGCGGCTTGCGCGGCGGCGCCGCGCTTACCCAGCGACTTCGCCGTCGTCAGGATGGCTTGCTCGGTATACAGCTGGGCTGCCGGATCGAGCGTAGTGAAGATGCTCAGGCTACCGTCACGCAGCGCGGCTTCGTCGAAGTCAGCGGTGATCTGCGAACGGACCAGCTGCATGAAGGCGGGGAAGCGGTTGTGTGGAAGCTGCGCATTCTCCGCAATGCCCAGGGGCGTAGCCTGCGCGGCCTTCAGCTGGGCATCGTCGAGCAGGCCGGTGTCGTGAAACTGCTGCAGCACGAGGTTGCGTCGCGACAGGGCGCGATCCGGATAACGGCGCGGGTCGTAATAGCTCGGCCCCTTGACCAGACCCACGAGCAAAGCGATTTCCTGCGGACGCAGGTCTTCCAGGCGACGCCCGAAGAAGAACTCGCCGCCGGCGGCGAAGCCGTGCACGGCCTGACTGCCTTGCTGGCCGAGGAACACTTCGTTGACGTAAGCCTCGAGGATGCGACCCTTCGAGTAATGCGCTTCCATCAACACCGAAAGGATCGCTTCGTTCACCTTGCGCAGCATGTTCTGGCTACGGTCGAGGAACAGGTTGCGCACCAGCTGCTGGGTCAGTGTCGAACCACCCTGCACGGCGTGACCTGCACGGAGGTTGGCGAGGGACGCGCGCGCGATCGCGGAGAAGTCGAGACCGATGTGATGGTTGAAGTCACGATCCTCGACCGCCTGCAAGCCCTGCACCAGCAGGGGCGGCACGTTCTCGAGGCGCACGATGCGGCGTTCTTCCTGTTGCGCGCCGTAGAGCGTCGCAATACGCGCGGGGTCGAGGTGGATGGCCTTGATCGGCTTGTCATTTGTGTCGTCGACGATCTGGCTGATCTGGCTGTTGCTCAGGGTGACGCGGATGCGATGCGGCAGCTCGCCGCCATCCGGTCCCGAATAGCCGCGCGAGGCGATGATGAAGCGCGACCCGTTCTTCGAGTAGCTGCCCTGGACCTTGCCGCCGCCTTCGGTGGTGTAACCGGCGAAGGTGAGCTCCAGTTCCAGCGCGGCAGGCGTCATGGCACGGCCTGGCTCCAGCGGGAGCGGGCGCGCGTAGACACGCGTGGGCACCGCGAACACCAGGTCGTTGAAGCGATCCTGCAAGCGGGCGTTGAGGATCAGCGTGTACGGCAGGAGGAAGCCGAACACGAGGCCCATCACGAGCCAGAAGGGAATACGCAGCCAGGGCCAGCTGGCACGCAGGAAAGAGCCAAGACGATTCAGGAAAGCCAACGCGGGGAGGTCCTGGGGAAAGAGACGTAGCCGGATGATAGGGGCACTGCCCCGGCGCTCATCTGAACGAATGCTGGCGAAGTGGTGACCCGCGCGGTCAGGAGGCCACCTGCCAGGTCTCGGGACCTGGCGTGAAGGCGCGGGGATATATGCCCAGAGCGGCTTCAAGAGGCCGATTGTCGGCGATCAGGTCGCTATCGAGTCGGCGCACGGGCCCACGCATTGTCGGCGAAAGCAGGGTCGCGACGTTCAGAATAAATCGTGGAATGGGCAACGGAACGGTCGCCGAGCCCGCGGTACGACGCGCCCGACGAAACATCTCCGCTGCGCTGAATCGCTCACCGCCGCCGATCGCGAACGTCTGGTCGCGACCCGCCGGAAGGGTCAGGGCCGCCACGATCGCCGCGGCAATGTCATCGGCGTGAACCGGCTGTCGCTGCCCTCGACCGGCCGGCAGCGGAAAGACGTGGCGTCGCAAGGCGCTCTGAACCACTGGAGTAAGGCTCTTGTCCAGGCCGGCCCCGTAAACGAGGGTCGGACGGAAAATCGTCCATGGCATGCCCCGCGAAGCGCATGTCGTGCTCAGTTGGGTCTCCGCTTCGCGCAGAAGACGCGACAGGTCGCGTTCTTCCGGGTTCGCCGAGTCGCGCTTGGTTTCCGCGCTCATGGAGGACGTCGCTACGATGTGTGGCGTGCCCGGCAGACGCGTCAGGGAAAGCCAGTGCGACAGCCAGTTCAAGGGACCAAGGCAGACGATCGCCTTCAGCGGTGGCAGCAACGGCATGCCGTCGGGGAGATGCCCGACCAGCCAGTCGGGATCGCCTCCGCGAGGCTGCCGGCTCAGCGCCAGCACGTCCTCGCCGGCGACAGCCAGGCGAGGCAGGAGGAAGTGACCGATCTGGCTTGACGCCCCGATGACAAGGATCTGCATGCGGTCGTTCATCGCCCCGTCGCGATACGCTCGTAGGCGCCCTGGAGGCGCGGATCGTCCGGAGCGTAGTGGCGCGCGCGATCGAGTGCCTGGAACGCACCCTGGCGGTCGCCTTGCGAGGAGCGCTGGAGGGCGCTGTCTATCCACGCGCTACCCAGGCGATGGCGCATTTCGCCCTGCGACGCATCGCCGGGTGCGAGATCGGAAAGCGTCGCGTAGAGGTCCTCCGCGCGCTTGACGTTGCCGTTGGCGACAGCCTGTTGCATCAACTTTTCGACCTGGCCCGGCAAACCTTGCAGGCCAGCGCGAGCCGCGGGGTCGTTACCGTCGATGGCCAGCGCATTGCGATACAGGTCGTACGCGCTGTCGCCCGGCGGATCCATGATGTCTCCACGGGTGACGGCGGCCTGGGCACGACCGACCAACGCAGCGACCTTCGCTTTCTGCTCCGGGCTGACCGCCAGCGAGGCCTCGGCCGTGTCGCCATCGCGTGCCGTGGCCACCGCATCGGACGAGGTGCCGCGCTTGCCGGCTTTGGCTTCGCCGCCGCCGATACGTGCACGCGCAGCGGCGAGTTCGGCGGACTTCGGCGCGAGCTTGGCGGCCTGGTCGAGCAGGCGTGAGGCCTGCGCATCGTCTTCGCTGTCGAGTGCGGCGTTGGCCTGCACGATCAGCGCCTGTGCCACCTGCCCCAGGCCCGCCTTGGCATCTGCGTTGTCGGGATCGGTCGCGAGCACGGCGCGGAAACGGGCCAGCGCGTTGTCGTCGCCATCGCCGGTGAAACGGCCCGCACGCATGGCGTCGTTGCCCTGCTGGATCAGAGCGGTGACGGCGTGGTCATCCTGTTTGCGATTTTCCGCCAGCGATGCACGCAACGACGGCAGGTCACCATAGCCCGGCACGAGAATGGCGATGCGGTCGACCAGCGCGTTGGCCTTGGCCCTGTCGTTGTCGGCAATGGCCTGGCGTGCCTGTGCAGCTAGCCCGTCACCGACCTTGTCGAGGCCGCGAGCGGCCACGGCGTTTGACTGCACCGCGTCGAGCACGCGGCGATAAAGCGCACCGGCACCGTCGTCGCCATCGAGTTTGCCCGCGGCAAACGCCTGCTGAGCCTGGTCGATCAGGGACTCGGTATGACCTTGCGGATTGCGCGCCTGCGAGAGGCGCGCGCTGAGCTGCTCGACATCGTTGCCGCCGCCGAGCAACTCACGCGCCACATTAAGCGCGGCCTCGGCCTCGTCGAGCTGGCCAGCGGTGAGTGCCTGGTCGGCACGGGCGATCTCGGCCTGCCCCACACGACGCAGGCCATCGCGGGCCTGATCGCTGTCCGGTTGCTGGTCGCGGGCCTTTTCGAACAGCTCTCGCGCACTGTCGCCCTGGGTGCCGTCGAGCTTGCCGGCGGCGAGCGCCTGGTTCGCCTGGCCGAGCACGTCGTTGAGTTCGGTGCTGGGCACGAGGTTGCGCAGACGGTCCTGCTGCAACCACAGCCCGGTGACAGCACCGATCAATACGAGCACCAGCACGGGAATCAGCCAGCCGCGCTTGCGCGGCCGGCGTGGCGGCGTGGGACCGCCAGATCGGCGACGCGGCTCGTCGACGACGAAATGCGGTAAGCCGTCATCGACCGGCGGTGCCGGTTTGTCCAGATCGTCGAGCCGACCGAGGGTCGGTTCGGTTCGTCCGCGTGGTTCGTTGTCGTTCGAGTCTCGGCGTCCGCTCATGGGTCAGGCATCTTCCCTAGGAGCGCAGCAGCTTAACATTGAGGTGTGAACGGTCGTTGTAGGCCGTCACACCTATCCGCTCAGAGCTCCACGCGGATGCGGCTCGCCGCGCGTTTGGCCTTGTCGAGCGCTTCCTCGACTGTCGTCCCACGGGCGAGGGTCACCGCCATGCGGCGGCGCCCACGGACTTCCGGCTTACCGAAGATGCGCAACATCGTGCCGGTCTCGGCCAGGGCATCGGCGATGCCATGGTAGGTCGGCGCCGATCCTTCGCCTTCGACGAGCACGGCGCACGAGGCTGCCGGTGCGAAGGCGTGGATTTCCGGCACGGGCAGGCCGAGGATGGCACGCGCGTGCAGGGCAAATTCGGAAAGATCCTGCGAGATCAGGGTGACCAGTCCGGTGTCGTGGGGACGCGGGCTCACCTCGGAGAAAATGACCTCGTCGCCGCGCACGAAGAACTCCACGCCGAACACGCCCCAGCCGCCAAGTGCGCTCGTGATCGCATCGGCCTGCTGCTCGGCGGAGGCGCGTGCCGCCTCGCTCATCGGCTGCGGCTGCCACGACTCGCGATAATCGCCGTCTTCCTGGCGATGCCCGATGGGCGCGCAGAACGACACACCGTCGCGATGACGCACGGTAAGGAGGGTGATCTCGTAGTCGAAGTCGATGAAGCCCTCGACAATGACGCGACCGCGGCCGGCACGACCACCGGACTGCGCGTATTCCCATGCCGCGTCCGCATCGCCGGGCTGGCGCACGACGCTCTGACCCTTGCCTGAGGAGCTCATCACCGGCTTGACCACGCAAGGTGTGCCGAGCGTACCAATGGCGGCGAGGAACTCTTCCCGCGTATCGCAGAACCGGTAAGGCGAGGTGGGTAGTCCCAGCGTTTCCGCAGCGAGGCGGCGGATGCCTTCGCGATCCATCGTGAGCCACGCGGCCTTCGCGGTGGGGATGACCTTGAGGCCTTCCTTTTCCATGTCGATGAGGGTCTGCGTGTGGATCGCCTCGATCTCGGGGACGACCAGGTGCGGCTTCTCTTCCTCGATCAGCTTGCGCAGGGCGGCACCGTCCAGCATGTCGATGACATGGCTGCGATGCGCCACCTGCATGGCCGGCGCGTTCGGGTACCGGTCCACCGCGATCACCTCGACCGCGAAGCGCTGCAGCTCGATGGCGACTTCCTTGCCGAGCTCACCGGACCCCAGCAGGAGCACCTTGATGGCGGTATGGGAGTGCGGCGTGCCGAAGGTCTTCATGGGGGGCGGGTCCGGATGGGATCGAGAGCCGCATTCTACCGGGCCGGACCCCGACCAATGGGGTACTTGACTCCAGCCACGAAAGTGCTGTTATGCAATTGTCCCCAACAATCCGGAAGTACGCCCATGAGACGTCGTCTGGCCGCCGTCGCCGTACTGCTGTGTCTGACCGCCACCTCGGCCCTGGCGGATCAGCGCTGGATGACCGTTCTCCTCGACGGTCGCAAGGTGGGTAGCCTGCAGATCGACCGCGACCAGGCGGGCGACAAGGTGACCACGACCCAGGTACTTAACTTCCGTCTCACCCGCGTACACACGCCGATCTTGCTCGAAACCCGGATCAAGACCGTGGAGTCACCGCTGGGCGCGCCCCTGGCCTTCTATGCCAGTACCAACATGTCGTCGCAGCAGAACCTCGTACAGGGCGAGGTGCGTGACGATGGTGCTTTCCAGGTGGCCAACACCGTGGGCGGGCAGTCGAAGGTCAACCTGCTGATCTGGCCGACCGGCGCCTCGCTGGCCGAAGGACAGCGCTTGTCCATGCAGGCCCACGGATTCAAACAGGGCACGACCTACCAGATCCGTAACTTCGACGCCGTGAAGCAGCAGGTAGCGAACGTTGAGGTGGTCGTCGTCGGCGACGAGGTGGTGGACATGCCGGACAACCGCCAGGAGACGCTGCACCACCTGCGCCAATCGCTGGTCGGCGCCACGGGTGATCACAGCGTGGACATCTGGGTCGATCAGCAGGGCTACATCCGTCGCGGTATCTCGCCGCTGCTCGGCTTCCGCCTGGAAATGGCCGCGTGCAGCGAGGCCTGCGCAAAGGCACCCAACCAGGACGTGGACCTGCTTCGTGCGGCCATGATCCAGTCTCCGCGGCCGATGGTGATGGCGCTGCGCGCCGCTCCGGTGCGCTACACCGTCACGGTTCGCGGTAATTTTCCGCAGCCCTTTGTCGAAACCGACGAACAACACGTAACCTCGATAGGCGACGGCGTCTACATCATCGACGTCGGCTTCGGCCGCATGACGAGCGACGAGTCAGCGCCCTCCCCCGAAGACACCGCGGCGAATGCCTGGGTGCAGTCGGATTCGCCGCAGATCCGCGCGTTCGCGCAGCAGATCACCGGCGACGCGACCAGTGATCTCCAGCGCATGCGCCGGCTTCGCTCCTACATTTCCGATTACATCACGAAGAAAGGGCTCGACGTCGGTTACGCGTCCGCGTTGGAAACCATGGAAAGCCGGAACGGTGACTGCACCGAGCATGCCGTGTTGCTGACAGCGCTGGCGCGATCGATGGGCATCCCGGCGCGCGTGGTCACCGGTATCGTCTACGTCGAACGCATGGGAGGCGCGACGCGGGTCTTCATCCCCCACGCCTGGACGCAGGCCTTCATCAACGGGCGGTGGATCAGCTTCGACTCGGCGCAGCGACGATTCGACACGACCCACATCGCGCTGGGCGTGGGCAACGGCGATCCCTGGCGATTCTTCGCGGCGATGAGCACCCTGGGCCACATCAGCATCAATCGGGCCATCGCCTCCTCGAACCTGATGGACCTCCCGACGCCGTCCGGCATGACCTCTGGCGGAGGCGGCAAGGGCTCCGACTGACCCCCTTGAAGTGACATCAAATTGATATCAAACTGACCGCATCTTCCAGGGGTGGTGCCGTCATGAACGAACGTTCCTCGTTTTCGCTTCCGGGTATCCCGTTTCTCGTCGTCCTGATCGTTCTCGCGATAGCGTTCCTGGGTTTCGTCGCCCGGCCCTTACAGCCGGCGTCCATGGCGAGCGCCGTGGTGGCCGTGCCCATCCTGTTGTTCCTGGCCAAGGGCTTTTTCCAGGTGCAGCCGAACCAGGGTCAGGTGATGCAGTTGTTCGGCCGCTACGCTGGCACCGAACGCCGCGAAGGCCTGCGCTGGACGAATCCTTTCTACTCGCGCCGCCCCGTGAGCCTGCGCGTGCGCAATTTCGAGAGCAACCGACTCAAGGTGAACGACAACGATGGCAACCCCATCGAGATCGCGGCCATCGTCGTGTGGCAGGTGGTGGACACGGCCGAAGCCGTGTTCTGCGTAGACGACTACGAGAACTTCGTGCAGATCCAGAGTGAGTCGGCGCTGCGCCAGATGGCCCAGAGCTACCCGTACGATGCTCACGACGACAAGAAAGCCTCGCTCCGCAGCCACGGCGACGAGATCAACAACCATCTGCGCCAGGAGATCGAGGCCCGCCTGATGAAGGCTGGTGTGGAAGTGATCGAATCGCGTATCAGCCACCTCGCCTACGCGCAGGAAATCGCTCAGGCGATGCTTCAGCGCCAGCAGGCCAACGCGATTGTGGCTGCGCGCGAACGCATCGTCGAAGGTGCGGTCGGCATGGTCGCCATGGCGCTCGAGCAGCTGCGCGCGCAGGGCGTCGTCGAACTTGACGAAGAGCGCAAGGCGGCGATGGTTTCCAACCTGCTGGTCGTCCTCTGCGGCGACCGCGCGACACAGCCGGTGATCAACGCCGGCTCCCTGTACAACTGAGGGCAGCGTGGCGGCCGATAGAAAAGCCTATCCCTTGCGCATCAGCGCAACCGTCCTCGACGCCATGCAGAAATGGTCCGATGACGAGTTGCGTTCGGTGAACGCACAGATCGAGTTCGTGCTGCGCGATGCGCTACGGCGGGCCGGCCGGCTGAAGCCCGGGAAGGTCGAAGCGGTCGAGGATCCGGAAGGTTAATCGCGAGCACCCATCGCCGATAAATCGGCTCCCACAGGAAGCACCGGAGCCCGCGCACATCTCATGCAGGAGCTGCTTCTCTCATGTAGGAGCCGCTTCAGCGGCGATCCCTACGGAGCGGAAGCCCCACCCCGCCTCAGCGCCAACCCCACCGCCACCCACCCGCCAATAAACGCCACCCCACCCACTGGCGTCACCAGCCCAACCAGCCGCGGCGCCCCCAGCGCCAATGCATACAGGCTGCCCGAAAACAACACGATACCCATCGCGAACAGAGCGACCGCCACCGACCGCGCGCGTCCCGGCGACAATCCGATCACGACGGCAAAGAGCGCCAGCGCGTGCCAGAAATGGTATTCCACGCCCGTGTGCCAGATCTCCAGGCCGTGATCATCCACCACACCGCGCAGCGCGTGCGCGCCGAAGGCCCCGAGGGCAACGGCCGAGGCGCCGGCGATACCGACGAGGAGGGCTTGGGCACCGCTGACATGTTGTCGCATCCGGATTGTTCCAGCTGGAGGAAGTGCCTGATGGCCGGCACGAGTGGCGTATCCTTTGCGGGATATGTCGCGGAGTGTCGCATGAAGCCCTCGTTCTCCCGCCGGGCCCGCTGGGCCTTGCTGATCCTGATCACTCTTGTCAGCGTGAGCGGTTGCCAACGCGACCCGCAACCCGCGTGGAAACTGACTGACGTGTCCGGTCACCTGCCCGATCTTGACTTCCGGCTGACCGATGACAACGGCAAGGCCGTGACCGGGGCCGACTTCAAGGGCAAGGTCACGCTCATGTATTTCGGCTACACGCACTGCCCCGATGTGTGCCCGCTGACACTGACCCAGTTGCATGTGGTACTGGATCGCCTCGGTCCGCCGGCTGACAACGTTCGCATCCTGTTCGTCAGCGTCGATCCCAAGCGTGACACTCCCGAGATCATGCATGCCTACGTCAATGCATTCGACAAGCGAGCCGTTGGCCTGGTCGGTTCGGATGCCGACGTGGAAGCGCTGGCCAAGCGCTATCGCTCCGCCTTCACCCGCGAGCCGGACCGTGGCGACGGCGCCTACGACGTGAGTCACAGCTCGGCCATCTATTTCTTCGACGCCGCCGGCAAGGCCCGCCTGCTGGCGACGCCATCTGTTTCGCAGGACGACATGGTGCACGACCTGCATCTGCTCACTACGCTGGGAGCTCAACCGTGACTTTCCGATCGTTCGTTGTCGCCGCGCTTCTCGTCGCCGGCACGGCACACGCCGCCGATGCGCCCTCCGTCAAGGCCAGTGACGGCTGGCTACGCGTGCTGCCCGGCACCCTGCCCGCGGGCGGCTATGTGAACTTCGAGAACCTGTCCGACCGCGCCGTGTCGATCGTCGGGGCTTCGTCACCGGACTATGCCGACGCAATGATCCATCGCAGCAGCACCGACGGCGGCATGGGACGCATGGAAATGGTCGATAGCGTGCCGCTGCCGCCGAAGGGCAAAGTCGCGTTCTCGCCGGGCGGGTACCACGTGATGTTGATGGACGCGAAACACCCGGTGAAGCCGGGCGACAAGGTAGTCGTGACGTTTGCGTTGTCCGATGGGGAGAAGCTTCCGGTGACCTTGCTGGCCCGGCCGGCGAATGCGACGGGTCCTACTGACTGAGTTCAGGGGTCCTACTGACTGAGTTCAGACTGGCTGTTTGTGGGAGCCGATTCATCGGCGATGGAGGTATGGCGTCGCCGCTCCGTTGGCTTTTCGCCGCTGAAGCGGCTCCCACATGCACCCATCGCCGCTGAAGCGGCTCCCACAGAAGCATTCCTACAGTAGTGAGCCGCTACTTCGTCACGAATTCGGTCGGCGCATCGTGCGCGCCGAGGTCCTCACGATACAACTCGTTGACCTCGGCCGAATCCGGGCCGTCATGCAGCCACACCTCGAGCCGGTCGATCGCCGCCGCCTCGCCGTAAACGACCACCTCGACACTGCCGTCCAGCAGGTTGCGGGCGTGGCCGGTGAGATTCAGTGCTTTTGCCTGCTCCCGCGCCGAAGCGCGAAAGAACACACCCTGCACCTTTCCCCTCACGACAAAGCGAGCGGCTTTCATTTCATTTCCCCTTGCTGATGGCCTCGCCGAGGCTCTGCTCGGTAACGGGACCGACGAAACGCTTGGCCACCGTGCCGTCCGGCGCGATCAGGTAAGTCGTCGGCAAGCCTTTCGGTGGCTCGAAGGCTTTCGGCGGATCTGTCACGTCGACCTGGGCGATCGGATAGACAACCGGATGTTTCGCCAGGAAGGCACGGATCTCCTTCGCGTCGGTGTCCTCGAACGCCAGACCGATCGCGGCGACGTTCTTGTGGCTCTTCACGAAAGCCGAGATATCCGGCATTTCCTTGATGCAGGGCACGCACCAGGTCGCCCAATAGTTCACCACCACCCACTTGCCGTGCTGCGCGGCGAGGTCGAACGGCTTGCCGTCCAGCGTGGTGACTTTCAGATCGGGAGCGGCGGCCGTGGCAGCCATGGTCGGGCCGGCAAATGCCAGTGCGACGACGGCAACGGCGAGAAAGCGGCGAATCATGCGGGAGTGTCCTCGGTGGGAGCGTTGACGAGAGCGGGGGGAAAGAGCTGGTCGAGCCGCGCACCGAGCGTCGCGTCCAACGCGGCGGCAAGCTGGTCGAGCAGCACAAGCAGCTCGGTGGGGAGGTAGATACCCAGCCGTTCCACCTGCTCGCGCGGATGCAGCGGCAGGCGGTACGAGGTGCAACGGTAGACGCGAAGCAGCTCGGTGCAATCCAGGCTGCGGGTCAGCAGCCAGCCACCGGCTTCGCCGCGCTGGATCATGTCCGCGCGCTGGAGGTCGTCGAAGTAGCAGGTGATCGCGCTCGACGGCAGGTAAGGAGCGCGAATGCGAACCGAGGGAGGGTCCACGCTGTCACCGGCGCGTTGCGCCTCGACGAACTGCTGCAACACCACCAGCAGGCCGATGAACTCCGCGCCTTCCGGCAGCGCTTCCTGAGGCAAGGTGTACTCAAATGCGGAAATCGAGGCGGCGATCGACGCGCCCAGGATCACGATGATCCAGGACAGGTAGATCCACAGCAGGAAGATCGGGATCGCGGCCAGCGCGCCATAGATTTCCTCGTAAGTCGGCGCATTGCGGATGAACAGCGTGAACCCCCAGCGCGCAATCTCGAACAGGATCGCGCCGAGCAACGCGCCGATGCCCGCGTGCCGCCAGTTGACCCGGCGATTGGGCACCATGGTGTACATCAGCATCAGGGTGACAAAGGTGATCACGAACGGCAGGAAGGTGAGCAGCCTGCTCTGCGTTGCGATCTGGTCGGCCGCCGCATGAAGCATGGGGAAGGCGGTGATGTAAGAGGTGAGCACGAGACTGCCGACGACCAGGATGGGACCCAGCGTGAGTGCCGCCCAATAGAGTAAAAGACGCGACGTCCAGCCGCGCGGCTTGCGAACGCGCCAGATCCGGTTCATCCGGTCTTCGATGCTGATCATCATCGACACCGCGCTGAAGAGCATGACGAGGATGGATATCCCCGTCAGCTGGCTGGCTTTGTCCGCAAACGCCAGCATGTACTCCTGGATCTTGATGCCGGTGGCGGGCACGAAGTTCTGGAAGGCGTAATTGGCCAGGCTGCCGCGCCATTCGGCGAATACGGGGAAGGCCGAGAGAATCGCGAACACGGCGACGGTCAGCGGCACGAGCGAGACGAGCGTGGTGTACGACAGCGCGCCGGCCGTCTCGAAGCATTTGTCGTCGACGAAGCGCAGCCACGTGAAGCGGGTAAAACTCAGGGCGCGGTCGCGGTCGAAGCGAAGCGGCGGCATGTCTATCCTTCATCCTGTCCCGAAAGATTGGGAACGTGTGGCAGTTCTGCGAGACTAGTGCCTTCGCACAGGCGCCCATCCATGTCTCACGACGTCCTCGTACTCTACTACAGCCGTAGCGGCCACACGGCCCAGCTCGCCCGCCTCATCGCCCGCGGCATCGAGGAAGTCCCCGGCATGCGGGCACGCCTGCGCCAGGTGCCCCCAGTGGCACCGGTGACCGAAATCGCCATGCCACCTGAGCCGGACGAAGGCGCTCCCTACGTGTCCCGCGCCGATCTGGTCGAGTGCGTGGGTATGGCCATGGGTAGCCCTACACGCTTCGGCAATATGGCCGCACCGCTGAAACATTTTCTCGACACCACCGGTGCCGAGTGGGCATCCGGTGCCCTGGCAGGTAAACCGGCTGCGTTGTTCACATCGACCAGCACGATGCACGGCGGCCAGGAAGCCACCTTGCTGTCGATGGCCCTGCCCCTGCTTCACCACGGCATGTTGATCGTCGGCATCCCGTACACCGAGCCGGCACTGACCAGTACGACCAGCGGTGGCACGCCTTATGGCGCCAGCCACGTGGCCGGTGCCCGTGGCGATAACACCATCAGCGAACACGAGCGAGACCTTGCCCGCGCCCTCGGCAAGCGCCTGGCCGATGTCGCACGGCGATTGGGTACGCCCGCGTGAGCGTGGCGTTGAGCGCCACCCAGAAGACAGGACTGTGGGCCTGGGCGGCGCTGCTCGCGCTTCAGGTGCTCTGGTACTCGCTGTATCCGCCCGTCTCGATTCCGACCTGGGTCGCCTTCGCCCTCACCGTCCCGCCGCTGCTCCTGCCGCTGCTGTCGTTGCCCAAAGTTACCCGCGCCTTGCTCTGGGTGGGCGTGCTGGCCCTGTTCTATTTCTGTCACGGCGTCACCGAAACCTGGAGCGGCGGGCCGGACCGCTGGCTTGGCGTGATCGAGCTCATGCTGACCCTGCTCCTGATCGGGACACTGGGTGTGGGCGTCCGCCGGCCTCGTTGACCGTCCAAAGTCATCGGCGCAGGCTAGACCTGCTTACCTGACGGAGAGGATGCCACGATGGGTTTTCTGCAGGACGCGCCTCGACTGGCGCATCCCTATCGCGACGATCGCGTACTGAATACGTGGCTCGGCCGCGTCTTGCCCGCCGAACGCTTGCATGCGATGCGCGCCGACCTCGATGCGTTAGGTGACTACGCGGTGATGGCCTGGGATCGGCGTGGCCGCACGCCGCGCACCGAACCGGTGCTCACCTCGTGGGATGCCTGGGGTGCACGCGTGGACCGCATCGCGCTTACGCCCGCGTGGGAAGAAGGCCCTGGCTTGACCACCCGTCACGCCGTGCTCGCTTCCGGTCACGATGCCTCGCCATGGGCGCGCGTTGAAGAGTTCGCGCGTGTGTACCTGTACCACATCGCCAGCGAGTTCTATTGCTGCCCGCTGGCAATGACCGACGGCGCGGCGACAGCAATCCGCGCCTCGGGCAATACCGCGTTGATCGAGCGGGCGTTGCCACATTTTCTCAGCCGGGATGCGTCCACGTTCTGGCTGTCCGGGCAATGGATGACCGAGACGCCGGGCGGATCGGATGTCGGTCGGACCGAGACCATCGCGCGGCAGGATGCCGAGGGACAGTGGCGGCTGTACGGCCGCAAATGGTTCAGTTCCGCCGTGGTGGGTGAGGCCGCGCTAGCGCTGGCACGGCCGGAAGGTGCGGGTCACGGTACCTCGGCCCTCGCCTTGTTCTACGTCGAAACCAAGGACGAGAATGGCGCCTGGCATGGCATCACGATCGATCGCCTGAAGAAAAAGCTCGGCACGCATGAGCTGCCTACCGCCGAGATCCATCTCGACGGCTTGCCGGCGACGCCGGTCGGACCTCTCGACCACGGCGTGCGCCAGATAGCACCGATGCTCAATGTCACGCGAACATGGAACGCCGTTTGCGCGGTGGCCAGCATGGCCCGCGCCATTTCGCTTGCGCGCGACTACGCCACACGGCGCACCGCCTTCGGAGCGCGTCTGATCGACCAGCCGCTGCACGCCCGCACGCTTGCCGACATGCAGGCCGAGTTCGAAGCCGCCTTCTCGCTCACCTTTTTCGTCGCCGAGTTGCTGGGTCGCACCGAGCGTGGCGAAGGCACGGCACATGAGGGCGCCCTGCTCCGCCTGCTCACGCCGCTTGCCAAGCTGTGGACCGCGAAGGTGTCGATACGCATCGTTTCCGAAGCGCTGGAGTGCTTTGGAGGCGCGGGCTACATCGAGGACACCGGCCTGCCGCAGCTGTTGCGCGACGCACAGGTCTACGCCATCTGGGAGGGCACGACCAATGTCCTCTCGCTCGACATGCTGCGTGCGATCGGCGCGACCGGCATCGCACCGCTGCGCCAGGCCATCGACGGCCTCATCGGCCCGGACACGCCCGAGCGCAGCGTCATCGGCGCCACACTCGACGCCACCGAGGCCCTGCTCGGCGATGTTGTCGCGGACCGCGCCTCGCTGGAAGCCTCCGCCCGCGGTGTTGCCTACACGCTGGCCCGCACGGTGGCCGCCGCACTCCTGGTCCGCTCGGCAGCGTGGGCGGACGCGACCGGCGACACGCGCCCCGCGGCCGCCTGCCGGCGCTTCATCGCGCGCGGGCTCGATCGACTGGCGCTACCGGAGAACGACGAGGACATCCTCCTGGCGACCGACGCCCCACCCAGGGCCAGGGGGAGCAAGACCACCGAAGCGATGGCCGACGCGGTCACGAGGTAGAATGGCCGCCCCGCTTTATCCGGCTTCCCAGGTCAGACATGCAGCAGCTCACCATCGTTACCACCGGCGGCACGATCGACAAGGTCTACTTCGACGACAAATCGGACTACCAGATCGGTAGTCCGCAGATTGCCGACATCCTCCAGCAACTCGGCGTCGCGTTTCGTTTCGATGTGATTCCGATCCTGCGCAAGGACAGCCTGCATGTGACGGACGAGGACCGCGCCCTGATGCGCAGCACGATCGAAGCCCAGCCTCACCGGCACGTGCTGGTGACGCATGGCACCGACACCATGGTCGAGACCGCGCGCGTCCTGGCAGGCATCCCCGGCAAGGTCATCGTCCTTACCGGCGCATTGAATCCCGCGCGATTCCAGGGCTCCGATGCGGTATTCAACATCGGTTGCGCCGTGGGCGCGGTGCAGACGCTGAACGATGGCGTCTACATTGCGATGAACGGCCGTGTGTGGGATCCGGCCACGGTTCGAAAGAACCGCGACGCGAACCGCTTCGAAGCGATCTGATCCGCCAGGTCAGGAACGTGGCCGGGGAAGAACACTATCCTCGATCACCGCGTTCACCGTTGCACCTGCATCGATCAGGCCGGCCCCGCAACCTTTCGGGCAGGGGCCGGGCAGCGGCCTCGCATTGTCGACCAGCTGCGCCGTGATCTCGTCCACGCCGATGAGCGGATCCGCTGACCGCATGAGCGCGACCAGCCCTGCCACCTGCGGCGCAGCCATCGACGTGCCCGCGTAGTACTTGAAGATGGCCCGCTGGCGACCGCGCTCGCCACCGTCGACCGACGAAAGAATGTCGTCGATGCCCATTCGCCCCAGCGAACCACCGGGTGCCGCCACGGTCACGCCCTCGCCGTAGTTGGAGTACCAGGCCATGCTGCCGTCGCGTGCCAGTGCTGCGACTGACACAACGCCCGGGCAATTGGCGGGCGCTACGCCGGAAGCCTTGATCGAGTCGTTGCCGGCAGCAGCCACCACCGCCGTACCGCGCGCCCGCGCTTGTGCGATGGCGCGGCTCATGGTCATGCCGCAGGCACCGGGTACACGCAGACTGAGGTTGATGACGTCGACGGGAGGCCTGCTTGGAATGCCGGCGACCTCACCGCCGGATGCCCACACGATGGCGTCGGCCACATCCGAGAGCCTGCCACCACAACGCCCCATGACGCGCACTGGAACGACCTTCGCCTCGGGTGCAACGCCGACGATGCCTGGGGTATTGCCGGCGCGCGCCACGACAATGCCCGTCACGTGCGTGCCGTGCCACGACGACGGCGAACTCTGGCGCGCCCGACAATCGCCTGCCTCTACCCAGTCGCCCTCGTCGGTGGGATCGGCATCGCGGCCGTCGCCGTCGCGCGCCGCCTGCGCATCGGTGATGAAATCGTAGCCGGGGAGCAACTGTCCATCGAACTCCGGATGCGGCGTGACACCGGTGTCCAGCACGGCGACGATGGCGCCCTCGCCACGTGTATCGCGCCATGCTACCGGCGCTTCGATACCGACCTTCGGATCGTGCATGTACCACTGACGTCGCCATAGCGGATCGATGATGCCACCGGCCAGGCTGACCATGCGGTCTTCCTCGACCGCAATGACACCCTTCGATGCTGCCATCGCCTCGGCCTCAACAGCGGAGAGTTCGAACAACTCACCCCCCGCCGCGAGGTGCCGCACACGGCGCACCGATGAACCGCGTTGCGCCATGGCGTGCACCCTCTCTGTCACGGCGGTCTTCGCAGTTATGGAGTCGTCGAAATGCACGATGTAGCGATTCATCGTTCCGTCCGAGGCAACGACAGGCGTGTTCACTGCGAGACCGAACGAGACTGCGACAAGAGGCAGGAAGGGATATTTCGACATGGCACGTTCCTTCGACAGGGCGCTCTGGGCGCCGGTCGAAACACGCTAGAAGACGCACGCCATCGCCACCATTCTCCGCACCTCGACAGCGCGCGTGAGAATCACGCGGGACGAACTCAGGGCAACGCTTACTCAGGGCTGCAGGGGGCTCGCCTTCGGCATCGCGTTTTGCGCTCGCGGTGCGGCGCAAGAGCCGGCGGGTGCCACCCTCGGGGCCACGACTGC